>JALSRM010000058.1 GCA_026984775.1 Gammaproteobacteria bacterium
GTAACCCTGAAGCATATCAATGACAGCTTGTATGAAGCTTCTCTTCCCAAACTGGTCAAAGGTAACTGGTATGTTCAAATTGAAACCGATGACTGGCGAGTATTGAAATCTATGACCATTCGATAGCCTTTCAACTTGCATGATTCAAGAAGTACTTTTTGCTGCCGATACCTTTAAGTAAAGGTACTTTTTATCAAAGACAATCATGGCTGATTGCGTCTCTTTTGTTTTATAACGGGGGAGCTGATCCAAAGTAGTCTGCATGCGAGTGCTATGTTCCTTAACCAACAGATATAGCAGCTGATCTGAAAGTTCGGGACTTCTGTGATGATCATTATGTCGATCGACTTCAATCGCAGTAAGTACTATATATTGGCCTCTTTTCTTCTGTAAATTGGCATCTTGCCACATCGATGGGTAGGGCGTCGCTTGAATAATACCTGAGATGCTGCTGGCATAATGTGCAAAAAAAGTTAAAAACTGTTACCAATACAATGAGTTACAGTAGTAAAACTACCTTTCGTCGGTTGGTCTCTACCATTCATACCCATGATAATGGTCAACCCTCGAGAAGGGATTGCACAATTGCCCCAGGGTTGCATAAGGCGACATGAAAAAACATGTGTCAGTGAAAGGAGTCATTGCATGAAAAAATCATTTTTCACATTTACATTCACATTCCTGCTGATGGTGCTGGCTTCCAGTCGACCAGCTACTGCTGACGACCTTGATATTTACAGTGGAGCGTTATTGAATGATCCGCCAGTCAATGTTCTCTTTGTTTTCGATATTTCAGGCAGTATGGGGCTTAGACCGGACGGGACGCCCGCTACCTCACTCGAAGGGCCGGATTCACGTTATGGTATTTTGCTGAAGGCACTGAAAGATGTTTTGGTAGCGAACAAAAACAAGGCGGGACTCAATGTAGGCGTCTCCTGGTTCAACCGTTATATCACGGGTATTCAGTGGCCAATTTCCCCTATCGGTGATGATGCACATGCGATAGACAACACTATCCCGGCAGGTGATTTCAAGGTTTATGAAATCATCCCGCATATCATAGAGAATGACAGCTGGGTCAACCCGAGTTATGAGACCAAGATGGTACCGGCGTTGCTGGATGCAGCCAATTATTTCCGTGGCGATCCTGTATGGAAACTGAGAGCCCCAAAAATCTGGAATGCAGCTGCCCAAGATTATCAGTCAGGAAATAACTGGTCACCCAATCCGATGGCGTATGATCCTTCACCGACTGCATTGGCAGCAACAAGTCATCCCCCCTATCATCCATCGGTCCCGACAACCAAGTCTTTTGCCAGGTACCTGAATGTGCATACCACCCGGTATAGTTGTAATCCGATTTATCAGAGCTGGTGTCATAACGGTTACAATACCCAGAGTACGGGATATGACCCCTACTCTATTTCGGACCCCGGCCATGTCAATGTGCGCTCCTGTGCTGATGAAACGGTCAATTACTGGAGTTGTCCGGTACCCAATACCTGCACGACGAGCATAAATGCGGAAGGGAATACTGTCACGAGCTGTCATTGTCCAGTTGCCTTGGTCAATAATCCTGTAACGAGACACAAATGCACCTATGATTATTGGCAATCCGGTCCCTTGGGAGCGATCTACAAAAGTCCGATCAGCAGTTGCAGCCGCAATATCATCGTCCTGCTTTCTGATGGCAAACCGACAAAGAGTGAAAATATTCCCGGCATTGAATCTTTAATCGGAAAAAGTTGTACAGATATTCCTGGTATCCCTCACGGCAAATGTGGTCCTGAACTGGTCAATTTTCTTGCCAATAATGATCAGATCCCAGGGATTCCAGGAAGCCGGGTCAATACCTATACCATAGGTTTTAATGCCGATCCTACAGGAAAAAGTTTTTTGCAGATGCTGGCAACTGCGGGTGGTGGTCAGTACTACGAGGCGAGTAATGTTGCCAGTTTGACAACAGTACTTTCCAACATCATCAGCTCCGTGACTGTAGAGGCGGAAACCTTTACTGGGCTCTCCACCACTACACAGGCGAGTACAGTGTCGTCTAGCCCCCGGGTATTCCTGAACCTGTTCAAGCCGCTGAACAAACGATCGTGGCCTGGAAATACAAAAGGGTACTTTGCCAGCCCACAAGGGCTGCGTGATCTGGATGGCGATCTCGCGGTTGAAGAAACCGGTTCCAAGTCGGTATTCAAACCTACTGCGAGAAGCTTCTGGACCTTGATTCCTGATGGAAATAGTGTCAATGCTGGAGGTGTTTCGGAAAAATTGCTATCTGGGGGGCGTACGATTTATACCTATACAGGTACCACTCCTCCTGCTGATTCTTCCTTAACGAAACTGAACGTTGGCGACTCATCCCTCAGTCCGGCATTGTTTGCGGTATCGGATCATGCCAGTAAGGATGCCATAATCAGCTGGCTCGATAAATCAGGTATGTCAGATGCGCTGCACAGCAAACCTTTGGTCTTATCTTTTCCAGGAAAAGATGTCATGTTCACCATGACTAATCAGGGGTTGCTGCATGCGGTCGATGTGACCGACAATGTTTCAGGTGGGAATGAAATTTTCGCCTTCATTCCTCAGGCACTGTTGCCTCAGATCAAGGATCACAAAGCAAATGCCGGAGCCACCGGTAGCAATCATTTGTATGGTCTCGATGGCTCACTGTCCTATTGGCATGATGATACAAATGGTAACCATATCATCGATTCAGGTGAAAAGGTCTATCTCTATTTCGGTATGCGTCGTGGAGGTGATCATTATTATGCGCTGGATGTCACCGATCTGCAGGCCGGACGGAAGCCGGATTTGCAATGGCGTATCGATGGTGGAACTGGTAAGTTCAAGGTACTGGGACAAACCTGGTCACGCATGGTTGTCACTCGCGTTCCTTGGACCAACGCCAAAGGATACCGCTCAGTCCTGATCTTCGGTGGAGGTTATGATACGGATCAAGATAGCCATACAGTACGCACCGTGGATGACAAGGGTAATGCCATTTATATGGTTGATGTGGAAACCGGTGAACTGCTCTGGTCGGCACAGAATTCGTCTGCACCTGGTGCAACGATTGTTGCAGAGATGAAATACAGCATCCCATCGGATGTCACTGTAATCGATTCGAATGATAACCAACTGGCTGATCGTCTCTATTTTGGTGACATGGGAGGTCAGATCTGGCGAATCGATCTTGATGAGGCCGCTTTTGGCTCTGGAACACCCTCAGCGACGGTCACCCGTCTTGCTGTGTTGTCAGACAGTTCTCCTGCGGGCAACCGTCGTTTCTACTATCCACCTGCGGTCGCGTTGATCGAGAAAGCAGGTAATTATTATTATACGGTTGCCATCGGGTCAGGCTGGCGTGCGAAGCCACTCTCAACCGTGGTGGAAAACAAGTTCTTCATGATCAGGGATCCGAACGTGGCTACCGGTGCGCCTATAGGTTGGACTACGAAAACCGTCGCCGATCTGTATAACATCGATAGCAATGAGATTGGTCAAGGGCCTGATCCTGACCAGGCCATGAATGATCTGATCAATAATTATGGAGGCTGGCAGTTGTCACTGTCTTATCCGGGAGAGAAAGCACTTTCGCAGCCACTGATTTTTGATCATCAGCTCTTCTTCACCACGGTCACACCCGCGAGTTCCGCACTGGGTTGTGGAAGCGGAACCGGACGATTGTACGTAATGAACTTGTTCGATGGTGTTCCGGTACATGATTTTGTCGCGGATTCCACCATGAAGGCCGAAGATCGGAGTAAGAACCTTCCTGGTCATGGCATACCCGGTGCACCTGTACCCTGGTTTCCTGCAGGTAAAGGCAGTATGGAGATCTATGTGGGCAAGGATAGGGCATTGCCATCCACCGCCCAGGAATTGCAACGGATCAACTGGCGTGTGATTAAATAATCAGGCTGGATTATGGGCGGTTCCGGTCAGGAACTGCCCAGCGCCAGGTGTTTATTGCTGAATATGTTTTGATCCATTTTTTTCAAGGAGGAAGAGATTTCCGGTTGGAAATTCATCTGGTCTAAAATGTCTTTTTTCAGGTCGATTCCAGGGGCGATCTCGGAAAGAATCAGCCCCTCACTACCCAGGGTGAATACAGCTCGTTCGGTGACATAAACCACACGCTTTCCTTGCTCCCAGGCATAGGTGCCATTGAAGGTGATCTGTTCTACGTGACGAAGAAATTTTTTTTCCCGGCCCTCCTGTCGGATCAGAAGCCTACCGTCAGCCACGCTGACATCAAGCCCTTGGGCCGTGAACGTACCGCAGAATATTACCTCCTTCGCCGACTGGCTGATATTGATGAAACCGCCACAGCCTGCGATCCTGGAACCAAATTTGGAGACATTGATGTGACCTTGACGATCGGCCTGCGCAAGTCCAAGAAAGGCTTGATCCAGCCCGCCGCCATCGTAGAAATCGAATTGATAGTCCTGACTGACAATGGCCTGAGGATAGATTGCAGTACCGAAACTGAGGCCACCGGCCGGAGTACCACCGATGGCACCCGCCTCGACAGTGGCGGTATAGAAATTTTCGAAGCCCTCAATCAGTGCAACTTTAGCAACGTATTCCGGAGTGCCGATGCCAAAATTCACGACGGTATCTTTTCTCATTTCGAGAGCTGCACGACGGGCGATGATCCACTTGGCATCCAGTTCTGAAGGCGGTTTTTCTTTTATCTCTGGTTCACACTTCTTCCGTTGCTGGACTTTTCTTGGATCGGAATAGTGGTCGTAGGTCTGCATGTGGAATTTCTCATCGGTACAGAGTACGACTGCATCCACATAGATCCCGGGAATTTTGACCATCTGCGGATGGATTGTGCCACGCTCGACTATCTGCTTCACCTGTACGATCACTCGCCCACCGCTGTTATGGCAGGCCGCTGCGGCAACTTGATTACAGATGGTCAGCGCTTCGTCTTCCATGGTGATATTGCCGTTTTCATCGGCTGTGGTTCCTCGCAGGAGCGCAAAGTCCACGGAAAACTTTTTGTAGAAAAGGTACTCTTCACCATTGAGTTCCATCACTTCGATGAGTTCTTCTCTCGTGATATCGTTGATGCGTCCGCCTCCCATGCGTGGATCAACAAACGTTCTGAGCCCAATTTTTGAGAGGGTGCCTGGCTTTCCAGCAGAAATATCCCGGCATAAGTGCGAAATGATCCCTTGTGGAAGGTTATAGGCCTCGATTCGGTTTTCAACAGCTAGCCTTTGCAGTTTCGGGACTAATCCCCAGTGTCCGCCGATGACCCGTTTGACCAGCCCTTCATGGGCGATCTGGTTGAGAGCTCGTGCCTTGCCATCACCCTGACCCGCAGCATAAATGACCGTCAGATTACGGGGAGAACCCGTCGTCAGGAAGCGCTTGCCCAGGGCAAACTCTAGTTCCTCAGGCACCACACAGGCGACAAAGCCGCCAAAGAGGACACTGGCCCCGTCAGGGATTTGGGCAACGGCTTCTTCTGCTGTGAGAATTGAAACTGTCATGATTTTTTCAGAAAGTTTGCAATGATTTCATAGGTTTGTTGAATCACAGGCGGGTTGAGTACTTCAAGATTGAGAAAGCAATGGATCAGTCCCGCACCTTGATGGTATTCACACGCCACGTCAGCCCGTTTCAGTTGATTACAGAACATTTTTCCATCATCCACGAGTGGATCAAGCTCAGCGGCAATGATGAGGGTTCGAGGCATTCGATCGAGATCGGGGAAGAACAGTGGGCTGGCTGTTTTCCGATTTTCATTGTGCTGAAAGTATTGATCGAAGTACCAGCGGATCTTTTCCGTCTCGAGCAGATAACCAGACGCGAATCGCTCGTAAGATGGAGTGCTGAAGGTATAGTCGAGGCTTGGATAGATCAGGATCAGGCTGGAGATACGATAGGCGCGTTGCCAGGCCACGGTTACGGCCAGTGCGCCACCGGCGCTATCACCAGCGAGGATCAGATTTTCCTGATCAGCCTGGACATCTTCCAATACGTCGGAAAGGTGGTCGACAACAGCAAGACAGTCCTCCAGTCCGCATGGGTAAGGATGCTCAGGCGCCAGCCTGTACTCTACCGAGACCACCCGATGCCCGCTGGATTGGGCGAGACGTCGGCTGATGCCATCATAAAGCTCAATACTGCCACACATATGGCCGCCACCATGGAAAAAGACGAGCACCGGCTTTGTCGCGGTGGACTCAGGATCATAATCATAAATGCGTATCGGAATTTCGCGGTCGATGAGCCTGAGTGAGGAGTCTGTAATCCGGGAGACACCGACTTTGGGCAACGACAGCTGCCCAATGGCATCCAACGCCGTGCGGGCCTGTTCTGGTGTTGGTTGTATTCCCTGCTGTCTCTGTTTCGCGATTAAGGCATTGACCTTTTCGAGAAACGCTTTGTATTCAGCGGCTACCTTGTTCATGGAAAAGTCGGAAGATAAGTGGGGTAGAATTATAGCAGTCACAATCCATCGAGATCAGATTATGTTTATACCCGTTGAGAATGAGTTTACCGTTCCTTTTGATCACTCTTTTCGTGTTGCCGATGTGCCCACCCATCCACCGGGCGATCCTGGCTCCGACAAGGAATTGAAAAAACAGTTGAAGAAATTGACGAAGAACCTGGATGATCTGCAGCGCAAGTTTTACGCTCACGATCGTCATGCATTGCTGCTGGTCTTTCAGGCCATGGATGCGGCAGGGAAAGACAGCACTATTCGGGCGGTGATGCGCGGAGTCAATCCTGCAGGATGCCAAGTATTCTCCTTCAAACAGCCCAGCGCATTGGAACTCGATCACGACTTCCTATGGCGCACCGCGAAGCGATTACCGGAAAGGGGGCGGTTCGGGATCTTCAATCGCAGTTATTATGAAGAGGTTCTTGTCGTCCGTGTGCATCCAGAATATCTGGATAATCAGAAGCTACCGGATTGTGTGGATCATGAAGCCATTTGGAAACAGCGCTATGAATCCATCCGTGATCATGAAAAACATTTGGCGCGTAACGGCACAATCATTCTCAAATTCTGGCTGAATGTATCGAGAGAAGAACAAAAACGGCGCTTTCTTTCCCGTATCGAGGAGCCAGAAAAGCATTGGAAGTTTTCCGCATCGGACGTACGCGAGAGAGGCTTTTGGGATGCCTATATGCAAGCCTATGAAGATGCGCTCAACCAGACATCGAAACCTTGGGCGCCATGGTTCGCCATTCCGGCAGACAACAAAAAATGGATGCGTGTGCAGGTAGCCAGGATTATCGTCGATACGTTGGAGGCATTGAAGGTGGATTATCCAACGGTTACTGACAAAGAAAAACAGAAACTTGAAGAGATGAGAAAACTGCTGGAGAGTGAGTGATAAAAAGAACGGGAAGGCCAACACTCCCTCCCTTCAAGGAGGCTGGCTTCCCTTGTAACCACAACAGGAGGCGAAGTAATTTGGGGTCGGTGTTCAACTGCCTGACACCAACCAAGTCCAATCATGTGCTACTGATTATACCGGCTTTCCCTGAATTGAGACTGAACGGAGCCGCTTTTGGTTTAGAGGCCATCGACTAAGTTTGTTGATACTCTGAGTCAATGCCAGTTATTTGGGAAAGAGGGTTTGAAAGTCGATACGCATACCCGTGTAGCCCGGGTCATACCCCGGCAGTTGTGCCAGTTTTTGTTTGAGCACCGGGCTGTTCAATAGACCTAACATTTGTACGATCCGTACATCCTCGATCAGTTTGACGGGCAGGGCTAGGCAGTAGTGCTCCCACACTTCAGGAATGAAGTCGAGTTGAAATTGTTCTGCTATCGCTGCGATGCCGAAACCTGCGTCGGCGGCACCACTGGCGATCATTGCGGCTACCGCCATGTGAGTAAACTCTTCGTTTTCATAACCATTGATTTGATTGGGTTCAATTTTTTTCTGTTTCAAGAGCTGATCCAGAAGCAGCCGTGTACCAGAGCCTTGTTGGCGGTTGATAAAACGGTGGTTGTCATCAGTAAGTGACTGGATGGATCGGATACTTTTCGGGTTTCCCCGTTGGACCATCAAACCCTGGCTCCGTCTCACCAGGGAGAAAATCAGATGCTTTTCCGGATCAAGAAATACAAGGTAGTTTGATTTCAGCTTGTTACCGAGATCGCCCTCTGGAATGTGAAAACCGGCAATGTCGCAGTCTCCTGCAGCCAGCGCCTGTAAACTTGTCAAGCTGCCCTGAACTTTCAGGTCAATTCGGCAACCGCCTTGTTGATTCGCCAGGTCACGAAGGGGCCCTAGCGACAGACAATGGCTTGCCGAAATAGTCAAAGAAGGAGGCTGATCACAGTTCAGGACGGATCCAAGTTCGTGTTTGAAACGGTGGGCATACCTGTCCAGCTCCGGTGACAGTTCCGCCTGGAGTTGCTGATCTGCATCGAGCAGTTTTTTTCCAAGCAAGGTCAAACTGGCGCCTCGGCCTTGTTGCATGGCGACAAGGGGCCGCCCGAGTCGTTTTTCCCATTTCATCAACAGTCCCCAGGCATGACGGTAAGAGACGCCGCTCTTTTCTGCGGCCTTTTTAAGTGATCCGTCCGCCTGGATCGATGACAGCAAGCGGAACAGAAGTGGATCGACGGATTCTTCCTCTGTGTATCGGATCGTCCAGTGCAATGAGAGTTTAATATCCATTATTATGAAATTAATATCATATTTACTTTCAGTATAAGCGCGATAAGATCGTAAATCTCTTTGTTAAAAATATGAATATAATTACATATAATGGTTTGGGGAACCAGGATGGCAAAACGCGCGACTCAGTTTGTGAAGGTGGGATTGCTACTGATGATGCAGATTTCACCGCCGGTGCATGCATCCGAAGCGGCCTTGCTCAAGCTTCTTGAAGTGCTCCATGCCGACGGGACGCTCTCTGATGAAAAGTACATGGCCATTGTCAAGTTGATAAAACCCGCTCAGGAAACAGAATCGTCAAGCCCGCAAACGCGGTCGAAACTACCGGAGCAGCCAGGAGGGGATGCAATCATGATCTCCAGAGGCAAGTTAGAAATGAGCCCCTCGGAAAGGGACTCCAAAGTCCGTATAGGAGGCCGGATCATGGCCGATGGTGCGATCTACGACGACGATACAGAACCTTTGGGGAGTGGTGTGGAAATGCGCAGGGCGAGACTGTTCATGCAGGGAACGCTATGGCAGGTCTGGAATTACAAGCTGCAATATGACTTCACAGGATCGGGGAAGGCGGGTATCAATGATGCGTACCTTCAGTACATCGGTTTACCTGCCGGGCAGATCACCTTGGGACATTTCAAAGAGCCTTTCAGTCTGCAAAACATGACCAGTTCAAAATATGTTTCGTTCATAGAGCGGGGTTTGCCACATCTTTTCACTCCAGGACGGAGTCTCGGCATCGCCTATGGTCTGTCTGGCAAGCACTGGAGGGCTAAAGCTGGAATTTTTGCCCAAGGGATTGATACGCCCGGTGATGAGCTTGATCAGAGTTACGCAATCACCGGACGAATGACCTACGCTCCTGTTTATGAAAAAGATTGGCAGGTATTACATCTTGGGTTAAGCCTTTCTTACCGGCAGTTGGATGAAAACAGGACACTCCGTTTCAGGGAACGTCCCGAATCTCATATCACCAATCTCAGACTGGTGGATACCGGTGATATTGATGCCGATTCGCTTTATCGCTATAACGTTGAGCTGTTTTGGTCTCACGGGCCCTTTGCGATTCAGGGCGAATACACGAGAGCAGCCGTTGATCGTGCGATTGCCAATCAGCCCGATCCGGTATTTGCAGGTTATTACGTCGAGGGCTCGTGGTTTCTTACAGGCGAATCGCTACATTATAAGCCGGCCAAGGGTACACTGGGGAAAATAACACCCAAACGGATTTTGGGTCGAGATGGGTGGGGAGCCTGGCAGATTGCACTGCGCTTCAGCAGTCTTGATCTGACCGATCAAGACGTCCTCGGCGGCAGGGAACAGAATCTGACGTTGGGGCTCAACTGGTATACCCATCCCAATCTGCGCTTCATGGCCAACTACATCAAGGTACTGGATGTGGAGGGCGGTCCTCATGCCGGGGATGAGCCAGCAGCCGTTGCTTTGCGTGCACAAATAGAATTCTAGGAAAACACCGGCCTATGAGGAAAAACATGAAAGCCTGTTCAGTTAAAAAACTCATACTCTTTTTTTTATTGTGGCCAATGCTGGCTCCGTCTGTTCATGCGGAACAACGATTACGGATGGCAACCACGACAAGTACCGATAACTCGGGTCTCCTGGCTGTACTCAACCCAGTGTTTGAAGAACAAAACAAGGTGAAAATTGACGTGATAGCCGTTGGGACGGGAAAAGCCCTGCGGCTGGGCAGAAACGGGGATGTTGATCTGATTCTGGTACACGCACCGGCTGCAGAGGAAACGTTTGTCGCCGAGGGGTACGGTGTCGATCGTCATCCCGTCATGCATAATGATTTTGTCCTGATCGGTCCTGCTGATGACCCCGCCGGAGTAAAAGGCACGGGGGGGCTTTCTGATGTGATGCGAAAGATTGCTCAAAAAAATGCAGTCTTCATCTCGCGAGGGGATGATTCCGGCACTCATAAAAAAGAAAAGGTATTATGGAAGTACGCCGGGGTAGAGCCGGAGGGGAACTGGTATTTATCTGTAGGGCAAGGTATGGGTGCGGTGTTAAAAATCGCGAATGACAAGCAGGCCTATACCCTAACGGATCGGGGAACCTGGCTGGCCTATCGGGATACACTGGATCTTGTAATCGTCTATGAAGGTGATCCGGTATTATTCAACCCCTATCACGTGATTGCGATCAATCCGGAACGGCACCCTCATGTGAATCATGTGTTGGCAAAAAAATATATAGACTTCATAACCGGCGTAAAAGGTCAGGCGATTATCCGCGATTTCACGATAAAGGGTGAGCGACTGTTCCAACCTGATGCCATTTCAGACATTACTCATCGATATAGGGGTTCCGGTTCCCCTGAAGCCTCTCGATAATGTCATTGCGGCGTTGCTCTTCAGCATCCGGTGGATCGTCCCGATGCCATTCTTCCAGCAGTTTGCGTTGCCGTTTGAAGAGTTTGATACCATAGCGATCGCTCATATATAAAACTGCCCGGGCGATATCTCCCCGTACTTCTTCCCGTGGCTCCACCCGACGTTTCTTTCGATCGATCTCCACATCACACTGGCCATATTCCCGGCGCTCACCTTTGATGATGCCAAAAGCGTAACTACTTCTGTTGCGGTTGATCTTCTTGCGGGCAGGATACAGGTTATGCAAATCGGCCTCGATGAGATTAAAACGCAGACTGTTGCGGCGACAGCTTTTGCGATCACCGCATTTCAGTTCCCGCATGACCCAGCCCATAGGCAGTACGTGTTCGATGTTGATCGAGCGTGGGTGGTGTGGGCCGAACTGTTGCCCACAATAGAGCGTTTCACCTCCTTCCGAATAGAGTTCTGACCAGAATAAATGTCTTGCTTTGTTGTAGTCCTCAATTGGACGATCGGCACTACATCCGACAGTAATAGAAACCAGAAAAGAAAACAGAACGTATTGCCAGAAACGGATTAAAATCATTTTCGAACTTCCCTCGAGTACAGGAACCCTAATGTTCTTTCTTGATAAGAAACCACAATAGGGAGTAATCTTCAAGGAAACAGGATGGAAAACAAGCTGGCTGTCGGGGAGTGTTATTCCATGATAACCTGCATCCGGAGACGTTTACCGGGAGGTGTAAAAGAAGTGAGAGTCAACATTTGAACTGTTGACGGGGGTTTGATTGAGTTTGGACTTTCGCGAATGAACTGCTATCCAGGAGAATCTGATCACGTTTTTTTTGATCTGGATCATTCCCACTGAATCGATCAGAGAATAAGCTGTATTGGCATCCATTCATAAGGAGAAGGCTGATTATGAAACTCTGGTTGGATCTTTTATTTGGCAATCCGGTTGGACTCTTGTCTATGATAGTGGTTTTCTCGACGATTATCATTATTGGTTATATGGCCTGGATGTTTGTCAAGAAATCGGGCGAAAAATCACATCAATAAAAGCGACCAACCTTGACGATTCGCTTGCTCCAATACGGGTCGTTAAGATCGGAATAGGTGACGTGTTTCCCGGTCGAGGGGGCGTGGATAAATTTTCCGTTTCCGGCATAGAGTCCTACATGAGATACACCATGCCAGTGCAGTCGGAAGAAGATCACGTCTCCTGGTCTGAGTTCTGCTCGGGACACGGGGCGGGCAATTCTGTATTGCTCTGCGGCTGTTCTTGGTACCCTGATACCAAGATTTCTGTAGGTGTACTGAACCAGTCCACTGCAATCAAAGCCTGAGGGATTGCTGCCGCCGTAGCGGTAAGGGATGCCGATAAACTGTTGCGCAAAATGGATGGCCTCCTGCCCCGGATCAGGTAATGTCTTGTCTTGTTCCGCTATCATCTCTGGAGATTCCACATAAACCGGTTCTGGTTCATAACTGCCTTCCACGATCGGTGCTGTTGTACCACTGCAACCTGCAAGAACCAGAGTGGCAATGCTTGACAGGAGGGGTTGCGTCTTGAATTTCATCGTTCTTTATCTAGAAACTGAATGAGAGACTGATCGAACCGAAATTGTGGCTTTTCTTCTGCCCGAAGAACTCCCTGGTACGGAAGACTTGAGCATAGGACAATTTTATTTCACCGAAGATGACACTGGCACCTGCGATGAGATCCCCAACCAGATTCTTTTTATCAATGGAATGACTGCTCGAAAAGGTGTTGCCATCCAAAAAAATATCCCGTCCAACTATTCTTCCAGTCACAGCAGCAAAAACATGGAAACTGAAATTGTTTTGCGTGGAGAGGCGAGGATCGCTGCTGTCCACCGGTGCATTGGTGTCGCCACCGGGCTTGATAAGGGATGTGCCGAAATCAGCCGGGATATTCCAACCGATTCTGGCTTCGGCACCGATATTTCCATAGGTATAGACTGTTCCTAGTGCAAACCCTGCATGGCCGATCAGATCAACCCCCCAGTGGTCGTAGAAATCAGGTGGCCTGAAGCGTCGTTTCTGTTCGTAGATAATGGCAAAGGCAGGTTCGTTGTTAAGCTGGTTATCCCAGCCCTTTGCGGTTTTGAACCCACGAAGCCTATGTACAAAGTTCTGGGCCTCTTCCGCCAATGATGCAGGGCCAACCATGCCAAGCTGTAATTCGACGGAATCCAGACGGTTTGGGGTTTTGGTATGGAAGGCCGTACCAATATACAGCCATCCGGCATAAGGGCGATCATTCGGGATCAGTCTGGTTTCCTGAATATCCTGCGGGGTGAAAATTTTCTGCCCTAAGGAGATAACCACGCTTTTCTGGACGTTCTCAGTCCCTTCACCTTCGTAGATAAAGGGAATCAGGTCATCCCAGAGACTGATCCAGCTGCCAAAACGATCAGCATCCCCGAATTGTTTCAGATCGGGAGAAGCCAGACTCACTTTGACACCATTGGTGTAATTTTGATCGGTGTCTGCAAACAGATCATTTTCGAAAAACACGGTAGCAGTCCACAGTGGGTGGTCTTCGACCGGATTTGCACAAGATAGGCTGGCAAAAACCAGCAACAAAAAAAAGGAGAACAAGCGTACCATTTTGTGTGTTTTCCTGGCCGGAACCTTTATTGAGAAAGAAATCACAATCAAAGCTATATTAAAAGTGATAAAATATCAATAACCTGTTGTAAATGATGGAAAAGATCAGTCTTCTCACCAAAGACAGACAGGAGAAGAGGATGATCCCTATCATAGGAACAGAGGTGTCTTCGGGATGGGAAGTCTGCGAAAGACGGGGCAAAGGTCTGCCGTTGCCTTAATTATGTCGATATTGGTCTCAACTGTGAAAACAGTGAACAAGACAACGAGTATTCGTGGAGGTGGGCAGGGGTTTGTGATTGCAAGATCGGGATCAATCGTAACCATACAACCAGTATGTCGTCCGGTTATGAATGTTGCGGACGGAGTGAACTATTCCCTTTGGGATAAAGACTTCGTCGCCCGGACTGACGTGAAAAATCTGATCATTCATATGCAGCTCAAGTTTTCCTTTGACAACGGTCAAGAGCTCGTTACAGTTATGTACAAAATCGTTCCATTCTCGCCCTGGCGGATCACTGAATTCACCACAGGAAAACCCCCGGCTCCGCCAATCACGTCGGACCTCATCAGGGCTGACAGGTTGTTTGAATTTCTCTTTAATCAGGTATTCAGGCATTCTGGATCTTCTTCTGCTAGGAACGATTTCAAATAGAAATAACTGCTTCAATATCCAGTATAGCGTATCCATAGATACTCATGCCCTAATTGGTGATCTTAAGTTTATTTTAAGAATTCTAGACTACCATGAAGACCGGTGGAAATAGCTTGGAAACGGATGGTATGACAGCAACCTCGAGTAATAAGGTAAGGTCCTTGGAAAGGAAAGAGGATCTTGAACTTCCCAGGGATCAGTTATTTGCAAATGAAAGTTCCCCCGTAACAGATTTCCGGTTTGATCAAGACGTAGCGGAAGTATTTGATGATATGGTCAACCGATCAGTGCCCTTGTATGAAGAAATGCAGCGTATGACAGGCGAAATCGCTGCTGATTTTGCAGTGCCAGGTTCAAACCTGGTTGATCTTGGTTGCGCTACAGGCACAACGCTTTATTATCTTGATCCATTGATTGATCCTGGTGTTCAATTTATTGGTCTGGATAACTCTCGTGAGATGTTGTCAAAAGCCAAGATTAAGATTGATTCATGTAGATCGGGTAGAAAATTTGAATTAAATGTGGCTGATCTCCATGGAGTATTGAACATAGAAAATGCTTCCGTAGTGGTCATGATCCTCACGCTACAATTTGTTCGTCCACTTTACAGGGAAAAAGTATTACAGGAAATATACGACGGGTTGCGAGATCATGGTGTCCTTATAATTTTCGAGAAAATTACCATTAATGATAGTTTTTTTAATCGATTATTTATTAATTACTATTATGAAATGAAGAAAAGGCAGGGGTATTCGGAAGTTGAAATTTCCCAGAAAAGAGAGGCCTTGGAAAATGTACTGATCCCGTATCACCCGGAAGAAAATCGTGAATTACTGGTAAATGCTGGATTTAATCATATAGAAGAATGCTTTCGCTGGTATAATTTCAGTGGCATCGTTGCAGTTAAATAAATCGACATGTCAGATCGCAAGCCTTTACTATTCGTACAATACGGAAATTTTTTATTTAAATACCGCAATACCCTGT
The DNA here is from genome assembly GCA_026984775.1 of Gammaproteobacteria bacterium. Classification (GTDB taxonomy): domain Bacteria; phylum Pseudomonadota; class Gammaproteobacteria; order CAJXQU01; family CAJXQU01; genus CAJXQU01. The sequence goes on from JALSRM010000058.1 coordinate 15,303, forward strand.
TTCCAGTAATCCTGATTCCATTGTTACTTATACTAAAACCAGCCCCAGTTCATGAAGGTAGTTTTTGGAGTGTCTGGTCAGATTTAATTGGTTGGTGTATAGCAATTCTCGGACAGTTAATCAGGGTTGCTGTCATTGGACTCGTATATATTGTCCGCGGTGGGCGAAATCACAAAGTATATGCAGATGATCTGGTCACCGACGGTATTTTTTCACATTGCCGCAATCCTCTTTATGTTGGAAACCTTCTCATTTTGTTTGGATTATTTATCATCCATAATAACCCATGGGTTTATCTCCTTGGCATTCCCTTTTTTCTCACATCGTATATGGCAATCGTCGCCGCAGAAGAATTTTTTCTAGGCAATAAATTTGGTGAAGACTATCAGCGTTATTGCCGGTCAACGAACCGCTGGTTGCCCAGACTGAAAGGGCTGAGCTCGACTTTCCGTAGTCTGAAATTTCATTGGAAACGGGTCGTTGCCAAGGATTACTCCAGTTTTTCATACTGGGTATTAGCTGCAATCCTGATAATGGGCGAAGAGTGGTATTATTACAGAGAAGCTTATTCCGGCGACTTTTGGTTAACAGTATTAATCGTTGCACTCTTCATGGACGTCTTGATCTTTTATATCTCACGCAAATTCAAGAAGGCCGGGAGACTCGCAGGTTAATCATGACCATTGAATCGATATCATTATCCCTACCGGTATTTTTTTAATAAAAACCAGTGTCTTCCAATCTGCCACGGATGGCATTGATTAGCGCCTGTGAATAACGGGTGAAATTTTGATGAGTCGCTGATATTTCACACGCTTACATATCTTATGTTACGTTATTCACCCTTCAATCTCCTTGATGGGTGAATATGCATCATAGGTTTGCCATTGAGACTAATTGACTTCTGTTTAAACAGAGCATCAGTCATCCCAGAGTTTCTTCCACCATGGAACCTCTTCAACCGGTTTGATTCCAGGTATTTTCTTGCGAATCGAATGGATATCCCAGCCAGTTAGTGTAGCAAGAGTTTTGATTTCCTCCTGCTGGCGCCGTGGCAGGATTTTCTCCTGATACTCTTCCGCGGCCGGGCAGTTTGTCTCTCCTTTCCACGGATGCCGGATCACATATCGTGCCTGAAAGTTTTGCCGATCACCGGTCTCCTGAAAGAACAGATCCTCAGGAAAGTGCTGTTGGTCATAACGTACATGCAGCCGAGTGATGAAGACCTCTTTGGGTTGTGGCATGATTTTTCGGGTTGTCGGCGGGTCATTTGGCAGCATCGGGTCAGGGATCCAGAAGACACCCAGCTCTTTTAGTTCTTGATCCGAAAGCGGATCCGCCGCACAGGGATCACACCAGTTCATGTCCCAGGCGTATTCGAGGAAAACTGCACGGCGATTTTCTTTTTCCACCTGGGTATTGAACATGTCCTGGTAGAAATTGCCAAAATTATTCTTGATGAACTCCGGTAGTTCCATACCGGTGGGAATTTTGACAGTGCGGTAGTTGGTTGTCTCTACCCGGCCTTTACGTGTCAGAGTGTAAATGAAAAGCTCTTGGGGACCTTCTGCATTGATCATGCCTAACCGGATCGGTAGCATGAATTTGGGGCTTTCAAAGGCCACCTGAATGGGACGCAGGTTGGAAAAGCCGAGCTTTGCCTGTTCTTCCAGGTTTACCTTTGCAACGAAGAAGCGCATATCCTGTTTCAGATAACTGTTGACCACGGGTTCGGCACCCTCGGGGATCCGGTAGCCGTTCTGCTTCAGCCAAGTGATCAGGCCATTACTCTGCTTCGCCGAGAGGATCAGGATGTCGTACTCGCCCACCGTATAAGATGCCTCGATGGTGACTCCGAGGGCCTCGGCTTGACGCTGGATTTCTGTATCTTCCATCGGTGCCGTGGCCACCATTCCTCTTTTCATGATTCGCAGCATACAGGGGTCTTCATCGAAATATTCCACCAGCCGGGGTGCGGAATAACTGTCGAGATGATCTAGGAGGGCATTGTTGGTGATATGGATCTGTTCCCGCTCGAGAAACGTAGGTACAGGGATAACCACGGCGAAATCCCTGACATCACCCTTGAAGTCGTTACTCATAGTCAGAACGGTTCGATCCCCGTCGCGGGTCATGACCACCCGGGAGGACTGATTGAACAGTTTGCTGTCGGCCTTTGCCACATAGAAGCCACAAAAACTGTGACTTCCTTGAGACAGAAACAAGAGGGTGATCAGGCTAAACAGTAGCGCGTGTTTTTTCATAACATTCTCCTTGTCGATCAGGTAATGGGTTGCCTGCATTCGGTTTTTCCCAGGCAAACTTTTCTCCTGGCAAAAAATGGTCGATAAATGGTGTCAGCAGACAGCTCACGGTCAGAGCGTAGAGCACACCATTGGGTTCATAGAGAGAAAACTGGATAAAGCCAGCGACGGATGATACTACAGCGGCAAACAGGATTCGGCCGGTTCGGGAGTTTGGGGTCGTGACCGGATCCGAGATCATGAAAAAGGCAAAGATCAGAAGAGCACCATTTTGTAATTGATGCAGTGGAATTGTGAGTGGATCACCCAGCCACATTCCCCGGCCAAAGATCAGCACGGTGTAGAATCCGAGGAACGCCAGGGTAATATCCGATCGGCGAGAACGGCTGATCACAATCATGCCGAGGCAGGCAACGAGCAGAACCAAAAGCAGATCTCGCCCCCATTGTCCAGAGGAGACCCAGGCAGAGTCAAAGCAGAGAATCAAGATCACCAGTGCAAAATTGGTCGGATTGAAAACATGCTTGTTGTTCCAGCGGATTAGAAACTTGCTTCCAATGGCAACAAAGGCAGCAAGTGAGGCCAGCAGCAGACTGTCCGTTCTCAATAACAGACACAGAGAGAGACTGGAGATCAATGCGCTTCTTGGATCGAATTTTGGCAGCTGCAGCCAGCGGGTGAAGCCGAATTGTGTCAGTTGTGCCGTGATGAGAATCCACAGAACCTGCTCAGGCTGGATCTCAAGATCCAGAACCAGAAGACCGTAGATCAGCAGCAGACCAAGGATTCCGATTTGATAGTAGCGCGGGTCGATGACCATTCTTATTCCCGTAATCTCTTTTTCAGGCTAGAAACGGTTATCCTATGGGAATGGGGTTAAATGAATCATTAACACCGGCCAAAGGAACCTATTTGCTCCAGATGCGTGCACGGAAACCAAGCAGGATCAAGGTGGGAAAGTTGGGTGATCTGCATATCATCCCGGGACATTATGTCTATGTGGGCAGTGCCTTTGGCCCTGGTGGCTTGAAAGCGCGCCTCGCTCACCACCTGAAAATTACTCAACGGCCTCACTGGCATATTGATTATCTGAGAAAGGTTGTCGAGGTGGAGTGCGTTTATTTCAACGCTTCGGGGGAGCGGTTGGAAGATCAATGGGCGCAGAAACTCTTTACCTTGCCCGGTGCGGAAATTCCACTGATGGGATTTGGCGCATCGGACAGTCAGTCCGCCTCCCATCTTTTCTTTTTTGCCGAAAGGCCGGAATTGAGTTGTTTCGATGCCAAGAAACGTGTCATCAAATCGATTTTTGCTTCTCATCCTCCTTGAGAGATTTTTCCAACGCCCGTTGCAACTCCTCGGCCATTTCTTCGATCTGTTTTTTGATCTTCGGTACCTCTTTTTTGATCTTATCACCCAGGTCATTGATGCCTTTTTCTATTTCGGGCATGGCGTGGTCGAGTTCCTGCATGGACTTGTCGAACTCTGTGGAGAGTTTTTCACCGAAGTTTTTCAGTTCTCGAATCACCTGGCTCAGTTGCCCTTCTTCTTGTAGGGCCTCCATTGTGTCTTGGTAGTCCACTTTCCATTGATCATCCTCTTTTACCAGCAGGGTATCCATGTGTACCGTCGTGGGTTCGTCGCTCTCGATTACCAGGGTGGTTTCGACGCGTGCACGGTTACCGTCGATAATGATTTTGCCTAGTGTTATTTTAGAGACCGCGACAATGTGCTCTCCTGGCATGTTGTCCTGTAGAGATTTTACCGAGATCAGTTTTTTGATTTGCCGGATATTCTTGTTCTCGACGGCGTGCCAGAAGGACTGGGTGACCTCGAAGGGAGATTCTGGTTTGTTATTACACGCGGTCAGAGACACAGCGAATATAAAAAAGGCGGTAAGTGTGAGTAGTGGTTTCATGTTATGTACCATAAGCACCCTCTATTGCCTTACGCAATAACCAAAGTAATGATCCAGCACGTGCGGATAGATAGAGCGCCAGTCTGGGTTGCCTTCATTATCTACCGGCCACCAGTTTTTTTCCATTCGCCAGCGCGCATGATAATGTTGGCTGCAGCTGACCAGACGTTCCTTTAGAAACCATTTCTCGCGCTCAGCAGTTGAAATCCTTTCACTGGAAAAATAGTCCTCTACGATCAGCGGATAGGCTTTGTCCAGTTCAGGCCGATGGTTCTCATCGACCAGATCCAGAGTCGGCACACGCTTGGAAAAGGCCAGTGCCATAGCGTCCAGAGGTGAGATCGGTGCCTGCGGATGCTTCACCCGGCTGATTTGATCACAAATCTCCATCTGGCCATCGGCACAGGCGCTGATCAGCGAACTCACATCCCCGGGTTCATCGGCATAAACAGTACACGTGCAGGTAATGAAGAGAAGAAATAACAAATAGTTTTTCATGACTGGCGTCCTGTTTGGTTTTGATCCATGATAAGTGGGACTCAATATTCTGGCCAATGTTCGATGAAAACACCGGTGCTCTCAAAAATCACCCTTTTTCCGGTCAAGGCGCTTTCCGGCGTTGATGTGGAACGCGCGGTCGTCACGCCGGCCGGTGCCTTGCGTCAGGATCGCCAGTTTGCGCTGCAGGATGAACAGGGACGCCTGATCAACGCCAAGCGCCATCCCGAGATCAATCAGTTCGATGCACGGTTTGACTTGGAAAACCGGCAGATTACTTTGGATCTGTATGGATTCGATGAGGCGGAGACATTCGATCTTTATGAAGGAAATGAAGCACTCGAGACCTGGTTTAGTGATTTTTTCGGCTTCCGAGTCCGCTTGATCGAAAATGCCGATCAAGGATTTCCCGATGATCGGGATCGGCCGGGCCCCACACTGATCAGCACAGCAACGCTGGCAGAGGTTCACGCCTGGTTTCCGGATCTCACTTTCGATGAAATTCGGAAGCGCTTTCGGACCAATCTGGAGATTGCCGATTGCCCGGCCTTCTGGGAGGATCGGCTCAACAAAGTGGCTGATGATCCCATCCGGTTCAAAATCGGGGATGTCCTGTTCGAGGGGTTGAAACACTGTGTCCGGTGTCAGGTACCGACGCTGGATACCCGAACCGGGGAGGCCTACCCGGATTTTCAGAAAATCTTTATGCAAAAAAGGGAAGAAACCCTGCCGGACTGGATCGAAAAATCCGGGTTTGATCACTTTTACCGGCTCGCGATCAATACCCGGATTGTGTGGGCGCCTGCCGAGCTGCAGACAGGTACCCCGTTGCTTATACTTTGAAGGAACCTATCGCCTCACCGACGCGTCGGGCCAGCGCAGAAAGATCCTGACTCGTCTGCGTGGTGCGATCAGCATTTTCTGCATTCCTGACTGAGATATCATTGATATTGACGATATTGCGGTTGATCTCTTCGGCTACCGTGCTCTGCTGTTCGGCGGCCACGGCGATCTGGGTTGAGACACGATCCAGTTCCTCGATCCCCTCCGCGATTTCAGCCAGTGCATTACCCGCGGCCTGCGCCAGTTCAACACTGGATTCGGCCTGTTGTTTGCCCTGATCCATCACGTTGACGGCCTCTTTCGAGCGGGTCTGGAGCTTTTCGATGATGGTTTGGATCTCCTGGGTGGATTCCTGGGTGCGGCTTGCCAGGGTACGTACCTCATCGGCGACCACGGCAAATCCCCGGCCCTGCTCACCGGCACGGGCGGCTTCAATGGCGGCGTTCAGTGCCAGCAGATTGGTCTGTTCAGCGATACCCTGAATCACATCGAGTACGGCGCCAATGCTCTCGCTGTCCTGTTCCAGGGCATGAATGACATCGGCAGCCTGTAAGACATTGTCGGCCAGGGTATTGATCCCGGAAATGGTTTCCTGAACAACACTGGCACCCTTCTGGGAAACCGTAGCAGTTTTCTGAGAGACCTCAGCGCCACTGGATGCATTACGGGCAACTTCCTGCACCGAGGCCGTCATCTCGTTCATGGCCGTGGCGACCTGTTCGGTTTCGGCTCGCTGACGGATCACCCCTTCCATGGATTGTGCCGTGATATCAGCCATCTTGTCAGCATCCACAGCGACCTGGCCGGTGGTTTCCTGAATCTCCCGAACCAGCTCGGCAAAGGCGTTGAGTACCGTATTGGTTGCCTTGGCAAGACGTTGCCCAAACGGATTATTTCCCCCATCCAGTGGCTGGGTCAGATCACATTTACCCGCATGAATATCCTTTGCGATCCACTCCAGGGATCCTGTAGTGTAATGAATCGGTTCAAGAACGAGCTTGATCAGCTTCTTGCTGATTAATCCGACGATGATAGCAAAACCTACAGTGACTGTGAGGGCGTAGGTCAATATTTCCAGTGAGAACCCCCCCTTCACCACCCAGCCAGTTGCGATCGCAGCCGAGAGTGTGGGTATGAGTGCCAGCGACATCAGGGTGGCCAGCATTTTGGTTTTCAATTTCAGTTTAGGCATTGTCTTCTCTACCTCATTCTTGAGTTAACTACATGTTCTGGAGAAAGGTATCGGCAGATTTTGTCTCTACTTTAAACGATTCTTTCCTTTGGCCCTTTTGTTTTACCTTGATTTACTGTCGTTTGATTACGAATACAGTAAACTAGGCAAAATCCATGCCTTGGGGACGTGATGATGAAAAAAAGACTTGCCATACTTCTGTTTGTCCTGCTGGTTGCTGCCTGTTCCGGCACCAGTCAGGACAAGAGCGCCAAATTTCTACAGAAGGGCAATACCCTATTTCAACAGGAGAAGTACACCAAGGCGATATTGGAGTACAAAAATGCCCTGCAGGCTGATCCTGCCAATGTGGACGCCCATCTAAAGCTGGCTGAAACCTACCTCAAGCTGGATGATCCCAGGAACGCCTTTTTCACCTACAAGCATGCCGAATCACTGGCGCCTGAGAATCTGGAAGCAAAACTCAAGTTGGCTTCCTTCTATTTTCTAATGAAAAAGTATGATGAGGCCCGCAAGAATGTGGACTGGGTGTTGAAAAAAGAGCCTCTCAATACAGAGGCGCTGATGCTGCAGGCCGGTTTGCTGATTGAGGACAAGGATCTGGATGAAGCAGAATTTATCCTTAGGCGGATCATTCGCCAGGAAGAGGAAAATACCCGGGCCTATCTGACCCTGTCACAACTCCTGGCCGTGAGGGGCAAACAGAACGAAGCTGAGCGTATATTGCTGCAGGGTTTGAAGACGGATCCGGGAGCAACCAATCTCAAGCTGGCACTATTCAACCTCTATCTGCAGAAAGGTGAGGCAGACAAGGCAAGAGATTATCTACAGGAACTGATCACATCGAATCCGGAAGATGTGTCGATCGCGCTTGCACATGCCAACTTCAGGTTACACCAGAATGAACCGGGAGAGGCAGAGAAGATCCTGAAAAAGGTCTTGGAAAAACATCCTGAAAACTTGCAAATCTTTTCCACACTGTCCAGGTTGTATGAAGTAACGAATCAGAGAGAAAAGCTCATCACTCTTTATAAAGAAGCACACGCACAATTGCCCAAAGATCCAGAGCGTACACTCGCCTTGGCGAAAAAGTTGTTGCAACTGGGTGAACTCGACGAGGCGGAACAATACGTGCGTCAGGTGCTCGAAAAGCACCCCGATCAGTTATCGGCGAGGCTTCTGGAAACAGAGATTCTGATTGCGAGAAGAGAGTTTGCTCAAGCAAAGACAAAGCTCGACAAGTTGCTTGAGGAAATCCCGGCCAGTTTTGCTGATGCCAGCTACAATAAGGCCGTTGCCTTGCTAGGGCTTGGAGATTTACCCACGGCAACTCAGCTATTGGAAGGGGTATTGGAAAAAAGGCCTGATCACAGGAAAACCCAGTCACTGCTGGGCAAGATTTATTTACGCAACCGCGAATATCAGAAAGCAATCGATTTGGGTAAGAAGACCCTGTTGAGAGATCCCAAAAATACCGACGCCCTCAAGATGATTGGAGCCAGTGCCATATTGCTGGATCAGACGGAAAAAGCACGCCAGGTTTTTGAAAAGCTGATTCATCTTGAACCTGACAAAGTGGATGGTTACCACGCGCTTGGATTGCTTTACCTGAAACTCAAGGAACCGGTAAAGGCGATCGAGAATTTTGAAAAGGTGCTTGAAATCAACCCTGCCAGAACCGATATCTTGCAGAAGCTTGTACTGATACATATGGCAAAAAAGGAGCAGCAAGAGGCGCTACAGCTCTGCAATACCTATCTGGAAAAAGTAAAGAACAACCCGAGAGCTATTGCAGCTATACAGTCACTCAAGGGACAGGTCTATCTCGCGATGAACGAGCTCGACAAGGCCGAGTCACTCTTTAAGGAGGCCATCCAGACCGCGCCGGATATGCAGGACGGATATTTTCTGCTGGCAAGGTTGAATATGGTGCGTTACGGCCAGGACAAGGCGATTAAAAATATGGAGGAGCAAGTTAAAGATAATCCGGAACAACCCATCTCTCGCCTCTTGCTCGCCAACATGTATGATTTACGCGGGGAATATGACAAATCAGAGCCACACTACAGAAAAATCATCGAATTACGACCGGGGTTTGTCCCGGCGTTGAACAACCTGGCTTACGGATTTGCCGAACGGGAAAAAAACCTAGATGAAGCCTTGAAATATGCTGAAAAGGCCAGAGCCAGACTTGGTGATAATGTTCAGGTGCTTGATACCATTGGCTGGATCCAGACCAAAATGGGCAAAACCGATAAAGCCATTGTCAATCTGCAAAAGAGTCTTGAGCAGGTGCCGGACAACCCAAGTATTCTTTATCATTTGGGCATTGCCTATCTGAAGGCGGGGGAAAGGGAAAAAGCGAAAGCCGAACTGGAAAAGGCACTTGCATCCGGGCAACCGTTTCCTGAAAAAGGAAGGGTCGCAGAGGTGTTGTCAAAGCTCTGACAGCGGTATTGTTCAATTCAATGTCTGTGCTATGATCAGTACAGACATTTATTCTTGATAGCAAAGAAATTATTCCCGGTATATTTTATACCATCAAACATGATCCATTTTTCCCCCAGTTTGGAAGATTCCGGCTATGTTATTAATTCCTGCAATTGACCTGAAAGACGGTAAATGTGTGCGCCTGCGCCAAGGTGATATGGATGAAAATACGGTGTATTCAGAAGACCCAGTGGCCGTGGCCGGCAAGTGGGTAGAAGCGGGTGCGAGACGATTGCATTTGGTCGATCTGAATGGAGCGTTCAAGGGCAGACCCGTCAACGCGGGTGTTATCCATGATATTGCTGAGGCGTTTCCTGATGTTCCTATTCAGGTTGGTGGTGGTATCCGTGATGATGATACCATTCAGGAGTACCTGGATGCTGGTGTCGATTATGTCATTATCGGGACCAAGGCAGTTACTGCCCCTCACTTTGTTGAAGATGCCTGTATGGAGTTTCCGGGGCACATCATCGTTGGCATGGACGTACGCGATGGCAAGCTTGCAATCGATGGCTGGTCAAAACTCTCCCACCATGATCCCCTCGATTTGGCTCTCCAATTCGAAGAGAAAGGAGTTGCCGCAATCGTCTATACCGACATCAGCCGCGATGGTATGTTGACAGGAGTTAATATTGAATCAACGGTCAGGTTTGCAAAAGAACTGACGATTCCCCTGATCGCGTCGGGTGGAATTACTAATATCGATGATGTTAAAAACCTCTGTGCTGTAGCAAATGAGGGGATTGAGGGTGCGATTACAGGCAAGGCCCTTTATGAGGGCACCTTGGATTTTGCTGAGGCCCAGAAGCTGGCTGATGATTTGTGCCCGGTGTCTGAGCTGAGAATCTAAGGTGGGACTGGCAAAACGAATTATTCCCTGTCTGGATGTTGATGCCGGACGTGTGGTCAAAGGTGTCCAGTTTGTCGACATACGCGATGCCGGTGATCCAGTGGAGATTGCCCGGCGATATGACGAGCAAGGTGCTGATGAGATTACCTTTCTCGACATTACCGCCAGTAGTGATGATCGTGAAACCATGGTCCATGTCGTCGAAGATGTGGCCAGTCAGGTTTTTATTCCTCTGACGGTAGGCGGCGGGATCCGCACCATTGATGACATACGCCGGATGCTGAACGCAGGTGCCGACAAGGTGGGGATTAATACTGCTGCCGTTTCCAATCCCGAATTTGTCGGTGAAGCCTCTTCAAAGTTTGGTTCCCAGTGTATTGTTGTTGCGATTGATGCACGCAGGGTTCCCTCGCCTGGTGAAACAGGACGATGGGAGATCTATACTCATGGCGGGCGCAAGTCAACTGGCATCGATGTGATCGAATGGGCAGTGAAAATGCAGGGGCTGGGTGCAGGAGAGATCCTCCTGACCAGCATGGATCGGGACGGTACCCGTGATGGCTTCGATCTTGAGCTGACCCGTGCAGTATCAGAAGCAGTGGAGATCCCGGTCATTGCTTCGGGCGGGGTGGGCAAGCTGGAGCATCTCACAGAAGGCGTCACAAAAGGTAAGGCCGACGCGGTTCTTGCAGCCAGTATTTTTCACTTTGGAGAACATACTGTGCAGGAAGCAAAAAAAGAGATGCAAAAAGCCGGTATAGAGGTGCGCCTGTGAATTGGCTCAATGAGATCCGCTGGGATGAGAATGGGTTGGTCCCCGCCATCGCCCAGGAAGCCGGGACAGGGAAAGTGTTGATGGTGGCCTGGATGAACCGGGAAGCACTTGCATTGACTGCCAACGAGGGACGTGCCGTTTACTGGTCGCGATCGAGACAAAAACTCTGGCGTAAAGGTGAGGAGTCTGGGCATAGTCAGACGGTCAGGGAGATCAGGCTGGATTGTGACAATGATGTCATTCTCCTTGAGGTCGAACAGAAAAACGGTATTGCCTGCCATACAGGCCGCCATTCCTGCTTTTTCCGACGTTTGGTCGATGGCGAATGGCAGGAAGTGGAACCAATCTTGCAAGATCCTGCGAAGATTTATTCCAAGGGAACCTCCGAATAATTCATGGAAATTTTCCACTTTTTAATTCTTTGGAGATTGAATCAGAAGGGTCTGAAGATTGGCCAACATGATCAAAACACTTAACTTTATTCTGTTGCTGCTACTGTTCGGTAGCTGTCCGGTCTTGGCTGAGCACGAACAGGAGAACCTTGTCACCCTGGCCGATGAAGTCTTGCGTGACATCTTCACGATTCCCGAACGATCCATTCCTCCATCTTTGTTATCCCGGGCCCAGGCGATTGCTATCATTCCAGAAGTCATGAAGGTTGGCTTTGTCGTGGGTGGCCGATATGGGAAAGGCGTGCTTGTGATGAAGAATCGCAACACCCATGCCTGGAGTGATCCGGTTTTTCTTCAATTGAAAGGAGGGAGCCTTGGTTTCCAGATTGGTGTTCAGTCTTCGGATATCATTCTGGTTTTCAATAATCGGCGTGGACTCAACAGCTTAGTCAATGGCCAATTCACATTGGGCGCCGATGCTGCGGTAGCAGCGGGACCCGTAGGAAGAAATGCAGCTGCGGCGACCGATGTTAAACTCCAGGCAGAAATACTCTCCTATTCACGAAGCCGTGGGCTTTTCGCTGGCGTATCTCTAGATGGTTCTTCATTGGCTATCGATCATGCTGCCAACGCTCTTTTTTATGGTCGTGATGAGGTCACGCCCAGACAAATCTTCAGTGGTGAAGTAAGATCACCCAAGGCTGCACAGGTCTTAAAGAATACACTGAGGAAACATGCAAAACGATAAAATACTGAGCACACTCGCCGAGGTTATCAGGAGCCGTAAACAGGCAGATCCGAAAGAGTCTTATGTTGCCAGCCTCAACCACAAGGGGCTGGATACCATTCTGAAGAAAGTGGGTGAAGAATCCACCGAAACCATTGTTGCTGCAAAAAACCGTAATCAAGAACAAGTCGTTTATGAAACGGCTGATCTGTGGTTTCATATACTGGTCATGCTGGATCATCTGGATCTCGGTCCCGAAGATATTCTCCAGGAACTGGAAAGGCGTTTCGGCCAGTCCGGAATCGAGGAGAAAGCCAGCCGTAATCAATGAGGAACCTTGGCACTCCCTGACAGGAAGGGCTGAGGGGAGGAGAGAATCATGGGTAAATTCGGAATTACAGAGTTACTGATCATACTGGCAATCGTTATTTTGCTTTTCGGTACCAAAAAGCTCAGAAACATGGGGGGTGATATCGGTGGAGCTATCAGGAGCTTTCGCAAGGCGTTAAAAGACGGAGAGAAAGAGTCCTCAGAGGAAGGTGGCAGTTCCATTGAAAACAAGGAAGAGACAACCAGTAAACACGGCTGATCGCTATGTTTGATATCGGTTTTTGGGAGCTGACGATAATTGCCGTTGTTGCCCTGCTGGTACTGGGTCCTGAACGATTACCCCGTGCGGCACGAACAGCAGGACTCTGGATCAACAAGGCACGACGTACCGTGGCGATCATGAAGGCCGAGATCGAACGTGAGCTCGATATGGAAGAGGTGAAAAAAGTAGTTGGGCAGGATACCGTTGAGTCACTTGAAGAGTTCAAACGAGAAGTGGAAGAGGCCACCACCCTTGACAAGGATGAACTGCCAACGGAAGAGGATTTTAAACTCCCTCATCAGTAATGAATACGCAGGAAGACGATCAACTGCCTGATGAAACAGAGCAGACCTTTATCTCCCACCTGATCGAAGTCCGTTCCCGGTTGCTGAAAATTGTCGTCGTTGTGCTGGTGATCTTTCTGGTTCTGTTCTACTTCGCAACCGATTTGTACAGTTGGCTGGCACAACCGCTACTACGTTATCTGCCTGAAAATGCAAGCATGATCGCAACCCAAGTCGCATCTCCTTTTCTGGCGCCTTTCAAGCTCGCCTTGGTGCTTTCGATCTTTGTTGCCATCCCTTTTATTCTCTATCAGATCTGGGCTTTTGTCGCCCCGGGCCTTTACAAACATGAAAAGAAAATGGTGCTGCCCCTGTTGATTTCCAGCACATTGTTGTTCTATGGCGGGGCTGCTTTTGCCTATTACGTCATTTTCCCGATCATTTTCCAGTTTTTCACCTCGATCCAGCTGGAAGGGGTCACCCAAATGACAGATATTACGGAATATCTGGATTTTGTGCTGAAGATGATCGTTGCCTTTGGTATCGTCTTTGAAGTGCCCGTCGCCATCATTTTGCTGGTACGAATGGGTGTGATCAGCGTAGAATCCCTGAACGAAAAACGCCCTTATGTCATTGTTGGCAGCTTTGTTCTTGGTATGCTGATTACACCGCCGGATGTTGTCTCACAAATCCTTCTTGCAGTCCCTGTGTGGTTATTGTTTGAGCTTGGATTGTTTGTAGCGAAGTTGATAGCAAGAAACCAGGGTGACAGGGAATAGATTTCCGCCCATCAAGGTCCTGAAATTCAGGACTCCAACGAAACCTATTGATCCAGTTTTGACTTCAAGAGTTGATTGACCTGCCCCGGGTTGGCCTTGCCGCCTGTCTGTTTCATGATCTGTCCGACGAAGAAACCCAGAACTTTGGTTTTTCCTGCGCGGTATTGCTCAACCTGTGCAGGGTTGGCCTGGAGGACTTCGTTGACCAGTTTCTCCAGCTCTCCGGAGTCACTCATCTGTTTGAGGCCTTCTTTCTCTATGATTTCATCGGCGCTGCTGCCTTTTCCTTCCCACAGAGAGGCAAAGACCTGTTTGGCAATTTTTCCGGAGATCGTGTTGTCCTTGATACGCAGAATCAATTCCCCCAACTGTTCGGCACTTACTGGACTCTCACTAAGGGTTTTGTTTTCCCTGTTCAGGGAAGCATTGAGTTCAACATTGATCCAGTTGGCTGTGAGTTTGGATTCGCCGTTTGCTGTGTTGACAGCAATTTCGAAATAATCGGCCAGTTCCCTGTCAGCAGTCAGAAGGCCGGCATCATAGGCTGAGAGGTTAAATTCTTCCATGAATCGTTTCTTGCGAGCATCTGGGAGCTCTGGAAGGGTTTCTCTGACTTCATCGACCAGTTCCCGAGAGACCTGAACCGGCAGCAGATCGGGATCGGGGAAGTAGCGATAATCATTTGCCTCTTCCTTGCTGCGCATGGGGCGAGTCTCGTCTTTGTCGGCATCATACAATCGTGTTTCCTGGATGACCTCACCACCAGACTCGAGCAGATCGATCTGCCGTTCTACCTCGTAATTGATCGCCCGTTCAATGAAGCGAAAGGAGTTGAGGTTTTTAAGTTCCGTGCGGGTGCCGAGTTTTTCTTCCCCCTTGAGACGAACGGAAACATTGGCATCGCAACGGAAGGACCCCTCTTGCATGTTGCCATCACAGATTCCGAGATAACGGACAAGGGAGTGAATCTTCTTCATATAGGCGACAGCTTGGGAGGCAGATCGCATATCCGGTTCAGAAACAATTTCCAGCAGCGGTGTTCCTGCCCGGTTCAGATCGATTCCGCTCATGCCATGAAAATCTTCGTGCAGGGATTTGCCAGCATCTTCTTCCAGATGAGCACGGGTAATACCGATACGAATCGGGCCAGCTTCTTCCACTTCGATATCGATATAGCCTGGACCGACAATCGGTTTTTCATACTGACTGATTTGATAGCCTTTGGGAAGATCAGGGTAAAAATAGTTTTTTCGGGCAAAGACGGAGAACTCATCGATTTGCGCATGAATAGCGAGGCCAAATTTCACGGCCATCCGGACGGCTTCCTTATTGAGCACCGGCAGGGTTCCGGGGAGCCCCAGATCAACCGCGCAGGCCTGGGTGTTGGGCTCCGCACCATACGCGGTGGCTGCTCCGGAGAAAATCTTGCTTTTGGTTGCCAGTTGTGCGTGGATTTCCAACCCGATTACGGTTTCCCATTCCATGTTGCTAAAACCCCTCCGGTGATTTTTGATGCCAGTCAGTTACTTGTTGGAACTGATGAGCAACGTTCAGCAATTTTGCTTCTTGAAAGTAGTTGCCTATCAATTGCAGACCAACGGGAAGCCCCTCGACTTGTCCGACAGGTATGGACATCCCGGGGAGACCGGCAAGATTGACCGATATGGTATAGATGTCGGCCAGATACATGCTCACTGGATCATTGTCTTTGGATTTTTCTCCCAGTCGAAAGGCAACGGTGGGTGATGTCGGACCTATGATCACATCCACTTCATTGAAAACATTTTTGAAGTCATTACTGATCAGGCGGCGGATCTTCTGTGCTTTCAAGTAATAGGCATCATAATATCCAGCCGAGAGAGCATAGGTGCCGATGAGAATACGCCGTGTGACTTCATCACCGAAGGCCTCACCACGGGATCGAGCATAGAGGTCATACAAATCTTTGGGATCCTTGCAGCGATAGCCGAAACGAACACCATCCATGCGTGACAGGTTGGAGGAGCACTCTGCAGGCGCGATCACATAATAGGCTGGGATACTGAGCCGGGTATTCGGCAGGCTGATTTCTTTTATCGTCGCACCAAGCTTTTCGATCTCCTTTATCGCGCCTTCGATGACGCCGGCAATGTCGGCATTCAGGTCTTCACTGAAATACTCTTTCGGCAGCCCGACTTTAAGTCCTTTGAGACTGTTGTCGAGCGAGCGGGTGTAGTCTTCTTTTTCCCGTTCAATGGAGGTGGAATCCCTCTCGTCGAAACCCGTCATGAGATTCAGCATAAGCGCGGCATCTTCAGCGGAGCGTGCCATCGGTCCGCCCTGATCGAGACTTGAGGCAAAGGCGATCATGCCATAGCGGGAAACGGTTCCGTAGGTGGGTTTAATGCCGGTGATACCACAGAGTGCGGCGGGTTGACGAATGGAGCCACCAGTATCGGTTCCCGTCGCAACGGGTGTCAGGCGTGCTGCAACTGCAGCCGCCGAGCCTCCCGATGAACCCCCGGGGACGTGATCGGTATTCCAGGGGTTCTTTACCGCGCCGTAGTAGCTGGTTTCATTGGAAGACCCCATGGCGAATTCGTCCATATTGGTTTTACCCAGCATCACCATGCCCGCATCGTTAATCTTCTCGACAACGGTGGCGTCATAGGGTGAGATAAAGTTGTCCAGCATTAACGAAGCGCAGGAGGTTCTGACCCCCTTGGTGCAGAAGATATCTTTCTGCGCCAGCGGGATGCCTGTCAGTGGGCCGGCCTTGCCGGAGGCCAGTTTTTTATCCGCTGCTTTTGCCTGTGCCAGCGCGATCTCTTCCGTCACGGTGATAAAGCTGTTGAGCGTCTGATCATACTGACGGATACGATCGAGAAAATGCTGCGTCAGTTCTACGCTGGAAAATTCCCTGTTGTGCAGGGATTTGCTGAGTTCGATCAGTGTTTTATTATGCATTTCGGTTATTCGATGACTTTGGGGACCAGGTAAAGCCCATTTTCCACAGCGGGTGCGATCGACTGGAACAGTTCACGCTGATTGGGCTCGGTGACAGCATCTTCGCGTAGCCTCGCCGTCAGATCGAGTGGGTGTGCAACGGGCTCTATAGCCGAGGTGTCGATCGTGTTCATCTGTTCGACGAATTCAAGGATACTGGAAAGCTGTGACGCAGTTTCATCAATCTGTTCGGGTTTGATCTCTATCCGTGCGAGCCGGGCGATTGCTTCGACATCTTTTTTGTCCAGAGACATGGTTGTATCCTGTGTTAAAAACAGAGAATTTTACACGGTCGTGACGCTTGCCGAAAGGTTCACTCGCTGCTAGAGTCCCATAATTTATGGAATAAAAGGCAATACATTCTATGTTTAACAGGATACGCGGTTTGTTTTCCAATGATCTTTCAATCGATCTGGGCACGGCCAACACACTGATCTATGTCAGAGAAAAGGGGATTGTCCTCAATGAACCCTCGGTTGTTGCCATCAAGGTGGGCAAGGATCCAAACAGTGTTAAATCGGTTGCTGCTGTGGGCACCGATGCCAAGGCCATGCTGGGGCGTACCCCCGGCCATATCGAAGCTATGCGTCCTTTAAAGGATGGTGTGATTGCTGATTTTACAGTGACGGAGAAGATGCTACAGGCCTTTATCCACAAGGTGCATGGAGAACGCTTTTTCAAACCAAGTCCACGGGTGTTGGTTTGTGTACCTTGCGGTTCGACGCAGGTCGAGCGACGGGCCATCAAGGAATCAACATTGGGCGCCGGGGCGCGAGAGGTCTATCTCATTGATGAGCCCATGTCAGCTGCCATCGGTGCCGGGATGCCGGTCAGTGATGCCAGTGGGTCCATGGTGCTTGATATCGGAGGTGGAACGACGGAGGTTGCCGTTATATCATTGAACGGCATTGTCTATTCAGATTCAGTTCGCATCGGTGGTGACCGTTTTGATGACGCGATCATCAATTATGTCCGTCGAAATTACGGTTCGCTGATCGGGGATGCAACCGCCGAGCGGATAAAACACGAAATTGGTTGTGCCTATCCTGGCAATGAAGTACTGGAAATGGAAGTCCGGGGGCGAAACCTCGCCGAAGGGCTGCCTCGCAGTTTTACCCTCAACAGTAATGAAGTACTCGAAGCATTGCAGGAGCCCTTGTCAGGTATAGTTGGCGCAGTAAAACATGCACTGGAGAAAACACCTCCCGAGCTTGCAGCCGATGTGTCAGAGCGAGGTATTGTTGTCACCGGGGGTGGTGCCTTGTTACGAGGAATGGATCAGTTGCTGATGGAAGAGACAGGATTGCCGGTTATCATTGCCGAAGATCCCCTGACCTGTGTGGCACGAGGAGGAGGACGCGTTCTTGAGATGATTGAAGCACACGGACCGGATGTACTTTCACTTGAATAATAAAAAGAGGGAAGAAAGCAATTAAATCGCTGTTTTCAAAACGTCCAAATCTTGAGGCACGACTTCTTTTCTGTGTCGTGTTTGCGATCGTGTTGATGACCGTTGATCGCAGGATGGACTATCTGGAATCAGTCAGAGGTTATCTCTCTTCGGTGGTCTACCCCGTCCAGTATCTGGTGAATCTGCCAGTAAGAGTGGGCGACTGGATGTCGGAAGCCCTGACCTCCCGGCAGCAATTACTGGAAGAAAATGAGCGGCTTCGAGCTCAGAATCTGCTGTTGAAAACCCACACGCAGAAATATCAGGCACTGGTTTTGGAAAATCAGCGTTTGCGTGGTCTGATTGAATCACCCATACGGCAAGGCGAGCGTGTCCTTGTCGCCGATATGATGGCAGTGGAACAAGATACTTCCACGCAGAAATTTGTCATCAACAAGGGCTCCAAAGAGGGAGTCTACATAGGCCAGCCAATCGTTGATGCGAAAGGTGTCATGGGGCAGATCGTGCATGTGGGACAGTCCTCTAGTACCGGTATGATGGTGACGGATCATGAACATGCGTTACCGGTTGAAGTCATCCGTAGTGGAGTTCGTGCCATCGCATCTGGTGTTGGTGCAAAAGGTGAAATGCGCCTGGATTATGTTCCACCGGAATCAGATATTAAGGAGGGTGATTTGCTGGTCTCTTCTGGCCTTGGTGGCCATTTCCCTGAGGGGTATCCAGTAGGCGTCGTCAGCAAGGTCGATTTGCATCCAGGAGATAAGTTCATGCAGATCAGAGTTCGTCCGGTCGCTAGTTTGGCCAAAGCGAGAGAAGTTCTGCTGGTGTGGCCGGAGGTAAATGAATTCGAGTTTGAAACCAGACCAGGCAAGGTTGCCCATAGGTAAAGTGTATGCAAATTCGTAACAATTATTCTATTATCCTGGTCACATTTTTTGTTGCTTTTATCTTGACAGCCATGCCACTACCGGACTGGATCGCTGCTTGGCGGCCCGCGTGGGTGGCGCTGGTTCTTGTCTACTGGAGTCTGGCTCTCCCACACAGGGTGAATCTTTTTACCGCCTTCATACTGGGTATTCTTCTCGATGTGCTCCAGGGTTCATTACTGGGCCAGAATGCAATAGGCCTGACGATTATCGTGTTCATCACGGCCAAGTTACATTTACAGGTCAGACAGTACCCTCTGTATCAACAGTCCATTTTTGTCGGTCTTCTCGTAGCAGTCTATTTGGGTATGATTGCCTGGGTCAATGGTATGATTGGTCGGCCACCGGAGTCTTGGGCTTTTTTTGCTCCGGTATTGACCAGTATACTTTTGTGGCCCTGGTTGTTTGTCATTCTTCGTGACATTCGTCGGCGGGCGATAGTCACATAGAGAGCCTACCGATCAATTCGATGAGTAATTTGTGAAGACTAGAATTCTCCATCTTTGTGTTCCAAATATTGGAAATAGGTTTGATTTTTTCGTCGGTTTTCGGCTGAATCGGAAAAAATTGTCCATCTGCAAATTCCATTCAGAATGATTCGAGGGTTACTGAGACATATTTGATGTCCCGATTGATACTGAAGAATATCGGCCAGGAAAGCCAGATATTTTCACACCGTATTGTTGTTGCCCTATGTGTCATGGTGATACTTTTTGGGGTTCTTGCTCTCCATCTGGCCAACCTGCAAATCGTACAACATGAGCACTTTACTACCCGTTCCAAGGATAATCGGGTAAATATTATTCCTATCCCTCCTCCAAGAGGCTTGATCTTTAGTCGGGATGGTGTTCTTCTGGCAGGGAACAGGCCTGCATTCAGTCTGGAAGTTGTCCCGGAGCAGGCGGGCGATCTCGATGAGCTGGTTGTGAACCTGAACAGTGTAATTGGCCTGACGAGTGAAGAGATCAGCCGTTTCAAGAAAGAAGTCAAGCGCAGACGTAAGTTTGAAAAAATCCCAATCAAATACGAATTGAATGAAGACGAGATCGCTCGTTTCTCTGTTAACCGGTATCGTTTCCCCGGGGTCAATGTTACGACACGTCTGGTGAGGTATTATCCCCACGGGAAAGAGTTTGCTCATGTTCTGGGATATGTTGGACGAATCAATGAAAGGGAAGCGAAGTGGCTCGACAAGGCCAACTACAGTGCAACTACACACATTGGAAAAACGGGAATTGAAAATGCCTATGAACCTCTGCTGCATGGAAAGGTAGGTTATCAACAGGTTGAAATCAATGCCCAGGGACGCATCATTCGGGTGTTGAAACGTGAACCACCCTTACCCGGTCACGATCTCTATCTGACTCTTGATACGAAACTACAGATGAAGGCTATAGAAGCCTTGGGCGAGAGAAGGGGAGCGGTTGTCGCTATTGAACCCGCAACCGGTGCAGTTCTTGCCATGGTCAGTTATCCATCCTATGACCCAAACTGGTTTGTAGACGGGATTAGTGCGGAACAATACAGGGAATTGAATGATTCTCCTGATCAACCACTTTTCAATCGTGCACTGCAGGGACAGTATCCGCCAGGTTCTACCATCAAACCTTTTCTTGCAATGGCTGCCCGATATTATGGTGTACGGGATGCGCATGATCATACTTGGTGTCCGGGTTGGTTTCGTTTGCCTAATGTCAGGCGATATTACCGGTGCTGGAACAAGGCGGGGCATGGTGCTGTGGATCTGAAACGATCAATCGTCGAATCCTGCGATGTTTATTACTATGAACTGGCTCTGGATCTGGGTATCGATAGAATGCATGATTATTTGGCCCAATTCGGTTTTGGACGTGTTACAGGAGTAGATTTAGCAGGAGAAGAATCGGGTCTGCTACCCTCACGGGAGTGGAAGTTGAAAACAAAAAATCTTTCCTGGTATCCGGGCGAAAGTTTGATTACAGGGATAGGGCAGGGCTATATGTTGGTAACGCCCTTTCAGCTGGCTTCGGCAACAGCGACACTGAGCATGCACGGTCACAGGGCAGTACCACACGTCGTCGGGCAGACGGAAGACCCCGTTACAGGTAAATCGGGTGATTTGCTTTCCGAACCCCCGGAGAAGGTGGTTAGTGGAAGTAATGAAGATTGGGATCTGATCATTGAGGCCATGAGGGATGTCGTGCTCGGGAAAAGAGGCACAGCAAGAAAGGTAGGCGCCGGAGCGTTCTATGAATTTGCCGGCAAAACAGGGACTTCTCAGGTTTTTGGCCTGGAACAGAATGAAGAAGGAGAGGTTCGGGACAAAAGCAAGATCCCTGCACACCTGCAGGATCATGCCTTGTTCATCGCTTTCGCGCCAATCAACAACCCTGAAATTGCGATTGCTGTCGTAGTCGAACATGGGGGCAGTGGTGGACGAACAGCCGGCCCTGTTGCCCGAAAGCTGCTGGATTACTACATGGCGCATCATTGAGCATGAAGACTTCGAGAAATCTCTTTTTCAGATTCCATATCGATACACCGTTGCTGGTTGCGTTACTGTTACTGTGCAGTATTGGACTGTTGGTGTTATACAGCGCTTCTGATCAAAAGGTGGAAATTGTTCTTAGACAATCGATCAGAATTGGTGTGGGTGTGCTGGGTATGCTGATCATTGCGCAGATCCCCATGAGGACGATTCTCCGATGGACACCGTGGGTGTTTGGTCTGGGAATTGTGCTGTTGATTGCTGTGATGTTTTTCGGATATACGGGAAAGGGGGCCCAACGCTGGCTCGATCTTAGGTTTCTTAAATTCCAGCCCTCGGAGATCATGAAGATTGCTGTGCCCATGATGGTTGCATGGTATCTGAACGACAAGCCGGTTCCACCGTCACTCTTTCAAATAATCGTGGGGCTGATTCTTATTGCTGTCCCTGTTGTTCTCATTGCTAGGCAACCTGATCTGGGCACAGCAATACTGGTGGGTACTGCCGGTTTTTACGTCCTGTTTCTGGCCGGCATGCGCTGGCGTTATCTGGCTGTTACCGGTTTACTCGGTGTGATCGGCGCACCATTGTTGTGGTATGTGATGAAGGATTATCAGAAACAGCGCATACTCACCATGTTCAACCCGGAAAAGGATCCGCTGGGCGCTGGTTACCATATTATTCAGTCGAAGATTGCCATTGGTTCTGGTGGCCTGTTCGGCAAGGGCTGGCTGAATGGCACCCAGTCCCAGCTTGGGTTCATACCGGAACGTACCACGGATTTCATATTTGCCGTTTTTTGTGAGGAATTCGGTTTCCTGGGTGTCCTGGTACTGATCACACTGTATGTTTTTATTATCGTGCGATGCCTTTACATGGCCAGAGAAGCTCAAGGAACCTTCGCTCATCTTTTGTGCGGTAGTTTGGCTCTGACCTTCTTCACCTATGTGTTTGTTAACATGGGCATGGTTAGTGGACAGCTCCCAGTCGTGGGTGTTCCCTTGCCCTTGATTAGTTATGGTGGCACATCCCTGGTAACATTGTTACTCGGATTTGGGCTGGTTATGTCCGCCTATACTCACAGAGATTTGATTGCAAGATGATGACTATCACAAAAAGAACGTTGCTCTTTTTCTTGTTGTGTTTTTCACTTTCTCTTCAGGCCGAAGATTTCAATCAGGTGGAAGAGAAAAAGTTTATTGACGAGATGGTTATCGAACATGATTTTGACAGACGCGTATTGGAAAAGATCTTCAAAAAAGCAAAATTGCAGAAAAAGATTCTCGAGGCCATTTCCCGTCCAGCAGAAAAGTCAAAACCCTGGTATGAATACCGGCAGATTTTCGTTACTCCTGACAGGATAAAAAAGGGTGCCGAGTTTTGGAAGAAACATCGTAATCAATTAATCGAAGTTGAAAAACAGTATGGTGTCCCCCGGCAAATCATTGTCGCAATCATCGGAGTGGAAACCTATTACGGCAAGCATAAGGGGAAATACCGTGTGATCGATGCACTGGCTACACTGGCCTTTAATTATCCCAAGCGGGCAATATTTTTTCGAAATGAACTCAAACAATTTTTGCTGTTTACCCGTGAATTAAAGATAGATCCCTTATCCTTGATGGGGTCTTATGCAGGTGCTATGGGAATGCCCCAGTTCATGCCGAGCAGCTT
This sequence comes from Gammaproteobacteria bacterium, assembly GCA_026984775.1. GTDB lineage: Bacteria > Pseudomonadota > Gammaproteobacteria > CAJXQU01 > CAJXQU01 > CAJXQU01. The sequence goes on from JALSRM010000058.1 coordinate 38,370, forward strand.
CCAGGCCTATGCAGTGGATTTCAACAAGGATGGCAGAATCAATATCTGGGATAACGAACCGGATATCTTTGCCAGTATTGCCAATTATTTCAAACACCATGGTTGGCAGACAGGGGAACCGGTGGCGGTTCCAACCTGGATCAAGGAAGGTGCCAACGTGGATCGTTTTGTCAAAAAAGGAATTAAACCTTCAATCCCTCTTTCCGATTTGATCAATGCTGGCGTCGAACCGAAAAGAAAGATTGATGGGAACCCCCTTGCCAGCCTTCTTGTCTACCAACAGAAAAATGGTGAGGATTACTGGGTTGCGTTTCAGAACTTTTATACCATTACCCGTTATAATCACAGCCCATTGTATGGCATGGCCGTCTATCAGCTTTCCGAGGCGGTACGGGAAGCCTATCTCAACGACGCACTACTTAAATAGATGAACCGGCAGAACACGATATTTCTGTTTCTGTTTTTTTTGATCAGCAACCTAATATCAGGTTGTGGCAGCGTTAAACATAAACCCGCATTCGTACCTGATAAGAGGATCGATATCTCCCGGATCCCGGATGCAATTCCCCGGCACGAACCCAGAAGTCGTTATGGAAACCCGGATTCCTACGTCGTCAATGGCCGTCGTTACTATCCGATGCGATCGGCCGAAGGATATGTAGAAACGGGGATCGCCTCCTGGTACGGCCCCAATTTCCATGGCAAGCGAACATCCAGCCGGGAACCCTATAACATGTATGCTATGACAGCGGCACACAAGACGTTACCCATTCCAAGCTATGTGGAAGTGACCAATCTTCGAAACGGCAGGCGGGTTGTTGTCAGAGTGAATGACAGGGGGCCATTTCATAACAACCGTATTATTGATCTTTCCTATGCCGCTGCAGCAAAACTGGGCATCATCAAGGAAGGAACAGGGCTGGTCAGAGTTAGGGCGATCGATCCCTTTCATCAACAGGAAATAAGCCAGGTCAAAAGAACACAGAAAGTGGCGGTGCCAAAAGTTTCAACGCCACCTAAAGCCCATCCGCCTCATATCAAGCAGCTTTATATCCAGCTGGGCGCGTTCTCAGAAATAGAAAATGCCAGAAAGTTCAGAAATCGGGTGCAGCAAACGTTGAAACGACCAGTAAAGATCGCAACTCTTCGGGATGGTGGCAGGTCTTTGCACAAGGTCAGAATTGGCCCTCTTCTCCGCATCGAGGAGGCTGATACAATTGTTCGTGATTTGAATGCTGCAGGTCTCTATGAACATCACGTCCTTTTCCAGTAAAATTGTCCGGATGAAAATTAAAAACCTGTTTGTCTTAATCTCCCTTTTCTTTTCACCCTTGGTCCATGCTGTTGTTGTACCGGTGCCAGCTGCTCCCGACGTCAATGCTAAAGCCTACTTTCTGGTTGATATGCTGACAGACAAGGTCCTGGCACAGAGAAATTCCGCGGATCGGGCCGAACCTGCAAGCCTGACCAAGCTCATGACCGTCTATGTTGCTGCCCATGAGCTTAAGGATGGCAATATTCACCTTGATGATATTGTGACAGTCAGCAAGAAGGCTTGGCAGATGAAGGGTTCCAAAATGTTCCTCAATGTGGGCGACAAGGTCACGGTGGAACAACTGCTCAAAGGGATTATTGTGCAGTCAGGTAACGATGCCAGCGTTGCTCTGGCAGAATATATCTCGGGGACTGAAGATGTTTTCGTTGCATTGATGAATCTTCGGGCCCAAGAACTGGGCATGAAAAACTCCCATTTTACCGATGCGACCGGCTGGCCAAACCCTGAACACTACACCACGGCCGAGGATCTTTACAAACTGACCAAGGCGTTGATTACAGAATTTCCCGAGATCTATCGTTACTTCAAGATAAAAGAATATACCTACGGTGGAATTACCCAGCACAATCGTAATAATCTGTTATGGCGTGACGAATCGGTTGATGGTGTGAAAACAGGTCATACGGAATCTGCCGGCTATTGTCTGATTTCTTCGGCAAAAAGAAAGGGCAGACGACTGGTTTCCGTCGTGCTGGGATCGGCGTCCAAGGAGTCACGTATTGAGGCCAGCCAGACGTTGCTGAACTATGGCTTTCGGTTTTTTGAAACCCATAAACTGAAGCCGGCAAATCAGCCACTGACAGAAGCACAGGTGTGGATGGGAACGTCTGATACAGTCAAGCTTGGTATTGAGCACGATCTTAATGTCACGATCCCGAGGCGGCAGTATGAGCAGTTGAAAGCGAAGATGGAGATCGCAAACCCTATCATGGCACCTGTCACGGCCGGAGAGACTTATGGTACGCTAACAGTAACCCTGAATGATGAAGAGATTGCGAGTGTGCCGCTTGTGGCACTGGAATCGATTCCAGAGGCCGGTTTGGTCAAGCGCCTGATGGACAAGGCGAAGCTGATGCTCAAATAGGGGCAGAAAAAGTAATGCAACAATCATCCATTTGCTATTTGAACGGTGATTTCCTACCACTGGAGGAGGCCAGGGTTTCCGTGCTGGACAGGGGGTTTATCTTCGGTGATGGTATTTACGAGATGATCCCCGCATTCAGTGGTCATGCCTTTCGTCTTCAAGAACATCTGCAACGCCTGCAGAACAGTCTGGATGCAGTCCATATCAGAAATCCCCACTCTTTAGAAGAGTGGTCACAACTGATCCATGCAGTTATTGAAAAAAATAGGACGGGCCACCAGGCAATCTATCTGCAGGTTACCCGCGGTGTCGCCCACCGTGATCATGCTTTTCCGGACGTGTCTGAACCCACAGTTTTTATCATGAGCAATCCATTGCCAGTATCCAGGGAAGTAAAGCCTGTGTCAGCTACCATTCTTGAAGATCCGCGATGGAATAACTGTGATATCAAGGCAATCTCCCTTCTGCCCAATGTCCTGTTACGGCAAAAAGCTCGGGAGAGAGGGGCCTATGAAGCGATCCTGATACGTGACGGACTGCTTACCGAAGGTGCTGCCAGCAATGTCTTTATCGTCCGCGATGGTATTGTCAGAACATCCCCAAAGGATTCAAGAATTCTGCCTGGCATTACTCGGGATCTGATAGTGGAATTGTTACATAAACATGAAATTCCTTGTGAGGAGAGAGAGATCACTGAAGCCGATGTCAGAGCAGCCGATGAGATCTGGCTGACCAGCTCCACTAGGGAGATTGTACCTGTTACCCAACTCGACGGGGTGCCGGTAGGGACGGGTGAACTGGGTCCGGTATGGCGGCAAACGGTGGAGCTCTATCAGTCTTTCAAAGACACCTTCACCGGTGCAGAAGCAGCCTAAGGCTTATGGAGATTTACAAGGAATTCAGTATTGAAGCCGCCCACCGGTTGCCAAACCTCCCACCGGATCACAAGTGTTCGCGGTTGCATGGCCACTCCTTCCATGTCCGCATCTGTGTCGAAGGGGAGGTCAACAAGAAGACAGGCTGGGTCATGGATTTTGCAGAAATCAAGGCTGCTTACAAGCCTCTTTTTCAACAGCTGGATCACCATTATCTCAATGAGATCGATGGACTGGAAAACCCCACC
>JALSRM010000059.1 GCA_026984775.1 Gammaproteobacteria bacterium
AAAGAAACTATGGCTTATTTCTATCTGGGGATTGCAATCCTGGCAGAAGTCGTTGGAACCACCGCACTCAAGGCATCGAATGAATTTACCAATCTGATGCCTACACTGATCATGATACTTGGATATGGCATTGGCTTCTATTTCATGACCCTTTCGATCAGGACCATTCCCATCGGTATTTCCTATGCCCTGTGGTCTGGCATCGGCATCGTGTTGATTGTAATCGCTGGTATTTTCTTCTATCAACAGATCCCGGATCTGGCCGCCATTGTAGGTATGGCGTTGATTATCACTGGTGTTCTGGTCATTTATCTCTTTTCCAATACGGTCAAAGGGTAGTCAAGCCTGTAAAAGATGGAAAGGGTTACAGGGATTGTTTTCTTACTCATCATCCTTGCTACCCTACTCTTTTTGCCTGAGTCTAAAAAAAGAAACTTCCGGCCACTGCCTCAGAAAGTACCCTTTCCAGTCACATTCATCAAATGGATAAGAAAAGACCTTCCCATTCGGATCAACCGGAACCTCTGTCCTGGAATGTAGGAAACGATCATCTGAATTTCTTTTCTTTCCAGAAAACAGACAGAAAAATTATGTGTATCAAGGCCGATGTGTTTGAAAATCTGGTCCTGGGCCAGGAGCTCAAAATCCCCTCACCCTATCCCGACAAGACCTTTCAAGGACGTATCGAAAACATCTCACAAATGCGTGATGGAGTCACCCGGATCGTGAGAGGCGGTATCCTTCGAGATTCCATCTCCCCACAACTTTGGAATTTACCATCGTTCGTGATCATGAAACGACCCTGATCACTGTTCAGTTGCCAGTCCATGCGTTCACGATAACCATAGAGAATGACAGAGGGATTGCAGAAATAACCAAAAACCCAGAAAAATCCGTAAATATTCAGGAAGATGAAATAAATGACCAGTCGAAACCAAGTCCTCTGATCTCTCGAGAAAGTCATTTCGACGTACCTGAAGACTGATTCCAATATTCGGTAAGGTTGTCAGAACTTTTTCTTTTTTTCCTCCCCATAGGCCAATTGCATGGGAAAAGAAGGTAACCTGGTCTTGTCTGTCAGGCTCTATACTGCATACCGCAGCTACGATTCCACCCCAATTTCCTTTATACTATTGGGTTCACTTTTTATAACAATCAAAAGATTAACCCGTTGTCAGCATGGATGCTGGCACCCGAACTCTGGAGAAAATATCGTGCTTGAAGCTTATCGCAAACATGTCGAAGAACGCGCTGCCATGGGTGTCGTCCCCCAGCCGTTGTCCCCTGAACAAACAGCCGAGCTGGTTGAGTTGTTGAAAAATCCGCCGGCAGGCGAAGAAGAATTCATTCTCGATCTGATCACCAACCGGGTTCCAGCAGGCGTAGATCAGGCCGCCTATGTCAAAGCCGGCTTTCTCGCTGCCATTACCAAAGGTGAAGCCTCGTCCCCACTGATCGACAAAGTCAGAGCAACCGAACTGCTCGGCACCATGCTCGGCGGTTACAACATCGCCCCCTTGATCGATGCCCTGGATGATGAAGCGATCGCACCAACAGCCACCAAGGCACTCTCACATACTCTGTTGATGTTTGATGCCTTCCATGACGTAAAGGAAAAAATGGATGCCGGCAACCCGTATGCCAAACAAATCATCGAGTCCTGGGCGGAAGGAGAGTGGTTCACCAGCAAACCGGACGTGCCTGAAAAAATCACGGTCACGGTCTTCAAGGTCACCGGCGAGACCAACACAGACGATCTCTCACCGGCCCCTGATGCTTGGTCCCGGCCTGACATTCCCCTGCATGCGCTGGCCATGCTGAAAATGCCCCGGGATGGCATCGAGCCGGACGAACCCGGCAAGATCGGCCCGATCAAACAAATGGAAGCCCTCAAACAAAAAGGCCATCCTCTCGCCTATGTGGGTGACGTGGTGGGTACCGGTTCTTCCCGAAAATCGGCCACCAACTCCGTCATTTGGCATATGGGCCGCGACATCCCCTTCATCCCCAACAAACGGGAAGGAGGATATTGCCTTGGTGGCAAGATCGCACCGATATTCTTCAATACCATGGAAGACGCCGGTGCCATGCCCATCGAGTGTGATGTCACCAAAATGAACATGGGTGATGTGATCGACATCTACCCCTATGAAGGGGTGATCAAAAATGCCGATACTGGCGAAGTGGTTTCCGAATTCAGCTTCAAGACCGACGTACTGCTGGATGAAGTCCGTGCCGGCGGCCGCATCCCATTGATCATCGGACGTGGGCTCACCCGCCGCGCACGCGAAGCCCTAGGCTTGGCTGAGACTGATCTGTTCCGCAAACCGGTGCCCGCCGAAGACTCCGGCAAGGGCTATACCCTGGCCCAGAAGATGGTGGGCAAGGCCTGTGGCGTTGAAGGTGTCCGCCCCGGCACCTACTGTGAACCCCACATGACCACCGTAGGTTCCCAGGATACCACAGGGCCAATGACCCGCGACGAATTGAAGGATCTGGCCTGCCTCGGCTTCTCCGCCGATCTGGTAATGCAGTCTTTCTGCCATACCGCGGCCTATCCGAAACCCATCGACGTCAATACCCATCACACCCTGCCTGACTTCATCATGACCCGTGGTGGTGTCTCGCTGCGCCCCGGTGACGGTGTGATTCACTCCTGGCTGAATCGGATGCTACTCCCGGATACTGTGGGTACTGGGGGTGACTCACACACCCGATTCCCCATCGGTATCTCCTTCCCGGCAGGTTCCGGCTTGGTGGCCTTTGCCGCTGCCACCGGTGTCATGCCACTGGATATGCCAGAGTCCGTGCTGGTGCGCTTCAAAGGTGAAATGCAGCCAGGTATCACCCTGCGTGATCTTGTCAATGCGATCCCGCTCAAAGCCATCGAAATGGGCCTGCTGACGGTTGAGAAAAAAGGCAAGAAGAACATTTTCTCCGGCCGCATCCTGGAAATCGAAGGCTTACCTGATCTGAAAGTGGAACAGGCCTTCGAGCTCTCCGATGCTTCGGCAGAACGTTCGGCCGCAGGCTGCACCATCAAGTTGAACAAAGAGCCTATCATCGAATACCTGAAATCCAACATTGTCATGTTGCGTTGGATGATCGCCAACGGTTACGGTGATCCACGCACGCTGGAACGTCGAGCCCAAGCCATGGAGGCTTGGTTGGAAAACCCGGAACTGATGGAAGCAGATGCCGATGCCGAATACACCGAAATCATCGAAATCGATCTCAATGAGATCAAGGAACCCATCCTCGCCTGTCCTAATGATCCGGACGATGTGAAACCACTCTCTGAAGTGGCCGGCACCAAGATCGATGAGGTCTTCCTTGGTTCCTGCATGACCAACATCGGTCACTTCCGGGCTGCTGGAAAATTGCTGGAGCAATACGGCCAGCCGATTCCGACGCGGCTCTGGGTGGCACCGCCCACCAAGATGGATCAGGCACAGCTGACTGAGGAAGGTTACTACAGCATCTATGCTGCAGCGGGCGCACGAACCGAGATCCCGGGTTGTTCACTCTGTATGGGCAACCAGGCAAGGGTAGCGGCCAACTCGACGGTAGTTTCCACCTCGACCCGGAACTTCCCGAACCGGTTGGGAGATGGAGCCAACGTTTTTCTCGCATCCGCCGAGATCGCGGCTGTGGCGTCCATCCTGGGTAAGATTCCGACATTCGAAGAATACATGCAATTTGCTGCCAATATTGACCCCATGGCAGCGGATATCTACCGTTATCTCAACTTCAACGAACTGCCGGAATACACCGAAAAGGCCGCTGAAGCGTCTGAAAAACTGGCCGATATACCGGTCAAGGTGGTCAATGGATAGAGGCTATCTCTCTGGAACAAAAAGCGGGCCTGTGGCCCGCTTTTTTTTGGCCTCGTCCTTGCTTGTAATTTGATCAGTTAATCAATCCATTCGAGAGTCAAATGAAAAATTCGAGATATTCCTGGTTCATTGTTGTATTATTTCTTTCTATCTTCAGTTTTTCCGCCTATGCCAGTGAAGACGAAGATGCAGAAGCAGTCCCCAAGGCGCCAGAAACCATGTATGTGGATCTGGATCCGGCGATCATCGTCAACCTGGCTAGGAAGGGATCAAAACTGACCTACCTCAAAACAGAGGTGCAATTGGCTGTCAAGGGTGAGGACAAGGCCGATCAAATCCGCTATCACAGCGCCCCCATCCGACATGAGCTGGTCATGCTGCTCTCCAGCAAGAGCAAGGATGAACTGAAATCACCTGAAGCCAGAGAAGCTTTACGGGCACAGGCATTGGAAAAAATCAATGAGCGACTTAAATTGCTTGATAAAGACCTGAAAACAGAGGAGGTATTATTCACTACATTTATCATGCAATAGCTGATCTTCCTGATACAGAAAGAAAATACTTGGTTACCTGATTGGTGGAATATTTGTACTACTACTGCTGACTCCTCCCACAGTCGCAGTGTGGTTGGGATATGGTTCCAGGTACTGACATCCCCAGGAGCTGAACTGGCTGTCATCGAATCCTGTCTTCGCAGAGTTTCCCATCGACCCGGTCGAACAAAAATGAGTTGGATACCCGTTGCAGTCGCAGCATCCGGCATCACGGTAAAAGATCAGATTGATTGGAGCAGGCAGTGCTGGTGTGAAAGTAACATTGGAGAGCCGGTGATGGTTTTCATCCATCGACTGATCCCGAAATGAACCGCATTAACACGTTTTTCCAGTTCTGGCCCCTGCCACTGTTCTTTATATCGAACAGCCCGGTTTTATACCCCTTCTTCTATCTCGAAAGAAAAAACAGAAAAGCTCCAATTAAGAAACTTCTGATCAATGCCTGCTGTGGCCTCACCTTAAACACGAATTCCCACTTTTACCATGGAACGGGAGACTGTATATTCTCTATCCCTGACTATGATCAAAATACCAGGCACAACAAAAGAGAAAAAACATGAATAATAATGAAAGGGTTACTCTCACTGCCTCAATTGTGCGAATGGGACAGACACTGATGCAAGACAATACTGTCATTTCGGATCTTCCATGTTGACTAGAACGGTATTCTTTCTGCTATTCTGGTTACGTGTTATCCTCAATACACAGGCCGAAGCTGCTTGCGGAAACACTGGCATCTGGCTACAAGTTCTGGGATCTGGGGGGCCCGAAGTAGAGGACAAACGCGCATCCAGCAGTTACCTGATCTGGGTAGATGGTCGGGCAAGGATCATGATTGATGCTGGCGGGGGTGCTGCATTGCGCTTTGGTCAGAGTGGTGCTGCGTTCAGTGATCTCCTCGCGATCTTTTTTACCCATCTGCATGTCGATCATTCTGCCGATCTTCCGGTGCTGATCAAGTCAGCGTTTTTCGAGAACCGCAGTCGTGATCTGTTGATTCTTGGACCAAAAGGCAATTTTCTAATGCCCTCAGTCTCTGGCTTTGTCTCAGCGATGTTTGATCCAGATCGGGGAGCATATCGTTATCTTGGAAACCATCTACCTGGTGCGCCTGGAAATGACTGGAAAATTATCAGTAAGGATCTCGACGTCCAACCAGATCCTGAAAAGAACTGTCTGCAAGGCCCTTCTTTTGAAAACAGTATCTTCACGTCAGCGATCCCGGTCCATCATGGTCCCGTGCCAGCTATTGCATGGCGCATCGATATCGATGGAAAGTCCATCACCTTCAGTGGAGACATGAGTAACCAATGGGAAACACTGGAAAAGTTGGCAAAAGATACAGATATTCTTGTCGCACATAACGCCATCCCGGAAGGGATGACCGGAGTAGCACGCCGGTTACACATGCCTCCTTCAGAAATTGGCAGAATTGCGCAAACAGCTCATGTAAAAACACTTGTTCTCTCCCACCGGATGCTGCGCACACTTGGCAACGAAGAAGAAACCATCAAATATGTAAAAAAGGCCTATCATGGCCCGATCCGGTTTGCTAACGATCTCGACTGTTTCAGACCCTGAGGGTGTACCCTGCAATGGCTATCGAACCACAAAAAGAACATTTCCAGAACCCCTTTCTCAAATACTTTCTGGCCACCCGCCCTCCATTCATCCTGGCCTCGGTAGTGCCCGTCCTCGTTGGCTTGGCCTATGCTCACCAGCAAGGTTATGGGATCGACGCCTGGACTGCCCTGTTGACGCTGCTTGCTGCCATCTTTTTGCATGCGGCAGTCAACGTCTTCAATGACTATTACGATGCACTCAATGGTACCGACGAACGAAATGAGCAGCGGATCTTCCCATTCACTGGTGGCAGCCGTTTCATACAGAACGGAGTCTTGACATTGCACGAAACCCGGATGTTTGGCATCTATCTCCTGTTGGCTGTAATCATCATTGGTGTATATCTTGTAATCCAGGTGGGCATAGCTCTGATCCTGCTTGGTTTTACAGGAATAGCCCTCGGTTGGGCCTACTCTGCGCCACCACTGAAACTAAACAGTCGCGGGCTTGGGGAATTGACAGTTCTGATCGGCTTTTCCCTACTCCCTGTTGGAAGTTGTCTGGTGCAGACTGGCCACCTGTCACTGGATATCTTCCTAGTCGCATTGCCTGGTGGTCTGCTCACAACCAGTCTTTTGTATATCAACCAATTTCCTGATCGTGAGTCTGATATCGCGGCCGCCAAAATGCACGTGGTCGCACGGCTCGAACCCCGGATTGCCCGCTGGGGTTATCCACTTCTGGCTGCGCTGGCTTATGGACTGGTGTTCCTCCTCATCTTGCTGAAATACCTGCCACCCATTTCACTGATCAGTGTGATACCCGCTCTACTCAGTCTCAAGGCTTCCTGCATCCTATTACACACAGCCCACCGTCCTCACAAACTGGAACCCGCAATCAAATTATCGATCATGGCCATGTTATTGCATGGGTTATTGCTCACATTAAGCCTTGTCTAAGAAAGGGTCTTTGATCTTGGGACTTAAAGGACTACAATGTGAAAGGTCAGGTTTGCATCTCTACAATGATTGTGGTGATCAATACCTGATAAATGTTAATTGATTTGCGTTTTATCTGGCAGGTTTCAGAAGTATCCAAGAAGGCTCTCCTGTATTACCCTCGAAGAATTGCAATTCATCTGTTTTTAAAAAGTTTTTACCAGAGGTAATCTACATGGCTACAGGCACTGTAAAATGGTTCAATGATTCAAAAGGCTTCGGCTTTATTTCTCCAGCTGATGGCAGCAGTGATGTCTTCGTACATTTTTCTGCAATCAAGGGTGAAGGGTTCAAAAGTCTCGCAGAAGGTGAAGAAGTCAATTATGACGTTGAAGATGGCCCAAAAGGTCCACAAGCCAGCAATGTGACGAAAGCATCCTGATCTTCGTTTACCATTGCAAAAAGCCCGGTTCAGACCGGGCTTTTTTTTGCCTTGTTCTTTTCCATCCAGTAAAGGATTCCTGTTCCGATGTTGTGAAAGAGAAGATAAAAACAAGGGAGTGCAATCAGAATGACAAGTGTCGTAAACAAAAGGCCAAACCCAAGGCTGACAGCCATGGGGGCCAGAAACCGGGTCTGTCCCGTGGCAAAGAAGATCAACGGAGAGACACCAAGGAATGTGGTGATCGATGTGAGGATGATGGGACGTGATCGAATCTCTCCGGCCTTAAGAATGGCCTCTTCGATCGATTCACCGCGAGCACGCAGTTTGTTGATGAAATCTACCAGAATCAGGGAATCGTTAACAACGATGCCAGAAAGTGCAAGAAAACCCACCATCGATAAAAACTGCAGGTTGTAACCAAAAATTGCATGCCCAATGACGACACCGATAAAACCAAAAGGAATGGCCGCCATCACAATAAAGGGATCAAAAACCGAATTGAACAAGGCCACGAGAATAAAAAAGATCACAGCCAACGCAATGATGAGAGCCGACTTGATGCCTGCAATCGATTCATCGGCTTCGTGTTTCTGTCCCAGAAACAGCAATTGAAGCCCTTCATTAGCAGTACGATCGGAGAATTTTTCCTTGACCAGCTCGGTTGCCTCCAGCGGGGTGATCACACTGGAATCAACGTCCGCGGTAATAGTCAACAAACGCTGACCATCACGCCGCCGAATGCTGGTGACACCTCGGCTGATAACCAAATCAACCACCTCATGCAGATAAACAGTTCGACCATCAGCCAACACTATCGGCAGGTTGAGGAGGCTGTCGGATCGTTTCCTCACCGTTTCCGGAAAGATCACCCGAACCGGAAGACGGTCTTCCTGCCAACTTACATGGACGACTTCCTGGCCATGAAATCCACTGCGTATGACTTCCGCCACTTGTGATTGAGTCAGACCCAGCAATCGGCCCCGTTCATTCAGGTGATACTGATATTCGAGCTTACCCTCTTCCTGATCGAGCTGAACATCGTGCACGCCCGGTATTCGCCTGAGCCAGGCTTTCAGATCATTGGCCAGCAGTGAAAGTTTCTTAATCTCATTGCCGGCGATACCGATCTCCAGATCCATACCGGCAGGCCCAGCCTGAGTCTTGAGAATGTTCATGTGCTTGACACCCGCGACCTGCTCAACCGCTTTCCGTACTTCATTGATGATCAAATCAGTGCTGCGCTCCCTTGTCCCTTTGACATCGAAATTCATACTGACAATAGGGGAAACCCAAGTTTCAATGAAACCCTCCGGACGGGGCTGCTGCAGATCAATGATCAACTGAATGAGATGACTACCAAAACTGACGTGACTGAAATCGATAAAACTGATCCCCACATTGGTCAGCAACGATTCGAGCTCACCTTCTTGCATGACATCCAGGACTCTCTTCTCGATCCTCTCTGCCAGTTTTTCACTGTCTTCCAGAGAATAGGTGATCGGCGCTTCGACATTGACAAAAAATTGCCCGATCTCGAAATCGCCAAACTGCTCATAGGGCAGCCGCGTGGTTGCATATTTTATGCTGATAGCAAGCACGCCAATGGCAAGCAGGGTCACCCCATATTTATGACGTAGACACCACCCCAACAAACCGCGGTAGAATCGACGCCAACGTGACCATCCAGTTTTCTGATGAGCCGCCTTCCCAACACGTAGAAACTGCACAGCATGAGCTGGCAGAACCGTGAACGCCTCCCACAAGGAGCCAAGTAGTGCAGCACAGACCACAAAAGGGATTACCTTGATGTATTCACCGATGGTGCCAGTAATCGCAAGCATGGGCAAAAAAGCCGCAATCGTGGTGGCTGTCGAGGCAACGACCGGCCAGAAAACCTCTTTCGCACCCTGCTCTGCCGCCACTTCAGGCGAGTCCCCCTTCTCCAGATGACGGTAGATATTCTCCGTCACGATAATAGCGTCATCCACGATCATGCCAAGCGCAATGAGAAAAGCGAACAGGGAGACCATATTGATGGTATGGCCATATACAAACATCAGAATCACGGCAACCAGAAACGAAACGGGTATCCCAAGCGCGGTGATCGCGGCAACCCTGAAATTCAGAAACAGATAGAGCGAGATCAGTACTAGAACCAACCCCACCAACCCTGATGACTTGACGGTATTCAATCGTGTTTTCAAATA
>JALSRM010000060.1 GCA_026984775.1 Gammaproteobacteria bacterium
GAGATCGAGTTTCCTGCGGAGTAGTTCCAGTTCACTCTGTTTTCGTGTCAATTCCAATTCTGCCGCTGTTAGTTTTGGTGTGGTGTGTACATGGAGACCTATAGGAATGTTGACATGTAGGCCAATGGCGTTGGCAAAATCTTCATCAGTGCTCCCTCGTTCATGTCGTGTGCCGATAAACAGAGAAGGGTTATCACGTTTTTCTATCATTATCTGATTGCGCAGGGCCATCTGACTGGCCACCTTTTCCAATGCCAGGCTGAGTGCAGGGTGATCATTTTGCAAATGAGTGGAACGGCTTGCCTCTTCTTTGAAGTCCTTGGGTATCCTATGGAGGTCTGTGACCATATCGTAGTGGTGTTGTGCATGACGATATTCCTGCTCGGCCTGGCGTAAGGCAGCTTCCTTGGCAAGCGTTTCCTGTTTTGCCAGGATCAGATCGGACTGAGCCAGATCGCCAAGTTCGACACGCTTCGCCACATCCTGTTCAAGTTTTTTGACGGTCTTCCATTCCTGCTTGGCGATTTCTAAGCTGTTTTTGTTCAACGCGATCTGCCATAAAAGTTCACGGACGATGCCGGCCAGTTGGAGTTTTATTGCCGATTGAGAAACAGTGACTTCATTTCGCCGTTGTTCGATTGATTTTTGTTGTGCATATTTTTGACCAGGCAACCACAAAGGGATCTCGAGACCAACTTCCCATTCCTGCAGGCCGTCATCGTTCATCAATAGATCATTGTAGTGATTGACAGAAAACCTTGGGTCATCGGCTATAAGGCTTGTAGCCTTTTTTTCCAGTGCTTCAAGGTGTTTCAGGCGCGCCTGTATGACCTGGATCCGGGGATTCCTCTGCCAAGTCTTTTCTACAACTTCATGTAAAGTAAGGTCGGCAGAGATCGGCAGAGGGGTTTGATGCGAGTGATTGAAACCTCCGTTTGTCTCGCACAGTGCTGGTGCTGACAGGAAACTTCCAATCAACAGGCTGTACAGCCATTTTCCGCTCATCATTCGTTGAATTTTTCTTTGTATCCCGTAATCATGGCCCGGATGAGATTTTCCCTGTGCAATTTACTGGATACATAGACTCCTGCAATATGGAGAAAGATCAGGAACAGCATTGAATTAGTCGAGATCTCGTGCCACTCCTCCCAGAACTCTTCCTCTTCATTTTCTTCCTCAGTTTTGTTGGTGTCCGCACTGGCGATTGCGTCGCCGATCAATTTCATCTGGTTTATCTGTGCAAGCGGTCCGTGACCCTCTGCCCCCCATGCTTCGAGCCCGGTCCAGCAAACAATTGATAGATTGATCAACAATAGGAACACCATTGCCCCACCCGCAGGATTATGACCATAATAATGTTCGGGATACCCTGAGCTCAGCGACTTCAGATAGCGTATTATTATTCCTGGAGGGTAAATAAAATTGCTGAATCGGGCGTATTGAGGTCCTATAAATCCCCAAATGATCCGAAATACCAACAAGGCCAGGACAACATAACCTGCGATGCTGTGTAAATCTTCTGATTCGTCACCCGTAAACCAGGCAATGGTAAAGAATACAACCAGTGACCAGTGGAAAACCCTGACGCCAACATCCCATACTTTGATTTTTCGTTCATTCATGCCTCCGCCTCCTCTTTCTTAGACAGGATTAGATAATGAAGGAAGGATAGGGAGCTGTCATCACACGTATGTCGCATTTTATGGTTTGCAACATATTTTTGGACAAATGTCCTATCGACAAATAGGATACCGACATGATGAGAAAAGAATATTTATTCATAGGGTTACTTCTGCTGATCAGCATCGCAGGTCTGATCGATGTGATCAGTGATTATTCTCAAAATGCTTCCACATCACACCTTTTGTTTGAGAGCGCCCTGATCCTGCTGTCATTGGCAGGGACCATATTTCTGGTCATCGAGATTTTCAGGCACCGGCGGAATAATCAGGTACTGGAGGGCAGGTTAGAGGTGGCTAAAATGGATCTGCTGGTGACCCGTTCACGTTTGAAACAGGCAGGAGAAGCGTACAGGCAGCTAATTTATGACCAGTTAAAGGCCTGGGAAGTGTCTGATAGTGAGCGGGAGGTGGCCATGCTTTTGCTCAAGGGGTTGAGTTTTAAAGAAATAGCAGAAATACGTCAGACCCAGGAAAAGACAGTCCGTCAGCAGGCTTCCGCGCTCTACAAAAAAGCAGGGGTTGCCGGCCGCCACGAATTTTCAGCCTATTTCTTTGAAGATCTGCTGTAATACGGTTTGAGTCATTGTCAAATTCAGTAGATGCCATGAGATCAGTTTTATCATGGTCTGTCTCAATCCGATTTTAATCAGACACTTTTTAATGAACAAAATTGACAGGTGGTCTTTTACACCTGAATCTGACAGCGTTTACAAAGCCTGTACTTTGGTACACTTTCATCGGTTCGAACTTACTGCCATAAATTTCACTTTTTTAAGCGACTTCTTCATCTCATCGATAATTGAAACAAATGCATCTGGATTAAGACCATGTCCTAACGATTAATTGCATCCCACTGATTGACCATTTTGCAGAACAGTTCAGCCGTTTTTTCCGCATCATAGATCGCCGAGTGCGCCTCATTCGCATCCCAATCGATGCCAGCTGCCTGGATGGCGCGGGCAAGTACGGTTTGGCCATAGATCAATCCCGCCAGGGTTGCGGTATCAAAGGTGCTGAAGGAGTGAAATGGATTGCGCTTGATACCACACCGCTCCACTGCAGCCTTGAGAAAGGCGATATCGAAGGCCGAGTTGTGCCCCACCAGGATCGCACGTGTGCACCCAGTCTCTGCCACCATTTTGCGGATTGGTTTAAATATCCTGCCCAGGGCATCACTCTCCTTCCTTGCCAACCGTAGGGGATGGTAAGGGTCGATTCCAGTAAACTCGAGTGCTGCCTGATCGAGATTGGCTCCTTCGAAAGGGATCACATGGCTGGCCACTGTTTCCACAGGATGCCAACCGCGGTCCTCATCACAGCCGAGCAGGACCGCGGCAATCTCCAGCAGGGCATCGGTCTGAGGATTGAAACCAGCAGTTTCGATATCCACCACAACCGGTAGGAAACCACGGAAGCGGCGGCTGATGAGATTCTTCGGTGTGTCCTCTGCGCTCATGGGATCACTTTCCATTGACAGGTGTCACCGGCACGGAAAGGGATCACCCGCTCGGTGCCCAGAGGCAGGGATTCCGGGATTGTCCATCTTTCCCGTTTCAATCTGAGTGTCCCAGGGTTCTGGGGCAGGCCATAAAACCGGGCCCCAAAGAGACTGGTAAAGCCTTCCAGCCGATCCAAGGCATGGGCCTGATCGAAAACCTCTGCATAGAGTTCCATGGCCGTATGCGCGGTGTAGATACCGGCGCAACCACAGGCGGATTCTTTGGCGTGTTGCGGATGTGGCGCACTGTCGGTGCCGAGAAAGAACTTTGGATTACCACTGATGGCTGCTTCCAACAGTGCTTGTCGATGCTCCTCTCTTTTCAGCACGGGCAGGCAATAATGGTGCGGGCGGATGCCTCCCGTGAAGATCGCGTTTCGGTTCATCAACAGGTGGTGCACTGTAAGAGTGGCAGCGATGTTTTCAGGTGCTGTGACCACAAACTGTACCGCCTCTTTTGTGGTGATGTGTTCCATGACGATTTTCAGATCAGGGAATTGATTAATCAACGGAGAAAGGATCGTCTCGATGAATACTCGCTCGCGGTCGAACACATCGACAGCGGGATCGGTCACTTCGCCATGAATTAGCAAAGGCATACCCACTTTGGACAAGGTTTCAAGCACCGGATAGATATGTTTGATATCAGTTACACCAGCGTCTGAATGTGTGGTGGCTCCGGCAGGATAGAGTTTAACAGCGTGAATGAAACCTGACTCATGGGCTGCCACGATCTCGTCTGGATCAGTTCGATCAGTCAGATACAGTGTCATCAGAGGAGTAAAGTCTGTTCCGTCGGGCAACGCATCGAGAATCGAGTGCCGGTAGCGTGCGGCTTGCTGCACAGAAGTCACCGGAGGCACGAGATTCGGCATGATAATGGCGCGTCCGAACTGGCGTGCCGTATCCAGTATCACACTTCTCATTGCCTTTCCGTCTCGGACATGGAGATGAAAATCGTCCGGGCGAATGATTTGTAGAAGATTATCGGTCATGGGGTACAGAGTTCTCAAAATTCATTGCTTGCGATACTCTAACGGTTACGCATCAAGATTAAAATGGTTCATTGCATGAAATACACTCGACTCGGCAATACAGAGATTAAGGTCAGTAAGATCTGCCTGGGGACTATGACCTGGGGCGAGCAAAATACCCCGCACGAGGCCTTTGAGCAACTGGATTATGCGGTGGCCTCTGGGATCAACTTCATCGATACGGCCGAACTGTACCCAATCCCGCCCAAACCGGCGACCCAAGGTGAGACGGAGCGCATCCTCGGTCAATGGATGCAGGCCAGAAATAATCGGAAGCAACTGATCATTGCCACCAAGGTGTGCGGTCCCGGTAAATGGGTTAAATACATTCGAGGAGGGAGGAACCGCCTCGATCGCCCCAATATCGAGGCGGCAGTGGATGCCAGCCTGCAGCGTTTACAGACGGACTATATCGACCTCTACCAGCTTCACTGGCCTGATCGCTCAACCAACTTCTTTGGTAAACGCGGCTTTTCTCCGGACCCTCACGAAAAGATGACGCCCATTGAGGAGACACTGGATGTGCTTGCCGATCTGGTCAAGGCTGGAAAGATCCGGCATTTTGGCCTCTCCAACGAGACCTGCTGGGGCACTATGCGGTTTTTGCAGGCATCGGCACAGCAGGCCTTGCCCCATGTGGTCAGCATACAAAATCCCTACAATTTGCTTAACCGGACCTTTGAGATCGGCCTGGCGGAAATTTCCTGGCGGGAACAGGTTGGGCTGCTAGCCTATTCCCCGCTGGGTTTTGGTGTTCTTTCCGGCAAATATCTGAATGGGCAACGCCCTACGGGAGCCAGACTGACACTGTTTCAGGAATACAGCCGTTATACCAAGGGAAACGGTATTCGTGCGACCGAAGCGTATGTGCAACTAGCCCAAGCACATGATCTCGATCCGGCGCAGATGGCGTTGGCCTTCGTTAACAGTCGGCCTTTCGTCACCAGCACCATCATCGGTGCTACGAATCTGGAGCAGTTAAAGACAGATATAGCCAGCATCGATCTTGAACTGAGTGAAGAAGTGTTGGAAAGTATCGAGGCGATACACGAACGGTACCCCAATCCCAACCCATAAAAAGTAAACAGGGCTGGATCAAGCAGCCCTGAAGAAGCGATGGGTTATTTTTCCAGTTCCAGTCCTTCCTTTTCCCAAGCGATTATCCCACCTTCCAGGTTGTAGATGTCCTTGAATCCAGCATTTTTCAACATCACGGCAGCCTGTGCGGAACGCCGGCCGCTGCGACATTGAGTAATTACTGGTTTGTCCCGGAACTTCTCGAGTTCCGGCAGATGGTTGTTAAGCTGTGCCAGCGGTATATGGATGGCACCAGGAATATGCTTTTCATCCCATTCATTCTTTTCACGCACATCGATGATGACGGCTTCACCAGAAGAGAACATCTTCGCTGCCTCTTTTGGCAGTATGGACTGAATCCCCTTCGATTCTGCTTCAGACTCCGGTGACGAGCAGGCTATGAGTACAATAGCCATGAAGAGGAAGACAATCTGAAATAAATTCCTTGCTGATGTCATTAGAATACTCCATTGTTATAAACACCCTTTATTTTAGCATTCGCTAATAAACAATCAAGTAAGGTTTTTTCAAAGAGAGGATGAAAGTGAGTGTGAAGAACTGGGCGAAACTCTTCCGGGACGTCCACATGAGAGGGCAAGGGTTCTTTTGTTGATTTTACCACCTGCACCTTGTGATGTATCGTGACGAATGCGATCAAGGGTTTTTCGTTTCACCTTCTTTTGGCTGTCGAGAAGGGCCATGTCCATCAGTTCTGCCAAACGCTGATCACGCTTTTTACTTGTTGATTCGCCGAAGATTACACCGATCAGTCGTTGTTTCCCGCGATTTACCAGTGTGACAAGATTGTAGCCGGCATCACAGGTGAAACCGGTTTTCATACCCACTGCCCCCGTGAATTTTTGAGGGAAATAATTGTGGGTTTTGAAGAGTCTTTTTCCATATCTGAATTGTTTCTCGGAAAACAGATGAAAGTATCGTGGAAAGCGTTTTTTCAATGCGATCGCCAGTACCGCCATATCTCGGGCAGTAGTCACTTGTTGAGGATCAGGTAGTCCGGACGCATTCTTGAATACGGTATCTTTCATGCCTAAGACACTTGCCCTTTGGTTCATGGCCCAAACAAACGCCTGTTCACTACCAGCAACCGCTTCCGCGGCAACGATAGCGGCATCATTGGCTGATCGAATGATCAGGCCGAGGATGAGCTCTCTGATCGTGATGGTTTTACCTTTCCTTAACCCCATTTTCGAGCCCGTCTGCCTCTGTGCCCGTACTGAAATAATCTTTTGATCAGTGAAAGCCAGTTTCCCCTGCTGGATAGCCTCGAAAATCAGATAGATCGTCATCAACTTGGTTAGTGAGGCAGGATAGACAGGAAGATTGGCATTGTCAGCGTAGATGACTTCTGTTGTCTTTAGGTCCACAATCACTGAAGACCTCTCAGCCTGTACCTCGTTCAGCACGGTAATCAAAAGGAAAAAGATAAAGATTCGACACATCAGATTTCATATGTTCAGGCCTGAAATGATTATCGGCCAAAAGCTGTGAATCTGAAAACCGGACAAAATATAGTTGGGAGACGGATACCTGGCTATTACCTTGGAGAGCTTTCAGGTAACAGCCAGGTCCGTGGGTGCTCTTTAATTCCCCGGTAATTTTGATTGCTTGGTTAATGAATCATTACAGGGTGCACTGAGGTGAGCCTTCCACAAGGCTTGCAATTGTGTTGACAAAATTGATCAGGGTGACCGATTTCATTGCTTTGTTGAATGATTACTTTTTCATCCTTTTTGGGCGTCCTTGCGGTAGCTTGCCATCTGCCCGTGCTTTGAGATAACGATAGAGATCATCCCTTGCTTTCATGACAGCTACGTTTTTTTCCCATGCTGGCATGGCACCCATCTTGCCGTGATAGCCATGTTCAACGACATACAGGAAACGTCCATAATCAACTCCTTCCTTGTTGAATCTTTCAAGAAGATTTGGAGCAAATGTGCTACCCAAAGCACTGCCACCGTGACAGACTTGGCAGTTGGTGGCAAATGTCCTCCAGCCGACATAAGTGCCTTTGTCCACCTCACACTGGCTGGCATTGGTTGCCTCTTCAGGGCAATTGACCGTATATTCAGGTGGATCGCCGGCATCATCAACACGTGGTTCATGGGCTGCCTGGGCACTGGAAGCTATAATCAATAATACTGCCGAAATACAGGGTATTTTTTTCCTCATCATGTTTCCTTTCTCCTTTACAATGGTAGTAGAAATATGTGTGATCGTTCTGAGAAAAACAATGCGGCATAGTGTCGCATGCGACAGTTTGACGCGGTTTTGAGATCTCAATAATAATGATACCTTTTAAGACATGAAATATCCTGAACGGTCACAGGAACTGACCAGTCTGTGTTTGCACTATGTCCTGTTTTTGCGTTCTATCGCTTTCTGGGGGCATATCATGATCCTGTGGTTATTGACCCACTTCCTTGATCAGCCATTTCCGTACTTTTCTGTTGGATCGGTAGTCGTTCTCCTGGGGTTCTTTACCTTGGCAAGTTGGCTGTGGATGCGCAATAAGAAGAGTATTTCAGACCATTTTGTTTTCATCCAATTGATGGCAGATATTTTTACCCTTTCTCTTCTGCTTTATCTGACGGGAGGTTCATCGAACCCTTTTGTTTCGCTCTTTATGCTGCCTGTCACATTTGCCTCAGCCATGTTGCGTGTTCGCTATATCTGGATTACGGCGATAACAGCAATGATTTGTTATACCCTGCTGATGTTCTTTTATCAGCCGATGCCACTCTGGCAGCATCATGGTCAGGGCTTCACCTTGCATGTATGGGGTATGTGGGGGGGATTTCTCCTTTCTGCGGGACTGGTTGCTTACTTCGTTGCCCGTATTGGCTCCACGATCAAGGCGCGAGATAGGGCACTGGCGGAGGCGCGAGAAAAGGCGCTCGAATCTGAAAAACTGGTAGCGCTGGGAACCTTGGCTGCAGGTACGGCACACGAGTTGGGAACGCCTCTGGCCACCATTGCCATCCTCGCCAGGGAACTTGAAAAGTCGACACAGGAAAAGAACCCTGCGATCAGCAAAAAACTGACTCTGTTAAGAAGTCAGGTGGATCGATGCAAGACGATCCTTTCAAAAATGACTTCTTCTACTGGTCAATCACCTGCCGACTCTGGTGCAGGTATCACAGTGGACAGATACCTTGAAAAAACCCTGCAGGAATGGTCGAAAATCCGACCAGAAGTCAGTGCCGAAAGTCACTTCAGTGGTACCGATCCAGCACCGAGAATTATTGCTGATAGAACGGTAACCCAGGCTATTCTCAATGTTCTTGACAATGCCGCTGACGCGTCCAGAGATTCAATCAAGGTTGAGGGCAAGTGGGATAATAACTGTCTGGTGCTCTTTGTACATGATCAAGGAGAAGGTATTTCAGATGAATTGATCGAACGGGTTGGAGAGGAACCATTCCTGACCACAAAACCTCCAGGTAAAGGGCTTGGACTGGGGCTTTATCTCACCAGAACAACACTTATCAGGCTGGGGGGAGAAATTCATTTTGAAAATCGTGATAATGGAAAAGGGCTTACTGTTCAAATCAAGCTGCCACTGGCACAATTGAAGATAGATGAATAAGGGAAAAAGACTTTTGCTCGTGGATGATGATCCACTCTATTGTGAAGTATTGGGCGATGCATTGGCGTATCGCGGATACGATGTAACAGTGGCTCATGATGTCCCTTCTGCGCTGGCCAAACTGGAGCAGATCACTCCTCAATATGCAGTGGTGGATCTGAAAATGCCCGGTCCTTCCGGACTGGAACTGGTTACAAGACTTCACGAAATTAATTCAAAGACAAAAATTATCGTTCTCACGGGCTATGCCAGTATTGCCACTGCAGTAGAGGCGATCAAGCTGGGTGCCACCCACTACTTGACCAAACCGGCAGATGCCGATGAGATCGTAGCAGCGTTCCATCGTGAGGAGGGTGATCCTGAAACCCCCGTTCCCAAGAAGCCGATTTCTATCAATCGACTTGAATGGGAGCATATTCAGAAAATTCTGACAGAATGCGATGGCAACATCTCGGAAGCGGCTCGCCGGCTGGGCATGCACCGGAGGACACTGCAGAGAAAATTGCAGAAAAGACCAGTACGGCACTGAACTTTCCGAATTCCCTCATGTCCGAGATGACTTCGACGTTGGCATACTTCCTGCGTTTATGGGAAGATCACATACTGTTTATCTGGAGATTCACATGAAAAAACAACTCATCACTGCGGTATCGATCGTTTCAGTCGTTGCAGGCAGCACATTTCTTTCAACCCGGGTTCTGGCAGAAGATGCCTCACTGTCAACTGACAAACAGAAATTCAGCTATGGAATCGGTCTGCAAATCGGTCAGAGCCTCTCCCAGCAACCTTTCGAGGTCGACCATGATGCTCTGATCCTGGCCATCAAGGATGCCCTCGCGGGCAAGGAATCTCGCGTATCACTGAAAGAGTTACAGCGAGTCATGGCAGCCGAAGAGAAAAAACTGAACGAAAAACAAACGGCTGCCGCAGATGATAATCTGAAAATTGGCAAAGCCTTTCTGGAAGACAACAAGAAAAAGAATGGTATAAAAACGACTGCTAGCGGTTTGCAATATCGGGTAATCAAAGAAGGCTCGGGAGAAAGCCCGACTTTGGACGATACTGTCACAGTCAATTACCGGGGAACGCTCCTTGATGGCACTGAGTTTGACAGTTCTTACAAACGTGGACAACCGGCAACATTCCCTCTGAAGGGGGTCATTAAAGGTTGGCAGGAAGCCCTTCCGATGATGAAAAAAGGTGCCAAATGGGAGATCTTTGTTCCATCAGAACTTGCTTATGGTCCCCGTGGTGCAGGTGGATCGATTGGTCCTAACGAAACACTCATCTTTGAAATCGAATTACTTGATATCAAAAAGTAAATTCTCTCTGGTTATGGGCAGGTCACGCCTGCCCATTATCGTTCCTGAAACCCCATTAGAGTAATTAGTTGGCCTCGGCATAACGGCTGCGTAGTGACCAATGATTAGCATCCTCCACTATCAGATTTTAAGCCGTCCGGTTTGAATTCAGCATACATCAGTCTTCCATGACTTTTGCAGGGGTTCTTCTCCATAATGCTTCTGATCGCATCTTCCACCAAGTAGGGTTGATCAAGGTGGATGTAGTGACCACTGAAATTGGCAATCACGTGAATGGTTTTTGAGGTCATTCTGGCCAGGCTGTTCTGTAGTCGCAACCAGGCCTTCTCGTACTTGTTACCTTCAGGATTATCTGGCCAAGCTCGCTCTCCTCGTGACAAGACCACAAGTGGAATATCTGGAAACGATCCTTCTTCTGCAACCTGCTCAGCACTGATCTCAAAATTCATGCTTTCAAAACGCAGTGCGTTGCGTGCCTTTCGTGCGCTCATCAGATGATAGGCCAACCTCCGGGATTCGAGTGGATAATTGGATGGCAGTTTTGGGGTGGAAATAAACTTCACTCTTCTCCGGTTGAGCGCCTTGTCCGGATAGACTGCAGGAAACCAGTGTACCTGATCAGGATGTGAAGAATCGATCAATACCATCCCTGCGACTTCGTTTGGATGTGACTTGGCAAAGTACATCATGTTATAGCCACCAAAAGAATGTGCCACCAAGATATAAGGAGGTGCCAGTTCTGCTTGCTCGAGTAATTTGTGCAGTTCCGCAACCATCGCCTTGGTTGTACGGGGGAAAGGACCCGGATCACTCCAGCCATAACCCGCACGATCATAGGCGCAGATTCGATAGTCATCTGCCAGGTCGTGTTGAATCTTGCGCCATTCAAGTGAGAATCCACCCAAGCCAGATTCGATGATCACGACGGGCTTTTGATTCTTCTTTCCTTCACAATATATATGTAGACGGTGCGTTCCCACATTGATCAATTTTCCAGGTGGTTCCCATAGTCTATCCAGTTTGTCATCTGCCAACGCTGAATGGGTTAGAGAGAAAAACAGTGTACTGACAAAGAGAGGGAGGTGAATTTTGAACACACGCATATAATTTCTCACTTTTCTGCTCTTAGAGCCCCTTACTGCCGTAAAGTTTAGTTGACGTGCCCGGGACAGGAAAGTTTATTTCTGTCAAGCATTGTATGAACTTTTATACTTGACGAATCTTCTGCCAACACCTACAAGAAATTTATATGGAACAAAGGGAGGGCATAAACCATGCCTATCGTGTCCTATAAAAACCGGATGCTCGACGTCCGCCCTGACAGACTTGTCAGAAGAGGATTCAATCAACCGTGTGCGAATTATGGCACCTTATTTCAGGAACAATGGCATCTACCCGATTTTCATTACCTGGAAAACAGGTTTTCTAGAATCACTTAAAAACCAGATCCAGGGTTACATTCAGGATAGCTTCAGAAATGTGGGCGTCGATCCATCAAGCGGCCGGGCACTCGAAGATATTCAAAATACCATTGCTGGGTATGGCTGCCGCTTGGGATTCCTCTAATGCAAAACAGGAAGATGGCCACTTCAATACCAGTCAACTCGCAGAGAGCAAAAAAAATGGCTGATGTTTGCCAGAACAGGGCTAACGAGGGTTCGATGTCATATCTACGACAAGTCATACAGTGAGGTTCTGATATCACTGAAGGGTGACACGACCGGTCTTGCGCATGGTTCGTTTGATAACGGTATAAAAATTATTAAGAGCACGATGAAAAGGATTAGAAGGGGAAAACTGAAATTTCCAGTCGAAAACCTTGGTTGCTTCTGAACACATTTTGATCCTCTTTCCCGGAAACTTTTCCCTAGTATGAAGCCGATGCGAAAAAATGATCAATGCCCTCGTAAGGGAATGTCTCTTTGTTCTCTTGAAATTTAAAATCCCATCTCTATATACTAGTTGAATTGTTTTCCCTTTCTTAAGGTCAGCATTGGCCACTGCTTCTGAACGTTCTATCAGAAAGCATTTTGAACAATTCATTAATCTTTACTTTTGTTTGATTCAAAGACGGGAACTTTCCCCGTAACTATGTGAGGTTTATTTGAAATGAACAAGATAAAGATAGCAATTGTGGGTGTGGGAAACTGCGCCAGTTCACTGATCCAGGGTATCCACTATTATCGTGATAAGGATCCCTCCGAGGCAATTGGCCTCATGCATGAGCAAATTGGTGGTTATGGCCCCTCTGATATCGAGTTGGTTGCAGCCTGGGATATCGACAAGCGGAAAGTCGGCAAGGATGTTTCCCTGGCAATCTTCGAAAAACCCAATTGTACGACAGTATTCTGCTCCGATGTTCCGGACTCCGGCGTGACCGTCCGTATGGGCAAGATCCTGGACGGGTTTTCTGATCACATGAAAGACTATCCCGAACATCGCACCTTTGTGCTCGCCGACGAGGCCGAGCCCAACAAGGATGAAATCGTCCAGGTGCTGAAAGAAACTGGTACTGAAGTCCTGATGAATTATCTGCCGGTGGGCTCGGAAGAAGCCACACGTTTTTATGCCGACTGCGCACTTGAAGCCGGTGTGGCTTTCGTCAACAACATTCCAGTGTTCATTGCGTCCGATCCTGATTGGGCACACCGGTTCGAAGAAAAGGGCATCCCGATCATCGGTGATGACATCAAGGCCCAGGTAGGTGCCACCATCACACACAGGACCTTGACGGATCTGTTTGCCAAACGCGGGGTTGAACTGACTCGTACTTACCAACTGAATACCGGTGGCAATACGGATTTTCTCAACATGCTCAATCGTTCACGCCTGGCTTCGAAGAAGGAATCGAAAACCGAGGCAGTGCAAGCAGTCACGGCCCATCGCCTGGATGAAGAGAACATTCACGTGGGTCCCAGTGACTATGTCCCCTGGCAGAAGGACAACAAACTCTGCTTCATCCGCATGGAAGGAAAGTTGTTTGGCGATGTGCCGATGAATCTGGAATTGCGGCTTTCTGTTGAGGATTCGCCTAACTCCGCGGGGGTTGCGATCGATGCAGTACGTTGTGCAAAACTAGCTCTCGATCGCGGACAGGGTGGTGTTTTGCATGCGCCTTCCAGCTATTTCTGCAAACACCCGCCGCGTCAGTACACCGACGATGAGGCCTACCGTATGATGGAAGCCTTTATCAGTGACACGGAAGGAAAACTACATGAAGTGTCTGATACTGGCTGCCGGGAAGGGCAGCAGGCTGCGGCAGCAGGCTGAATCCAAACCCCTGCTCCCACTACTGGGGGTCCCCTTGATTGTAAGAACCATCCGCACCGCCTGTAAGGCCGGTGCGGATGACTTTGTCGTGGTCACCGGTCATGCCGGTAAGCGTGTGGATGCCGAGTTGGAGAGGCTTTCCAACAACCTGCACTGCCCGATCAAGACTGTCCAGAACACAGAATGGGAAACCACAGAAAACGGACATTCCATCCTGGCGGCAGAGACATTATTGCAGGATGAAAACTTTTTGCTGTTGATGGCTGACCATCTGTTTGAGCCACAAATCATCCGAAAACTGATCACAGAACCCGTACCAGACAATGGGTTGAGCCTCGCCGTGGATCAGCAGTTCAACAACCCGTTGGTCGATCTTGAAGATGTAACAAAAGTACGTTGTGCAGAGGGTTGGATTCAGGTGATTGGCAAAAATCTGGAGGTGTATGACGGCTACGATACCGGGATCTTTCTCTGTACTCCTGCACTGTTTGATGCCATCCGAACAGCGAGTAAAAAGGGTGATACCCGTCTTTCTGCTGCGGTGCTTGAACTTGCCCAGGAACGTCGTGCAAAGGCCGTTGATGTCAGTGGATGTTTTTGGATCGACGTGGATGATAAAGCCGCGCTTGAACGTGCCGAACAGGCATTGCTCCACCGATTGCGTGGCAAGGTTCACGACGGCCCTGTATCCCGTTGGCTTAATCGACCGCTTTCGATACGGATTTCAAGGTATCTGGCAAAAACCGGGGTTACACCAAATCAGATCTCGTTTTTCTCCTTTCTCCTTTCCGTGATCGGCGCGTTGTTGTTTTCACTGGGAAGTTATCCCTCCTTGCTCTTGGGCGGCCTACTTGCACAATTGGCATCGATCATCGATGGCTGTGATGGTGAAATTGCCCGTCTCAAATACCAGAGCAGCGCCTATGGCGGTTGGTTTGATGCAGTGCTGGATCGTTATGCAGATGCCTTTTTACTGTTTGGCATGACTTGGTACACCTGGCTAAATACCGCATCAGCGCTTGTCTTCGTGATAGGTTTTTTTGCCCTCACTGGTTCCTTCATGGTGAGCTACACCGCCGATAAGTACGATGGCTTGATGCGTAGCCGCGGTGGCAGCCGTTTTCGGATCGGACGCGATGTTCGCGTTTTCCTGATCTTTCTCGGCGCACTCTTCGATCAGGTGCTTCCTGTTCTCGTGTTCATCGCTGTGGTCATGAATATGGAGACACTCCGCCGCTTGTGGGTCTGCAGGAAATGAGTGAACTGGAGCGTACAAAGCAAGCCATTCGTGACTTCATCGCAGGTTCGGACGTACCGGAAGATCCACGGCATGCGGACAATACACTGGAGTGGCTTCTGCGTCTGGCTCCGGCTGCCGATGGCGCATTGCAGATCGCCGCGCTTGCTCATGATATCGATCGCGCCTCCCCGGACAAGATCCGGCGGGAGAATTTCAATGACTACGATGATTTCAAGGCAGCCCATGCCCGGCATGGCGCGGAAATCCTGAACATAATCCTGGCCCCCTTCGATCTCTCTCTGGAAACCAAGCACGAAGCCTGCCGCTTGGTGGAATATCACGAAGTGGGTGGTGATCCCAGATCCAATCTGCTAAAGGATGCTGATAGTCTTTCCTATTTTGACGTCAATCTTCCCTTTTATCTGCAGCGGGAAGGTCGGGATGAAACCTTGCGCCGATGTATTTGGGGTATCAGAAGGTTATCCACAACGGCAAGGACGATGCTGGAAAAGATAAAGTTCGATGATCCAACCCATACCGAAATTATCAAAATAACCCTAGACGCATCAAATGGGGAAGACACTTCGCAATCAACCAGTTGATGGTCTTGTTTTCAATTCGAAATACAACGAAGGAAGGTATTTTCTTTCTACAAATCTTATAGTGAATTATTCCCTTTTATTACTAACCACTTGATTATCAATTTTTAACATTATACACTTTCTTTAAAGTAGATTTTGAAAGGGAGGGAAATCGATATGAAACGTTCGATACTGAAAGCAACCCTGATCGGTTGCACACTGCTGTTTGGCGTTCCTGCCAAGGCGCTGATCATCAATGTCAGCGAGATTCTTATCACCCCATCGGCCTTGAACACAGACGGCTGGTTACAGGTTTCTGAAGTGATAGCTTCAGAATCAGGAACTGGTAATGATCTGGCGCTTGCCTCTGCGGGTGCAACGGCGACTGGATCTTCCAACTGGCCAGGTACCGTAGGTCCATCAGCTACCATTGATGGGGTTACACCACCCGCTGCGGCACTGTTGGAGATGTTTCATTCAAACGAGAATGATCACACCTCGTTTCTCAAGATCACCTTGGCGGCTCCCAGCGCGCTGGATTCCATCACCATATTTGGAACAAACCAACATGATCTGGCCTGTTGTACCCACCGAGATATCTATAACCTCGAGTTGCGTGACGCCTCTGGAAATCTTCTCTACAGTGCATCTGATATCGACGCCACCAGCGGTTCAGTGACCAACACTCTGAACGCGGTACCACTGCCTGCTTCTGTATGGCTGCTGGGTACAGGTATTTTTGCATTACTGGGAATTGGCCGGCGTAAACAGGGCTGAATTTTCGGATCTTCTATCAACGACCTTGGCCATTACGGTCAGGGTCTTTTTTTAGGTAATTCCGATTAACCCAGGCGTCTTCTATTTTCCTTCAAGCACCTCTACGCCAACTGAAATAACGTTCCAAGAGTTTCAAGAGCCAGTGTGGGGCGTGCGCTCTTTTCCATTCGCCCGCGGCATATTTGTTGGCTTCGGCTAGTGTGGGATAGATGTGGATCGTGCCGAGGATCCTGTTGACTCCAAGTTTCTGCTTCATGGCGAGAACATATTCTGTGATCAGCTCGCCAGCATGATCGGCCACGATCGTGACTCCAAGTATCTTGTCTTTGCCCGGCTTTGTCAGAAGTTTGATGAATCCATTGGCTTCTTCATCTGTAATGGCACGATCGAGGTGGCGTAAATCATAGCGTGTCACTTCATAATCGATCCCTTTCTCTTTGGCCTCCTGTTCATTGAGGCCGACGCGTGCCACCTCTGGATCGGTATAGGTTGCCCATGGAATCACGGAATTATCCACCCGAAACTTCTTGAATCCCCCAAACAAGGCATTGACCGTGGCGAACCACGCCATGTGTGATGCGGTATGTGTGAATTGATAAGGACCGGCCACATCACCCACGGCAAAGATGTTGGGATAGTTGGTTTGCAGGTAGTGATTGACTTCGATGGTATTGCGCGCAGTGAGCTTGATTCCAAGTTCTTCAAGTCCATAACCTTCCACCCGGGCAGTTCGCCCCACCGCTATCAGTAACCGATCGAACTCAATCTTTATCGCATCACCTTGGTGATCACACACGAGAAATTGTTTTTCACCTTCGACTACAAAATCCCTTGCGGCATGACTACCACGGACATCAATGCCTTCTGCCCGAAAGCGTTTCTCGATGAAGTCAGAGACTTCAGGATCCTCACGCGCCATTATCCGGGGCAGCATCTCAATTTGAGTGACCTGACTACCGAGGCGGGCAAAGGCCTGTGACAGCTCACAGCCAATGGGACCACCACCCAAAACGACCAGTTTTTCCGGTTGATCACGTAGGGACCATACACTCTCCGAAGTGAGATAATCAATTTTTTCAATACCAGGGATAGGGGGAATAAAGGGTTGGGCACCTGCTGCAATGATGATATTACGCGTCGTCAGCGTCCGGTTATTGACTTCAACAGTATAGGGTGAGGTGATTCTGGCTTCTCCAAGGATGCAATCCACACCGAGTTCGGTGTATCGCTCAACGGAGTCGGCAGGTTCAATAGTTTTTATGACGCGCTGGACCCGATCCATGATATCGGCAAAATCAAAATCCACGTCCACGGATTTGAAGCCGAACGCCTGTGCCCGTTTTGTCTGATGTAGCCATTTGGCCGACCGCAACAAGGCTTTGGAGGGTACACAACCGGTATTGAGGCAATCACCGCCCATTCGGTATTTTTCGATCAGGCTGACCTTGGCATTCAATGTTGTTGCAATTAGCGCGCATACGAGCCCTCCGGCACCGGCACCAATAATAACGATATCACGGTCGAATTTTTTTGGTTTTTTATAGTTCTTCAAGCTTCACCTCTTTGCTTCGTGACTTCCGATTAATTTTGTTAAGAGCTGTACAGAGGGAAAATTAGCTGGATTAAGGTGCGAATTGCAGCTAATTATGGTTCGTTTAATAATGACTGTACGGAGCAATTGCCGCGCTCCACATGGGAAGCTGGCTGATAGTGCCTTTATAAACTTTTCAATTAATCAGAGGCTCGTTTATATAAAGCCAATACTTTTTTTACCAACAATGGGAAAACCCCTAAAAGTGCAAAAGATCCGAGCAGAGCAGGGGACAGTATATCTGACACTGTTTCAATCTTGCCTAATTGTGTTCCTGCATTTACATAAACAATTGTACCTGCCAGCATGCCAATTTGGCTGACCCAGTAGAATACAGATGTTTTGATTGGCGTCAGTCCCATTACTAGATTAACAATAAAAAAGGGAAATATGGGGACAAGGCGCAAAGTAAAGAGGTAGAAGGCCCCTTCTTCTTTTATTCCCTTGTTGATAGGCTCCAGAGCGTCAGAGAATTTTGATTGGATACTGTCTCGCAGCAGGGTACGGGCGATCAAGAAAGCTAATGTTGCACCAATCGAGGATGCGAATGAAACCAGAAGTGTGCCCATGAACAGTCCAAAAATTGCCCCGCCAGCAAGGGTCAGGATTGCAGCACCGGGGAGAGATAACGCAGCCATGATTACATAGGCCAAAAAGTAGCTTGCCATTGTGAAAAGCGGTCTTGCTCGATAAAAATCGATAATTTCCTGTTTTTGGGATTTCAAATTCTCCAAGGTTACTCTCTGATCCAAATTGAAATAAAAAAACAGGGCGACAAAAACAATAGCCAAAATGATAATGATGACTTTTTTCGTCATTTTTTTATTTCCCGTCTAGTGTCCAGTCAGAAGATGGAGTTGTATTCATAATTAAATAAAAGGTATTTCGCTTATGCTGCTTGCTAAACTTACCACTACCAGTAACAGCAGCATTTTCGAAATCTGCTCGACTACCTGACACCCTTACATGATTTTTGTCAAGAGACAATCCCTTGGGTCTCTTGAGGATAGGGATGTCCATCTTTTTAAACAGAAACAGGCGTGGAAAGATGCTGGCATGGGCGAAGATCTCGTCGTCTTACTTCAGGTAGGTATGGGCGGTGAGTTGATCGGATTGTTGAAACTGATATCTGTAAATCTGCAATTGTTATGTATTGATTTGTTCATGAGATCAAATTAATCAATAAAGATTCAGTCTCTAAAAGAGAGGCTCCTTGCAGAATCTGATTTGATCTTCTTTGTTCTGATCTCTAAGCTGAAGAGAGTCAGGACAATATTATAAATCATGAAAAAAACGGGCAAGGTCTTTTTGTTCAGTGGTCACATGATCGATGCACCGGATCGGCCCGTGCCCCGTTTTCCTGCAGACAAGGAAAAAATTGCCCGCAAGGCTATTGAAAAGACACTCAAGGAACTTCATGCTGGGGCAGATGATCTGGCAATCAGCAGTGGTGCTTGCGGTGGTGATTTACTGTTTGCTGAAGCTTGTCTTGATCGTGGTTTATCTTTTGAGATGAGACTTCCATTTCCTGTTCCGGAGTTTCTAGAACGATCAGTGTTGTTTGCTGATCAGGATTGGGAACAACGGTTTTTTAAGGTCAAGGAGCACCCCAACACTCGTGTCTACTATATGCAGGATGAACTGGGTGAATTGCCTGTCGATGAAAACCCCTATGAAAAATGCAATCTGTGGATGCTGGAGCGAGCAATTTCTTTCGGAAAAGAAAGGGTAAATTTTATCTGTTTATGGGATGGAAAGGGAGGGGACGGTCCCGGTGGAACCCGTCACATGATCAGAAGTATTCGGCAACGATCGGGATATGTGACTATACTTGATACAAATCAACTCTTCTTTGAGGAATGATGCATGCCTACGCAGGAAAGAATTGCCAATACCGGCAAGAAGAAGATCCTGGCACTCGACGGCGGGGGCATTCGTGGCATGATCACTGTTGAGATCCTTGGCGAACTGGAAAATATGCTCCGAAGGGAACTTGACCAAGATGAGGACTTTGTCCTGGCAGACTATTTTGACTATATTTCCGGCACCAGCACGGGTGCGATCATAGCTGCGGCCTTGTCTCTAGGCTGGCCAGTCGACAAGATCCGTCGGTTTTATGTGGAAAGTGGCGAAAAAATGTTTGATAAGGCTAACCTGCTGAAACGCTTCAAATATAAATATGAGGATGAAGCACTGCGAGAGATTCTGTTACAGGAGTTTGGTGAACAAACCACTCTCGGTAGTCCTGAACTCAAGACATTGCTGATGATGGTAATGCGCAACGCCAGTACGGATTCACCTTGGCCGATCAGCAATAATCCAGAGGCTAGGTTCAATGATCCAGGACGTACCGACTGCAACCTCAACATCCCCTTGTGGCAATTGGTACGGGCAAGTACGGCGGCCCCGGTTTATTTTCCACCGGAGAAAGTCTCTGTGGGCGATCAGGATTTTGTCTTCGTCGATGGTGGCATCACCATGTATAACAATCCCTCGTTTCAAACCTTTCTGATGGCCACGCTTGAGCCCTATAACCTATGCTGGGATACTGGCGAAGACAGAATGTTGATCGTTTCGGTCGGCACAGGTACCAGTCCGGCTGCCAATCTTGATCTGGCTCCTGGAGATATGAACCTTCTCTATAATGCATCCTCGATACCCTCTGCCTTGATGTGTGCTGCACTCAACGAACAGGATCTTCTCTGTCGCACCTTTGGAAAATGTCTGCATGGTGATGAACTGGATCTTGAAGTCGGTGATCTGATCTGCAGCAATGAAAAACCCAACTTCAGGGGACCAGTCAATCCAAGATTGTTCACCTACCTGCGGTTCAATGCTGAGCTGACGGAGCAGGGTTTGAGCAAGCTGAATCTGGGCGATTTGAAACCGGAAAAGGTACAGAGGCTTGACTCAGTGGAATACATCGATGATTTGCAAGCGATCGGTCATGCAGTAGCTTCAGAAGTCAAGAAAGGATTATTCAGCAATTTTCTATAAAGGCATTTGGCATGAGCAGCATTTTCATCAGCTACCGTCGTCAGGACAGTGCCGGGTTTACCCGTGCGATGGAACAGGATCTGTCAGCGCGCTATGGGTCTGAAAGTATCTTTCGTGACCTGGAGGATATTGATGCAGGTGACAATTTTGTCAACAAGATCCAAGAGGCAGTTTCATCGTGCAAGGTTCTAATCGCGGTCATTGGCCCGCACTGGTCAACGATGACAAACCGTCAGGGCGAACGACGTCTGGATAATCCAGAAGATTTTGTCAGGGTAGAGATTGAAACAGCATTAAAACGCAGGGTTCCAGTGATACCGGTGACTGTCAAAGGTGCACAATGGCCGCCCGCAGAAGCGTTGCCGGAATCACTTCAGCCAATTCTCCAGCGGAAGGCGCATGATTTGAGTGATCGACAAGGACGTTGGGATTATGACCTTCATCAATTGATGGCACGGCTGGATAGGATTGATGGCATAAAACCGCAACAATCCATTTCAGCAAGAGAGACAGGCTGGCGGAAAAGTAAAACCATGTCCGGTCCAAAATACCTGCTTGCTCTCGGTATGTTGATCATTGTTATCATCGGTTTGTTTCATTTTTTACCGGAAGAAAGAGCAGAGACCGATCAAAGTAGTGCAGGCTCAGGGGCAGGAACGACCGTGAACAAAGAGGCCGGTACCCAATCGGATCCTCACACAGATAAAGAAACAGAATAAGAAGCCCGCTCGGTTGACGCAGAAAATGGCAAGACTGTTGCCACGACCATCTAAAACGATGGATGGACCATCTACCGGTAATTCCTCAATGACCGATCGAACACGTCGGGAGTTTTATTCAAATCACAGGTTCATCGACATCAGTGGAGTATGGCGTGATCGGCAAGGTGTGATCTATCTTGTGCAGATGACGGATAAAAAAACATTTCAAGGTGATTTCTCCCGATGGAATCGGAGAAGGAGAAATCAAGGGAAAGCGTATCAGGGTTAGAATTCCTGGTGTCGGTCAGGGGGAATTTCACCTTTCCAACCTGGGTAGTTATATCTCCGGAAAGTTCTATGAGAACAATAATGATGAAGGTGAAAATGTCGTTTTGGTGCGGATATG
Source organism: Gammaproteobacteria bacterium (assembly GCA_026984775.1). Lineage (GTDB taxonomy): Bacteria > Pseudomonadota > Gammaproteobacteria > CAJXQU01 > CAJXQU01 > CAJXQU01. The sequence goes on from JALSRM010000060.1 coordinate 21,784, forward strand.
ACAAAGCCCTGATCGATGATCAGGGCTTTGGGTTTTCAGGAAGGACTTCTCTTTAGAATTTACCTACTGCGTTCAGGAACCAGCCATGGGCATCGTAATCCTGATCGGTAAGGTCATCTGAGAAGTCGGCAAAGTTATAACCGACACCCAGTTTCATGTACTCGTTGAAATGCCGGTAGAGCGCGGTGACCACGCCAAAGCGACGATCATCGGCGGCAGTCAAATCCAGCATACGGCCTTCAAGCATGAAATCCCACTGCCGTACCACATGCCAGTCCACACGTCCTATCAGCAGGTGTGCCTCGCTGTCCAGCCATTCACCAGAATCACGTCCCAGTCTCAGCTGACCCATGCGATAGGCGTATTTGCCACCAATGGTCCAGCGTTCGTTGAGGTCATAGAGCGCATCTACGGACAACACATGGCTGCGCTGTTGGTTTTGGCCTTGGGCCCCGGATGCAGTGAACTGATCGAAAGGTGCCAGATCCATCAAGTAGGTGTATTTGAACAGTGCATTGAACTTGTCGTTCCTGATCGGCCGCCACCCGAGTCCCAGTATAGCTTCTACGTAATCGCTGTTGAAGCTGGATCCCTGGTTGCTGTCACTGAAGGCAAAATCCAGTCGTGCCTGTGCACGCCAGTCCGGGTTGACCTGGTAGCCTAGATTGTTGCGCATCAGCCAGCTGATTCGGTGATCCGTAGTCGATTCGTCATCGCGATATTCCAGTGCTGTACCGAATTTACTTTTCGTATTCTGGAATCCGGCCGTCAGTGCCACTGCAGTACGGTCGAGGAAGCTGCCATCGTTCTGGGTGAGGTTGCCGGTTTCGAAATTGAGACCGAAGGTCCAGTTATCCGTCGGTGCGTAATCGAGACCGTAGGCATGGGTCAGACCTGAGGCGGCATCACCATGTTGATAGCGGCCCTCACCAAAGAGGCTCAAGGCATCGCTGTAGCGGTAGTTCATGCCGGTCACCAATTGACCGTTGCGGCCACGGAACAGGTTGTCGGTTCGATCCGGATCAAGTTCATACCCCAGATAGAGGTTGGAGCGATCTGTGAGCCGGTAGTCGCTGCCCACCTGGGCACCCAGGCCGCCGTTACCACCGGAGAGTTCTCCGTGCAACTCGAGTCGATCATTGATTTGACGATGACCACCGATGCCATAACGGTTATTGGCCCGCCGACCATCGTCCCGGTTCACCGTTCCCTGAACGAAGCCATAGAGTGTCCAGTTGTTCTGGCTGTCATAATCGGCTTGCAGAGTCAGGTCGGTGCGGTCGCCCTGTTCCGTATTGGAGTAGGGACCGGTGATGAGCAGGTTATTGCCCTGTTTATAGCGGTCGTTACGCAGCCCGGCAGCCAGTGACCAGTGGTTACTGATCTGATGCGCAATATCCGCTTCGACGGCCCGGGTATCGAGTCCGCCGTGTTCATCCCGGTAATCGAATTTAAGGGTCAGGTCGGTTTTCTCACCCAAGGGTGAGTGCAGACTGCCTCCAAACTGATCGGTATCGAACTGTGTCAGTTGACCTGGGGCAGAAAAGCCGGCATTGCGCTTCTGTCCATACAGAGTCACGATTCCGTCGTTGTTCATGCCCACATCACTCAGCTTGATCGCAGCCTCTGCCCGATAGGCTTCTGCATCGATACCGCTGCTGCGATCCTGGGCAATGTTACCAAAGTCATAGCCGCCGGTGTTGCTCGAGCGTCCACCCACACCTGGGCCGTCAGTCCTGGCTACCTCCAGCTTGAGGTAGGTCTCGGAAGTCTTGCGCAGAGTGATGTCCACCCCGTGCAGGTCCTGATCCTCTCCCTGTTGCTGCTGATGACTGGCGGTCAGCCCCAGTTTGAGGTGATCGCCGAACCAGTGACTGATACGACCGCCAAAGGCCATTTCGTCTAGTTCGGAAAGCCCGGGTGTGTATTCATAGTTCACTACCAGGTAAGCCGGGTGACCGGAAAGCCCGCCGTCTCGGACCAGCAGTTTGTCATCCGCCAGTGAGGAAAGTGGCTTAGTCAGGAGGATGCGACCCTGAATCGAGTCGATATCGTAATCCTGACCCGGCGCCAGGTGATTGACCGCGAGGACGATACCGGAATCCTTGTCACGGATTTCGATACGCACCTGCTCTGAACCACGGGTAATGTCCTGGTGTTGCAGATAATAGAGTGATCCACCGGTACCACGAAACTCTTCCCATGCCGCAAGGGTACCCGGTTCGGCGGCGAATCCGGTGAGGGTGGTTCGTCGTTCACCCTGGGTGGTGAGGGCTTCACTGTTCCAGAGCAATTGGGCACCATAGAGCCCACGTTCTACCTGAGCAAAATCGGTGTCCGTGATCTGGGTTTGAAAATTACCCCACATCAGGTGAGATTTCTGGTCTGCGATCTTGGCAAAGAACTTGCCCTGAGTCGGCGCATCATCGACGAGAGTGCTGTCGTCTCCATAGACCGGATAGTGATCTTCCTCATCCAGCCGCCTGAGCAATGCGCGGGGATCCTTGTGATCCATGTTGCTGAACAGATCTTCGACCGGTTGCTCAAATGTATCGGCGCTGGTGGTGATGGTGTATCTGCCTCGCCACTTGCCTTTGGCATAGAAGGCAAGGCGCCCATCGGCATAAACATCACCGTCTTTGAAATGCTGAGAATCGTTGGTGACGATCGCCGCGGGTCCCGTGGTGTAGTTTTGGCCAAGGGTGAAATCCACAATCCCCACATAGAACCAGTTGTTCTCTGCAATTTTCAGCTCACGCCAGAACAGCTGCCCATTGCCGGCAGGGTCGAGCACGGCCACCTCGACATTATGAACCCCCGGAGGCACGATCTGCTGGCCGACGAAGCGTCCATTTTTATCCACTGGCAGCTTGGCTCCCATGAAATAAACCTCATGACCCGCCGGAATGTCACGGCCATTGACGGTCAGTGTGCCACCTTGCAGGTTGATGTTATAGACGGCGAGATGATTCTCACCATAACCGGCGAGCAACTCCTGATCCGGCATGGCTTCATCACCTACGGGTTGCTGGCGATCGGTGATCCACAATCGCAGGGCCGATGTTTCGTCAAAACGACCTTGGGCATCATAGACGCGCAAACGGTAGTGCAGTTTCTGTGGCAAGTGGTCAGCTACGGTCCATGATCCGCTCAGGCTGTCATCCAGAGGTATCACCACAAGGGGTTCTGCCTGACGGGAAACCCCAGCCTTGAAGATTCGGACCTCGGCCTTCTTGATCCAGCCGATGTAATTACTGTATCCCTGAAACCGGACAGTGCCACCAGCCACAGCTGTAGCCGGTGTGGCCGTGATGTTCAAGAACGGTTCGACCATTTTGTTGCTGTCGTACTGCAATTGGACTTGATTCTTGGCCAAGGCCAGGTCGGTACAACGTTGCTGATCGGCATCATAGGGTGATTCTTGTTTATCGACGGGAACACCATCGATGCTGATGCGGAAGCCATCTTCTCCTGCTGCACTGACAGCGGTGATCTTATTTTCACAAACCAGCGTCCGGTTCATGGAGGGGCCTTCAATAGGTACCTCGACCACCGTTTCGTCGTCATACCAGATCTCGATTTCCACCCGGCGATCCTCAGGGCGGGGCAGCCCTTGTGGATTGGGCTGCTGGGGCTCACTGTCACCTTTACCCTCGAAGCTGACGGCTTCTTTGGAAAGACCAAGTCTTTCCTGCAGATAGCGGGCAACATTACGGGCTCGGGCCTCGGAGAGCTCTTGATTATTGGCAAAGCGTTTTTGGGTCGCCGCACTCAAACGTTGTTTGTCGGCGTGACCGATGATCCGGAGGCGGAGATTCTTCTTGCCTTTAAGGCGGTCGATCAACTGATCAAGCGCACCGGCAGTATCGATATCCGCATATCCGGATCGGAAACGCAGTGCGTCACGGTCATCTGTATAGACCGCTTTTTCCTCGACCCGGCTTGTCAGGGTGCGTTCTGACGATTTACTTATCGCAGGCAAGGCGTGGAGGGTGATCGTCTCATTGGGAAGACGTCTTTCCGTGTTTGCCTTCGCCTTGCGGGGTACGACACGGCTGTCGTCATTGATTCGCCCGCGCAGCGTGCTCTCGCACTCTGTACCATCCACCGGACAACTCAGTTGGGGATGTTCCGAACCAGGCTGAGCATGTGCCGGAAGCCCCAGCACCAGACTGATGGCAAAAGCCAGACGTGTCTTGCGGATCGGTTGGTTAAGATTGATCATGTAACTCATTATTTGGCCCTCCCTGTCACAGCCGAATCCCGGGTTGTCGATCGACTCCACAACACCTCGTTTTCGATAATCAGTTCATAATTGCAGTCACATTCACTCCACAGGGCTTGCAGGTGCTTGCGGAATGATTTGAGACGCTGCTTGATGAGTTTTTTGTCTTCGCCGTCTGCGGCATAGGCGAGACGCAGCACAGACGGTTCTTTGGCAAGAATCTTCTGCAGTTTCCGTACATGTTGTTCATAGTTCGGACGCAGATCTGCACCGTCGGTTTGAAATGCCCGGTTATCCAGATCGAGCCGTACGACCCGGTGGATGGCGGCGCCGAAGTTGAGTTTCGCAAGTTTGCCACGGGTCAGGCGGACAACGCGGGGGTTTTCCGTAGTCACGCGGTAGCCCGAGGGCAGGGTGCGTTCATCCAGCTTCATAATGAAGTTGGAACCGTGCATTTCATTGGGTACGGCGGCACAGGGGACGTGATAGCGTCCTTCGGCATCGGTTGTGACCAGCAGACCTCTTGCTGTCGCCAGACGAACACCGGGCAGTCCACGCTCACCTTGGTCCTGATAGCCGTTGGTATTCCGATCATCGAAGACCTTGCCAATGAGATCGGTACAGTCGAAGGTGGGATCAGGCACGATCCGCACTGTTGCTTCAGCTACCTGGGTGGCAGTCACGCCGGTTGTACCGTTGACACCCCAGGCACGGTTGATGTACTCACCCTCGCTGACGCCCGAGCCGATCACCAGGACCAGCTTGACTTCATGGGTCTGACCGACCGCGTAATCCTGGGCGGGCCAGGTGAGTTCTCGGCTATTGATCTGGGGTTCGGTCTTTTGTCCGTCAAGGGTGGCCGAACCAGAGACGTATTTGAATCCTGGCGGGATCTGATCACGGATGCGGATATTTGTGATCGGTGTCGCCAGATGATTGGTGATGCGAATGGTGTAGGGAACCAAATCCCCACGGACCACATTCACCTTGGGCGTACTCTTGGTAACGGTTAGACCAGTCACATGGCCTTCCGGATCCAGCGGGATGTGGTTATTGACCACGTCTGCAGATGCCGGACTGAGATCAAAGCTCAGATAATACTGTGTACCTGCAGTACCCAACGCCGGACAGGCGGCCGGATCATGAAAGTTACTGCTGTCGGGTGGTGCCGTTATCTGGGGCTGGATCAGTGCCGGATCCGGTGTGGCACCCACGGCCAGCGGACCGTTACATGGTGCCGGGATATTGGTGGAGACCGGCGGGAGATAACCTGCAGGCTGGATCACGGTCAGGCGATAGGTGCCAGACGGTGCCGTGGGGTTGAGCAGGAATTTGTACATGCCGTCGGATCCCACGGTCTGGCTCACATTGCCTGTGCCACCGATCAGATCCGTTGCCGGGTTGAAGCCGGGAGGCCCAGACAGGGTCACGACTGCACCCGGAACCGGTTGACGGGTAACCGAATCGTAGATCACACCAGACGGATCCAGCGGGAAATTCTGATCCGGCAGTTCCGTATTGGCCGTCAAGGATACATTTTCAATAACGCCGAAGACGGCCCGACTTTCCGGATGGCGGAAATGGATGGTGTAGCCTGTACCTGGTTGCAAGCCGTCAAAGCGGTAACCACTACCCGCATCGGTGACGGTGGAGGCCACGACGACCCCGTTGCGCAGGATCTCCACAATCCAGCCGGCATAGGTGTGATTCGGGTTGTCTCGATCATGCACTTTGCCCGATACACTGGCGGTCTGTGCGGGGGGAATGATTTCACCAAAGTTGAATCCATCCACTTCAATGCCGGGTGAGGGGATGGTGATGCCGGTGATCACATTGCTCGTATTTTCCTTGCCGCTATTGATCCCGGCAGGCTGGGTTTCCGTGAGGGTGTAACCGTTCCCATCCGGTAGCGGCAGGTTATCGAAACGGTAATGGCCAGCGTCATCGGTGGTCATGGTGCGTGATACCGGATTGCCGTTCAAATCGGTTCCTGTCAGGATGAGGGTGACACCGGGGATACCCGGATCGGAAGCCTGCTTCTGGCCATCGTCACCATTGTCGTTATAGACGATGCCGGCAAGGGCCGCGCCAAGCTCGCCGAAATTGTAGTCATTGGCCCGGGTAGAGGACCCGATAAGAATGCCGTGGATGGCATCATTGCCAGCCGTCCCGCCGGCATTGCCTACGGTATCTTTGCCGTCAGCCCAGGCCGTGGGCTGGGTTTCAGTGACTGTATAGCCATTGCTGTCACTGGCAAGAATACCGGTAAAGCTGTAGGCACCGTTGCTGTCTGTTGTCGTGGACAGATTGACCGGGTTACCATTGGTGTCGTTCCCGGTCAGGGTGAGGGTGACACCGGGAATTCCGGATTCCCCACTGTCCTTAATGCCATCGTCATTGGCATCCACATAGACAAAACCGGTGATCGCTGTATTGGAATCGGCGAAGTTATATTCAAGTCCGATGCTTCCGGCCGGCAATACAATATTGCTGATCACATCATTGCCGGCCGTGCCTGTAACGACACCGTTGATTGTACCGGCAGTATCAATGTGATCGTCATAACCAGAAGGTTGGGTTTCCGTTACTGTATAGGTTCCCGGTTGCAGGTTGGGGAAGCTCCAGGCACCATTGGCATCGGTGGTTGTCGTCAAATTGACGGTGCCACCGGCATCCAGTGTGCCCGTCAGGGTGATGGTAACGTTGGGAATGCCGGGGTTTTCAGGATCCCGTATGCCATCGTCACTGCCGTCGTTATAGACATAACCCGAGAGCAGAGCCGTGGTAGAACTGACGCCCAGTTCACCAAACAGGTAACCGGTCAGTGCAGTGTTTGATGCCAAGGCGATGTTGCTGATCACATCCGTCGTATTACTGTTGGGGATGATCGTCCCGGCGGCGTTTTCCTTGCCATCGACAAAGGCGGATGGATGGGTTTCCGTGATGCTGTAGCCGTTGCTGTCGCTGGGCGGCAGATTGTCGAACAGGTAGGCACCACTGGCATCGGTGGTGGCTGTCTGGTTGACGGGATTACCGTAACGATCGGTGCCGGTGAGGGTCAGGGTGACGCCACTGATACCCGTTTCTCCAGACGTCATGTTGCCATCGTCATTGTTGTCTGCATAGACGAACCCGGCGATGGAGGATTTTTGTACCGAGACGGTCCCGGAATCACTGTCGTTGCTACTGTCACTGTCCACACCAAAGGTGGTGACGGAGGCTGTATTTGTGAGCGAGCCACCGGAAGGCCAGCTCGTGACCTTGACCGGGACGGTGATAGCAACATCATTGCCATCGGCTACACCCGCGGTTGCCCGTTTGTTCAGTGTACCGATAGTACAATTGAACGAGGTGCCGCCGATACTGCCGGTACAACTGCCTATACTGGTGGTTGGGGTGCCTGTTAATACCATTCCTGCGGGGAGGGTATCGCTCAGTACTGTTTGCTCACTGATTCCAGGGCCGTTGTTGAACACTACCAGATTCCAGTCAAACGGTTGGTTGATATCTACGGTGGACAGTGACGGGGTCTTGATAACGCCTACATCCACTTTGGAACGTACTGAAGTGGCTTCACTCTCCGAGTCGTTGCTGGGGATGGAATCGTCTTCATTTGAATTGATACTGGCCACGTTGTTGTGGGTATCACCGGCCGCATCCGGCGCCGAATCTACTTTGAAGAAGAGGTAACGTGTCCGGGTGGTGTTTGCATTCATGTCGGCTTGGGGACAGGTCAGTGTGAGTGATGCAGGACCGGTCACGGAAACACTCGTGTTGTCACAGGTTGAAGTACCCACAGTACAACTGGAGGCGCCAGCATCGTCACACAGAAAAGTAAGTTGCTTGCCTGCTTTGGGTGTCATTACATCGGACAGGACTACACCGGTCGCCAGTGATGGGCCACGATTTGTCATCTCGATCTTATAGACAATGATATTATCGAGTGAGCCCGAAGGTGGTGCTGGTGAATACCCCACCGGATCGGCCATGTCCGTATCGTTGACCAATAGATCCACATCAGCCTGGCCCACGTTTAGGGTTGCCGTTTTCGAGTCAGGACTGGCATTTGCACCCTGATCAGTAGTCGTTGTCACCGTCGCTGTATTGTTCATGCTCCAGGTGTTGTTTCCGCTATCCCATTCCGGCCGTATCACAATGGTGACCGAGCGGGTGCCATTTCTCGGGACCGTGCCAAAGGTACAGTCAAGAGTATTCGCGGCGTTGGCCCCGAAGGGTTGACAGCTGCCACCTGAGCTCGGAGTAACCGAAAGTACGGTGTAATTGCGTCCGGCCGGTGGAGAGAAGACATCTTGCAGTGTCACGTTCTCGGCGCTGGATGGACCATTGTTGCGCAGGGAAATGACGTAGGTCGCTTCTGTCCCGGCCTGAACCGGATTAGGTGTAATGGTCTTCGCGGTTAGCTCGATATCGGCGATGGGGTCCACCGTGATCGAGGTCTGATTCGACGTATTGTTGGACGAATTGTTATCACCCAGAACGGAAGAATAGACGTTTGCCGTATTGAGGGAGACGCCACTGTGTATGGGTCGTGTGACCTCTATGGTGAAGGTTTCCGACCGGCCATTGGCAAAAGTAGCTCCATCTTTCAACTGGCAGATCAGCGTGGAGCCGGTAGTGCAGACAAAGTCCGGATTGCTGCTGGTCACCGTGATACCGGTGGTGTTAGGTGTTGCCCCTACCACACCTGAAACATACTTGGGAATCGTATCACGGACGACAACCGCCTCATCGATAGTGCCATCCGCTACATCGACCAGCGAGTCGGGACCATTATTGGTGATAGTCAGCGAGTAGGTGATTGTGTTTTCTGTCACCGTCAGGGTGGAGTCACCTCCAGCATCCGCAGTTTTGGTGATACTCAGATCAGCGATTTGCGCTGTACTGGTGGTGCTGGCGGAGACCGTGTTGTTGGCGAGAATGCCATCGGTGGTACCACCCACATCGGAGACACTGGCAGTGTTAGTCAAGGTACCGGCATTGGTGGCCGTGGTGGTGATCTGTAGCGCCGGTGTCGAGGCGCCTGAGGCCACTGGAGCGCCCGAATAGGCACATGTCACCGTCTCATTGGGTGCGGTGCCGCTGGCTGAGCAAGACCAGTTGGTGCCTGATGCAGAAACATAGGTTTCCCCATTCAAGGTTTCTGTGACTGTGATGGTCCCGGAGGTAGCTTGAGGACCGTTGTTTGTCACATTGATGGAACTGTTGATTGGAGAGCCTTGAGCAACAACCGGATAGGGGGTTTTGCTTTTAGTGATCGCCAAATCAGCACCATCGGGCACAATTGTGGCGCTGGCAGAACTACTGTCATTCGTGCTGATCGGATCGGCGGTGCCACTGCTTATGTTCGCCGTATTGGTAAAAGAACCACTCGCCGGTGCTGTTGTGGAAATGACAATATTGTCGCTATTACCGACCGTGAAATTGGCGAGATTACAGGTAACGGTGCCGCCTGATTCACTACAACTCCAACTCCCTGAACCGGTGACACTGACGCCAGTGAAGTTGAAACCCGCGGGTAGGGTATTGGTGACTACAGCATTGCTAGCATCAAAAGGGCCGTTGTTTCTTGGACTCAGTGTGAACGTTGCAGTCTGGTTGCCAATGACCGGGTTTGGGCTGATCGACTGGCTGATCGCCAAGTCGGTCCCTGTGCTGATGACCGTATCTTCGGTGGCAGTATTGTTGTTCGGATCGGGATCTCCGGTGGTCGATGAGACCGTGACTGAGTCGGTGATTGTACCCGTGATGGCGCCGGTAACCTGCGCGGTGATGGTCAGAGCAGGTGCTGTTACTCCACTATTGAGTGATGCACGGGTACAGGTCACCGTCTGGCCCGCATTGGAACACGACCATCCACTGCCACTGGCAGAGACGAATGTCACATCACTGGGCAGGGTGTTGGTAACGGTGATCGCTGAGGCGTTGTTGGGGCCGAGATTATCGATGGTCACCGTATAGGAAACATGACCCCCGGCAATTACAGGATCGGCGGCGTCGGTGAGGGTGGCCGTCAGATCAGCGCCATCATCGATGGTGGTGTTCTGAGTCGCACTGTTGTTGGTTGAGTTACTGTCGGGCGAGTCGGAAGAGACGTTTGCCGTCACAGCAATGGTGTTACCCGTCGCAGCCGTTGTTTTGATGGTGGTATTGATCGTGATGACAGGGTTTCCAAGCCCGTCTCCGGTGATGTTGCCGAGGTTACAAGTCACAGTCCCCGGCGTCCCTCCATCGTGGGAACAAGACGGATCCAGTTTTGAGGCAACGATCGTTGTGCTAGCCGGGAGAGGAAGGGTCAAAACCACATTATTGGCAGTATCGTTTGTCCCGTTTAAAACCGATGTTGAATAAGTGATTTCACCCCCGCGAATGCCGGGATCCGGCGTATCCACGAGCTGGGAAATCTGGATATCGGCCGCGGTTGCAAGACCTGGCAGGAACAGTGCCAGAACCATGGCGCGTGCAAAAGACGATGGAATAGTACGTTTCAAGAGTCCTTCCTCCCTCTAAAAGTCTGATGGATCAACGAAACCAGCTAGAGCAAGAAATATGCCAGTTAAATATCTTTGAGGTCTCCTAAAGCTTCTTGTGTACTGGCCGCCATTAACAACAGAAACGTTGCGATGTATGGAAATAATGAAGGGTTTAATTCGAACATTGGTGTTTTCGATCACCATGCTGTTGAGCATGAACAGCATGGCGGGGAGTGATCATGTCAGTAAAGAAACAAAGAACGATGTTCGTGTGATCATCGATGTTTCTGGCAGTATGAAGAAAAATGACCCAGATAATCTCCGGATTCCTGCATTGAAATTACTCATCGGTCTTTTGCCTCAAGGTACAAAAGCGGGTGTATGGACATTCGGAACCAAAGTCCGACCCTTGGTAAAGTACGGTGTGGTCAATGAGAAATGGAAAAAAAAGGCGTATAAAGCGGCAAAGAAGATCACTTCCAGGGATATGTTCACCGATGTCGAAAACGCGCTGTCAGAGGTAACTAAAGACTGGAAGCAAACCCGTCAGGATATCAAGCGAAATATCATTTTCTTGACGGATGGTATGGTGGATGTCTCCAAAGACAAATCCAAAACGGAAGCTTCTCGTCAGCGGATTCTTGATCAGATACTGCCTGATCTTCAAGGGAAAAGCGTCACGGTACACGCCATTTCGTTGTCTGAAAATGCGGATCTCGAGATCATGGATGCGCTGGCCGTAGGCACAGATGGATCGTCGGAGATGGTGACCCGTGCGGATCAATTGCAGCGCGTCTTTTTGCACATGTTCGAAAAATCCACTCCGAGAGACACCGTTCCACTTGAAGACAACCAGTTTACCATCGACAAAATGATCGAGGAATTTACGCTCCTGGTCTTCAGGAACAGTGACAGTAAGCCCACCACATTGTTTCCTCCTGAGGGAAATCCTTTTGCTTATGAAAGCAGACCAAAAAATGCAGTTTGGCTAAAGGAACAGGGCTACGACCTGATCACAATCAAGCATCCTGTACCCGGTTTATGGAAGATCGATGCAGATATCGATCCGGACAATCGAGTCATGGTTGTAACAAAACTCAAACTTCACGCCACTGAACTACCAAACAGTCTCTTCAAGGGAGAGACCCTCGATTACAAATTCTGGCTCACTGCTGCAGGGAAAAAGATTGCAAAGAATGCATTCTACAAGCTTATCGATGTGGAACTTGTGCAATCTTCTTCTGGTGAGATAAAGGAAGTTTGGAAGATGGAAGAACGTAATGGCGAGAATGAATTTGTCAAGACAGTGGGAAATACATTCGAGCCTGGGAAGGTGGAGCTTAAGATCATTGTGGATGGCAAGACATTCAAACGCGAACTCAAGAAAACGATCGATGTTTATGAAAAAGCGTTTGATACGGAAATCAAAGCTTTTGATGAAACAACTGGAAAGCAAGCCTATGTCATACACGTCATACCCGATAATGATCTGATCGATCTCAAGACATTCAAGGTAACGGCTCACATTACAGCACCAGACGGTTTACAGAGCAGTCTCCCGGGTGTCGTATCCATGCGAGGGATCAATTGGCTGATCACAATCAAGGATCCGCAACCTGGACAGTACAAAGTTGATCTCGAAGTCAAGGCTACAACCAAGTCCGGTCGAAAACTCTCTTTAGCCTCTGATTCTCTGACGGTTGGAGAACCGGTTTCACAGGACGCTGAGAATGGGGATGAAAGCTCAAAGGAAGAAGCCGTAGATTGGAAAACGATAGGGACCTACCTTGCAATCTTCAATACCGTTTTGTTTATTTTGATCGGTGGGTTCTGGTTTCTTATGAAAAAACGTAAAAGTAAACCTACTGACCCTGGAGACGATTTATGAATCAGGAAACGATGAAATTATTATTCATGGCGACGGGTATTGAAGTCGCCATTGTCATCCTATTGGCTGGAATCTTCATTTTTCTACGAATGAAAAAGGGTAAGAAGGCCGATCAAAAAGCGGCAGAGGAACTGGTCAAGAACGTAAAGAAAAATGAAAAGGGTCGTCGTGAATCCCTGCTTCAGGTCTTCGGCGAATGTTACGACATGGAGCAGGAAGAACTGGAAGCCGCGGTTGATGAATTTCTCAACCGGGAAAAGGCTTTTTATAAAACCCTAATCTCCGTCTACGTCAACCGGGATGCCAGTGAATTCTCGAAACTTTCCGGCAGTCTGGAAGAGATGGTCAAACCCTATGCTGATCTGGCACTATCTGCTGATCTTTCTGTAGATAGTGAAGAACTTGAAGCATTGCAGAGACAGAACCAGTCCCTTGAAAAGGAACTTGAAGAATCGAAAAAGGTCATGGATGAACTTTTGGCTGAATATACTGCCACTTTTGACAAAAAGGGCGAAGGCAAGGTACTCGAGGTGCTTCAGAAAGACAAGGAGAACACTCCAGAAGAGGCGAACAAAAATAGTGATACCGGAAATACTTCGGATGAATCCTCAAACTCAATTACTGAACCTGTAACGGAGCAAGATGATGATATGGAAGGGACACTGGAACTGACTGTAGAAAGTGTGCTCGAAGCAGAAGCTGGTACTGAAGAGAGTGTGTCTGAAGTCGACACAGATCAGATTACGGAAGAAACAGATCAGGTCAGTGAAACTACAGATGAATCCAACGAAAAAAAAGTTGAAGTAGAGGCAGAATTAGCCATCGAGCAGGATTCAGAAGAAGAGGAGGTTGTTGATCTTGAAACGACTTCAGAAAATGTTGTTGCGCTTGACGAGTTCGACGAAGAGATCGAGCCTGATCTGGAAGCTGTCTGACACAACCTTGCAAATAAAAAAGCCGGCAGAATTTGCTTTGCCGGCTTTTTTTGTTTATGAAGCGACGGGTATTCTAGAATTCTATATTCGCCTGCACGCTAAAGATATCAACAGAGGCATCGTATGTTCCTTTCAGCAGTGAGCTGTCTTCAAAGTGCGGGGTTGAAGGGAAATTACTCACATAGTCAATTTGTGGATCATCGACAAAGATGTGCGTGTAACCCAGATCAAGTGAAATAGTGTCTGAGACGTGATACGTTCCACCGATAGCAACCCAGATACGATCTTGATCTGCAATACGCGGAGTACGCAGTTCCTTGTTTGGAATAGGCGTTTCGTCAAATGCAATTCCACCTCTCAGTGTGAACTTGTCATTCATTGCGAATGTGGTACCGACAGCATAGCGCAGCGTATTATCCCACTGCTCAGGGGTCACTGAGTCTCTGCCATTGGCAAATGTAATAGCAAGTTCATTGAAACGATTCCATTTCATCCAGGTAATATCTCCCTGGACTGACCATCTTGAGTTGATTTGATGAAATCCGCTGACTGAAACAGACTCTGGAAGATCAAGTCCGGCTGAAGCGGGTTGATTGACCAAGCCTGCTGCTGCAGCAAAGCCTGCAGTTGCTGGAGAGGAGTGGAAAAACTCAACCGCCCCATCCAGGTTATGCTTGATATGTGAGCGATAGTGTAGACCAAAGCGAGTGCCTTCCATGGGTTCAAACAGGAAACCGATGTTGTAACCAAAGCTCCAGTCGCTCCCTTCTAGGCGACTCTGTGCATCAGTTGCCGGATTACCAGGGGTAGTCAGACCGAGACCTGCACAAGTGGACAGTGGGACCAATCCTTTACTCGCTGCACTGAGGCAGGCGGCACTCATGTCAACCGACTGGCTCAACTTGACGTCGATATACTGTGCGCTGAATCCGATTCCGACTGAAAATCGATCGTTCACCTTGAAGGCAACAGATGGATTCAGATTGACAGTTGCCACATCAGAACGCAGTGCATGGTAGCGGCCGATCCAGTCACCATCATGGTCTGTCACCAGGCCGAAGGGCGCATTCATACCGAAACCGACGCTTATACGGTCGTTGATACTGTGCGTCATATAAAAGTTGGGGACAATAGCATTTTTTGCGCTATCGAAGTTTTTCCCAGTCAGTGGGACAGGTGTACCACCGGTCAAGCCAGGGTTCAGAATGCTCCCTGTATCGGTATAATCTGCATTTGGAAAGATGCCGTGTAGGGCTGCACTGATATGCGTTCCTGAAAAGCGGGTCATCCCTGCTGGATTATACCAGACAGTAGAAGCATCATCTGCAGAAGCGGCACCTCCTGAAAAGGCGCTGCCCAAGCCTTTGACACTCTGCTCGGAAATGGCAAAGCCAGCTGCGAAAACGTTTGAAACGGCCCCGGCCAGGATCAGCGCGGGAAAGATTGTTTTAACGGAAACTTTTTTCATGTGCACACCCTCTCCTCATGTTATTGTTATCCAGCTTTATTTTTTTACTCAGCTTGTTATGGATTGTAGCAAGTGTTTGGTTGATAAACCATATTAATTAATTGTTTGATGAACACATGTTTTAATCCCGATTGTCAAAAATGTCCGCGTTTGGCCGAATATCTCCAGGAAGTAAAACATGAACACCCGGACTATTTTTGCAAACCAGTCCCGCCTTTTGGAGCGGATGATCCGGAGTTATTGATCGTTGGTCTTGCTCCTGGAAAGCATGGTGCCAATGCAACAGGCAGACCTTTTACCGGAGATTTTGCTGGAATACTACTCTATAAGGCATTATTTTTGAAGGGTTACAGTAACCAAGACGTTTCCAGTCACTGTACGGACGGCCTTACACTGAAGAATTGCCGCATTACCAATGCAGTGAAGTGTCTGCCGCCAGAGAATAAACCGACGGGAGTAGAGATCACGACCTGCAATCCTTACCTTACAAATGAGATCGCAGGATTACCACCTGGTGCTGTGATTCTGGCATTGGGCAGCATTGCCCATAATGCTATTTTGAAAGCCACCGGGCATAAACTGAGTCAGTATAAATTCGGCCATGGCAACGAACACGATCTTGGGAAACACTGGCTTGTTGACTCCTATCATTGCAGTCGTTACAACACACAGACCCGCCGCCTCACAGAGGCGATGTTTCTGGCAGTTTTCGATCGGGTTAAAGAGATACTGGAAATGACTCGTTGTTGAAATGAGTAATTTTGATCCAAAACAATTCTGTCGCAGATTGACCACCAAGCCGGGTGTATATCGAATGCTCGATGAAAAGGGCAGCGTGATTTACGTGGGCAAGGCAAAAAATCTTAAAAATCGTGTTTCCAGCTATTTTCAAAGCTCCAAACAACATTCGCCCAAGATCCGATCGATGGTCCGCCGAATTGCCGCGATCGAGGTGACCATCACCCATACTGAAAAAGAAGCCCTGATCCTGGAAAACAATCTGATCAAGGAACTGCGACCCCGATACAATATCGTGCTGCGGGATGATAAAAGTTATCCCTGGATCTATCTTTCCAGTGATCAGATCTGGCCCCGTTTGATGTTTCATCGCGGTGCTCGTAAGGGAAAAGGCGAGTATTTCGGGCCATATCCAAGTGCAGGATCAGTCCGCAAGACATTGAACCTACTACAAAAAATTTTTCAAATCAGGCAGTGTGAAGACAGCGTCTTCCAAAATCGCAGCCGGCCTTGTTTGCAGTATCAGATCAATCGATGTAGCGCACCATGCGTTGGATTCATCAATGAAGAAAACTATCGGCAGGACGTTGAATATGCACGCCTTTTTCTCAAAGGAAGAAATCAGGATGTGATCAATATTCTTGCCGACAAGATGGAAGAAGCATCTTCCCGTCTGGATTTTGAATCTGCAGCTCACTATCGAGATCAGATCAACGCCCTGCAACTGGTGCAGCAGAAACAATATATCAGTTCAGGAAACAGAGATGTTGATATAGTTGCCTGTGAATTACGGGAAGGGGTGGGATGCGTCACCCTGTTTTTCATCCGTGGCGGACACAATCTTGGTAATAAGACCTTTTTCCCGGCACATACAAGGGAATCTTCGGAAGAAGAAATGCTGACAGCCTTTATCACTCAGTACTATCTCTCTAATCGCAGAGAACGGGATCTTCCAGCCAGTATATTTTTGAGTCATCAGCTGGAAGACCGGGAGTTGATCGCCCAGGTTCTTGAAAATTATTGTGGTCACAAAGTCGAGATCAGGACAGAGGTTCGCGGTGAACATGCGCGATGGCTGGAAATGGCACGGCAGAATGTGTCACTGACTCTGGCTCAGAGGCTGTCCGCAACCGGCAGTCAGATAAAGCGTAATGCAGCCTTGTCAGAAACACTGGGAATGGAAACAGCGATCAAACGAATCGAATGCTTTGATATCAGTCATTCACATGGAGAGTCGACTGTTGCTTCCTGCGTAGTATTCAATCAGGAAGGAGCGTTAAAGTCAGAATATCGTCGTTTTAATATCAAAGGGATCACACCAGGCGATGATTATGCCGCCATGCACCAGGCTCTTGAGCGCCGGTATGCTCGTCTCCAGAAGGAAGAGCGGAAACTACCAGAACTGTTATTGATCGATGGTGGCAAGGGGCAGGTAGCGCAGGCGGTTCAGGTAATGGAAAATCTGGGGCTCAGTGAAGTCACAATCATCGGTGTGGCAAAGGGGCCGGGACGCAAAGCCGGACTTGAAACCCTTGTACTTTCAGACGGGCACGCTACGATATCACTCTCCGCCGATGATCCAGCATTGCATCTGATCCAGCAAATCCGTGATGAGGCACACCGGTTTGCCATTACTGGGCATCGGAGACAACGGGATAAAAAAAGAGGTGTCTCTCCACTGGAGAACATTGAAGGGATAGGCCAGAAACGAAGACAGAATCTGATCCGCCATTTTGGAGGATTACAGGGTGTTGCAAAAGCAGGTGTCCGTGATCTGACCCAGGTTACAGGTATCAGTAAACAACTGGCCGAAAAAATTTATCAGGCATTTCACGAATGAATATACCCAACATACTGACGATACTACGCATCATGCTAATTCCAGTGTTTGTCGTGGTCTATTATCTCCCGTTTTCCTGGGCATATAACGTTGCTGCTATCGTTTTTGCCCTGGCAGCGTTTACTGATTTACTCGATGGTTATCTGGCGCGGCGTCTTGGACAGGAATCACCTCTTGGCGCATTTCTTGACCCGGTCGCTGATAAACTTATGGTGGCAACCGTACTTGTTGTCCTCTTACAACAACATCCCACGATATGGCTGGCCATTCCAACAGCAATTATCATCGGTCGTGAAATTACCATCTCTGCACTACGTGAATGGATGGCAGAAATCGGTGCACGAAACCAGGTTGCTGTCTCCATGCTTGGGAAGGTCAAAACGACAGCACAGATGATCGCCATTTTCTGCCTGGTTTACCGCGATTCCATCGGCAATTTGCCCGTCTTTACCGTGGGCTATGTCCTCCTCTATATTGCAGCAGTACTTACGGTCTGGTCCATGATGATCTATCTAATAGCTGCATGGCCAAGATTAACCGGCGACAACCTTGTCAAGGTTATGCAGCCTCACAAGAAGACAACAGAAAATAAATAAAAAAACAAGGTATGTGTATAGCATCGTTTTGCTCCAGACAAAACCGTACTCACATCCAACCTGAATAATCGTTTCGTAGAATTTTGATTCTGAATATAACCCCGATTCACGACTAGATATTTTAGTGAGAAAAAATGCAGGTGAGTGAAAAATACTTTTCTGTTCAGGCTCGGCCTGTGCGCTGAGGAGAAGTGAGGAAGTTTACGCAGTTACGATGACCTGGAAAGAGTCGTCATAAACAGAATCAAATTCAAAGATGGTGTCGAGGCAACGGTAGAAGATCAAACCGTCGCTTCAACTAATCTCTGGATTTGGAATCACAAAAAGTATGGCAGTGAAAATTATCCGAAATGGCTGCAACCGGTTTCATTTGTTGACCTCTCATTCTCATATTTTCCTCACCCAACAGAAACCAAACGCTTGAGAATCGTTGTTTGTAGTTTACAAAAAATCTGTTTCTAACTCCTTTTGTTTCCCGGGTGAAACTGATCTATGGTTCCCAGATCATGAGGAGTTCCATTGAATGTTTGTGTCTCCCTTTTCAACGGTTGATACGAAAAAAACTGAAACGATTCACTTAAACACTATCGCTTTTTCCGTTACAAATACTATAGTAATTGTAACGGATCCGGTCACGTACTTGATCCAAAAGGCGGGGTTGTTCAGACATGATCACCACCCTCCATGTGGTGTAATTTGCTCATCCATTTATTGGCGTATAATTACAACATGGTCGTATTAAATCAAGGCTATACAGCTAATTTTCGTAGAAATGCCCCGAAAATGGGGTATTTTCACAGAGTGTTATACCCCACTTTTGGGGTATATTTATAGTTATGAGCTCTGAAAAAGAAAAAATACATCGTTGCAAACAGAACTGGTATGTTGATGTTGAAATACGCTATGAGAAAATTAATGTAGAACAATGGTCTTGGGTTTTCGAACAGTCATTTCGCACAT
>JALSRM010000061.1 GCA_026984775.1 Gammaproteobacteria bacterium
CCGGATATTTTGAGGACGTGTAAAAGGTGTTGAAAAGTATTTTCTGACGCCCAATTTCAGTTCAATGAAGCTGCTAAAATCAGCTTATTTTGATTGCTCACCGTTATCGTTATCTTGATTTCAAAGGTTTGCCTGTCGTTTTTTGGATTTTAAACCCTTCAAGGGTATCCCTGTTCGGTTTGGCAAGCTTATTTTCAAGAATAATAACTATTCGCAATCAAATAGATATGGATGGTAATTTGTCGTAATATTAATTCGTTATAATCAGTTAAGCTGCCTTTTGTACTTGTTGTATCGACATCTGTTGCGGGTTGTCACAAGTTTGTTTTCTTCGCATGCCAGCCATTTTAATCAGCAAAACAGCAATATTGGCAAATGTGTATCGAGCCATGGTAGCCTGCTGACTGCGCACTCGTACCGTTTCAAGCCCGGTTTGATTTTTTAAGAGGTTAAAGGGACGTTCACAGTTCTTTCTAATCTCATGTGCCTGTTTTAACGATTCAACATGCCAGGGAATTCGTTGGAACAATCCTTTGTCAATGGGTATAAAACGGTAACGTGGACAGGTCCTGGAGTACGGACAAGTATCAGAATGAACGTCACATTTATATTCATGTGTTTCCTTGGCAACTCCCAGGTGAACCATGGGAACAGAACACTCAGCATGGCAGTAGACTGAACCGCTGTCAGGATCAACGTGTTCCGGTACTAAGACCGTGGAGGAAGGAGGAGTGGTTACGATCACCCCTGTTTCCTTAAACAGAGAACCATCTTTATCATGGTAGGCTTCGTCTGCAGTAATTAGCTGCAATTCAATACCCATCGCCTGCGCCAAATGAACAAGAAAGGAGAGAAAATGACTGTCATGGTGATTGGCAGGTGCCAGTAAAGATACAAGGGGAAAACTATGGCCGGTCCCGGCATCAATGACAGTCAGGGTATGCAGGCGGTAGCCGACCACGTACACCGACTTGTCCCGCTTATTGCGCCGTTTACCACAGTCACAGTCTATGTCCCTGTACACACGGATCTTCTTGCCATTTATATCAAGGGTGGCCAAGGGAAGTTTACAGTCACTTGCCAGTTCTGTAGAATCAATACCATGAAGAATATTATCTCCAAGCAGGCCGGACTTGTTAAAATGGTGAAGAATATACACCAGTAGATTAACCTGCTGAGTGAAGGAGAGTGAGCTGCGGAACTTACTGAGCTGTGTGTGATCGATCATTTCCTTTCTGCTCAATGACAGGCCACAGAAAACACGGTTTTGCTTACGATCAAGTCCAAAATATTCTTCTGTACAGAATTTACGATAACTGATCTCAGGATACTTGATTGCCTTGAGCAGTTCGGCACGGAATAAATTGACAGGAAAAAGATCACGCATGGCCGGACTGTATCCATCGTAAGACAACAGTCGGTTAATGACCCCGTCATCAATCAGCGCGTCAATTTTACGAAGTTCCTCGTCCTTGATATACAAGGGTGATCGCTGATAGCTACTGAACCTTATTATACTGTTTTTATTGATCATGTCGACAAAACGTGCCATTTTGTCCAAGGTAAATATGCCTGCTGGGGAAACCTGTTGTTCAATGCCCAACAGTTCTGAAACCGGGGAAGAAACATCACTCTTGAAATCATATTCAGCAGTAACCTCTGCCAGCACTTTACGGGCGATTTCTTTTTTCATCTTCCTGTTGAGACGATGCCAGTTTGGATATTGATTTTTCAGTTGTTTTCTGACGAGGAGCTTGATATTCTTGTAATGCATAAAAGCCTTTGTTTTGATTGAATTTTCTTTGGTGAGAGTTTTCAACCATTATAGAGGCTTTTATGCTTTATGTCATTGTTTTTTATGAATGTTTGCCAATTCTTTTCAACACCTTTTACCAGAA
>JALSRM010000062.1 GCA_026984775.1 Gammaproteobacteria bacterium
GAAAACGTTTCTGCCAGCACCGGGCAACCGAACTCCCACAGGTACGTCACTGTTTGTATTCCGATTAAATCCGCTGAGGTGATCGGTATACGTTTTGTCGAGAAGATTATTAATCCCAAAAGAAAGCGATAAAGAATCAGATATATCAGCCTGACCAAACAGATTGATTAAAATATATCCCGGTGTTTCCGCATTCGTGTTTTTTGGATTTGCCGGATCGAAGGTGATTGTTTGTGAGATATGATCCTGCCGATCAACAAAGACGC
Source organism: Gammaproteobacteria bacterium (assembly GCA_026984775.1). Taxonomy (GTDB): domain Bacteria; phylum Pseudomonadota; class Gammaproteobacteria; order CAJXQU01; family CAJXQU01; genus CAJXQU01. The sequence goes on from JALSRM010000062.1 coordinate 267, forward strand.
CTTCAAGGGTGGCATACCAGTTTTCACGTTGATGCGTCATGGATAGCCTTAAATTGGGCGGTGATATACGAAACAGATTATCGTTTATATCCCTGCGTTTACCACGCACATAACTGATGGTTCCATCCACTCGCCAAAAGTCTGTAAGACTCGCACCAAAATCCATATCAAAACCATAGATTTCGGCATCTACATTGGCAAACTGCAATGGCGTCGGATCACCGTTCGCATTTGCACTGACCCCTATAACAGGCATGTTAAACGCGTTCATTTCAACGGGGACACCCTGTATATAATCATCAATGCGGCGATAATACCCACGCGGGCTGATGAAATAACGATTAGTACGCCATTCGAATCCCAGCTCGATCTGGTGGGATTTTTCAGGTTTAAGGTTTATGTTACCCACGTAATTATTACCATCACCCAGTCCGGCATTGACCTCCAGTGGAATCCACAGATAACGTTCTATGTAGGAAGGAGAGCGGACTTTTCTGGCAAACCCCAGTTCAAACTTCATCTCGGCGTTTAGCTGATAGTTGAGTTTTGCGACGGCGTCTATATTGTCATCTGTCTGTTTGCGATCGGCTGCATTAAAACGGTTACGCAAAGCGCGAACTGCTTGAGGCGGCGGCATGGTATTACCCATGTCAGCAAGCCGTGCAGGAAAGGCATCAATTTGATCGGCATCCGTTTCTACATGTTGATAACGTATCCCCAGTTCAGTTGATATTTTGGGTGTAATCGAACCTTTCCATTCTCCAAAAAGGCCATAGGTATCATAACGGGCGTTATTAAAATTAGTGACAAAAAATGGCTTGAAATCTGGATCAAAGACCGTCGCGTTATGCTCGGCAAAGTGCCCATCTGAGCCAAAAGTGATTTGACCGGAACCTATCGCATAATTGACCTTGAATGAATAACCCGTATCCGCGCTGTCGGCGTTGACGAAACGACGATCAGTACCCAAGAAAGGAGGCAATGGAAGGTTTGAGAAATCTGGCGCTGGACGTAATCGGTAATTATTCATTTGGTGTTCGATATCCGTATGATAGATCGCGACATCAAAACCAAAGCTGTTCCACTGACCTGAATATTTGCCAGAGTAACGATCCGTGTCAAAAAAGGTGATGTCCAGGGGCAATGCTGGCGTGCCTGCACCATCGGTATCCGTATGGCGATAATCAAGACTGAATTCATTTTGACCCTGACGGAAACCATAACCGAGCCCATAGTTACTCCTGTCAAACTCAGTTCCGCCTACACGCCCATTACCGAAATCCATATCATCGGCCTGTTCATGGCTCCCAACGATATGAAACCGGTGTTGATTATTGGCAACACCAATCACCCCTCCCAGAGAATACCCCTCATCGACAGAAGATCCTCCTGCATTCACGTCTCCCTGAATGCCAAACGCCGGGCTATCCGTGAAATGGCTGGACTTGGTCGTTGCTTCGAGGTATCCACCGATGCCTGTACCGGTGCTCACCGAGGAAATTCCTCGTGTAAGGTTTAATGATTCTAATAATGACTGCGGGGCATAATGGAGGGGGGGATCCATCCAGTTTGGTCCGCCTGATTCGAGGTAAGTACCATCTAATGACACATTCATACGTGGTCCGAACATACCCCGGTATTGCACCTGTCCACTGATCGGACCATTGTCATTGACCGCTCCGCCAGGTACGCGCTTCATAAAGCTTGCGGCATCTGGTGCTCCCGCTGGCATTACCCCCGGTCCGATAGAATACTGATCAAGACCGCGTGATTGGCCATAGACATCCATTTCGGGTAATTGCGTATGCTCAGCAAAGACCGATGTTGGGATGATGCTGCCGATAAATAGAACTAATAATCCTTTAAGCGCCTGGTGCATGCTCTCCCTCTTTATATCTGTTAATTATTTTTAATCTGTTATCAATAACTTAAGGATTATAAGAAGATTGGGGAAACAAGGAAATGCGACATAATGTCGCACCCCTGGCTTAGTCGCTGGATTGAAACAACTGGTTAAAGATTGTCTCAAACAGGCGACATTTTACTGTCATCATGAGCAAACAGAGACTATAATCCTCTCCTGTTCAACTTGGGGAATAATAGGGAGTTATCCAATACTGTATCTCTGCAGTATTGAACAACAATAATGCTGTTTTCTATCAAGAAAGGCCTGGATCTGCCCATTGCGGGTAAACCTGATCAAAAGATTGACAACGTTTCAGATGTCACCACTGTCGCCATCCTTGGCAATGACTATATCGGCATGAAGCCGACTATGCAGGTCAAGGAAGGTGATCGTGTCAAACTCGGCCAGACACTCTTTACGGACAAAAAAAACAAAGGTGTCGCCTTTACCTCTCCAGCTGCGGGTATCATCACAGCCATCAATCGGGGCGCACGGCGTGTTCTCCAGTCTGTCATCATTAAATTGGATGGGGACGAAGAAGTCGAATTCAAACAGTATGACTCCTCTGCCCTCGGGCGTCTTAAGCGGGAAGATGTCAAAAAGAACCTGATTGAATCCGGGCTGTGGATTGCACTCAGAACACGGCCTTACAGTAAATGCCCGGATCCCGACTCAACCCCGGCCTCTATCTTTGTCACCGCGATGGACACCAACCCACTGGCGGCCAATCCAGAGATCGTAATCAACGAACAGCAAGAGGCTTTCAATCATGGCCTTGAAATTCTAACCCGCCTTACAGATGGCAAGATCTTTGTCTGCAAAGCAAATCAGTCAAATATTCCGGTTTCTTCCATTGAGCGTGTTGAAGTCCACGAGTTTACTGGCCCCCATCCTGCAGGTCTGGTCGGGACGCATATCCATTTCCTCGATCCTGTAGTGGGAGACAAGATCGTTTGGCACCTGGGTTATCAGGATGTGATCGCATTCGGCAAACTTTTCACCACAGGCCGGCTATGGACCGAACGGGTGATCGCGCTGGGTGGCCCTATGGTCAAACGTCCTCGCCTCTTAAGAACCCGTCTGGGTGCCAGTACCGAAGATCTTCTCAAGGGAGAAACTGAACACAAACAGTCACGGGTAATTTCAGGCTCAGTTCTTTCAGGGCACATGGCCTCCAACTGGGCGGCCTATCTTGGCCGGTTTCATAACCAGATCTCTGTAATCGAAGAGAGTACTGAGCGCGAGTTTATGGGCTGGATCAAACCTGGCAAGGACAAATTCTCTGCTCTCAATGTCTTTATCTCGAAGTTGTTAGGTGTGAAGGAGTTCAATATGAACACTTCCCAGAACGGCAGTCCCCGAGCGATGGTTCCAGTCGGTACCTTTGAAGCCGTCATGCCACTGGATATTTTGCCAACCCAATTGCTGCGAGCACTCCTGGTCAAAGATACAGACACGGCTCAGGAACTGGGTTGCCTAGAGCTTGATGAAGAAGATCTAGCACTGTGTTCATTTGTCTGTTCCGGAAAATATGACTACGGTCCAATTTTGCGAGAAAACTTGACTCAAATCGAAAAAGAAGGATAAGCATGAAAGCGTTGCGCAACCTCCTTGACAAGATAGAGCCTTCCTTCCAAAAAGGAGGCCCTTACGAAAAGTATTTTGCGGTCTATGAAATGATCGATACTTTTCTCTATTCACCTCCCGATGTCACCCGGCATGCTCCCCATGTGCGCGACGGGATCGACCTCAAACGAACGATGAGTTATGTGGTTCTGGCAACATTTCCTGTCATCCTAATGATGCTTTGGAATACCGGTTATCAAACCAATATCGCCATGACTGAGATGGGTATGACTCAATTGGAAGGCTGGCGCGGCACACTCTTGAGTGTACTAGGTATTGACTATGATCCAGACAATATGCTCGGAAATATGTTTATCGGGTTGCTCTTTTTCCTGCCAATCTACATAACCACCCTAGTTGCCGGTGGAATCTGGGAAGTGTTATTCGCAGCGATCCGAAATCATGAAGTTAATGAAGGTTTTCTTGTTACCTCTATGCTTTACTCTCTGATCCTGCCACCGACAATCCCATTGTGGCAGGTGGCATTAGGAATCTCATTCGGTGTCGTGATAGGAAAGGAAGTCTTCGGTGGAACAGGCAAGAATTTCCTCAACCCTGCACTGACCGGTCGTGCCTTCCTTTTCTTCGCCTACCCGGCCCAGATGTCCGGTGACAGTATCTGGACACCTATCGACGGTTACAGTAGTGCAACACCGCTTGGTCTGGCAGCCTCCGGTGGTCTTGAAGCAATCAAGGAAGCCGGCTTTACCCTGCAACAGACCTTTCTTGGAAACATGGCGGGTTCGATTGGTGAAACCTCCACCTTTGCCATACTGCTGGGTGGTCTGTTTCTGATTATAACCCGCATTGCCTCGTACAGGATCATATTGGGCGTTTTCATTGGCATGGTCTTGACCGTCCTTATGTTCAATATGATTGGTAGTGAGACTAATCCGATGTTTTCTCTGCCCTGGTACTGGCACTTCACACTCGGTGGCTTTGCTTTTGGCATGATCTTCATGGCTACTGACCCTGTGACTGCCTCGATGACCGATACGGGCCGATGGATCTACGGTTTTTTGATAGGCTTTATGGTCGCCATGATTCGGGTTATCAATCCAGCCTTTCCTGAAGGCATGATGCTTGCAATCCTTTTTGCCAATATCTTTGCACCGCTAATCGATTTTTTTGTCGTTCGAGCCAATGTAAGACGTAGGATGAATCGCAATGCCTGATCAACCCCAGAATCAAAGCCCTAAACATATGCACAAAAAAAGTTTTTTTGCTGAGATTCTTAGCCTGCCCAACGACAGCACCAAAAAGACGGTTTTTGTTGCCTTAGTACTCTGCCTGATCTGCTCGATCTTGGTTTCCACTGCAGCAGTTGCGCTGAAACCATTACAGCTCAAAAACAAGGAAGCTGATATAAAACAGAATATCCTTGCAGTCGCGGGCATCAATCCAGAAGGGAAAAATATTGATGAGCAGTTCAAACAGTTTGACGTCAAGGTGGTCGATCTGAACACCGGGGAATACGTCGACAACATCGATCCGGACTCTTATGATCAACGTAAAGCCGCTGCTGATCCGGCCCTTGGAGTTCCAATACCTGGTGAAAAGGATATTGCAAAGATTGGACGCCGTTCTAAATATGCAAAGGTCTATCTTCTTCGCGAGGGTGATGAGATCAAACAGATCATCCTTCCGATCCATGGTTATGGACTGTGGTCTACCCTTTATGGGTTTATTGCTCTTGAAAAGGATGCTAATACCATCAAAGGAATAAAGTTTTATGAACAAGCGGAGACGCCCGGCCTTGGTGGTGAAGTTGACAATCCCAAATGGCAAGCCAAATGGATTGGGAAAAAAGTTTTTGATGATAAGGGAAATCTGAGATTTGAAGTCATCCGTGGCCAAGTCGTTGCCGGAATTTCCGGTTCGGAATATCAGGTTGATGGTCTTTCTGGTGCCACCCTTACCAGCAGGGGGGTATCAAATATGGTTAAATTCTGGCTGGGAGAAGACGGTTTTGGTCCCTTCTTGAAAAAGTTTCGTTCCAGGAATAAGACAAAATGAGTAATCAAGCAAAATCCAATATTTTGGATCCTTTGATCGATAACAACCCCATCACCTTGCAGGTGCTGGGAGTGTGTTCTGCTCTCGCAGTCACGACCAACATGATGACCGCACTGATCATGAGTATTGCGCTGACTTCGGTTGTTGCCTGTTCAAATGCCTGTATCAGTCTGATCCGAAATCACATTCCATCAAGTATCCGAATTATTGTACAGATGACCATCATCGCGTCATTGGTTATCGTCGTGGATCAGATCCTCAAGGCATTCGCTTATGAGGCCAGCAAACAACTTTCCGTCTTTGTAGGACTAATCATTACCAATTGCATTGTGCTTGGACGTGCCGAAGCCTACGCGATGAAAAACCCGCCTTTTCTGAGTTTTCTCGATGGGTTGGGCAATGGTCTAGGTTACAGCCTTATCCTGATGATTGTCGCGTTTTTCAGGGAACTGCTCGGCTCAGGTAAGCTCTTTGGCTATCCTGTCCTGACAACCACCAGCGAAGGCGGATGGTATATCCCCAATGGCCTGATGCTTCTACCACCCAGCGCCTTTTTTGTCATCGGCCTTCTAATCTGGGCGATCAGAACCTGGAAGAAGGAGCAGGTTGAGGCACCAGATTACCAGATCCATCAGGTTCATCGCACGGAGGTCGTCTGATGGAACACTATCTCAGTCTGTTTATTCGCTCAGTTTTCATAGAAAACCTTGCCCTCTCCTTTTTTCTGGGTATGTGTACGTTCCTTGCCGTATCAAAAAAAATCGAGACAGCACTGGGACTGGGTATCGCAGTTGTTCTGGTCCAGTCCATCACCGTTCCAGCGAATAACCTGATCTATCAATATCTGCTCAAAGAAGGTGCACTTTCTTGGGCTGGACTACCGAATGTTGATCTCAGTTTTCTTGGCCTCATCAGCTATATCGGAGTGATTGCTGCCATGGTTCAGATCCTTGAAATGGCAATGGATCGATACGCCCCTGCTCTCTATAACGCACTGGGGATCTTTCTTCCATTGATCACTGTTAACTGTGCCATTCTTGGTGGCACGCTCTTCATGGTAGAACGGAACTATAACTTTGCTGAAAGTATGGTCTATGGAGTAGGTAGTGGCTTTGGTTGGGCCCTGGCGATTACCGCGATAGCCGGGGTCCGTGAGAAACTGAAATACTCTGATGTACCTGATGGCCTGCAGGGCCTGGGAATCACCTTCATTACCGCAGGCCTGATGGCACTTGGTTTCATGGCATTTTCGGGAATTCAACTCTAATGGAAATACTGCTTGGCGTTGTCCTTTTTACACTGATCATCATGGCACTGGTTTTCCTGATCCTCAGTGCCAGAAATAAACTCGTTGCAACAGGTGATGTAGAAATTGTCATCAATGACGAAAAAGTCATTCATACACCTGCTGGTAGCAAATTGCTTGGTGCCTTGGCAGACGCCGAACTGTTTGTTCCTTCAGCCTGTGGTGGGGGTGGCACTTGTGGACAGTGCCGGGTCAAGATTTTTGAAGGAGGTGGCTCTATACTGCCTACGGAAGAATCACACATTACAAAACGTGAAGCTGCTGAAGGTGAGCGCCTATCCTGTCAGGTTTCTGTCAAACAGAATATGAAGATCCAGGTTCCTGAAGAAGTCTTCGGAGTCAAGAAGTGGGAATGTACTGTACGTTCAAATCACAACGTGGCAACTTTCATCAAAGAGCTGGTACTCGAACTGCCAGAAGGCGAAAATGTTGATTTTCGTGCGGGGGGGTATATTCAGATTGAATGCCCGCCTCACCATGTCAAATACAGGGATTTCTACATAGAAGAGGAATACCGTGATGACTGGGATCGATTCGACCTCTGGCGCTACGAGTCTATTGTTAATGAAGAGGTGACCCGTGCTTATTCCATGGCAAACTTTCCTCTCGAAAAAGGAATCATCATGCTCAACGTCAGGATAGCCACCCCGCCACCCGGTGCGGGTAATGATATCCCGCCGGGCAAGATGTCATCCTATATTTTCAATCTGAAACCGGGTGACAAGGTTACAATTGCTGGACCCTTCGGTGAATTCTTTGCAAAAGATACCGACAATGAAATGGTCTTTATCGGCGGTGGTGCGGGTATGGCTCCAATGCGTTCACATATCTTTGATCAACTTTGTCGTATCAAAACCAAACGCAAGATCACCTTCTGGTATGGCGCACGCAGCCTTCGAGAAATGTTTTACGTTGATGATTTCAACAAATTACAAGAAGAACATGAGAATTTTGAATGGCATGTTGCCCTCTCGGAACCCATGCCAGAAGATAACTGGACAGGCTACACCGGTTTTATCCATAATGTACTCAGGGACAATTACCTTAAGGATCACCCTGCTCCTGAAGATTGTGAGTACTACATGTGTGGACCGCCGATGATGAATGCTGCAGTAATCAGCATGCTGGAAGATCTCGGAGTCGAGCGTGACCACATCTTCCTTGATGATTTTGGTGGATAGACAATGACTGTTTTTCTTATTTCCTTTCTCGTAATCGGTATAGCCATACTTGCCATGGCTATCGGCGTTATTGCCGGCCGCCCCGAAATCAAAGGCAGTTGCGGTGGTCTAAACCAGATTGGTCTTGAAAGTGATTGCGCCTGTTCCAGGCAGGAAAGAGAAGCATGTCCCAATAAAAAGAAGAAGGAAGCCCGCAACCATTCTGATCCATGATTCCTGTCATGAGTAGTGGATGCAAGGCTTCTACGTAATGGCCTGCATCATGGGCTTTAGGAGTTCGTACTATGCTTGCATCATTGAAAGTCAAAGATTACATGGGAAGGACCCGAACTACCTTTACACCTGACATGGACGTATTGAGAGCGATACATATTCTCATAGATGAGAAAATCTCCGGTGCCCCTGTCGTGGATGAACATGGAAATCTCGTGGGTTTCCTGTCGGAGAAAGACTGTATGAAAGTGGCCCTTAACGCAGGATATCACGGCGAGGCCGGTGGCCGTGTATCAGAATATATGGCTCATAATGTAACGACTATCGATATCAACACACCTATTATCGAGGTAGCCGAGTTCTTTTTGAACTCCACCTTTCGCCGTTATCCAGTGGTTGATGAAAATCGCCTGGTCGGTGCGATCAGTCGCCGCGATGTCTTGCGTGCTCTGGAAGTCATTTCAGCACCAGAGGCCAACCAGAAATAAAAAACCAGCATCAACCCACAAGGTTATTGTTTTCTCATGCTTTGTCATTTATTCTTATTAATAGGGAGTCCTGCGGCTTCCTTAAAATTATAATATTCTAAATAGTAATAAAGGGGAGTCTTTTATGAAAAAGTCATTAATTACTGTTGGTGCAATCTGCGGTATCGCGATCTTTGCAGCCTCATGTGCTTCTTCAGGTGGAAGCAGTATGCGGTCTGAAGAAATTGCTGCCCAACTAGGTCAGACAACCGGTGTTGACATGCAGGGAAACGTCGTTGAATTGGGTACATTTACCTATGGTGGTGATAATATGGCCACATATGCTGATGGCAAGCTTGCAACAGGCAAAAAGGATCCTGCAGTTTGTGGTTCGTTTTCAGGTGCAAAATGCAGCGTTGCCCATCTGAAATAAGATCATAAATGAAATGGTATCATAACACGCCCGGTGAACCGGGCGTTTTTTATTTGCTTTCTAAACTCTCATCCCGATAATTTTTGCCACCCGATCCCTTCAGTCTGAGTAATCTTGTTCATCTTGTTGAAAACGGCACAATCAACAAGCTGATCTGGACCCCGATTGAAAGGGTCCTCGGGTTTAAAAAACTTTCAGCACTATACAAAACGCTCGAAAAGGAATCGCCCCCTCAGACTTTTGTTAGATCCGTTCTTTCTCGTCTCGAGATTGAGTATAGTGTCAAGAAAAAAGAACTTCCTCCCAGTTCAGGGCCGCTGATTATCGTGGCGAACCACCCTTTTGGTGCACTGGAGGCGTTGATATTGGTTGATTATCTTGCCCAATACCGAACTGATATACGGATCCTCGGCAATGTGTTTCTCAAGAGGATTTATCCGCTTTCAACGCTTATTTTTGGTGTGAATCCTTTAAGAGATAAAAAGGCAATCTCTCAAAACAGGACTGTAATACGTGAAATCTATCATTGGTTGAAGGATCGCCACTGCCTGATCACCTTTCCTGCAGGTAATGTCTCTTACCTACATTTCAGACAACCTTTTATTGATGATGGTGTCTGGAATAAACAAATTGCACGCCTTGCACGATCAACAGCTTCAAATGTTCTTCCCATCGCTGTCGATGGGAAAAACAGTTTCTGGTTCTACCTGCTTGGCAATCATTTGCATGCCCTACGTTATGGGCTCGAATTATTAAATAAGCAAGGCAAAGCCATTTCATTACACCAAGAGGCGATCATCACACCAGATAAGTTTACAACTATACCTTTGGACAGTGATCTGATTCTCTATTTCCGAGAAAAAGTGATGGCACCTCTTAACCGATAAGGTATTCATAGACGCTCGCAGTCATCTTAATTTCTGCGTATTGAGAAGGAATCATCCTTGATTGAGCAGATTGTTACGGAAATTGCATGCCTCTTACAACACTGCAAGCCAATAATGAAAAATAGATATTCTAGAATGGCATTCCTGGCGGTAGTTTACCTCCACCGTGCACTCCTCTCATAAGATTGGCTATCCCACCTTTTTTGGACATACGTTTCATCATTTTCTGCATCTGATTGAACTGTTTGAGCAGCTTGTTTACATCTTGAATCTGTGTACCTGATCCTGCGGCGATGCGTTTCTTCCGCGATGCCTTGATCACTGCTGGAAACTGTCTTTCGTGCGGTGTCATGGAGTTGATAATGGCAATAGTTTTCTTCACTTCATTGTCATTAACCTGATCAATAGCCTTTTGGGGCAGTTCACCAACACCGGGTAACTTCTTCACCAGGCTAGCCATGCCACCCATATTCTGCATCTGTTCCATCTGTTCCTTGAAGTCATTCAGATCGAAACCTTTGCCCTTTTTAAGCTTGGTTGCCAACTTACGGGCCTTTTCCTTGTCGACCTTCTGTTCTACTTCCTCGATCAGACTGAGGACATCACCCATGCCAAGGATCCGGGAAGCGATACGATCAGGATGAAATGGCTCCAGAGCATCGGTCTTTTCACCTACACCGAGGAACTTAATTGGTTTTCCTGTCACCTGACGGACAGAAAGTGCCGCACCGCCACGTGAGTCACCGTCAACCTTGGTCAGGATAACGCCTGTCAGTGGCAGGGCTTCGTTAAAAGCCTTGGCTGTATTGACTGCATCCTGACCCGTCATGCTGTCGATAACGAACAAGGTCTCTATGGGGTTTAGGATCTCATGGAGTCGCTTGATCTCATCCATCATCTGATCATCAACATGCAGGCGACCGGCAGTATCAACGATCAGAACATCACTGAACTGTTTCCTTGCCTGTTCCAACGCCTTGTTGGCAATATCGACCGGATCGACTCCAGTTTGGCTTGGGATAAAATCAACCCCAATGGCCATTGCAAGAATTTCAAGCTGCTCAATCGCAGCTGGTCGATACACGTCACAACTCACGACCGCGACCTTTTTGTTCTCCTTCTCTTTCAGGTGACGAGCGAGTTTTCCCACACTGGTGGTCTTGCCTGAACCCTGAAGACCTGCCATGAGAACGACGGCCGGTGGCACGGTTTTTAGATTGAGTTCTTTATTGGAAGTGCCCATCAGATCGATGAGTTCATCATTGACGACCTTGATCAACGCCTGTCCGGGCGTCAGAGAACCTACCACCTCCTGCCCGATAGCCCGTTGCCTGACACGATCGATGAATTCACGCACCACAGGCAGTGCCACATCGGCCTCCAGAAGCGCCATACGTACTTCGCGCAATGTGTCTTCAATATTGGATTCGGTCAGCCGGCCCTGGCCGCGCAGATTCTTGACCACCTTATTGAACCGACTGGAGAGATTATCGAACATGCCTGTTTCCTGTGAATTGATATCCAAACGAAGGTCTTATTCTAACACGACCACTGGATCAGGTTATATCTATCAGTGCACTTGCATCATTTTTTTCCAGTAGCCTGAGCATCATCTGGGGTTGATTGGCGGCGATACAACTGGTTGTAAACCCGGCAGCTCTGGCAAACCCTTTCAAGGCCTTGTCGATGACATTCTCCCTTTCCAGTTCCTCAAAACGGCGAGACTGTCGTTGGAGATGTTTAATGAGAATCAACCGTTCCGC
>JALSRM010000063.1 GCA_026984775.1 Gammaproteobacteria bacterium
CGGCGGTGCGGTTCCAGTTCTTCGATGATCTCCATGGAACGAAGTTTGGGTGCACCCGTAATCGAACCACCAGGGAAACAACCCCGGAGCAAATCCAGTACATGTCTGTTTTCTGCCAACCTGCCTGTGACGGTACTCACCAAATGATGTACTGTTTTATAGCTTTCGATATCGAAAAGTTTGGGTACCGAAACTGATCCAATTGCGCAGTTTTTCCCAATATCATTACGCAAAAGATCAACAATCATGACGTTTTCCGCTTGATCCTTCGTGCTGTTCCTGAGTTCATCTGCAAGTCTTTCATCTTCCCTTGGATTATCAGAACGAGGCCGTGTACCCTTTATCGGTTTGGTTTCAACATAGCCATCCCGAATCAACAAGAACCGTTCCGGAGACGAACTGAGGATAAAACCATCTGGTAAAGCGAGATAGCCGGCAAAGGGAGCGGGGTTCATAGTTCTGAGTTTGAGGTAGGCATCCCAGGGATCTCCACTGACTTCAGCAGAAAACCGTTGCGCGAGATTAACCTGGTAGCAATCACCTTCAAAAATATAGTGCTTGATCTGATCAAATGCCCTGGCATATTGCTCTTTGGTGAAATTGGATGCGGTTTCAGAAACGACCCTGAAAGGCTGTTCGATGGTTGCGGCGGCAGGAACCTGCAGCATCTCAACCAAGGCATCCCATTCATCAAAAGTTCGCTCATCCCTGCCTTGACCCACGAGCCAGCTTTTCTGTTCCAGGTGATCTACAACGATGGCCCAATCATAGATCCCGATGGACATTTCAGGCAGGGAGAGATCATTTTCGGCAATGGATGGAAGATCTTCGATACAACGTCCCAAATCGTAGCTGAAATAACCGAGAGCGCCTCCGATAAAAGGTAACGATGGATCGTATTCAACTGTATGTCCAAGACACCGTTTCAGAACCTCAAACGGATCATCTTGTGTATGCCATTCTTTTTCCTCCCGGAAACAAGAGGTGGTTCGGCCGCGTGTTACGATCTGAAGGTAAGGATCAGCAGCTATGATATCGAAACGACCAAGTGCAATATTGGGATAACCACTGTCAAGAAAAACAAAACCCGGAAGAGAAATCAGGTGGCCAAATGTATTGCTGCTGTCCGGCGAGTATGGCAGTTCAATTTTTCTCATAACTGTAACAGGGCGCAAGATGCCGCAGGTGCACAGATGGCGGCAGCCTGTTTCAACATTTCATCTCCTTGCAGGAAATCTGCGAAATCATGACAAGTCAGGTTCTGTCGTTCAACAATTCGTCTAATCACAAATCGACCTGCCCCGGCTGCGATTATTGACAGTTTTTGCTCCGAATATCGGGACAAAACCCGAGATAACGCGTTATCTATTAAATGGTACTGCTGTGTCGAAACAAATCTTGCAAGTTTTCGCCAGGGAGCAAGAAAGTTCTCTTCGATATCCGCACCAGCGACTCTGGCTAGGCGTCTTGCACAATCTATCAGCGTGGTACCCTGCCCGTCAGCCGTCGTAAATCCAGCATTTTCGGGCAGATCACCCGTAAGGCAATAAATGTCAGCCATGGTGGAAAAATATTCATTTGCAACCTGTTGCCAACGGCCATTCAGGGGCAACTTCTGAACAACCGCGGTAACTGAAGTACGATCAACACCTGTATAAACTAACTCGTCTTCGCACAATCGTTCCTGATCGGAATAGCCTCGATTATCGGGTATCCTGGCAATGAAAGGAATAATGTCCGTCGTCGTGGAACCCATGTCCATGAGTAAACCATTCTCTACCTTATCTGCCAGCCAAGTCGCAGCAGCATGCCAATTGGCCGAGGCAATGTCTGCTTCATAACCTTCGACACTATCGCTGTCTACCCAGCCTTCCCTTCCTGCATAGACACGAGAACAACGTCCTAGGATTAGAGTGATTTTCTTGATAATTTCTCGTACACCAGTCCTTCGATCAGGAAAAATATCAGCCAGTTCTCCAGTCAAAGTAATTGCATGGGTCTTTACATGATCAAACAGATCCACCGGCAATGTCGCAATTGAGGCGTCAAGGATATCCAAACCTTTCCAGATAGGGCTTTCGATCTGGTTAACGTAGATCACCTTCCCTTGAGTATTTATTGCAACGACCTTCAGGTTTGCGCCACCAATATCCCAGCCAATTATTTTTCCGTTTTCCATCATATGCGTACTTCTACCGGTTTGAATCGAGACGGATCAATCTCCGGCAATTTTCTTTCAAAAAAGAGATCGAATAACAGTTGGACAGGGTTCTGCCCCATGGATTTACCCAATGCTGCATAAGAAGTTGTCATTCTCGGGTTGATCTCCATCACAATTGCTTCATTGTCCCGAATGAGAACATCGACTCCAACATAGCCCTCGAGGCCAGGAAGTACCGCGCATATAGAAGCTGCCAGTTCATCCAGTTGATCACGAAATTCGGTAAGTGCATTTACTTTGGTGCCTGCGTAATGGAGGCAATGGTTCTGCATTTCAATTATCTGTTCATTATACCCGATGACTACCCCCTGCCCCATATGACAAAGCATGGATAAACTGCCATGTATCCCGTTCAACTTGGGCTGTACAACAGGATTTTTACATTTCGCTGCAACGCACCGAATCTCATCTTCCGACTCACAATAGAAAACATGATCACAACCGACGCCCTGATCAGGTTTTACGATCCAGCCTGTATCACTGTACCAAGGTTCGACAAGTTCACTGAACAAACGGGTCTCGACTACGCGGATTTGCCTTTCAGCAAGCAACTTTGCGGTTGCCATTTTGCTGGCAGTGAGTTGGATCGCTGCAGGTGAACTTCCAAGCAAACACTTGCCCTCCTCCAAAACAACAGCAGAAACCTTTTCCAATACATTATCAGTCTCGGGAGCGATGGGAAAAACGGCATCAACACCTAAACAATACTCCCTGAACCTGCCTATATAATCACCTTCAACTGGGTAACAGTTTATCCTGCCAGAGAAATCTTTCAGCGACAAACGAGCATCACGTGTAATATAGAGATCGACATGGGTTATTTCCTGAAGGTCGCTCAATAATGCAGCAAGCATCATCTCACCTTCTCTGAAGAGAGATTCTGGTAAGGCTTGGCCAGCCAACCCACCGCCTGTGATAAACTCAGAAACAAGGATTTTCATCAATGCTGATTATACCCGTTGTTGACATAAAGAATGGTGTGGTTGTCCATGCATCAGGGGGCAATCGTTCGACCTATCAACCTATCGAATCCCTACTTTGTTCCACGAGCAAGCCGGAAGATGTGATTAGAGCGATGATCAAGGTAACAGAGAAAATGAATCCTGCTCACCTTTTTTATATCGCTGATCTGGATGCCATTGAGTCAAACGGCGATAATTTTCAGCTCATCTCGGATCTCTGTCTGAAATTTAGAGGTATCACTTTTTGGATCGATGCCGGTTTCCAGTCAAAGGAACAGCTAGAAAACTGGAAGCAAATACCAAACATTCAACCGGTGATCGGCAGTGAATCACACAAAGATCTGGGAACACTCAAATACCTTCTGTCATCAGAAACGATACTGTCTCTTGACTTCAGGAATGGCAAATTACTCGGTCCCAAGGAGCTGCTGAACAGATCCGATCTATGGCCTGAAAAGATCATTGTAATGGCACTTGATGCAGTTGGATGTGGCAAAGGTGTGGCTCACGACCTGATTAATTTGATCAGGCACCAGAAATTGGATAACAAGATCTTTGCAGCGGGTGGAGTCAGGAGTAAAGCCGATCTTCATCAGCTTGAGCAAACGGGAATCGAAGGCGTATTACTCGCTACAGCCCTGCATACGGGGAAACTCGCCTTTCATTAAAAATTCGTTCAGACTCACACAACCCACACAAGCAAAAAAATACCCCGGAAAACCGGGGTATTTTAACCTTAAAAGGATTCAGACCGGTCCGAAAGCAGACCAGTTTAAAAAAACCAATTAAGCGTGGGCAGCAAATGGATGCTCGTTACCCTTGTTGGCTACAACGTCACGAGCTTTTGGCTCACGAGCAACCGCACGTTTGATTGCTTCTTTGGTTGCTTCATAGTTGTAGTCCTGGATTTTCGTATCATCGTCAGCTTCCCAGTGGATGAAAACACCAACACAAATGAAAACGTCATCCGCTTCATCAGCAGGGATAGTACCGTCTTCAACACAATCAGTAACTGCCATGGCAACGCCACGCTGTGCTGGGCCAAACATTTGAACAGCCTGCTTGGCACCTTTAATGGTAACCTTGTTGAACATGATAGTGCTTGGTTTGGTCGCCAGGTTAGGGGCAACAACCGCAAGCAGAGTACTGAAACCATCTTTATTATTACACAGTGCATTACAGAAAGCTGTTTCTGCTGCTGAACCACGGGGGCCCATGATCAGGTCGATGTGGGCAACTTCGTTGCCATCGCCTACCAAAGATTCACCAACCAGAGTTCGGTCTATAACTGCCATTGTTTTATCTCCTGTTTTTAGAGTTGAAGTAGAAGTTGTTGTAGATGATTCTTCAACGAGTCCTCTGAATATTGACATCGCTTGTCACCTTATTATGTTCTTGATAGGTTCTTCCCATCGTTAATAAATACCGCATGGTTACGGCGTAGATTTTTTTGTTGTTACAGAAGAGCTTCCAGCGATAGTGCGATCAAACTGGCAACAGTTAGGTCGGCACTGGTACCAGGGTTGATACCCTCCCGTTTGAGCTCCTCATCATATCGCCGCAATTCACGATTTGCAACAGTCGGATTTTCGCATGCTTTTAACATGGTTTCCACTGGTTTTGCGCCTTTTCTAATGTTTTCTGCGGTTTCCATCCCATATTTACGAACAATATGGCTGTCAGGATAACTTGACATGAAATTCAGATAACAGGCAACAGTGGCCCATTCAAGCCGGTGTTCGATCGACCTCCATTTCAATAGCTGCAAACGAAGTGTGCTGACCCCAATCCGGAAGATATCCTGAAACCCATTGGCATATTGCCAAGCAATACGATCTTGCTCCTGTGCCACTTGCATTGCTTCCAAAAAGGTAACCGTAGGTTGGTCATGTACATCATGTTCAGCAGCATCTCCCAAGCCACCTGGATTAGCCAACGCAATGGCTTCATAGGCCAGTTCAGCATCCCTGATTGTCAATTCCTCGAGAACATCTACGATCGTCTGTTGCAGAAGATCACTCTCTTTCTTTCTAAAGGCAGCCTGTGCCAACGGAGCGGCAAGCAGAATGATACCAAGGTTGGTATTGCATCCTACCTGGGAGATGGTCAGCTGAACACTCTGCAGGATTCTCTCACCGATACTTAGTTCAGGATTACCCATAATCGGACTGATCAGTTCTGCACTGCGAACAAAATCCCTGGCTTCCATTCCATGACCTGCAGAATGGATGCTGACGTTACCGGGTTTGAAGGCATTAATCTCGGTAAGACAGCTTTTATAAACAGCATTAGAAATAATTTCAGCCCGGTCAGACATTGGATATTAATTTAATACATTGATCTGCCGGATTGTGGCAATCTTGGAAAGCATATGATCAACCAGCCTTTCTGCAAGATTGAAGTCACAGATCTTTTGCAGTCCCCACCAGGCAGGCACACTATTCACTTCGGTAATGAGGAAATTACCCTTTTCATCTTGCATCAAATCAACACCGGCATAATCAATATCGACAGCCCTTACCGCAGCCTCGGCCAGTTCAGCCAGATGATGATCATATGCAATCGCAACACACTTGGCACCCTGTGCTCGATTTGTAATCCAATGGTCACCTGTTCGTAACATCATCGCTTCAGCTCGGCCATTGATCACAAAGACTCGCCAATCCTGATGCCGGTCAGCCATTCTAGGAAGAAACCGTTGCAGATAGTAAACACCACCATAGATTTCAGGATCATGCGGCAATTCATCGGGATCAGCTATTTTCTTAAGGCCGATCCCTTGTGAACCGAAAATTGGCTTGATGACCAGTAAATGCCCTCTTGAACACTGCTCTGTGATTACCGATCGTGCGAAGGTTTCTGATTCGCAGATCCATGTGTCCGGGACAGGAAGGCCATGAAGGTTTAGCAGGAAGCTAGTCATGGTTTTGTCAACTGTCCTTTCAATAGAACAGCCTGTGTTGTAAACCACAATGCCTCGCTTATCCAGTGAGTGCAGAACATTGAGGCGTAAAATGACCTGTTCTAGCGTTCCACCAGGAATGCCGCGAACAAAAACGCCAACAAGCCTTTCCGGATCGAACCCAGGTATATGGATTTGGGTTTGTTGATTCTGGATAGAGAAATGGCAGTCCATCAATGATACATAATCACTCTCGAAACCCCGATCAGAGAAGGCTGATCTTAACTGACGGCCATGCCAACCGGGATCATCTGTCACGATAGCGATTTGATTGCTCTGGCTCATGGGAAAAATAAAAGGATCTTCTGCAAGATCACAGAAGATCCTCCGGATGATGTAAAAACTGATCCAGGCACAAGTCCTTCCTCTTGACTATATGATTGAGTGTCATATAGAAGAAAAATCGATCGGACTGGGATGTGAATCACAAGAATCAGGAGTTCTGGTTGTATGGACCATGAAGTCACAGAACGTTATGCAATGCATGGAGAAATTGCCAAGATTCACAACAGGGATCTGACCAGTTTTGTCCTTGATTACCTTTTTCATCAATTAAGCAAGAGATTCATTAGCTAAAGGATTGATCAAGCAGTTCCTCGTCAAGTTTACCAGCATGAAAACTCTTTCCGGTTTTCAGTGAAGAGACAGTGACCTTTGCAGGACTAAACAAGAGTGGGTCAATCTTGTAAAAATCATAGCCAGAATCCTTGAAGATATCGGCAAATGGCTTACCGTAATCCTTGGAAGAGCTACTCGGTAGTTTTTGTGCCAGTTCTTCAGCCTCATCATTCTCTGCATTCACAAAAAGATGCACTTCCCCTCCAAAGAGAATTGAATCATTGGTACGTCCCATCGCTTTAACGAAATCTGTATGCGGCGGTGCAACCGGGGCGGTAGCAAAACCGTCAATAATCTTCTCAAGCGGAAAATGAATTTCATGTGCCTTATGCAATGAAGTCTCAAGTGATCGGGCCACGACCTGTACGCTGCCAGCGAGACTTGAAGTCGGTGTCAGAATGATGGTGAGATTCTCCGCCTTAACATCGCAACGTTCTGCAATCTCGTCAGCCAGTTCTGCAGGCGGGTTCTTGTCGACTTCGATCACCATAATTGCATGATCACACTGATCACGATAGCCGAGTTCTTCGAAAAGCGGCTCATTACTGCCTAGAGCACGTGCCGGACCTGAGCCAAGTGCCATGAATTTTTCCTTACCTTCACCATGAGACAAACTCCAACCTGCATACTGGCTGGCAAGACAGGCAATCACTGGGTTGGAGGAATAAACATCAATGGTCGTTCGCCAGTAATTAAAATTACTGCTGGAACCGAACCGCACATGGCCGAGGCCTCCAAGACAGATCTCTCCCACCAGACGTCCTGCTTCCAGACCACCGGGTACCTTGATCCCGGCATCTATGACCATAGTCCCATTGGAGAGCTTTTCGATACCGATACGCAGAGCGTCCGCATTGTCGATCATCTTTTTGACAACGGGCACGGCCAGTTCATTTACACTTGGTTTGAATTGTTGTTCCATAAGTCTTTCCCCATTTAAAATTGGAATAATTCTGCTTCAATTTCGAGATGGCGATTATGCACTAATTTTACCGCTGTGTCGGCATCCGCTCCCCTTGCATAGACCGTACACAAGGGTTCTCCTTGCTGCACAGACTGCTTTTCATCAGGGATATCTGCTGCCCATTCAGGCCAATCCAAATCTTTATAATTCCATTGTTTTCTTGCATAAACAATTGATTTAGCAATAAACACCTCTTTACTCAATGTAATTTCTGAAAAATTTCCCTGGCAAGCATCGAGATGTGCAGGGAAAAGGCTACTCCCTTTTTTTTCATGCAGATCAAACGTGCCGGGTGGGCGAGGATTAATCTCAAGAAAATGAAGTCTTCCTTCACTATCGACTATAAAATCGATTCCACACATCCCTTTGAGACCCAGTAGTTTTGTAATGGCTCTGACTGCTCTATCAATCTCTGCGGAAATAGGTATTTCATCAAGTGTGACAGCGCCGCCAAAGCGAAAGGATTTTTCGTTTTCTGTCCAACTTCGGTTATAACCGATGATTGTAGCGTTATCATTTTCACTATCGGCAAGAAAAAGGACCGATCCCTCTTCTCCAGATTGATAAGCCTGGAAATAGATCCCCGATCTGGTTTCCCATTGGCCTTGATACCAGTGCACGTGGTCGCCTCCACTCCCACCGGTTTTCTTCACTAACCACTGACCTCCTGGAAGGGCTTTTGTTTGCACCAAAGGATAAGAAAGTTTCAGGTGATGAAACAGATCAGTCAGGTAAAACGGATCCTTTGCCTTACGAATGGTATCAGCAGAGTTTCCATACACTGGCCAGCGATCTTCCAGCACCCTGATTAAGGCTGTTCGTGACTCAAAACCACTACCGATGACCAGACCGGCAAAATCATACTGCCACCACAGATTTTCTATCAACGGGAGAATAGTCTCTTCGGAAAACTCTCTGAGGGTAAGAACCTGTTTGGCGTATCTTCGTGTGTCCTGATCTCCAAACAGATCCACCACAACGACAGGAATGTCTGCTAAAAATGCAGACTGTGCCAGCGTCCGCCCGGAGTAGGCGAGTATCAAATAAATCTGATGCGTATTCTGCACAGATTTTCTATATCAAAAATAATGTATAAACCTGCAAATCACCCCTTTATTTTATCTTGTCCCTGGCTATTACCCTGGCGACCTTGAAAGCCTCTTCGTGATCGATGTAAATAGGTTCTTCTTTTTCGTCCACCATCATTTTAAAGAGTTTGTAATGCACCTTGTACTTGATATCACCAATCGCCAGTGCCCCGATTCCAACTGCCCTTTTGGGTGTATAATCTAAAACCTTACCCATATCATTCACTTCCACACCTTCGATACCGAGTGGTGGCACAGCATTGACATCCGCGGCAACGATCAGATTCTCCGCTTTTGCCAACTGATCGGCACGCAAGATCTGTATGCCTGCTTTGGCAGCACCAATGACAACATGGGAGTCTTTAAGAAAAGACATTATTTCCTCATCCGTTCGACTGCCTCCTCCCTTCATACTCACTCCAAATTTTGAATTGCACTCTTCAGCTATCTCATTGGCAACCTCTGGTCCAAGGTAACTGATTAACGTCACATTGGCACCACAGTTCGCAGCGAGAATACCGGCACATACACCCACCGGCCCTGTACCAATGATATCCACGTTCTTCCCTTCGAGCGTCCCTTTACCCTGTTTATCAACCCAGAATTCAATGCAGGCAACGATCGCTGCCGCAGTGGTTATGGCACCACTGGGATCAGCAAAGACTGAAACTTCAAAAGGCGGTACCATTGCTGTTTTCGCCCGTTTCAGCATGTCCAGTGCCAAGGAGAAATCACGTCCACCGATAAAAATACTGGTTCGTTTCACGCCCTTTGGACCACGGGAGAAAATTGTATCCTGAGTCAGCGCATGGATGTCACCCAACTCTACATCCGTATAGGGGATAACCCCATCAAAGTCAGCTTCATATGCCATGTTCACATCGAAAGGGCTGACGTTCTTTGTCGGATTGAACATATGGAGTAAAAACGGGTCTTCACATTTCATTCTACTATCTATCCTTTAATGTCTAAATCTATCGAGGGTGCTCTTTGATTCACAGCTATTGTTTAGAGAAACCTCTTGGTTAATTCATGAATTAAATTTAAAAAAGTTAAAAAATCATCAGTGTCCAGCCTGAAAGCCATGAACCTCTATTATCTATTCATTAACAACCTTGTCAGAAGTGGCTCCCTTGTTTGTAATCTCGATTTTAGCCCCTTGATTGGAGGCCTTGTAAACATTGAAACTCAATGCCTTGTGGCTGACTTTTGAAGCCATTTTAACTAAACGTCCGGCTTCGATCTCATTCTCAACGATAGCAAATCCGGTAGGCCCCCAGGAACTCTGGCCGACACCTACGATGCCTTGGTCTTCCATCCAACTTAGTGCATCTGCAACCAAATGACTACTGAAACGTCCACCTTGATAGTTGGCAAAATAGTCGCCAACTCTTTGCTGGACATAAGTGATGCCTTTACCGAAATCCTGAAGATTTGACTCAACCAATGCTGGCAAAACCCGCATAAGTACTGTACGGCAAAGGTTTGCAGAAATGCCTGGATCCATCGGTGGCAGTTTTTTGAAGGCTGCTTTTTCGGAAGCCCCACTTAACCCGCTTTTTCGATTATCGAAGATCAGGATTAGCCTCCACTGTTCAGGAAAGGCCATTCGGCAAATCACCGGTGGAACAATGGTTTTGCCACCTCGTCCACCATCGACGATGAAACCGCCCTGTTGAAATGCGCCCACACCGATACCGGAACGAGCACCTCTGTCAGTCAGTTTTGCTATCGTTGTAATGTCAATATCCAGATCGAACAGATGAGAGATTGCCGAACAAACCGCCAGCCCAAGTTGAGTACCGGATCCCAGGCCAGCATGTTCCGGTATGGCTTCGTGTACTTCAATATAGACACCCAGGTCAGGTGCATATTTTTCCAACAGCAGTTTTGCATATTTGATCGCCCTTTTCGATGACGGACCTTTGGCCATCACATCCTCAGAGATTCGTACACTCAGTCGCGTATGAATACCATCCAGTGTCAAACCCAGACCACCGAAGTTCCTACCCAATTCACCATTCATGTCCATGAAGCCAAGGTGCAATCTTGCCGGGGCGGTTACTGTAACGGTTTTTTGTGGAGCCACAACGATACCTGTCTATTTTTCTGCCTGCAATTTCAGCCGTGCAGCTCTCAATGCTTCGATACGACTCCAGACGACATGTGATTTATCCAAAGGCCGTAAAACATCCATACGATAAAGGACATCGTAGACATCATCATCAAAACCAATCAGGTAAATCTCTCTTCCGGTGGCTAACTGGTCGTGGATGATATCTTCAATTGCTTTGCATGACGTTGTATCGATCATATGGACATCGGACATGTCAAGCAACATGATCTTGTACTCTTCGATACCAGACAACTCCCGTGTCATCCCCTTTGCAGCACCAAAACTGATAGGACCGGAAAGATGGAAAAGTAACACCTGCCCTTTCAGTTCCTCCATGATCTTAGCTTCTTCTTCTGAGAGTGGCGCCTCTTCACCCGGCTCGGTAATCAGCTTGATCTGCTCGAGTTGCAGGTTCGTCAGGCGCTGGACAAGGATCAGACTCGCAGCAACCACACCAACACCAACTGCTGTGATCAAATCGACAAAAACCGTAATCAGTAACACTGCCAGCATGATGAAAAGATCCATGCGCGGAGCCTTGGGTATGCGTCGCAGATAATCCCAGTCAATAATATCGACACCTACTTTGATCAAAATCCCGGCCAGGACAGCATGAGGTATATTTTCTGCCAGAGAACCAGCCCCCATAACAATAGCGAGCAAGATCAACGAATGCAGCATCCCTGAAATAGGCGTTCGGCCACCTGCACGAATATTGACAACGGTACGCATAGTGGCACCAGCACCAGGGAGTCCCCAGAAGAATCCAGCCAGTGTATTCCCAATTCCCTGACCAATCAGCTCGCGATCCGAATCATGATGTGTACGGGTCTTGTTATCAGCAACCAAAGAGGTCAAGAGTGAATCTATCGCACCGAGTGTAGCGAGTATCAGAGCTGACTTGAACATGTCAACAAACAGTTCCGCGGTGAATACTGGCATATGCAGTGCGGGCAGCCCGGTCGGGATCTCACCCAGGATTTTTGCATCACCATTACGCATGAACATTATGTAGATGCTGGTACCGACAAACAAAGCCAGCAATTGCGAAGGGAAAAGCTTGTTTAACTTCGGTGGCCAGAGATAAACAATAAGCAGTGTTATCACACCCAGGATCGTGGCATCCCGCATTGGATGGCTCAACAAGTCTGGAAGGTTCTGAAAAGCGACCAGAATACCCTCTTTGGTGGTTTCATGTCCGACAAGTGGCGCTAGCTGGAGAATGATAATGATAAAGCCAATACCACTCATAAAACCTGAAAGTACAGGAAAGGGAACAAGGTTTATATAACGGCCTAATTTCAAAACACCCATCAGGATCTGGATCAGGCCACCCATGATGACAACTGTAAAGGCAATCGCTAGACCATTGTCGGGGTACCTGTCCATGAACTCAATGATGATTGCCGTCATTACAACAGTCATAGGGCCGGTAGGTCCGGAAACCTGTGATGGTGTACCTCCGAACAATGCAGCAAAAAAACCGACAATGATCGCACCGTACATTCCGGCAATGGCGCCTGCGCCAGAGGCAACACCAAATGCTAGTGCTAATGGCAAGGCGACCACAGCAGCAGTTATGCCACCATAAATGTCACCACGAATATTTTTGAAATGGAGTCCGTGAATGAGATGGGTCATTTAGATTCTCTCTAGTCTGGTTGTTATTGCTTGTAATCTGACCAGAGTAACGAACTCTGGAGCATGTGTAAAAACTGTGTTAATTTTATCAGTCAAGGAAAGGTCGGGGATACCGGATTCCGAAACAATTCTGAAACACTCTGTTTCCGACCCAACTTCTTGCTTTATGCTTTATTTATATTAACAAGCTTGGATTATATGACACGTTCGATTATGAATTCATCCTCAACCAAAACCTCTTTCACCAAAGTGGCTTGCCCCTTTTGCGGTATCCATTGTGACGACCTGGAAATAACAGCCACAGGAAATGCTCTCCAAGTCAAAAATACAACCTGCTTCAGAGCCGTGGAAGGTTTTGAACGCCACCTGCCGGCAGAAATATCTCCCCGAATCAATGGCGAGCCTGTTGCGCTGGACAAGGCTATTACAAAAGCAGCCAATATTATCAAGAAATCAGGTACTCCACTGTTTGCAGGTTTGGGAACAGATGTTTCCGGTCATCGAAATATCTTGCAAACAGCGGATAAGGTGGGTGGCATCGTCGATCATGTGCTCAGTGAAGGTATCATGAGAAACATCCTTGCCTTGAGTGATCGGGGATGGATAACGACCACACTGACTGAAATCAGAAATCGCGCGGATCTTGTCGTCTTCGTCGGAACAGATGCGACTGAACACCCTCGCTTCCATGAACGTATTTTGTGGGCGAAGGAAGCCATGTTTGTCGCACCCGCTGATCGAGAAATTGTCTATCTGGGAAAAAAACTGGATACCAAACCTGGGATCAGCCCCAAAGGGAAAAAGCCCATGAGTATTCCCTGTGACATCTCTGAATTATCCACCATCATGAATACTCTGACGGCCCTCATTGAAGACAAGCCTCTGCAGGCCAAAAAAGCTGGTGGAGCAAAGGTCACGGATCTGAAAAAACTCGCTGATAAGATTATCACAGCTGAATATGCTGTATTCATCTGGTCCCCTCCCAAGCTTAATTTCCCGAATGCCGAGCTTGTGGTGGGTGCAGTCAGCGATCTGGTCAGGAAATTGACTGAAACCAAACGGGCTGCCGGATTTGCCTTAGGCGGTGATGATGGTGCTGCTTCAGCTGCTGCGGTCTGTGCATGGCAGACTGGCTATCCACTACGAACCAACTTTTCCCAAGGTTATCCCGATTATAATCCGTCCCGTTACAGTACCAATGAGATACTGACATCTGGCCAAGCCGATGCACTGGTCTGGGTTTCGACCTTTACATCAAACCGGCTCCCCCCTGAATCTAATATTCCGACCATCGTCATCGGTGAACCCGGGATGAAATTCAAAACCATGCCGGATGTATTCATTCCTGCAGGGACACCTGGTATCGATCATGTCGGTAAAATAGTCAGGGTTGACTCTGTTGTCTCACTCCCCATGAAACAGCTTCGTAATGCCGGTCTGCCAAGTGTGGCCAGTATTTTCGACAGAATCTATCAAGCACTTTAAAACAGGAATCGATATGCTGATTAAATTAGCAGGTGGTAAAGTCTATGATCCCTTAAACGGGATAGACGGTCAGGTTAAAGATATTTATATCCGTGATGGTCGTATCGTCGATAAACCATCGAAGGATGAAACCATCCATGAAACCTACGATGTCAAGGGTCGTGTGATCATGGCCGGTGGTATCGATCCGCATACCCATATCGGCGGAGGTAAGCTCAACATCGCTCGCATGATGTTACCGGAAGACCATGAACAGGACTTGGTCAAACACACTTCTGTGACCCGGGCTGGATGCGGACATGCTGCTCCTTCAACTCTGACAACCGGATACCGGTATGTGGAGATGGGCTATACTGCCGGGTTTGAACCCGCAATGCTACAGGCCAATGCACGTCAGGCTCATATGGAAATGGCTGACATACCCATTCTTGATAAAGGTGGCTATGTCATGCTGGGCAATGATGACATGTTCATGCGCTTGATGGCTCAGGGTGTCGAGCAGGAAGTTATGAACAACTATGTGGGCTGGACAATCTCCAATTTCAACGCCATCGCCGTCAAGGTGGTCAACCCAGGCGGGATCAATGCCTTCAAATTCAACCAAAGGAAACTGGATCTCGACGAGAAGCATGTCTATTACCAGATCACTCCACGTGAGGTCCTGAAAACACTTTCCCGCGCGTTGGTGGACTTGAAAGTTCCTCACCCACTGCATGTTCATGGGTGCAACCTGGGTGTGCCCGGGAATGTCGAAACCACTCTGGAAACCATTCGTGGTATGGAAGGCCTACCCCTGCACCTGACACATATCCAGTTCCACAGTTTCGCAACCGAAGGTGACAAAAACTTCTCTTCCGGTGCCGCCAGAATTGCTGATATGGTCAACCAACATAAAAATATTTCCATCGATGTGGGCCAGATCATGTTCAACCAGACGGTAACCGCATCCGGGGACACCATGCGTCAATATGCCGGCCATACCCATGGCAGCCCGAAGAAATGGGTGGTCATGGATATCGAATGTGATAACGGTTGTGGCGTCGTGCCCTTCAAATATACGGACAAAAGCTATGTCAATGCCTTACAATGGGCCATCGGCTTGGAAACATTTCTTATGGTTGATGATCCATGGCGTGTCTTCCTGACCACGGATCATCCAAACGGTGCACCGTTCACCTCTTATCCGCATCTCATCAGGCTGCTGATGGACAAATCTTTCCGTAACGATATGTTGCACACAATCAACAAGGAGGCAGCAGACATGACCGTGCTGGGTTCCATCGATCGCGAATATTCCCTCTATGAGATCGCGATCATGACTCGGGCTGCGCCAGCGAAAAGCCTGGGACTGACCGATCGAGGGCAGCTGGGCGTTGGCGCTGCGGCAGACATTACGGTTTATAAGGAAATGGATAACAAGGAGAAAATGTTCGAAAAACCGGAATACGTCTTCAAGGATGGGGAGCTGGTGGCGAAAAATGGCAAGATCGTCAAGGTAGTGAATGGCACCACACATGTGGTCAGACCCGATTACGACAAAGGTATCGAGAAAACACTGGACGATTACTACAAAAAATATCACACCGTCGCACTGGACAACCTAGTCGTGACCGAGGATGAGATCATCGATGAAGGACGTGGCAGTGTCACCTGCCATGCTTGTTCACGGGAGGACACCTTAGCATGAAGATCAATGGAGTACACATTGACAACACCTTCGCCGAAGCCTTTCCGATGAAGGCAACGCGGATCATCATCACCGCCCTGAACCTGGAGTGGGCATGGAACTCAGCCAATGCCATGACTGGGTTTGCAACCTCAGTGATCGCCTGTGGCTGCGAAGCAGGTATTGAAAAAGAACTGAAGCCTTCCCAAACACCAGATGGCCGACCTGGTTATTCCGTCCTGCTCTTCACGATGAGTGAAAAAGAGATGATCAAACAGATCCAGAACCGTGTGGGCCAATGTGTTCTCACTTCACCCACCAGTGCTTGCTTTAGCGGCATTCATGAGGGCAAAAAACTTGCATTGGGTAAAAACCTCCGCTATTTCGGTGACGGTTATCAGATCTCTAAAAAGATCGATGGAGTACGTTACTGGCGTGTTCCAGTAATGGATGGCGAATTTCTGGTCGAGGAAAACACCCATATGACCAAAGCCGTTGGTGGCGGAAACTTCCTCGTTCTGGCTGAAAACCAGGAAGTTGCGTTGAAAGCCTGTGAAAAGGCGATCAAGGCCATGAAGAAAGTACCGGATGTGATCATGCCCTTCCCTGGAGGTGTCGTTCGATCAGGCTCGAAGGTCGGATCAAAATACCCTTCCCTGCCTGCATCCACTAACGATGCCTTTTGTCCTACTTTGAAAGGGCTGGTTAAATCTGAACTGGACAGCAGTATTGGATCAGTCATGGAAATTGTCATTGACGGCCTTTCACAGGAAGCAGTAAACGAGGCCACCCGTGTTGGGGTGTTGGCAGCATGTTCACTGGGCAGCAAAAAGGGCGTCAAACGTATCAGTGCAGGTAACTATGGTGGCAATCTAGGCCCATACCATTTCCATCTCCGAAAAATTCTCAAGTGAGCCAGAAATAATGAGCAAACCACTGACATTTACATTAAAAGAAAAAATCGTCCACCGTCTCGACCTTTCTGTGTTAACACCAGATGCACTTGAAGGAAAGCCTCTAGCAAAGGTCAAGAAAATAAAAATTGCGGTTGGTAAAAAGCGTATTGATGTTGATAAGCTCTTTGTTATCGAAGGCGATGACACGCAGAATATCATCTTCAAAAAGAGCAGTGATCGCTTCGACAATATCGGACAAGGCATGAGCCTGGGCTCGATAGAAGTTCGTGGTTCAGCAGGTGACCGGCTTGGTCATGATATGACCGGAGGAGAAATTAGAGTCAAGGGAGATGCCGGTGACTGGGCGGGTACAGGTATGAAAGGCGGACGGATTGAAATACGAAAAAACGCCGGTCGCTTTCTTGGTGGTGCCTTGCCTGGACAGCAACACGGTCAGCGAGGTGGCATCATCCATGTTTTTGGTCATACTGCCGACAGGACCGGTGACAGAATGCGTCGCGGGATGATCGTCATCGAGGGTAACACAGGAGACTATACTGGCTCACGCATGATCGCCGGCACTATCATGATCTGTGGACAAGCCGGGAAAAACACCGGATTCGGTATGAAACGAGGCACTATCATCCTCACTGATCAGCCTCAAAGTATTCCCGCTACATTCAACAATTGTGGAACCTTTGAACTGGCTTTTCTGAAGCTTATTTTCAACTCCCTCGCCAGCTCCAACCGCAGACTCAAGGAACTACGGGAATATCCTTCTTGGGTCACTCGATATGCGGGCGATCTCGGTTTGGATGGTAAAGGAGAATTATTGGTTCTGAAATAGACACACGGTGACTTAAGTGAAAGAAACCAGGGCCGGTTTTAACACAAGTTAGCCGGCTTTTTTCTCATGTCAGACACAAAAGATGACTCGGATCTTTTCCACAAATCCGTCCAGGTAGACAGGAAATTCCGTTATGATGGCATCAAACCTACCCGATCAAGACTTCCGCCTGTTCCCAGACAACGGATCGAGGATGAAAAGCGGGTAATCGATGAACTGTTTTCCGCGGAATTCGAACCTGCTGATATTGAAACAGGTGATGAACTTCTTTTCTACCGCCCAGGTGTATCACGATCAATCTTCAAAAAACTCCGGAAAGGCCAGATCAGTATCCAGGGAGAACTCGACCTCCACGGCATGACAGTGACCACGGCACGAGAAGAACTCGCACATTATCTACATAAATGTTTGCGATCAGGAAAACGATGTGTCCGCATCATTCACGGTAAAGGGCGAGGTTCACGCCACGGCCATCCTGTAATCAAGAATAAGGTCAATATCTGGTTACGGCAGCGAGATGAAGTTCTGGCTTTTTGTTCAGCCCGACCGGTCGATGGAGGCACCGGAGCGATCTACGTTTTGCTGAGGAAAGCTAAATAGTCTCCTCTTGTATTCTTTTCTGCGCCTGATATCACAAATTAACCTTTCACCATTTGATATACCTGATTCAACGTGTTAAAAAGCACATTAATGTTTCTATCTTTTCTTATAAATTTCATAGAATTGTAACAAAAAGTTAATTAGCTATGGCGATATGGAAAATGGCGCTGATCGGGCTCGAAGGTCGCGATCGTTCCTTACTCGAAACAGCGATCGATCTGGCATCGGGTTTGGAAACAGAACAATGGGAGCTCGTCGACTCGTCTGACCAAGTGCAGGTCATCCTCGCCAATATCGACGATTCTACAGGCAAAGAAAGAGTAGAGACCTATCTGTCTGATCCCAATGGACCACTTGTTGTGCCCTATTCGGCCGAGAAAGATCTGAGCAATGAAGATGCTATAACACTCAATCCACCGCTGAGTTATAAAAATGTTACTTCTCTATTGAAGCGTCTCGAATCTAAACTGTCTAAGACAGTTCATCACAAGGAACCTGCAGTCCTATCGAAACGTGCTGAAACAACATCTGAACCGATAAACCCGGTTCAAGAGCGTTCACAGAGGATTGAACCAGTTGAACAGATCAGGCCTGAAGATGTGATCAAGCATAAAATTGACTGGTTATCGGACGATGAAGTAGAGGAAGCGAACAGTCCTATACTCACCGAGGTTACCCACCGTCCGGCAGAAATTCTGGAACTCACGGAAGCAGAAGAAAACACGCCAGACAGTTCTCTGCCTCAACCATTCAATCCTGATTCCCGGTTATTGGGGATACTCTACCGAGTCATTGAAAGCGGTAAAACCACCCTGATCACACATCCAGAATACCCTGAATTGAGAATTTTCCCGGACAACGGCTGGTTCGTTTTTAGTGAAGAACTGGACAGTTATCCTCAAATGTACCGCGAACCGGCAACCTCTTTTTCCATTGAGGTTGTTGAAGAGGAAATCAAGGATGAGCTGTTCAGTGGACGTCTACCACAATCGTTATGGAAGTTGTTGTTTACTGCTGCACTGTTTGGATCAGAAGGGAGACTGCTGGAAAATTTGAATCGGGAACTGCCCTTTTACCTAATTCATACACCCTATTTCGGAATGATTCCGCATACGGCGGACCACATCAAAATCGCTGAATATATGGTCAACCACCACGAACATTTGGAAACCATCAGTAAAAAAACAGATGTGGATCCTGAAACCATTATTGACTTCTGTAATGCCTGTGAAGCTATCAAGCTGCTGAAAAATGTCAAAACAAATGAAGACCTATTGATAGAAGACGATATCGATCCGATCAGTATCACAGAACTTGAAAATGATACAACTGTTGAGTCAGAACTACACCAAGAGAAGGAGAATCCCAAAAAAACTGGTCTGATTGGTTCACTGATCTCCAACCTGACCAGAAGCCATTAAACCCTTTAATCCAATATATGAGGAAAATCCTATGACCAAACAAGAACAGCTGGAAAAATTAATCAAAGAGCTCCGTACCAATGTACCTGATATTACCGGTGTAATGGTTGCAAGTAGCGACGGCCTCTCTATAGCTTCAGACTTTCCGGAAGAAGAAGGTGCACGAATTGCAGCAGTCGGTGCAGCTGCATCCGGCTTGGGTAACCGTATTGCACAAAATGCTGCCTTGGGCGCGGTGAGTGAGACCATGGTCAAGGGAACCGATGGCCTATTGCTGATTTATATGACCGGTGACGAAGGTGTTCTTGCTATTCGTGCGCCAGCCAGGGGTAATCTTGGCTTGGTACGTCTAGAAGCCAGTGCGGCTTGCGAAGAAGTCAAAAAGATTCTTGGATAACTCAAGGAAACCTCATATATGAATGAGATCACCCGCCAAATACTCGATCAGATACCTTCGAATGTAAAATTCAGCGAGGAAGATGCCGAGCTTCTGATCAAACACAAGGACAAACTGCTTGAATGGGAAGATGGTTTGATAGAAGGATTCTATGACTCGCTGTTCAATCACGATACGACCCGTGCCGTCTTTGAGGAGGGAGAAAGACCTGCACGGGAACAAACGCTTCGTGACTGGTACCGCAGAACGCTCAATGGCCCTTTCGATGACAACTACTGGGAGTGGCAAACCTACGTTGGGCTTGTACACATCAAGCGGAAGGTAAACAATGCCATGGTTGCAGGCATGTGGGGCTGGATTGCGACATACCTCGGCCGCAAGGCCCTGGAGGAGTTTCCCCAAGAAGAAGCCTTGAAACTGATCTCAGCAGTCCATTCCCTGCAGGCCAATGTAACTGCACTGATTGTCGAGAGTTATCTCAAGAACATGTTCGTGGCCATCGACAAAGCAGCAGGGTTGAGTGAGGCTCTCCTCGGGCGTCTTGTCGCAACTGAGATCGATGATATGCTCGCAAAAGCGAAGTCTTCATAGATTGAAAGTCAAATTCTTCTTTTGTATCCCTTCAGCCTTTCTGGTCGAAGGGATTTTTTTTGGAGAACAGGATATAATTTCTACAAAAAAACCATGTTCCCAATACACGATGACAATCCTACATCGATCACACCTGTCGTTACCATCGGCCTAATCGGCGTCTGTACCGTAGTCTTTTTGTGGCAGATCTCTCTCGGTCCACAGTTTGGACAGACCATAGTCTATTCATTTGGCGTGATTCCGGCAGTGCTCCTCAATTTTGCAGATCTTCCTCCACAACTGGTAGTTTTACCTCCAGAGATAACAATAATTACATCCATGTTTTTACATGGAAGCTTTCTTCATCTTGCCGGTAACATGCTCTACTTGTGG
This sequence comes from Gammaproteobacteria bacterium, assembly GCA_026984775.1. Classification (GTDB taxonomy): domain Bacteria; phylum Pseudomonadota; class Gammaproteobacteria; order CAJXQU01; family CAJXQU01; genus CAJXQU01. The sequence goes on from JALSRM010000063.1 coordinate 20,848, forward strand.
ATCTTCGGGAACAATGTCGAAGATAGTATGGGTCATTTCCGATTTATACTGTTTTATCTGCTTTGTGGAACTGCTGCAGCCTTGTTTCAGGTCTTTATGAACCCAGAGTCCACGATTCCGATGATTGGTGCAAGTGGGGCCATTTCCGGGATTCTCGGTGCCTACCTGTTGCTCTATCCCCATGCAAGGGTTCTGGTTGCATTTCCGATCTTCTTTTTCATTCATACCATTGAGATTCCTGCGATGATCGTCTTGATCATGTGGTTTTTAATGCAGGTTATCAGCAATGCGGCAAGTGTTTCTGGACAAGGAGGTGTTGCTTTTGGGGCTCATATTGGTGGCTTCATTGCCGGAATGATATTGATCCCGTTTTTTAAATATCGTCACGTCACCCTCTTTCATTCCGAGCGTCATTGAGGTGAATTGACTCTCATCATAAAGAAGCATTAAATAAATGCCGTACCTGTGATAGAACTGATTTGATTAGGAGAAAGACATGAACAAATTCAAACTGATCCTCAGCCCAGTCGATTTTTCAGAAACATCTACACATGCACTTGAAACCGCAATAGAGCTGGCTAACAACCTTGGAGCGAAGTTACATCTTCTGCACGTATATCAGATACCTGCATTCGCTATTTCAGAAGCTGATCTTGCAACACCTGTTGACGTATCAATCCAAGAAGACTATGAAAAACGACTGGAGCAACAGCTTGATGATCTGGCCAGAAAATATTCCAATAAAGGCGTTGAGATTGATACAACTCTTACCGAAGGCATCCCCTATATCGAAATCGTGGAAACAGCCGATGAGATCAATGCTGACATGATCATCCTGGGAACTCATGGAAGAACCGGGCTTGCCCATATGTTGCTTGGCAGTGTGGCAGAACGCGTTGTTCGTAGCTCAAAGGTACCTGTGCTGTCTGTTCCTAACAAGGGAACAGATTAAATACATCCAGACAAAAATCTTGGCTGGCAAAGGGAAAACCTTCTGTTCTCTTACTGGTTTTTCCAACGGGATTCTGAAATCGTATTCTTTATAATAACCGTGATATGCTGACAATCGTAACGGCGTTACTTTGTGAAGCCAGACCATTGATTTCAGATTTCAATCTGAAAAAAGTACCAGAATCACACCCTTATCCGATTTACAGGAATGATGAACTCAACCTGGTCATTTCTGGTATTGGGAAAATAGCTTCCGCAAGTGCTACTGCTTATGTTCACGCCCTGAATGGTTCTTGTAATCATTCTGCCTGGCTGAATATTGGCCTTGCTGGACATTCAGATTATGAATTGGAAACCGGTTTTCTTGCCATAAAAATCATTGACCAGTCATGTCATCAATCCTGGTATCCTTCCATCATCTTTGAACCATCCTGTCAAACAGGCATGTTGATCACCGTCGATCAAGTTGGTAAAAAATATCATCCAAACTACGGTGTCGATATGGAAGCTTCAGGTTTTTATGCAACTGCCTGTCGTTTTACTACCAGTGAACTGGTTCAATGCTTCAAGGTGGTCTCTGACAATCCCCAAACACCTGTAAGAAAAATAGCAGCCAATGAAGCTTCTAAACTCATTTCCGATCAGATGGAACACATTAGTTCCATTATCGATGCACTAGGGCAATTACAAACGGAAATAGATACACCCAACCAAACCCCACCCTTCTTTAATGAAATTATGGCCCTGTGCAAAATGACACATTCCGAACAATTGCTGTTAAGAGAGAAATTAAAAAGGCTATTTCTATTGAATCCAAATCATGAGATGGATTTTTCTTTATTTGTGAAGCCCCATCAATCGAAGGATATTCTTTTTGTTCTTGAAAAACTGATATCCGAACAGAAGGTGCTTTTTCAATGATCTCGACAATCTATCTCGAAAATGAGGTGCGTGATCACCCCGTTACAAAAGCGCTGTTGTTACGATTCCAGAACGCGACAGTAATCCCATGTGATCGTTACACGGAAGTCTTCAATCGCAAGGCGCAAAACTTCAGACTGCAGAAGAAAAAACCTTCACTGATCCTTGCCCGGAAGCATCATGGCTTTGTCATGAAGGCACCAGACAGTTATGGTATTGGAGGTACACAGAACTACTATTTTTCCCATATGCTTAACTGCATCTATGATTGCAGGTATTGCTTTCTTCAGGGGATGTACCGATCAGCCCATTATGTTCTGTTCGTCAACTATGAGGATTTCACACGGAGTATGGAAACGATTCTGGATGAACATCCTGATGATGAGGTATGGTTTTATTCGGGTTATGATTGCGACAGTCTTGCCTTTGATCCGGTCACCTGTTTTACGGATTTTATTCTTCCTTTCTTTAAGAAATATGACCGTGCCCGACTGGAATTCCGAACCAAAAGTACACAGATCCGTAGTCTTCTAAAACACATTCCACTCTCCAATTGTGTCGTTGCTTTCAGCCTTTCTCCAGAAAATATCACGCAATCACTGGAAGCGAAAACACCACCACTGATCAATCGTATTGAATCCATGAGACGCTTGCAGAAGGCTGGATGGAATGTGGGAATACGGTTCGAGCCACTCATCTTTAGCGATGATTACAAGACACGTTACGGAGAGTTATTTTCGATTGTTGCTTCACAACTGGACATGAGCCGGATCCACTCCATCAGTGTCGGTGCCTTTCGTGTACCCAAGCCCTATTTCAAAACCATGGTCAGGCTCTACCCGGATGAAAAGCTCTTTGCCGGCCCTTTAGAGGAAGAAGATGGCACGATCAGCTATCAGCAAGACCTTCAGGAGGAAATGCTCGAGTGGTGTTCACAACAAATCAAACAATTTGCCCCTGCCTGTCATCACTATCAATGCAGAAATTGATTACCGAATCTCCTGCTGAAAGATGAAAGCGTCATTCCCTGAGTAAATACCGAAGGTTGCTGTTGTCTTGGGCTCAAGCCGGTTTGCCTCACCTGCGGGTCGTCCCCAATCGAATTCCAACCATGTGGGAACATCCAAGGTCACACCCAATGAACCCGTATTGCCCGCACCCGGTGCAGCCAACGTCAGCATGGCCTTGCCTGAAATAAGTGGCGTCATCGTAGTAGAAATACCGCTAGGATCCAGTGAGTCCAGCCTTTCAAGGGGTAGTAAACTAAAGCTACTGCAGCTGTCATCGACATGGGTGATGAAATCACCGATACTCTCATCATAGATCTGTGCCTCAATGGGCATAGCAAGATCCACAAGCTCTGAACCAAAAGCATTATCGATCATAATCCGTCCAAATCGCATACTGACCGTTGAAGGCTGTAAAGATTCAGTGTTCGTAAAATTATCTCGGATACCGTCACGGTCAATGATGCCATCGATCACGAGTTCGATCGCTGCATTGAACATACCTGTGGGTGTGTCACGATTATAGGTAAACTGATCAGCCCCGAATAGGTATTTAAATACACCGTTACCCATACTGGTCAGCGAAGCTGTAGCCTGTTGATGTGAAACCGGCATTGCGTTGGAACTATCCTGACTCACCTGGAGAATAGAGACACCACTTATCCCAAGTTTTGCAAAATTTCCGCTGTAATTCTGTGTTGTCGAACCCGTTAGATTTTTTGCTTCGATCTGGAACTCAGGCTGATTGCCAGAAGCATAACCAAAGGGTTGTCCAATGTAAGTAAATCCACCCGACGGACACATGGCTTCCAGCGCGCCGGAAAGTTTGTTGGAGACGATAAAATGATGTGGCACAAAACGCCCGATATTCCCGGAAGTGGCGGTGACATTTCCGGCCCCGAGGTAATCACCATCGGCGACAGAGGCAGACAAATCGATAATGCCCACCTCATCCCAGTTGTAGAGGCCCTGGAAAATACCGCCCGCTTGTAATTCCAATGAACCGGATAAATTACCCGGATTCCCAGTGGCGGGAGCAATGAGCGTATGACTCAGGCTGATACTTTCGGGTACAGTTTCCTTTCCATAATTCGGCGTGATCGCACCCTTTGAATTGATCGCCTCAACCTGGATTTCAAAATCATCGCCTGCCGCAACAAACATGGGGCCATTCGCATCCCCTGCCGCAGGGTTGGAGAACCCATCCGTTCTTTTGACAGAAGCAAATCGAAAACCAGAAGGCTTGACGACGAAATCATTGGTCGCGCCACTGATAGTCGTCGATCCGCTGTTGTCACTGACAGCGAAACGGATCTTACCGACATCTTTATAATTCACGCTCAATGCTGCCTGCCCACGATTGAACGTGATCGTTTGTGACGTCGCGGAACCTGTCCCTGTCATGGCAATCGCATTGTTATTGATCAGGACAGGCTGTGTCCCGGTTCCCGGATCGATATACGATCCAAGAAGATCGAGGCTTTTGGCACCATCGTAGGATTCGATCACGCCACATTCAGGATGGGTTGCCGTTGTCCCGAAGGCGGTGACATGGACGTTGAAGTCATTCCCTGCGATCTGTGCGGTGACGGGATCGTTGATGATCACCGGGGGTGGGTTACTGACCGCAGAGGCCGTGAGCAGAAATCCGCTCGGTGCAAAGGTGATATCACCTTCCGTGTCGTCATCCCGAACCGAGCCTTCATAGACATCGATATTGAAAGTCGCAGGGCCACTTGGATAATCCAGGGTGAAGCTGACTGTACCATTGTCGCTGGCATCAAAAGTATAGGTTGCGAGCCCGTCATTCGGTGTGGCATCGTTCAGCACCCCATTTCCGGTTGTGGCAAGCCAGTTGCCGGTGCCGGTCTGGGTATCCAGTGTGATGGTGCCCGTATAGCCGGGAAAAGTCTGATTGCTGCCATCTTTCACTTCAACATCAATTCTTTCGCCAAGACAATGTATGCCGTTGCTGTCATGGGAAATCTGAAAATGATCCGGGCCAAAGACTGCACATGTTCGAGTTTGATTCATAATATGCATGATCTCGGAGACATTCAACGCTTGTTTGAACACTTTCATCTCATCGATCTGCCCCTTGAACCCGGGCTGAGAAGCAAACCCTTTTCTACCAATATACAAGTCACCTGTATTACTTACCGAATCACCGATCAAAGTTACTGATGAATCAAGTACGCCGTCGAGATAGAGACTGTAGTGGTTCCCTCGTTTCACGACGGCAACATGCGTCCATATATTCAACGGGATTGCGTTGACGCTGTTCCCCCCCTCATTCCAGTGGTGTGTCGTACTGATACGATAATGGATCCGGTTACTCTCTGGCCGCATCCAGAAAGCAAAGGTTCGTTGCTTCCATCTACTCCCTTTGTGCATGATATTTCGGTACACCCCCGTTGCCCCCTGTTCCAGCTTGAGCCAGAAGGTCACAGAAAAATCGGCGTTGTTTTTACCGATCTCGAGTAAAGAATGACTTGCCACCTGAACATAGTTATCCCCATTGAAACGCCCCGCCTGACACACTTTTCCAGGTACCGTTGTTGCTCCGATTCTCGCTACCCCA
>JALSRM010000064.1 GCA_026984775.1 Gammaproteobacteria bacterium
ATACAGATCGTCCGATACTCAAGCATGGAATTCAGGTTCAGGAACATTTCAATTTGAGCTGACCGCAGTTCCCCTCCCCGCTGGCTTCTGGCTTATGGCGAGTGGTTTACTGAGCCTGATTTCTTTCCGAAAGAAGGAAAAAGTGTAAATCTCTCTGTGTCATCCTGATCATTGTGAAGGATAAAGAATGTATCCCGGCACTCCCTGAAAAATCACAACTTTTCAGGGTTCGTGCTTTCGATAAGATCAGGGATCCTTCGCTTTGCTCAGGATGGCGCTGAAATCTTCTTTAATGCATGGTGCTGGATAATTTAAAGATCGGCAAGATCAATGCACTGACGATCACCGCCACAAATACCCCCATCACCAGCAGCATGGCCGGTTCAATAATCTTCGATAGCATGGAAAGTTTTCTCGCCAGCTCTTTCTGGTAATAGTCCGCGATCCGGCCTGTTACCAGGGGTAGTTTTCCGGACTCTTCACCTGTTTGCATCATCTGTTTGATCAATTGCGGGATAAACTTCGCTTCTCTGAAACCGACACCGAGGCCTTTCCCCTCGCTGACATTCTTCACGAGTTTTTCAACAAATTGCTGGAAAGTCCGGTTCTTACTCGCATCCTGACAAATCGACAGGGCATCAATCAATGCGACACCATTCGCCAATGACAGGCTGAGCAAACGCATCATGTGAGTAATATAGAGTCGTGTAAACAGTGCTCCAACAACGGGGGTGGTGAGTAATCTTTCATCTAACCATAATCGAAAACCTGGTTGCTTCAGTAACATATTCAGATACAGTCCTAGAATAAGGATAGCACCCAGTAAGACCCACCAGTAGTTTGTCAGGTAATGGCTGGTGGTCATCAGCATCTGAGTGATCGCAGGCAATTTCGCGCCAGACGAAGCAAACAGGGGAATGAATTTTGGAAAGATCGAAGTCAGTACAAATACGACAACGCCAATCGCAAAGAAGGTCAGGATAACCGGATAAGTAAAAGCCGAAATCACCATTGATCGTAACTCTTCCCGTTTCTCTTCCATTTCCAGTAAATGACCGAGCACCGTGGCCAGATAACCGCCCTCTTCACCCGCCGCGATCAGAGTAATGTAGGTTTGTGAAAACAGGTTGGTATGTGATTTCAGTGCCTGCGAAAAGGTTTTCCCTTTGGTCACTTTTTCATGCAGATCAGCAATCATTTCTTTTAACTGCTCATGATCAGTCTGGTTTTCGAGGATCTCGAGACTGCCATGTAGCGTATTGCCTGTCTCCAACAAAAGGGCGAGCTGTTCGGTAAAGAATTTGCGGTGTTGCGCACCCAGCTTTTTGCTAGCAAACAGGTTCCTGTCCAGCAGGGATGACTGTTTTTTTTCTGGGTTGGGAGATATTTCCGAAAAATCGATCGCCATTTCTATATCCGTTTCCTGATTGCCATCCCTAGTTTGCCGTTATGATTCGTTTCACTTCTTCGATGGTCGTATATCCTGCCCTTACCCTTTCCATTCCATCATCGAAAAGGGTGACGACACCCGACTCACGCACATAGTCGCTAAGAATCTCACGGCTGGGATTTTTCATCATCAGACTTTGCAGGGCGGCATCATTGGTGACGATCTCGTGTACTGCCATTCGACCCTTGTATCCAGAATCATAACAACTAGTGCAACCACGCCCTTTTGCAAGATGGATATGTTCCTCATCCGTCCAGCCAAATTCCTGCATCAGTGCCGGTGGCGCGACAAAGGTGGTTTTGCAATCGGGACAGACCGTTCTAACCAGACGTTGAGCAATAGAACCCAGCAGCGCTGAAGAGAGAAGGTAGGGTTCAACCCCCATATCCAGTAACCGTGTCACTGCACCGATGGCATCCGTGGTATGCAAGGTCGAGAGTACAAGATGACCGGTCAATGCCGCCTGGATGGCAATCTCTGCCGTTTCATGATCCCGAATTTCACCCACCATGATGATGTCCGGATCTTGTCGCAGAACATGCTTGAGCAGTTTTGCGAAACTCAGGCCGACTTTTTCCTTCACTTGGTTCTGGTTGATAATATCGAGTTGATATTCAACTGGATCTTCGATCGTGACGATGCTCTTCTCACTGCTGTTGAGGTGTTCGATCGCCGAGTAGAGTGTCGTCGTCTTACCGCTGCCGGTTGGTCCTGTCACCAGCATCAGTCCATGTGATCGTGTCAGCAGCTTGGTAAAAATCCCCTTGTTGTGGTTGCTCATTCCAAGCTTGTCGATAGATAGAATACTACGGTTCTTGTCCAGGACACGCAAAACGACCTTTTCCCCGTACACGCCCGGCAACGAACTGAAACGTAGATCCACCACATTGCCCCGGGTGCTGACCTGGATACGGCCATCCTGTGGCAGGCGTCGCTCGGAAATATCCAGATTTGCCATGACCTTGAGACGAGAGACGATCGCTGGGTGCATCTCAAGCGCAGCAGTCATGATCTCGTAGAGGATACCATCCACGCGCAAACGGATCCGGGTCTTGTTCCGTGAAGGTTCGATGTGAATATCACTTGCGCCATCACGGATGGCCCGCTGGATCACCGCATTGACCAGGTTGATGACCGGACTACCGTTGGCGATTTCATCGATGCTGGCAAGATCAGTGGCCAACTCCTGATCAATCAGTTCGAAGTCTTCTTCCAGATCACCGACATAGGCATCAATTTCTATGGAACCTTCAAACGCCTCGTTGATGCAGTGCTCGATCTCCTGACTCCTGGCAAGTACCGGTTGCACAGTCAGCCCGGTATGACGTTCCACTTCATCAAAACTGGGAATACTTTGCGGATCGGAAGTCGCCAGTGTCAACACACCACGGACATTGAACAATGGGAGCACCTTCAGACGTGAGGCCAGTGAATGATCGATCAATCTGGCGGCGGCCAAATCATAGACCCCGGCACGCAGATAGGTGTATGGAACATCGAGCTGCTGACTGAGTACCTTGAGCATCTCCGTCTCGGAGACCCATTCGCGTTCAACCATGATCTCGCCCATACGCTTGCCGGTTTCTGCCTGAAGGCGTATAGCCTCTTCAACTTTATCCTCTGAAACCAGTCCGGCTTCTATCAGCAGATCGCCAAGCCTAAGATTGTGCAGATCGACGCTCGAGGCATAGGCCAGAACCTGTTCGTTCCTGCTTGGATTGAGCACATCGACATAATCGTTGACACCGGTGATCCGCAGTACATCCTGATTGATGCTGTTGACGTTGGTGAGGGTCAGGCCGCCACCGCGACGGGCGAGTTCGTCCTGTGCATCGAGCAGTAACTCCAGTGCAGGGCTATTGAGTGTTGGTACATTGGTAAGATCGATGATCAGCAGGTTTTCACGCTGGGCAATACTCTTGAAGATAGCCTCCCTGACAACCTCCAGCGAGGTAGGGTCCAGAATCCCTTCACTGGGTAACAGGCGTATGGCAACACCGACTCGATCCGTGAGTACTTTTTGCATCTTCCTAGACCGTCAGAATTTCTGCGGTTTCCTGATTGGTTCGATTCAATTTTTCGATGAAAGGTCCAGGTATATCGATACCATAACCCTGACCATAGTTGATTCCCAGTTCACTCACAATGTCGATGATATCCTCATTCTCTACATATTCCGCAATGGTCTTGAGCCCCATTGCCTGTGCGACATAGTGAATTGATTTCACCATGACCCGATCGACCGGATCATCAATAATATTTTTGATGAAGATTCCGTCGAGTTTCAAAAAGTTGACGGGCAGGTGCTTTAGATAGCCAAAAGAACTCATACCACTGCCAAAATCATCCAGCGCAAACAAACACCCAATATTCCGTAAGGTCTCAATAAATTTGAGGGCGCTTGCAAGATTGCCCACAGCCGAGGTCTCAGTAATCTCGAGGCAGATACGTGCAGGATCGATTTCGCTTCTGTTGACGGTAGAGACGACGTATTTGAGAAAGTCATCGTCACAGAGTGATTGCCCCGAAATATTGATGGAGACAGAGATATCCAGGTTCTCCGTTTCCCGCAACAACCGTAGTGTCTCATTGAGCACCCAGCGATCCAGCAGTGGCATGAGATTGTAACGTTCCGCCGCAGGAATAAAACGGCCAGGCGCAACCATATCTCCATTTTCTTCACGCAGCCTGACCAGAATCTCATAATGGTTCGGCTCTCCAAAAGGATCCGACAAGGGCGTGATCGCCTGTCCGAAAATCTCAAACAGGTTTTCTTGCAGAGAATTTTTGATCCGACTGGCCCAATACATCTGATCATGATGTTCGATCATCTCCGAGTCACTGGGCTGATAAATGCGCACGGCATTCTTGCCGGTTTCCTTGACCAGGTGACAGGCAACATCAGCCGCACTCAGTAGATCGATCATGTCATCCATGTTGGGATTGATTTCCGCCACTCCAAAACTGCAGGTGATATCGAAGACCTGATCGTGAGAAACGAAATAGATCTCCTGGATCCCGCGGCGCAGTCCTTCGGCGATCCCTTCGGCAACCAGTCCAGATGTCCCTTCGAGCAGAATGCCGAATTCATCTCCCCCCAGACGGGACATGATAACTTTGTTACCAAGCTTGTTTCGGATCAGACTTGCGATCTGTTTAAGCAGCCGATCACCTTCTGAATGGCCCCAGGTGTCATTGATGATCTGAAATCGATCGATGTCAAAATAGATGAGTGAGTGGTAAGAATCATCCTTGTTTTTCACCAATATATCGAGTTTTTCTTCAAAACTGTTACGGTTAAGCAAGCCAGTAACAGGATCGCGCTTGGATTGATAGATCTTAGTGATTTCACGTGCCAGTAACTTACACAACTGTCGATCCGTATTTGTGTAGTGTGGTCGATCCAGCTGATTGGCAAAAACGACGACACCGGCTAGCGTATTATCACTTCCCGTCACTGCCGACAGGATCAACTTGTAAGGAATCGTCGGTTCATGGTGTGTATCTTCCGAGTAGGGATCCCGATTGACCACCAAGGTCCGCTGGATACACTCATACATCAAGGAAGAATTCATCTGCAACTTTTCCAGTGTCTCTTCTATCTGGGGCAGGCCTTCCGTTTTCGTTTTGTAGATGCAGAGTTCTTCACCAGGAATGATGAGTGCCATCATATCCACATCCAGATAATCAAGACTCATCTGTAACAGCTTTTCGTAAGAGCTGTACTCGTTGATACGATGGCTGTTCTCCCAGACATCGTCGAGTCCATACACCATATTGATCTCTTCATAGCGAACAGCAAGTTCACTGGAAAGACCTTCAAGTGCCGCTTGGGTCAGGTAGTCGTCGGTGAGGAAATGCGCAGTATCCTCAAGGATCTGTTTCAAGCGTTTTTCCGTCAGTTCGTCGATACAATCCTCATCACCATGCACAACCAACTTCAACCAGTAGGGTTTGTATTCTGCACCGAGGAAAAGGGCAGAGGCCCATACCGGCCCTTCTTCTTCTGAACGCATCCGTTGTGCCCGGTAACATAGGCTGTCCCAATCAATGGTTTCATCGTAGGTGATTTCTTCGACCAGTTCCTGTCCAAAGGCATTGCCCTGCTGATCGATCAACTCAAGATGACAATCAAACCCGGTAAGATGTTTGAACAGGGAAGAATATCTTTCAAGATCCAGCAGTATTGTATTATCCATCCTGGATTGCACACTCCCTGTTTTCGAAAAATTCATTCAAGTGAATGACCAGTTTTTTCGGACTCAACGGTTTCTCAAAAAACTCGACATTCTCCAATGAGCTGGCTCTCTCCCGAAAATCCCGTTCTGTGCGAGAGGTCATGATGATCACCAACGTCTCCCTCTCCGGGTAGTCTGAACGGAGCTGCTCACAAAAATCCAGACCATTCATTTTGGGCATCTGGATATCAGTGACAATGACATCCGGCATTTGCTGACTGACCCTTTTCAATGCCTCCAGTCCATTGACTGCGGTCTCCACCTCATACCCCGACTTGAGCAGGAAGTGCTTGATCACCATGATCACGTGGGGTTCATCATCGATCAGCAGAATTCTCTTCTTTTCCATAAATCAGACAGCTTCCTTCAGCAGGTTTGAGGTTTTTCCCAGTTCGATCGTAAAGGTTGTTCCCTTGCCCTTTTCACTTTCCACACGTAACTGACCGTTGTGCAGGACGATAATCTCATAGGCCAGTGACAACCCCAGACCATGACCGCTTCGGCTAGTCACATCGTCATCATCCGAGCGGTAGAATTTTTCGAAGATCCTTTCCTGATCTTCGGGCAAAATGCCCACACCGGTATCCGTGATCCGCAGGATGACAGATTCATCATTTTCCTCTGCCTCCAGCGTGACCAGACCGCCAGGACGATTGTATTTGATCGCATTTGAAAGAATATTGTTCAGGGCTATACGAAACAGATCCTTGTCAATGGACATGTGACTCAATGACTGCGGAAGATCCAGTTTGAAACGGAGATTGTTTTCCTCTCCGGCACGTTGCATCTTTGCAAATACGTCTGCAACAAAATCACGGAATCGGATGCGTTTACGTTCAATGCTGACACTCCCTACTTCCAGCCGGGTGATATTCAGCAAATCGGTAATCATATTGGAAACCCGATCCACTTCATCGTTGATCACATTGATACTACAGATCCGCTGTTGTGGATCATCACCTACATCGAGAAGTAGTTCACTGTGCATCTTGATCACATTCAGTGGAGATTTCAGCTCGTGCGATACATGGGCGACAAAATCGTCTCGTGAACGCTTCGCCATTGATTCCGCTGTAATATCACGGAACAGAATGAGAACACCAATGGTCGTATCCGGCTGGGATGGCAGAGATATGGGTGAAACCGTTACGGCAAGGGTTTTGTCAGATTTGTCTGCCGGTGAAAATTCCACCGTTTCCGATCGGCGCAGGCGTGTGACATTACCCTCATATCGCACCAGAAGATTGAGAACCTTGTCATCATTACACCAGTCATGTGGCGGTTTGCCGACAATATCTTCCTTCGCGATCCCCACCAGGGATTCCATTTTCCGATTGGCAAAACTGGCCATCCCTGCCTGATCCAAAATGACTACACCCTCGGGAAAAACCTCCAGCACAGAAAGCAACTTTTTATGGTGGTATGACAGTGCTTTTGTTTCAGTCTCGGCATCCTGCCTGCGTTCTTTCAGATACTTAATCTTTTCATGGACGTGCTGATCCAATAAAGACAGGGCGAACGGTAGAGAGCCCGCCTCCTTCTGCTTTGTATCCGGCAACAAGCCGACGATCTGGTTTCTGGCCCTGACCAACTGCCGATGCTGCCAGATACAGAGCGCAAGGCCACCCAGAGCAAGGGCTGCCAGAACGATACCAATGGGGTTAGAAAGTTGTTCCTGAATCATCCGAGTTTGAACTGCAATGCATCTCGCAATAACAGCTCTGGGTTCCCTAATTTGTTCGCAACCATATCCATACAAGGAGTTTTAGCGGCCAACTACGGGAAATCTTGAACCCTGCCTGCTGTGACCGGGCATCAGGAAACAAAACGACGCGTCTTAATCTGAAAACTGCTTTTCCATCTCTTCGATGGCCTTTGCCAGCAACAGGGTTCGACGAGCACCTTCCACATGAAGGTTCTCGATCAGTCTTCCATCCAGAACCACAACGCCTTCTCCCTTGGCTTCGGCTTCCTTGTGTGCAGCGATGATCCTTTCTGCCATTTCGATCTCCTCCTGAGATGGAGAAAAGATCCGGTTCGCGGTTTCCACGGTCTTGGGGTGGATCAAGGTCTTGCCATCGAAACCCAGCTCAAGTCCTTGATAGCAAGCATGCTCAAAGGCCTCTTCATCCGCCAGATCGAGCTGGACGCCATCGACGATAGCTACATCCGCTGCCCTTGCGGCCAGCAGACAGAGCCCCAGGCTGGTGAGAAAGGGCAGCCGCTCCTTTGTATGCAGAGCACCGAGATCCTTGGCTAGATCTGAGGTACCCATGACCAGTGCACGAATCCGCTTGCTTGCCGTTGCGATCTCCTCGGCATGGAGCATGCCACGGGGTGTTTCCATCATACACCAGATCTCCATATCCTCGGCTCCAAAATCATTGAGGATATTTTCTGTCTGGCGCACCATATCGCCACTCTCGACTTTCGGGATCAATATTGCTGTCGCTCCACTACGGGCGGCATAGACCAGATCCCCATACCCCCAGGACGAGGCCAGGGAATTGACCCGAATCACTACCTGACGGTTACCAAAGCCGCCCTGTTTGACGAACTCACAGACCCGTTCCCTTGCCTCCAGTTTCGATCCGGGGGCTACTGCATCTTCCAGATCAAAAATAATCCCGTCAGCGGGAATGTTTTTTGTCTTCTGCATGGCCCGTTCATTGGAACCGGGCACATAAAGCACACTGCGCAGGGCGAGAAAGGTTCTTGGCATCTTCGGTTCTCCATTTTAGATTCCATAACGGGATTGTGCACCGCAACATAATTATTTTCAATCCCAATGGGCAGTGTAATCCTCATAACCGTATTGCTTGATCAACTCCAACCTACCGTTAGCATCGCGCAAATAGACAGAGGGAAG
>JALSRM010000065.1 GCA_026984775.1 Gammaproteobacteria bacterium
AGATCAAGGCCCATGAAGTACGGATCCAGCGTAAATCGGTATCAAGACCTGCCACGCCTGTACACCAGACGACACCCCCTGTGGCCTCAGTCGAGGATGAACCACTACATCCGGATCAGGGCGGTACCGTAGGGGGGCGACCAGGTACAGGAGAACTCTCGGAATCTACGGAGAGCAAAAAGAAAGCAACACCGGTGGTCATTCCAAAATCCTATGTATCGGAATTGAAGTCATTGCTGGGTAAATTTAAAAATTACCCAGTACAGGCAAGACGCCAGAAGCAGGAAGGTGTCGTCATTATCAGCCTCGTGATAGAGCGCAGTGGCCGTATCGTTTCACATGAAATAAGACGTAGTTCCGGGCATCAGTTACTTGACCAGGAAGTGGAGAAAATGATCCAGCAGGCAGGCAAACTGCCTGCTCTGCCTGACAGCTTTCCCCGTGAGAAACTGGAATTGATGATCCCGATCAGGTTCAGGATAAAATAATTTTCGGGATGATGTTTCCTCTGATGGGGAAGGGCCATGCATACTTCTTTCACGTTGACAGCAGAGACCAAGGGTTCTTCCGCAACATTTGATGGTATCAGTCGATCGCTTCCACCTTGACGAAGATATGATTTCGACTTTGTCCGTAATGGTGGGTCTGGTAGAGCCCTTCTTCCGTTTGTTCTTTGTATTGCTCGGTAATTCCACCCAGATCGATCCATTGACCAAGGGAACCACTGACAGTCATCTCGGCCTCCTGGGTTTCTATAAAACCATAACTGTGACCTGCACGGGATCGTTGAGGTGAGATCATCAGGGTGACACGATCACCATTGAGATGAGGTATCACATAGAATCCCGAGCTGATATCACGATAACTGACCGTATCATAGATATCGGCAGCACCATAGGGATGCAGGATAATGGTCCTCTCTGGCACGGGAACGGATTCACCCAGCCGGATCCAGGCAGGCTGTCCTTCCACAGTTCTCACAAAATAGACACGGTTGTCGTCTGTTTCCGATTGGGTACTCCATGAGCGATAGCGGATCTCACCGTTTTTCCTCTGAATTGTGACAGTCTGACCATCGCTTTTGTAGGTGCCAGGATTTCGGGTTTCAATGCGGATATTCTCGTTCTGGTAGTAACCATCGGCACCTTGTTCACGGCCCTGGCTCTTGCCGTGAGTATCATAACGCACACTGATTTTCAACGATTGCAAAGGACGATCGATGGCTTTCAGGGTTTTGAGGAGAGCTTGCAGATTTTTGGGGGTGGTGCGGATAATTAGTTGATTGCTCATACCAGAAATACTGCCGCCTTCCGTTACCAGCGGTTTCAGAATCGGCACCACATCACTCGCCAGCCGGTGTTTGAGCGGTATGATCTTGAGTTGTACTGGCTCTGCGTGGAGAAAAGAGACAACGCCCTGTAAAATGAATAAGGCAAGTATCTTGCCTACAAGGTCAGATGTCTGAAGTTTGGATCCGAATATCCGTGTTCCCATAAGCGTTCAAATTCATCCTGCAATTCAGAGACCGTTTTGCGGTCATTGAAGTTTGCCTTACCCTCGAAGCGATCAAAGTGTGGCCGACGGATATAGCCGCAGTCGTCTGCGAGTAGCAGGGCCTTGTTGTAACCGGTATCTTCCCTGTCAGGTCGTCTGATTGCGATATAACTGCTCAGCCGTTGGGCCAGATCAATCAGGCGGTGTCCCCGGGTATAGAGTGATTCCGGTTGCAGAATGATTATGTGGATCCTGGCTAAACGGGACCTTAATACCAGTTTTTTGATCGCATCCAGGATCTCGGTATTGTCATAGATACAGG
>JALSRM010000066.1 GCA_026984775.1 Gammaproteobacteria bacterium
TGAAAGTCGGCGGCCAGTTCAAAATCAACGTACCCTATGATCTCTCCTATGGCGCCTGGCAGGATCCTACCCATGTCCGTGCCTTCAATGAACGCAGCTGGCTTTATTATACAGACTGGTACTGGTACCTGGGTTGGCAAAAAGCGCGTTTTGATCTTACCACTATGAATTTTGTCCTGAGCCCTATTGGAACAAAAATGCAGCAGGAAGGTAAATCATCTGATCAGATCCTGACTCAGCCAAGAGCAGTAGACAGCATGTCCGTCATTTTGACCAAGCGATTACTTACCCCGGAAGAAAAGGCCATTGGCCAGCAGAGAATGGCAGGAGTATAAAAACCATGTCCACACTTATATTGAACACTAAAGAAACAAACAAAACCGCGAACCAGGAGATAAGAGATCTGTATCTGGACTTGATGCATCGTTGCCTCCTGAATCTGATCTATGGCGATCCTGGTCAGGATCCCTGGTCAGGGCAAACCTATAACCCTCAATTGAGACTCTATGGTCGGGACTGGCCCTCAGTTGCACACACCATGATTGGTCATCATCGTATGTTAAATCTCCGATTAGTCATGGAGTATGTAATTGAAAATAATATTCCCGGTGATTTTATCGAAACGGGGGTCTGGCGTGGCGGAGCCTGTATCTATGCACGAGCAATTCTGAAAGCATTCGGGGATACACAACGAAAAGTCTGGGTGGCAGACAGTTTTGAGGGGCTACCAAAACCAGATGAGTCAAACTACCCCGCTGACAAGGGTGACAAACATCATACCTACGAACAACTTTGTATTTCACTTGACGAGGTCAAGAATAATTTTGCCCTCTATGATCTGCTGGATGATCAGGTCCAATTCCTTAAAGGCTGGTTCAAGGATACGCTGCCAACAGCCCCTATAGATCAACTCGCTGTCCTGCGGCTGGATGGTGATATGTATGAATCAACCATGGATGGTTTAAACAACCTGTATCATAAGGTATCACCTGGTGGCTTTGTCATTGTCGATGATTACGGGGCAGTTCCCGCCTGCGCCAAGGCGGTCAATGACTTCCGTGAACAAGAGGGCATCACCGATCCCATTGTCAATATCGACAATATCGGCGTGTACTGGCAAAAAACCTGATCTGTGTTGACCTGCGGGTGGGCTCGAACGACCTGACCCGATATCAATGATTGAGAGGTAAAAAAAGACCGCCCTGAACGACTCTATTCATACCAGGGAAATACAAGGGTAAGTTCCTGGAATGCCCTTGTATCACTTCGCTTGCATTGATCACATCAATATTGGGTCACCCAATGTCATGCGGTCGGGCGATAAACGGCGGTCAAATATAATTGAATAAACTCAACTGCTGTGTTTTGGCGAAGGCCTGTTGTGCGGCCTGCAGGCTGGTCTGGAATTGGTTGAGTTTGAGGATCGCTTCCGTCATATCCACATCATGAAGGGAAGCTTTCTGATCAGTGAGCGTATTGTTGACCTGTTTGTTGATCTCCTGCTCTGTCTGGATCATGCCGATACGACTGGCAATGCTGTTCCTGACAAAGGTCAGGTTGTCTTTTTCCGTCGCAAGATCCACCGTCGCGGTATCCACGACCGCTGCGACACTGGCAGTTGTCGCAGCAGGATTTTCGAGTTCCGCAATGACCGATTCAATCATGGCAAAGACCGACCGCCCTGCTCCTGTGTTTACAAAGATTTCGTCACCTGAATTACTGTCCGGAATACGCCGGTTTTCCGCAATCTGGATATTGCGTTTACCGTTATCACCAGTATAAACGACGTTACCTGCTGCATTCACGGTAAAAGGCTTCGTGTTCACATCGTGTCCAGCGTAGAGGTAATCCCCGTTGGTATCACGAGTATTTGCAAGATCGGTAATGATCGACAGTTCATCCCTCAGTTGCCTGGCCAGTTGAACACGGCTGCTGTACGTAGAGCCATAGTTTCCGAACATCAGCCCCTGCACGCGATCAAGAGATTGATCGACAGCCTCCAGAGTGGTCTCCGACTGCGACAGACGATTGAAGGCATAATCACCGTTACGGATAAATTGTTCATTACGACTGATGGCCCGATCAAGTTCCACGATCCGGGTGGCATCTGCCGGATTATCGGAAGGTGTCAGGATCTTTGAACCGCTTGCGATCTGTTTCTGCAGTCTATCGAGTTCTGCATTCTGTTTTCCAATCTCGCTAATGGTTCGATTAAATAATTGTGATGTGGATACTCTCATGGGCTATCTCCTTACTGCCTGTAACAGAGTTCCAAACAGCTCGTTACCTACAGAGATGACACGCGCCGCAGCCTGATAGGCCTGCTGAAACTTCAGCAGATCAGCCGCCTCTTCGTCCAGATTGACACCAGAGACTTCCTGGCGGGCTTCGATTGCACTCTGTTCAACGGCTTCCATTGCTTCGAGTCCGGTCTTGGCCTGACGGGTTCGGGTTCCAATCTCTCCGATCAGCTGGTTATAGGCATCATTGAAAGAGGCATTACCCCCCTCCAGGGTATTGGTAAGCTGAAGATCCGCCATCGCCAGCGCATTACTGTTGTCTCCGGGTCCGGTAAATGGATCGGCCGCCGCAGCAATTTTCCGTGGATCCGTTATCGCAACACGGATCTTATCTGCCACATCATGGGTAGGACGGATCAGGAAAGAATCACCAGCTACAGCACTGGTGGTCACATTGATATTCAGGCCATCGATGGCAAAGGCGGGGCCACTGCCAAGATTGGTCTGTGTATTGTCAGAAAGCCGAGTGGCGATATAGTTGGTTCCATCGAACCTGATCCGATAATCGGAAGTCGTCAGCTGATCCACCTGGGCAGGATCGAAGGCAACCGACAATGCACCGGTGACGGCACCTTCACCAATGGCAACGGGTGCCGGAATGGTAAAGAGATTCAGCCCCAAGTTACCATCCAGATCCCGGCCCGTCGTCTGCAGGTTGTTGAATTCTAATGCGATCCCAGCAGCGAGCCGGCCCAATGAGTTGCGGGTTTTGTCGATGATCTCATTTCGTACATTCAACAACCCACCAATTTCACCACTGCCAATATTCTGTGTGATGACGATATTACTGTTGCCCACCTCATAGGTGACATCCAGTTGGGAGGGTTTGGCTGGATTAGCCTGGGTTCCAAGTTGTACACGTGTCGATCCGGTGACCAGCACCTGACCACCTGTCGTCATGATATTGAGACTGCCATCGGACTGACGTGTCGTAGTTACACCAATGAGACGAGAGAGTTCTGTCACCGCCTGATCAAGCTGATCCCGGAGGCTGTTTGAACCCACGCCATCCGATCGCCCGTTGATCTCAATCAGGCTCTGATTGATCTCGGCAATCGATTTCGTCAGTGCATTGACCTGATCGACCTTGGTCCGTAATTCCTGATTGACGCCCTGATCGAGTTGATCCACATGGGTATTCAGTGACTGGAATTTCGCAGCCAGTGACTCGGCACTTCCAAGCATCGTCTGACGTGTAGTGACCGAAGCCGGATCATCGGCCAATCCATTTACTGCATCAAAAAACGCTTGCATCGATGAAGACAAACCGATGACATTGTCAGCCAAGACACTATCCACCTGGGAGGCATACCGCGTATAACTGGCCATGGTGCCGACATTTGTGGCGCTCGTCTGAACATTGGTATTCAAAAACTCGTTAACGACCCTCGAGATACCATCGACATCGACCCCCTTTCCCACCGGCAGGCCAGCAAGAAGCTGATCGGGGCGTGTCGCCAGATCCACACGTTGACGAGTGTATCCGGGAGTATTGACATTGGTGATGTTGTTCCCGGTCGTGGACAGCGCCCGTTGTGCAGCTTTCAGCCCCGATACACCTATGCTCAAAATATCAGCCATTTTATATCTCCTTTAATGGATGCCCTCAGGCACTTCCTTTCCATGCACTCTGCAGATTTTTCCTTTCCAATATATTGATGATCTTGTTGGCATAGTTCGGATCAGTAGCATAACCCGCCTGTTGCAGCGCTTTGATGTAGGCCTTGTGGTTACCGGCATTATTCAGGGCATTGTTGTAACGCGGATGACTTTTGATGAAATCTACATAATCCCTGAAACTCTCCGTGTAAGAAGGGTATGATCGGAAGCTGGAAACTTCTCTCCGTGCGATCCCTGCTCTGTATTCCAGTGATCCCACTTTGACCGTCTCACCCTCCCAGCCACGGCTGGCCTTGATGCCAAACAAATTATGACTGTTGGAGCCATCCGGATTCCTTATCACCTTTTTACCCCAACCAGTCTCGAGCGCAGCTTGTGCCACCAGAATATCAGGGTTCACGCCAAGCTCCCTTGCGGCACGTTCAGCGTGGGGACGCATGGCCCGGATAAATTCGGCCGGAGAATCGAAGGTTGTTTTTTCCGGTTGTTCTGCTCGTTTAACTACCGGTTTTTTTGCCGCATGTTCATAGATCATTGAACCCGTAGGCCGCATGTCGATCAGAGGCTTAACAGGCACCGACTGCCGTTGTTGCGGAACGGTTCGATCGATCGTCTGTGCAGCCCTGTTCATGAGGCCAGTATGATTGAACGGGTTCTGTGCGGCAGGTCCGAAACCCTGTACATTCTTCTCCACTGTCGGCATTTGTTTCGAGTTCTTCCTGGACAGCTGTGCCTCGATCACTTTTGCTATACCAAAATCTCCACGTTCACTGATCTCAACGGCGATCTGTTTATCAAACATATCTTGATACATGCGCGAGGCATCGTTGTCCATCAAACCTTCCTCGCTGCTGGCATCACGCAGGCTCTTCATCATCATCTCGACAAATGATGATTCAAACTCCTTGGTAACAGCTTTGATTGCTTCGGGTGATTCGTTCCGAGCAGAAGCCTTCAGCTTCGCCAACCCTGCAAAATCGGTATAGACTCGTGATGTTGCTGATTCTGGTAACATGATTCCTGAATATTCCAATCGTTAATTCTGCAACAGGTTTATGCAGAAGCTATGCCATTTGTGTTTTATATAGTGTTTTCAAGTGCTTATGACTTTTTACTCTGACTCAAGCAGGCAAAGTTTTGCCGGGTGGCAATGACACAAGGTGACAGGCACTACGTTGGCATGAGTTGTGCCACGATGACGCCAAGAAAAAATGAAACAGTGCAACCCGTTAGTTGAACGAATAACCCAGCACGTAACCTCGGTTCATGACCTTACATTTTCCTGCTTAACGTTCTAAACTGAAATTCTCCGGAAATACGGGTAAAGGGTTTGCAGGCAAATGATGGAAGAAGAGTTTGTACTGAATCAGTCCACCTATGAATGGTCAGTACGTCTGTTCAGACGCATCAAAAAACTGCTGGGAATCAATATCCAGTTGCTTGATCCCGAAAACAGTGCTGAGAATGGTGACATCTTTCTGTTCAACCATTTTGCCCGCTTTGAAACCTTTATCCCCCAGTATCTAATCTATGAAAAAACTGGCGCGTTCTGCCGCTCGATTGCATCCGCTGAGTTTTTTAAAGCAGATGACGCCTTTTCCAACTATATGGTCAAACTTGGCGGCGTTCCCAATAATCGGCCTGATCTCCTGCCTTTTCTCGCCAGAGAAATTTTGCGCGGTCGTAAAGTCGTTTTATTTCCCGAAGGCGGTATGGTCAAAGACCGTTCGATAGTCGATGAAAAAGGGCGTTACAGTATCTATTCCCGAACGGCCAAACAACGCAGGAAGCATCACACCGGTGCCGCATTACTTGCAATGGCTTTGGAAGGTTTCAAGACGCGAATCAAGAAAGCAGAGAAACATGGCGATCGGGAATTACTTGAGGAATGGAAAGGTTCCCTTGGCCTTTCCAGTGTCGAAGAACTACTGGCCGCAGCACACAAACCAACAAACATTATTCCTTCCAACATCACTTTTTATCCCATTCATATCGACGATAATTTTCTGCGTCGCAGCGTGGAGCTCATTAATAGGAAAAAACTCAGTGTTCGAGCAACCGAAGAGATCATCATAGAAACCAATCTGGTAATGAAAAATACCGATATGGATATTCGCATGGGTACGCCGATCTCGCCCCGTGATGTTTGGCACTGGTGGGATCGCTGTCTGCTGCGCACACTGAACAACCGTGCCATCGCTATTGAAGACTATTTCAGCTTTGCGCCGATCAAAAACCGGCTGTTGCAAAAGCTGGTCGATCGCATCACCCGAGGCACTGTAGGGCAGCTTCGCGATCGCTATATGGAAGCAATGTATGCCCTGACGACAATCAATCTTAGCCACCTGGCCTCTCTGGCCATCTTCAAATTGATCGAAGAAGGTGTAACCAGTATCGAAGAGAAAGATTTCTATCGGATCCTTTATCTTTGCATCAAAAATGCTCAATACAGTGAAGGTATTTATCTGCATCGCAGCCTGCTGGAACCTGCCTATTATGAAAAGGTCATTGAAGGCCAATCCCAGGGGATTATCACTTTTCTAAAGAGTGCCTTCTCCTCCCAACTTATCGAAAAGGAAGGATCGCATCTTATTTTCACTGAAAAACTGCGCCATGAGCACGATCTCGATCAGATCAGGCTGCACAATATCATCGCCGTCTATGCCAATGAGGCCAAACCGGTCAACGCAATAGAAGATGTTGTCGATGCAGCGATCAGAGACGCACCGAATATTACCGAACAGGAATGGGCGATGCATCGGTTTCATGATGAGCACATCAGTTATCAATGGCATAAAGAACACTATTCGAAGCCTCAGCATGAAGAGATCAATAAACAGCAAACCGCAACACATTCCGGTGAGCCTTATCTGCTTTTGCCAGAACAACGACGAAAACTGGGTGTGGTTCTGGTGCACGGCCTGCCAGCATCACCTGCGGAACTCAAATCCTTTGGCGAACGACTGGAGAAGCAGGGTTATCCTGTAATCGGAGTACGCCTTGCCGGTCACGGTACCTCCCCCTGGGATCTGAAAGAGCGAAACTGGGGAGAGTGGGTCGAGTCCGTTAAGCGCAGTTACGATATCTTATCCGCCTTTTGTGATCGCATCTGTATTGTCGGTTTTTCCACAGGGGCAGTTGCTTCTTTACTTGTCGCTGCGGAACATCCACCCAAACTTGCCGGTATTGTTTCTGTCGCTGCCCCCGTCAGATTCAGTAATCGCAGCATTGTTTTTGTCCCGTTACTCTACGGTGTGAGCAAACTGATGGAAATGGTCAAATCGACTGAAACCACCAGCCCTTTCCGGCTCAATGACTCGCACCATCCCGAAATCAACTATCGCCATATTCCATTGAAGGCGATCTATGAATTACGTTTGATGATCGAAGCTATGAAAAAGAGACTGCCGGAGGTGAAATGCCCAGCCCTGATCATGCACGCCACCGGTGACCCGGTCGTCGAATTCAGTAGCGCTGAATTCATTGAGAAAAATATTGGTTCCGAAGAGGTCTCTGTCATTACCTTTCCCTCTGATCGACATGGGCTGATCCTGGAGGACATTGGTGATACCCAGACCCATATCATGGCTTTCTTGACAAGGCTGACACAAACGGAACATGATGGCGGTCAGCAGGGTTCTGATGTGGATTATGCCTATACCTAAACTCCGATAGTTCAAACTATTCCTGGCACATCGATGTGTCACCATTTATCGATATCTTGAAGTTATCGATAAAAAAACGTCTCGTCATTCATCATAAAAGGAGGGGGAAACAATGCTGCTCTTTATTCTCGGGTTCATCACCCTTTTGATCGGACTGGCCTATATCAATGCCAGCCTCAAAACCTGGACCATCGGTGTCATCGCCTGGTTACTGATCGGTACAATTTTTTCCTGCGCACCCTCAATTTTGCTTGCCATTTTGTGGTTCTTTTCCCTGGCCATTCTGCTCCCACTCAACCTGAATAGCGTGCGCAAGGAATATCTGACCAAGCCCGCGCTTAATCTCTTCA
>JALSRM010000067.1 GCA_026984775.1 Gammaproteobacteria bacterium
GACTTTCCCGGACCTCTGCCATGCGTATTCTTACGCGAGCTGCTACATCACCTTCAGTATCAACAGGTATTAGAGGCACGAATCGGTCATAGGGTGAATAGGCATGGTCTCTGCGCACATCAAAATCCTGTGAGCTGGCCTTGCCAACATAGCCAGTACATCCTATTTTACGTGCATCTTCGGAACTTAGATGACCAGTTCCAACCAATCGATCTTCCAGGGAGGGTTGATCGTTAATAATATCAAGCAGAGGTTTTGTTGCACGTAGCAAGTTTTTATGATCAGTGATGAGTTGTTCGATTTCTTTCTCGTCCAGGTCGCATGCAATACCTCCGGGAACAATAGTGTCCATTAGCAATCGGTGGCTGAATAATTCATGATTGCGGCGTTGCCACAATTCGCGCAGTCTCGCACACTGAATATGCATGAATGAGAAACCAACATCATTACAAATAGCTCCAATGTCACCAAGATGATTAGCGACACGTTCACGTTCTGCGAGAATTGCACGCAAAAACAGAGCGCGTTCCGGTAAGCGTGAGTCCGTTGCGTTTTCCATCGCCATACAGGCAGCCCAAGTGTGTGCAACAGTGGAATCTCCAGAAACCCGACCTGCGAGTTGTGCCAGTGCAGAAGGGTGACGACCCACTGCAATTTTCTCAATACCTTTGTGTGTATAGCCAAGTCGTGCCTCAAGGCGCAGGATATCCTCACCTACAGCCTGAAACCGGAAATGACCAGGTTCGATAATGCCTGCGTGTACAGGCCCCACCGGGATCTCGTAAACGCCATTACCTTGTATACAGTTAAAAGGGTAGTCGATATCTGCAGGAGATCGACTCTCAGATGGGCCTTCCTGAGGAAAATCATTTAGTAGTGGGAAACTATCCTTTGGCCAAGCCTGGTGGCGTGTCCAGCGGTGTCCGTTTGGATGGTTCTTGAAAGTGATACCGAACATGTCCTGTAGATGCCGTTCAAGACGATCTGCCCCCGGGAAACAGGGAGTATGTGACAACAATTCTGATTTAATCAGGTCAAGTTCTGTCGTGAGCAGGAGATAATCTCCCTGATATACCAGGCATGCGTAGATGGAAAGGAATTTATCTTTTTGATCACCCCATACTCCTGCCCAGCGACAACCAAAATCAGAGGCCACTCTGGCAGCTTTTTCCCAATCCCAATTGTTTAAAATAAGGCTATGTGTTGGAGTAGGGCTTGAATTCTCTTCTACTTTCGCATCTACTTTTGCATCCTGAAGACAGGTCAGAAACCTGGGTAACCAATCAAACTGTTTCATAGCAGTGATGCTCCTGCGATCAATTCTGTCGCCCGGTTCAGCCAGACGGCCAGGAAACCGGGTATTGACAGTCCTAGCCAGAGTACCAGTAAGAGATGTACCGTGATCGGGATCATATTTGCCTGAACGGGTTGTTGTTCCTTGGGTGCGGTACCATAGACCATGGGATGAAGATTTCGGAATAGACCGGCGAAGGCAATTGCCAGTCCCATAAGCAATGGCAGGGTGAACCACGGTTGTGATTCCATTGTTGCTGTCAACAATAAGAATTCACTGGTAAAAATACCAAATGGTGGAAAACCCGCAATCGCAGCCACACCAAACAACAGCGCCCAGCCTACCGCCGGCTGAGTACGAATCAGCCCACGTATATGGTCGATTGATTGCGTACCAGCAATGTGTGCAGCGTGGCCTACAGTTACAAAAATTGCAGATTTTGTCAGAGAATGAACCAGCATATGGAGCAAAGCACCGAAAGTTGCCAGGGGGCCACCGAGTCCAAAAGCAAAAGTCATCAGACCCATATGCTCGATCGATGAGTAGCTAAACATACGTTTGATATCTCGCTGACGATGCAGGAACAAACCTGCTACCAAGAAAGAGAGCAAACCAAACCCCATCATGAGATAACCAGCCATATGTGGCTTGCTGGATAGAGTCAATGAGCCATCCACCAGCATTTTGAATCTGACAATAGCATACAGGGCGACATTAAGTAATAATCCTGATAACACAGCAGACATAGGTGTAGGGCCTTCAGAATGGGCATCTGGCAACCACTGGTGCATGGGCACTAATCCGACTTTGGTGCCATAGCCAATCAGCAGGAAAACAAAGGCAAGGATCATAATTGAAGGATGCAGTTTTGAGGCACCTGTATAAAGAACACTCCATGTCATTCCGGCAGTACCATCCGCAACAGTATGCTGTGCAGCAAAATAGACGAGGACAGTACCAAAAAGTGCCAGGGCAATACCCACACCGCAAAGAATGAAATATTTCCAGGCGGCTTCGATGGCTTCTGCTGTACGGTAGAGTGAAACCAGCAAGACAGTCGCCAGAGTCGCCCCCTCAACCGCCACCCAGAGTACGCCAAGATTGTCAGTGGACAGTGCAAGTAACATGGTGAACATAAATGCCTGGTACATGGAATGGTAAAGTTGCATTCCTTTTTTATTGATTTTTCCTGTCTCGCATACGTATTGCATATAAGGTCGGGAGAAGATGGCCGAGGTCATCCCTACGAAAGCAGTCAATACAATTAGATAGACATTAAAGTCATCGACTCGAAATGTCATCGCAGTTAACGGTCCCGTTTTTGCTACTCGAAAGGCCAAAAACAGTGATGCTACGAAGGCCGCAGTGGAAGCAAGTAAATTCAGCCAGCCAGCCCACTTGAGTTGGCGAACAGTTGCAAGGATTAATGTTGCTGCCATTGGTGTAAAGACAGTGATCAAGAGTTCATTCATTCTTTCTCACTCTCGCTAAGGTGGTTTAGTCGATCAACATCCAGTGATTCGATGCTCTCGCGAATCTGAAAGAAAAAAATCCCAAAGAGCACCATGGCAACCAAAACATCGAAGGCAACACCCAGCTCGATAATCAAGGGCATTCCACTTGTAGCAGAAACGGCTGCCAGGAAGAGTCCATTTTCCATGGACATAAAGCCAAGTACCTGGGCGATGGCCTGTTTGCGAACCACCATGATCAAAAATCCGATGAGAACAACAGCCAGACTGATGGCTACAACATTTCGTGTAAAGATCAACTCTTGCTGAACAATGGGTAACACCAGCCAATAACTGAAAATCACCAGAGCTACAGCTATCATACTGGCAATTACCGGATGTTCGAGTGCCTCTTTTTCATGATCAAGCTCCAGTTTTCTGACCTGTCGATGTAGCATCCACGGGATCAGTAATGCTTTTAATGTAAAGGTTAGTAGTGCTGAGAAGTAGAGATGCATATGGCCTTCGCTTATTGCTACTATTGTTGTGATCGCTGCTATCAGCGCACCTTGCCAGGCGAAGGTATGGATGGCGGCCACCAGCCGAACTTGATCCATGAGTATGAAGGAGATTAGCAGTACCATGGATGCCAGTACCAGCATGATTTGTTGCAGCATGGGAACGAGTTCAAGATTCATACACCAATCTCCAGAATGACGTGGCTGAGCATACCCAGTAGGCCGAGTAGTAGGGCCAGGTTAAGAAATGCTGGTGTACGGAAAAGTCGCATTTTGGCCAGAACGGTTTCACTGATAGCCAGTATAATGCCTAGTAACAATAACTTGGCGATAAGGGATAATAAACCAATTGCTAATGATGTTAAGCTCAGATCCTGAGCAATACCCCAAGGGAAAAACACGTTGGTAAGTAATGTGCCATAAAGTAGCAGTTTCAATTGTGCTGCCCATTCCATCAAGGCCAGATGGCGCCCGGAATATTCAAGAATCATCGCTTCATGAATCATTGTGAGCTCCAGATGGGTGGATGGATTATCCACTGGAATACGTCCTGTCTCTGCAATAGCGACCAGAACCAGGGCTGCCAAAGCAAACATGAATGAGGGTCTGAGAACAAAGGTTTCTGTGAGCTGAAAACCAACCAGGCTGGCCAGGTTGGTTGTGTGAGCTGTCATGGCCAGTGTAAAAACAGCGACCAACATAGCTGGCTCAGCCAGTGCAGAAACCAGCATTTCACGAGAGGCTCCCATACCACCGAATGCAGTACCCACATCCATACCCGCCAGTGCCAGGAAAAAACGAGACAGAGCCAGCAAGCCGGCAATGGCAATAATATCAGCTATAGCAGCCGTAGGTAGATTGATAGAGAGCAGAGGAACTGCCGATGCCGCCAGCA
The DNA here is from genome assembly GCA_026984775.1 of Gammaproteobacteria bacterium. Classification (GTDB taxonomy): domain Bacteria; phylum Pseudomonadota; class Gammaproteobacteria; order CAJXQU01; family CAJXQU01; genus CAJXQU01. The sequence goes on from JALSRM010000067.1 coordinate 4,159, forward strand.
AAGTCGCCGTAAAGACGATATAGGGAGAGGCACGGAAAAGTTGCGAAGCAGTGTGTGCCATGCGTGCTTCTTTATTAAAGAGTTTGTAGAGATCTCGATAGGGTTGAAAAATACGTGCACCGCACCGGTTTTGTAATTTTGCCTTAACCCAGTGGATCCAGCCTGCCACAAGGGGTGCCAATAAGGCATATAACACCAGTTGAACGAGCGCAAGCAGAGAGATTTGGAGGTTCATGCGATTACCCAGAGCAAAAAGACTAATGTTGTCAGAGACCAGCCGAGATAGGTGCGGATATTTCCTGACTGAATACGGGTTATCTTGCTGGCAGCCTTTTCCACTGTGCGGGCTATTGGTGCATAGAATAATCCCCAGGCACGATCGCTAATTTTTAAATGATGAGTAAGCTTTCCTTGTTGATTGCGTTCTACACCCTCTTCTATTTTGAATAACAGACCGAATACCCGACGGATCGGCTGGGCGAATGCAGTGGATGTATATTGCATATTAGGTGTGGGTGGTGCAAAACCGCAATCCCATGCATCACAGCGGCGCACCCGTCTTATTCCTCGTCCTACCAGCCATAGACCCAGCCCAAGGGCAATGAATAGTGCAATAGCAATCAGTGGCGCACCATAACTGGCGGTATCAGCAGACACCGGCGTCAACCAGAGCCAGCCATGTGCAGTGGCTTGGGTCAGTGTCTGATCAAGAACTTGCCGGGGTACATTGTCGATTAAACTGATAAAAGGTACAGGCAAGAGACCGAGTAACAGGCAGAATAGTGCAAGGATACCTTGTCCCACTCGCATACTGAGCGGGACTGGTCGGGCTCGACGAATATGCCGACTACGAGCCTGACCCAGAAAGGCAATGCCATAGACTTTGACAAAGCAGGCTGCCGCCAGTGCACCGGTGAGTGCCAGCATAGCGGCAGCAATCGGTAGCAGGCTACGTAAAACACCACTGTTAAGCTGCCAAGTCTGTAATGCTGCCTGGAAGGTCAGCCACTCAGAGACAAAGCCATTAAACGGGGGAAGTGAAGAAATGGAGATACAACCGATCAGGAAAAATAGCCCTGTCCAGGGCATACGGCGTAAAAGCCCCCCCATTTTTTCAAGATCTTGCTCATTGGCACTATGCAAGATACTGCCAGCTCCCAAAAACAATAAGCTCTTGAACAACGCATGATTCAAAGAATGATAAAGAGCAGCGACAAAGGCTACGGTGGCGATCAGCCGGTGGTTTTCGGACATGAACAAGATAGATAATCCCAGTCCAATAAAAATAATACCCAGGTTCTCTACAGAACTATATGCGAGGAGCCGTTTTAGATCATTTTGCATCAATGCATAGAGCACGCCCAGCAGGGCAGAAATACTCCCTATCGTGAGTACCGTCACCCCCCATTGCCAGTGAAACTGACCAATCAAATCAAATATAACCCGGATCAACCCATAAACAGCAACCTTAAGCATGACACCGGACATCAATGCCGAAATATGTGATGGTGCTACAGGATGAGCTTCAGGAAGCCAGGCATGCAAAGGAAGCAGACCTGCTTTCATACCGAAGCCGATGAATGCCAATATGAAGGATAAACTGGCCCAGCCAAAAGGAATTTCTGCAGCCCGCATGGCTTCAAATGTGAAGCCATCTCCAAGGCTGGCCAATACACCGTAGCTGAGCAGGATTGATAGACCACCGACATGAGCCATAAGCAGATAGAGAAAAGCAGCACGTCTATTGGCAGCATGTTCATGATGGAAGGCGACAAGGAAGTAACTTGAAAGTGACATGAGTTCCCATGAGATCATGAACATGAATGCATCATCAGCCAGTACTACAAGCAACATGCCGGTCAGAAACAGACCAGTAAAACCTCCTAGTGCGATCAGTGAATCTTGACCATGCTCAAAACCTCTTACATAACCATATGAATAAAGACCAATGGCAACGGTGACAACACCAATTAGAGAAATAAAAAAACCTGATAATGCATCGAGACGGATATGCCAGTGTAACCAGGGAAGTCCCAGAGGCAGTTCAGCTGTTGCCACCTCATTTTCTGATAAAGTGATCAGTCCTGAGATCAGTGCTGCGATGCCGATAAGGCACAACAAGAGAGTAGTCAGCACACGTAAGAGACGAGGTGTGTTGACTGTAAAGACGGGTATTATTGCTGACAACAGTGAGAAGCTAACGGCTAACCCTGCAAACCATAACGCGGAAGGCATTTCAGTTATTTTCCGCGAGAAGGTTTTGTATTTATTTTGAGACGCACCCCTCGACCACCATCAGAACTCACTGCATGCTCATTGATCAGTTCTACCCCGGCTGACTCTATTGAATCCACGACCTTGGTCAAAGAATCCACGTTGCCACGAACCAGCCCCTTACTTGATTCCATGCGTTGTATAGTCGGTAGTGAAAGACCAGATATCGCAGCAAGATCCCGTTGATCAATACCGAGAAGTGCCCTGGCTGCCTTCATTTGTGCACCTGTAATCATAAAAGATATATAATATATCAATACTTAGATACTAAATATTATAATTTATACTGTAAGCATTAACAAGTAGGAATATTTTTCGTCAAAATAAAGAAGTTTCTATGTCTCAGTATATTTGTCCATATATTCATTTTTCATCTTCCTGACCAGGCCAGCTAGTAGTACCAGTCCGATCAGGTTTGGTATTGCCATCAGAATATTGGTGATGTCCGCCAGGTTCCAGACCAGTTGTAATGGTACTGCGGCCCCGACCATGACCAGGATTGAATAGACGATCCGGTAAGGAAGGACAGCGCCTTCTCCAAACAAAAATTTTGCGGATCGATCGCCGTAATATGACCATGCGATCGTGGTTGAAAATGCAAACAACATTAAACCGAAACCAACGACTTTTGATCCAAATCCCCCCAGAGAGTGATTGAAAGCATAGGCTGTAAATGCAGCGCCAGTGAGTTCGTCTGGTCGAGTCTCATAAGAATTTGTGACCAGAATAACAAGACCTGTCAGCGTACAGATCATCAACGTATCAATGAAAGGTTCCAGCATTGCTACCAGACCTTCTCTAACCGGTTCATTGGTTCTTGCGGAGGCATGAGCTATGGGTGAGGAACCAAGTCCCGCTTCGTTGGAAAACAGACCACGCGCAACACCCCAGCGGATCGCTTCACCCACAGCGGCACCACCTACGGCCCAGACATTGAGTGCATTGTTGAAGATCAATCCGAAAGCATGTGGGATAGCTGTAAAATTTTTGATCAGGACGATCAGTGCTGCACCAACATAGATCACAGCCATAAATGGAACCAGGATACTGGCGACTTTTGCTATGCGTTTCACGCCACCGATGATGACTAATCCAACCATGAAAGCCATGATAAAACCCAGTAGCCATCGGTGTTCTTTTATTTCCGGATTTATGAATGCCAGACCATCGACGACAGAATTAGCCTGTACCATATTACCAATCCCAAAAGAGGCGATCATTGCAAAAGTTGCAAACAGAATTGCAAGTGGACGCATGTTCAGACCATTTAACAAGGTGTACATCGGACCACCAGCCACTTCACCATTGGGCGCGACTTCTCTGAATCTGAGTGAGAGGGTACACTCTGTAAACTTGGTCGCCATACCAAAAAATGCAGTCACCCACATCCAGAACAAGGCTCCAGGCCCACCTAAAGTGATCGCCGTAGCAACACCGGCGATATTACCGGTGCCGACAGTGGCAGAAAGGGCGGTCGAGAGAGCGTGAAAATGTGACACCTCACCGACATCCGTAGGTTTGTCATAGCGTCCCATGATCAGATCGACCGAATGTTTGAATCCACGGAACTGGATAAGCCCCATGCGTACTGTCAGATAGGCACCGGTGCCCAGCAGGACGAAAAGTGTGAACAGATTATTCCAGAGCAAGCCAGAGAGTGTACCGCTGAGTTCAGTGAGTTTTTCGATCATGGATATTCCCTCAGAATCAGTTGATCCCCACGTTGGATCATTTCGAGATGTTTGAGAAAGCTCATGCCAAGCAGTACGGTATCCTCTTGATCCATGGAAGGGGTGATGAGTGCAGTGACATCACGGATTTTGATTTTGCCCAGTTCAACACGGTCAAGTCGAGTGAGTCGGGCGAGTACCGTGCCGTTGGCGGTGGATACTTCCACTTCAGGACCGGGTTTTAGATTCAGTCGGCGGGCCAGTTTTTCTGGAATGGCAATGTTGGTAGCACCGGTATCGAGCATGAATTCGACTTCATAGCCATTAATCGTGCCGGTAGCGATATAGTGTCCCCGGTTGTTTCTTTTGAGGATGACTTCGGCGATTTTACCGTTGAGAACCTGGCTGTCGATCGATCGGTTCGGGTTGTGCTGATGCTCAAGGGTATCGTTGAAAAACCAAGTCATCATTGAGAGGACAAGAAGAAAGGCCAAGACCAACATGACCTTGCCCATTTTTGAATGATCATTCGCATCCATATAGGTTAGTTTGCCGTAATTTATGATCCGGTGGTAGTCTGAATGATATGGAATATGAGGAAAAGACGGGTTGGATCCGAGGTGTCCGACACTGCCCATCCCCAAATCACGACGAACGCCCGGAGGGGACAGAAATCGACCTGCTGGTGATCCACGGTATCAGCTTGCCGCCCCGGCAATACGGTGGGCCCTGGATCGATCGGCTGTTTACCAATTCACTGGATCCCGATGCACATCCGTATTTTCGGGAAATTGCTTCGCTGCGAGTCTCCAGTCATTTGTTGATCGACAGAACAGGGGCGATCACACAATATGTACCCTTGAACAAACGTGCCTGGCATGCAGGGCAATCCGAGTTTATGGGGCGCTCATGCTGCAATGATTTTTCCATCGGTATTGAGCTTGAAGGTTATGATGACGAACCGTACGAAGTAGTACAGTACTCACGTCTGGTAGAGATCACCCGATTGCTCCAGCAGGAATGGCCTTCTCTGTTCAGAGAAAGGATCGTTGGACACTGCGATATTGCTCCCGGCAGAAAAACCGATCCCGGGCCTGCCTTTGACTGGAAGCGATACTTTGAGGGTTTACAGTTTAGCTCCTGATTGTGACAAGGTTCTCGGAATGGGCTGATTTTCTGCAAAACTTTTTCTTCTCTTTCTTCACTAAACCTAGTGATAAGGGATAAACCGGAGAGGAGAAACAATGAACCCAGGAAAGAATCTGATAAGAATCATCACATCAATAGGTTTCGGCCTGTTTTATACAGGCGCTTCTGCCTTTACTCTCAATTCAGAACTTGGTCCTTTAGCTATCGATTTTCGTGCGGCCACATGGCAAGCAGCCGATGGTCAGTCGCATTTTTCGGAAGGTTCGGTTACAGCATTTGCCTATGACGATATTTCCATACCGGTTACTTTACCAACACCGGGAACACTCTCGTGGGAAAATGATGGCCTGGGAGTCAGTGGAGGAAGCCAGAATGATGAAATCGATGGCTCACAGGGGTTAGCCGTGATTGCAAATGATCATTCCTTGACAGCCGTAGGCGTCTGGCTGAACGATTTTTTCGCCACCACCGGCAGTATTGCCGAAACCGGGCGTCTTTCCTTTTTCAATCTGGGCAGCAATACCCCCTTCAAAGTGATCGATTTCACCAGCGATGTGCCCAATCTTCCAGGCTCGGATGATTACGCCTTTTATCTTGATTTTGGTGGGCCAGTGAGTTTTGGTGCAGCTCTGTTCACAACGCCCAATGGTGACCGTTCGGAATATGCAGTTGCCGGTTTTGATACAGCTGCTCCTGTTCCTGTGCCGCCTGCGATCTGGTTACTGGGCTCTGCTTTGATCTTTCTGCTCCGCAAACAAAGGTGAATGGAAGACAATCACCGCTTGTTTTTCGTCCACAGCACTGTGTACGTCTGTCTGATCTGTCGTTTTTTGGAGACAGATTGAGCTTTGAGATGACACTTTCTGGAAAGTAGCCTGCCCTAACCTTATGATTTTCAGAGGGTTAGGATCTGGCATGGTGCGTGCAATGTAAGAAGCATGATGGCTTACCCGGTATCAAAGGAAGGATTGTCGGGAAGTCTGCTTTTCAAGGAAATATCAAGAGACAAGGACGTGACTATGACTATTCATTCAAAAATTCTTGGGATCATTACATCTCTCGCAATCGGATTGCTCACTTCATCGGGCGTATCTGCATTTACCCTCAATTCTGATCTGGGTCCACTGGACATTGATTTTCGTACAAATGACTGGATGCCCGCCCATGGTGCTACTCACTATACAACAGGAGGAGTCCGGGTCATTGCATATAACTCCATTTCTGTTCCTGTGACAACAGAGCCAACACCGGGACAGCTGTTCTGGGAAAATGACGGGTTTGGTGTCAGTGGTGGCGCACAGGATGATGAAATCGATGGTCCTCAAGGGATTGTTGTAACTGCGGCTCCTCCATCTCTCTCTCTTACAGGAACCACCCTGACACGGACACTGCCACAGCCCATACCTTCGATTACCGCCGTTGGTGTCTGGTTAAACGACTTTTTTGCCACCACCGGCAGTATTGCCGAAACCGGGCGTCTTTCCTTTTTCAATCTGGGCAGCAATACCCCCTTCAAAGTGATCGATTTCACCAGCGATGTGCCCAATCTTCCAGGTTCGGATGATTACGCCTTTTATCTTGATTTTGGTGGGCCAGTGAGTTTTGGTGCAGCTCTGTTTACAACGCCCAATGGTGACCGTTCGGAATATGCAGTTGCCGGTTTTGATACAGCTGCTCCTGTTCCCGTGCCGCCGGCCATCTGGCTGATGGGATCAGCCGTGATCTTTCTTTTCCGTAAACGGAAGGGTTAGAGAGACACAATAAAAAAATATAGGCTCAAGACTTCAACCCCACTTCGGTGGGGTTTTTTTTACTTTGTTTCTGGTGAGATGAAAATCGGCACAGGTTCTAAACTCTAGCGATCACTGTGAATAGCGTCTCACCAGATTCCAGATGAGAAGGGTAAATTCGGGACAGTTGAATCTCGGTTCACCCAAAATGACCAGCAGCATGCGCTTCTTTCCGACGTAGAGGGGCCAGGCACCAATCCGGCTGGCCCCTGCCGAGTCCATGGCACCCCAGCCGTGAATGGTCAGGCCGAAGTGTTTTTCCAGCCGCTTTTCATGGCGATCTTGTAGGGCGACGAGATCAGCACTTAAGGCAGAGAGCATTTCGGCCGTTTCAGCATCAAAGCCACAACTCGCCATGGTGCATCCTGCATCATCGACCAATAGTGCCTTGCCGGATGTGGATAACGAGGCCAGTAAAATTTCAGCAGTATCGCCAAACCCTGAATCAGGCAGTGTGACCGGTTCATCAATGCCCTCGATCCAGGCCAGCGATTCTGCCTGCTCAAGTACAGAAACCATGGACTCCACATTGCTTGTTCCTGTCCATTCGATCAACTGTCCGGTCATAGGCCGGGGTGTTTCCTTTTGCCGGAGAAGGGACAACAGCAAATTTCTCAACGGTTCGCTGCTTGTGCTAGAGACAGCAAAGAAGGCACCTGCTGGAGTCGGTGCCATATAAACATTCTCTGCAAATTGATAGTCAGCCATCGGTTCGGATCAGTTCCTGAAGAAATCTTCTGTCTCATTCCATTCCTTACGGGCGGCCAGTGACTTGCCGGCGAGTCTCGTGGTCATTGCCCTGAACTCTTGTTGAAGTGAATGGGTTCGATAAATCTCAAGAAGTTCGTAGGCAATTTCCAGATCACCGGGATCTTGTTCAAGTGCATTTTCGAGAATGGTTCTTGCTGCTTCGGTCTCACCTACCGCAAGTTTTTTTCTGGCTGTTGCTAAAGGAGATAGTTTTGCTTCAGCTGGCTCGCCAGTGACGATATTCGTCGTGGAGGAAAGACCCCGCGAAAGACGGGATTCGCGTGTGGGGATCAATTCGGCAGCATCGACACCGGTTTTGAGGTGCTCCTTGATGTACTTTTTGTGTTCCGTTGTCAGAAGTCTGTAGGTTGGACGCAGCACGGACTTTTTCAGATCCAATGCCTTTGGACCAAGCACGATAAACAGATCGATCAGTGCACCGAAGTAAGCCTCTTCGTTTCCCAGCACATAATTGAGATAGATACGTTGGACATGAAATAACAGATCACGGGGGTTACGTTTGATTTTCCTTGCCAGGTAATCAGCATAGGCGATTTGTTTTTTCTCACCCCGGAGTTTGGGAAGCAGATCCCGGATTGCAGGGAGCAGGTTGGGATCAAAAGGGTAATTTTCCGTAACTGTCTGCCGGTTCTGATTTGAATTATTTTTCTTAGCGAATATTGAACCCATGGACTGATTAAACTGGCTGTGTTTCCTCCTACCTTTATAATAATAACATACTGAGAATGCAGGATGATTTATATGCTTCACTGCACAGCCGGAACCGGCTATGGAAGAGAAGCTTAATGGCGGATATCTTTGTCAGGAAGGGTTATCTTTCCTGAAATAATGCTTTCCAAGGTATCGAGATAAAGCGCAGGTTCGATCTGCTGAACCTTTTCCCGGATGCTGTCAACACTTTCATGATCTGTAAGTGGGACTTTTCGCTGATTGAGAATGGGCCCTTGATCGTATTCTCCCGTCACGATATGAACCGTGGCACCGGTCTCCTTTTCACCGCTCTGCAAGACTGCTTTGTGGACGTGATCACCGTACATGCCCTGGCCTCCAAACCGGGGTAGCAGGGAAGGGTGAATGTTGAGGATCCGGTTACGGAAATCCATCAGCATTTTTGGTCCCAGTTTTTTCATGTATCCGGACAGGATGACCAGATCCACCTGGTGTTTTTTCAGTGTGTTGCAGATTGCCCTATCCAGATCTTCAGGATCTTCGTGAGTCTTACTGCTCAAATGGTAGGCCGGCATCCTATAGGCTTCCGCGTATTTGCGGGCATTGGCTTCCCGGTTATTATAAATCAGGACAGCGGGCGCGGCCTCAAGCCCGTTTTCAATCGCCTGCAGGATCGCCAGCATGCTGCTGCCGTTATAGGAAGCCATAAAGCCCAGTTTCAGCATAACCCAAAGACAAGTCTCAGCCACGTCAGAAAAAATCATTATGACACAAACAGAAAAACATGGTCACGAAAGGTGCATAAAGCTATGATGAACCCGAGCAGTAAACAGGATGACACAGGTGAAAAAAACGGCTCTGTTTGATCAACATAGACACGCCGGTGCCCAGATGGTGGTGTATGCTGGCTGGGAAATGCCGTTGCATTATGGTTCTCAAATCAAAGAACACCATGCGGTGCGTTCAGATGTCGGAATTTTTGATGTGTCACACATGACACTGACCAGGATAGCCGGAAAAGAAGCACGGTTGTATTTACGAACGATACTCGCCAATGATGTTGGCAAGCTGGAACGGTCTGGCACCGCGCTTTATTCCTGCCTGTTGAATGAGGCAGGTGGCGTGGTGGACGATCTGATCGTCTACCGGCTGGAAGAGGATGACTTTCTCGTCGTTTCCAATGCCGGTACCCGGGAAAGGGTCAGGCAATGGTTTACACAGGCAGCAGTTTCTCACGATGTCCGGATCGCTCCACAGGACGATCACGCCATCATTGCGGTCCAGGGCCCCCGGTCAAGACCGGTACTGGAAAGGATTTTCCCATCCGTTGCCGATGACATAGCGGGTCTTGCGCGGTTTTGTTTCTTTCGCTATCAGAATTCTTTTATTGCCTGCACCGGCTATACGGGTGAAGACGGCTTCGAGATCATTGTTCCCAAAGGGGAGGCCGTTGCTTTCTGGAAGCGGCTGATCACTGCGGGGGCACAACCCGCCGGGCTGGGTGCAAGGGACTCGCTGCGGTTGGAGGCAGGATACAATCTCTATGGCGTCGATATGGATGAAGAGACGACACCTCTTGAGAGTGGGCTTGAATGGTCGATCGCCTGGCAACCGGCTGATCGTACATTTGTCGGTCGTGCGGCCTTGGAATCCTTGAAAAGAACAGGTGTCAAAAAAAAACGTACGGGGATTTTGTTGGAAGGGAAAGGTGTTTTTCGTAATCAGCAGAACGTTTTCCTCGATGATCGGCAGGTGGGGATTATCACCAGCGGTGGGTTTTCACCCACATTGGGCAGAGCCATTGCCCTGGCAAGGGTGGAACACTCCGTTACCGGCCAAGTGCACGTCGAGATCCGTGGGCGGCGCCATCTGGCAAAGGTCGTCAATCCCCCTTTCATCCTCGAGCAAGATCAGGACACGATATGAGCAGTCAACAACGAAGACCACTGCATGAACTGGAGATGCGTGGCGATTTCATCCGCCGTCATATCGGCCTGGATTCGCAACAGTTGAAGGATGTCCTGGAATTTCTGGGGATGGAAAAGCTGGAGGATGTGATCGACCGGATCATCCCTGAAAACATCCTGCTCCAGGAACCGCTGTCGCTGACATCGACGATCAGCGAGCGCGCCGTGAGGACTTATCTGCGAAAGATCCGTTCCCGCAACAAAGTCTTCATTTCCATGATCGGCATGGGGTACTACGGCACGGTGATGCCCGCGGTGATCAAGCGGAATGTGCTCGAGAATCCCGGTTGGTATACCGCATATACCCCCTACCAGGCGGAGATCAGTCAAGGGCGGCTGGAGGCATTGCTGAATTTTCAGCAGATGGTGATCGATCTCACCGGCATGGAATTGGCCAATGCCTCTCTGCTGGATGAAGCAACGGCGGCAGCAGAAGCCATGGCGATGTCCAGACGCCTGTCAAAGAACGAATCTAACACGTTCTTCGTCGATCAGGACAGCCATCCCCAGGTGATTGCCGTGATCAGGACACGGGCAAAAAGTCTGGGCTTCGATCTCGTCATTGGAGATGCATGGGTGGATTTGAAGGGTCAGGAGGTTTTCGGAGTCTATGTGCAATATCCGGGATCCAGTGGCGAGATCCGGGATATCGAAGTAGTAATACGCATGGCCCATGAGAAATCGGCACTGGCCACCGTAGGAACCGATCTGCTCAGTCTGGTCCTGTTGAAACCACCGGGTGAGATGGATGCGGATATCGTGGTGGGCAATTCACAACGTTTCGGTGTTCCCATGGGTTATGGCGGGCCACATGCCGCATTTTTTGCTACACGCGAAGCGTTCAAGCGATCCGTGCCCGGCAGGATCATCGGTGTCTCGGTAGATCAACATGGACAGTACGCCTGCCGGATGGCATTACAGACCCGGGAACAGCATATCCGCAGGGAAAAAGCCACCAGTAATATCTGCACCTCGCAGGTCCTGCTGGCCATTTTCGCCGGTTTTTATGCGGTTTATCACGGCCCCAAGGAACTGAAGCTGATTGCCCACCGCGTCCATCGTCTGACGCTGATTCTGGCCGAAGGGTTAAAACTGCTTGGATATGAACTCGTCAACACCGTCTATTTCGATACGCTGAAGATCCATGTCCCTGGCCGTGCCCGAAGGATAGCCGCCCGAGCCCTTGAAGCAGGTATCAATCTACGGGTCTATGATGCCGATTATCTCGGTATCTCCCTGGATGAGACCATTCGCAGGATCGAGGTGAGGAAACTGTGGAACGTTTTTTCCAGACAGACCTATACACGGGAAAAGTTGTATGTTGGGCCGCTGGACAAGGTGGTAGAAGAGTGTATTCCGGATCATTGGATGCGTACGCGCGCGTTCCTGACTCATCCGGTCTTCAACCTGTACCACTCCGAAAGCGAGATGATGCGTTACATGCGCGGTCTGGCGCGCAAAGACATTGCGCTGGATCGGTCAATGATCCCGCTGGGCTCCTGTACGATGAAGCTCAACGCTGCCGCCGAGATGCAGGCGATTTCCTATCGGGAATTCAATGCCATGCATCCCTTCGCACCGCTTGATCAGGCACAGGGCTACATGCAACTGTTCGAGGAACTGGAAGACATGCTCTGTGATCTGACCGGCTTCGATACCTTTTCCTTTCAGCCAAATGCCGGATCTCAAGGGGAGTATGCTGGTCTGCTTGTGATCCGAAAATACCATGAATCCCAGGGAGAGGGGCACCGCGATATTTGCCTGATCCCCGCTTCGGCACACGGAACCAATCCGGCCAGCGCCACCCTGGCGGGGTTGAAGATTGTGGTAGTGGCCTGTGATGAGAAGGGCAATGTAGATGTAGACGATCTCAAGGCCAAGGCCAGTCAAAATTCCGACCGGCTTGCGGCACTTATGATCACTTACCCTTCCACGCATGGGGTTTTCGAGGAAGCCATCGTGGATATCTGCCGGATCATCCATGACCATGGTGGACAGGTCTATTTGGATGGTGCGAACTTCAATGCCTTAGTGGGAATCTGCCGACCGGCACAGATCGGGGCCGATGTGGCGCACTTGAATTTGCACAAGACCTTTGCCATCCCGCATGGCGGTGGCGGGCCCGGCGTAGGTCCTATTGGCGTCCGGGCCCATCTGGCGGCATTCCTACCCGATCATCCCGTGGTCGAGGGCGTCAACCCCGCCGCCGGCAAGACGGAAACTATTGGCGCCGTCTCTGCAGCCCCCTGGGGTTCTGCAAGCATTCTGCCCATAACTTGGGCCTATATTGCGATGATGGGCGCGCACGGATTGCGCCGGGCGACATTGGTGGCAATCTTGAACGCCAACTATATCGCCAAACGGCTCGCGCCTTACTACTCTATTCTCTACACCGGCAAACAGGGGTATGTGGCACACGAGTGCATCATCGATCTGCGACCGATCAAAAAGTCCTGTGGAATCACGGTGGACGATGTCGCAAAGAGACTCATCGACTATGGTTTCCACGCACCTACCATGTCGTTCCCGGTACCTGATACCATGATGATCGAGCCCACAGAAAGTGAAAACAAACGGGAGATTGACCGCTTCTGTGAAGCCATGATCGCTATCCGCAAAGAGATCCAGGCGATCGATGAGGGCAAGGTCGATCGTGACAACAATCTGCTCGTCAATGCCCCTCACTCGGATGTTCTGCTCAAGGGAGAGTGGCCCTACCCCTACAGCACCCGGAAGGCCTTCTTTCCGCTGATGGAAATCCAGGGGGATAAATACTGGCCACCGGTGGGCCGCATCGACAACCGTGCGGGAGACAAACACCTCGTGTGTACCTGCCCACCCATGGGTGCCTATGAACCGTCTTGAATCCATACACCAAACAGGATAAAACGTGCTCTACGACAACAAAAAGGAAGAACACTTGAAACCCTCCGTCAAACCTGAAAATCCACGCTTCTCCTCCGGCCCTTGCCCGAAACGACCGGGATGGTCCCCAGCGGTGCTCGATCAGGCGTTGTTGGGCCGCTCCCATCGCTCCGAAGCCGGCAAAAAGAAGCTGGCAGAAGCTATCGATCGTACCCGTGATCTGTTGCAACTGCCCGAGGATTACCGAGTGGGCATCGTCCCCGCATCCGATACCGGGGCCATGGAGATCGCCCTGTGGTCTCTGCTCGGGGAGCGGGGTGTCGAGATGCTGGCCTGGGAGAGTTTCGGGCTGGGCTGGATCAACGATGTGGTTCATCAGCTGAGGCTGAAAACAGTGACTCAACGGATCGCAGCATATGGCGAACTGCCTGATTTGAATGAGGTAAACTTTGACCACGATGTGATCTTCACCTGGAATGGCACCACCTCAGGCGTCAGGGTACCGAATGGCGACTGGATCCCGGATGATCGCAAAGGGTTGACCCTTTGTGACGCCACTTCCGCTGTTTTTGCCATGGAATTGCCCTGGCGGAAACTGGATGTGGCCACCTATTCCTGGCAGAAGGTTTTGGGAGGCGAAGCCGCACATGGGATGCTGATCCTCGGGCCTCGTGCGGTGGAAAGGTTGGAATCCTGGACCCCTCCGTGGCCGATGCCGAAACTGTTTCGTCTGACCCGGGAGGGCAAGCTGAACGAGAATATCTTCAGAGGGGCGACGATCAACACCCCTTCGATGCTCTGTGTCGAAGACTACCTGGATGCGCTGAAGTGGGTACAGGAAATGGGTGGCTTGAGTGGCCTGATCAACCGTGTGCAACGCAATTTTCGTGTCTTGGAAGCATGGATCGAAAAAACACCCTGGGTGGATTTTCTTGCTGTCGACGCGGCGTCGCGATCACCCACCTCGGTCTGCCTGAAGGTGATCGATCCCTGGTTCACAGAGAAGTCTTTGCAACAGCAGGCGGAGATCACAAAAAAAATTGTAACGCTGCTGGAGAGGGAAGAGGTGGCTTTCGATATCGGGAGTTACCGGGATGCACCGCCAGGATTACGGATCTGGTGTGGGGCAACGGTTGAAACCCCAGATATCGAAGCATTACTGCCTTGGCTCGATTGGGCATTTTCCAATGTCAGAGAGGGATGATGAAAATCCTGGTCGCTGACAAGATCGCCGAGGAGGGTGTTGAATATCTCCGGCAGCAGGAGGGGCTTGAGGTCATTTTCAAGACCGGGTTGTCTGCGGACGAACTCAGCCGAGAGATTGCCGATGTGGAAGGTTTGATCATCAGAAGCGCAGTGACCATCACCTCCGAAGTTCTGAAGGCGGCGCCGAGGCTGAAAGTGATCGGGCGCGCAGGGATCGGCGTGGACAATATCGATATGGAGGCTGCGACGGAACAGGGAGTGGTGGTATTGAACACCCCCGATGCCAATGCCACTACGACAGCTGAACTGGCGCTTGCTCAGCTTTTTTCCCTCAGTCGGAATCTACCCGCAGCGGATCGATCGGTCCGCGAAGGCAAATGGGAGCGGTCGAAATTCATCGGCGCGGAAATTACTGGAAAGACCATTGGGATCGTGGGTTATGGCACGATCGGACGTATTATGGCCTCCCGTTGTCTCGGACTGAAAATGCAGGTGCTGGCCTATGATCCCTTCGTTACTCGGGAAGTCTTCGAAGCTGATGGCGTGGAACCTCGCGATCTCGATGACATGTTGCCAGAACTGGATTATCTAACCTTGCATTGCCCACTGATAGAAAAAACCAGAAACCTGATCAATGCGGAGCGGCTGAAAAAGATGAAGCCCGAGGCGCGTATTATCAATTGTGCTCGTGGGGGACTCATTGATGAGGTGGCCTTACTGGATGCCGTCCGGGGTGGACACCTTGCGGGCGCAGCGCTGGATGTTTATGCACAGGAACCGCCTATTGGGTCACCTTTGCTGGAGGAGGAAAAAATCGTCTTCACGCCTCACCTTGGGGCCTCTACGACCGAGGCCCAGCGGGCTGCAGGGACGGAGATCGCAAAACAGGTAGCGGATTATCTGCTGCGAGGGGAAGCGATCAATGCTCTGAACGTCCCCTTCGTCCCTGGCGAGGAACTGACCAGGATCAGACCGTATCAGAATCTGGCGAGGAAGCTGGGTTGTCTGCTTGCGGCCCTTGCACAGGAGCCCATCGATCGGATGGAAGTTACACTCAGTGGAAGGGCCGCAGAAGTGGATCCTCATCCAGTAGCCGTCGAGGCACTGGTGGGCGTGTTGTCGGCACAGCTTTCGCAATCGGTCAACAGTGTCAATGCCTGTTACCTGGCAAAGCGCCAAGGGATCTCTTTGATCGAAACCCGGGATGAGACCATTCATGATTATCTTTCACTGGTGACGGTGGAGGGTTTCAGTCAAAACGATTCTATCCGGATCGTTGGTACACTGCTGGGTGAACGTCAGCCCAGACTGGTGAGGATCGGGGATTATGAGGTGGAGGCCGTTCCAGAGGGTGTGTTGCTGATCACGTGGCATGAGGACAGACCGGGTGTCGTCGGCGCACTCGGAGATGTGCTTGGCCGTGCCCATGTCAACATCACCCGCATGCATGTGGGTGATTCCACTACGGAGGATACAGCGATCGCGGTGATTGGAGTCTCGTCACTTCTCAATGATGGACAGATGGCTATGGTTGCCGGGATTCCGGCGATCCACAAGGTCTTTCAGGTCACCCTATGAAGACGGCTCATCGCTACGATCCCATCTTTTTCGATTGCGACAGTACACTCTCTGCGGTGGAAGGTATTGACGAGCTGGCCTTCCGGGCGGGTGTGGCAGAGGAGCTGATCCCACTGACCAATGCCGCCATGGAAGGGACGATCGCACTGGAAGAGGTTTATGGGCGAAGACTGGATATGATTCGACCTGATCGGCAAGCCATCGATTGGTTACGCCAGCGTTATCTCGATGAGATGGTTGCAGGTGCTGAAGAAGTGGTGGGTACGCTGCTGGATCGGGGACACGAGGTGCATATCGTCAGTGGTGGTTTGCGTCAGGCCGTGCTGGCTGTCGGTCGGTTTTTGGGTATTCCGGAGGCAAACATCCATGCGGTCGATATCCGTTTTGACGAGGCAGGTCAGTATGCCGGGTTCGATCAGGCCTCACCACTCGCACGCGCAGGCGGCAAGGCGGTTGTGTGCAAACAGCTCCTGGATGAGTTTTCCGGCCCGATCAGGCCTGTACTCATCGGTGATGGCATGACAGATCTGGAGGCTGCCGATGCGGGCGTACAGGTGATCGGGTTTGGCGGCGTTGCCCGACGTGAAGCCATGGTGCAGGAGGCATCATTTTTTGTCGAGGGCCCGTCACTGACAGGTGTATTGGATTACCTGTCTAGAAAAATTAATCACTATCATTCGTCAGGAGATCGCTGATTTATTCGCTATGTTTCTGGAACAAGAGTGATTTGATCAGCGCTTCCTAGGTTTTTTAGCCAAATAGTTTTCTTTTAATCAATCCGAACAAACCACCGGAACTTTTCGCAGGTTCGGCTTCATTCTGGGCCTGTCTTCGGTGCTGGCCTTGATTGTTGCGGGATGGCCGTCGTCCTCTCTGACCTTCTGATTTAGGGCGTGAAAAATCAACCCGGAGGCTTCTGCCACCAAGATCACTGCCATTGAGTTCTTCGACTGCCTGTCTGGCTTCATCTTCATTGGGCATGGTGACAAAGCCATAACCGCGAGAACGCCCTGATCGACGATCAACAATAATGTCAACTGATTCAACGATCCCGTACGCCTCAAAAACTTCCTGGAGTTCTTCTTTTTCTGTGCTGTAAGGTAAATTTCCAACGTAAATATTCATTTGTGATCCTTATCGTGAATGCTGTTTGTTATTTCCGTGATAAAAGCGCAATTTCACCGGTCTGTTTGAAAGGAATCGGAACCGGGACTCCGCTCAACTTCATTTTCCCTTTGACAAGGTAATTGATATTTCCCTCCTGAACCAGTTTGTCCAATTGGTTCAGAATACCGCTTATGGTACTGGAGACAGCAACATCAAACGATGTCTCACCGTAAGCCGGAACCACGATGTGCTGGTTACTGACACCTGTGGCAAAGGGTTCGCCATTGAGTTCAACAGCGAAATCCATTCCTCGGATGTCCAGTTGCTGATCATTGGGATTTTGGATTTTCATGGTCAACAGGAACTCCTGTTGAACCAGACCCATATCTGCGATCTGGATATTGGTCAGATTCAGGCGAGGAGGCTCCTTGATACCTGATGTCGCACATCCAGCAACAAAGATAAATGTCAGTAGCAGTAGCGTATGGAAAATGACTCTCATAAACGGTGCAGCGATTTTAGCAGAGTTTTCAATCAATAAAAGAGGCGACATGTTCAGCATCGGAAATCTCCTGTGACAAAAGTCTCTCGGTGTTTATACTCGTTCGATGATAAATCGACGCTGAATCCAGGTCATTCCTCCCAGGAGGGAGGAATGAATATTTTTCAGCATATTGTTTTGTATTTCGTATAATATTCAGCCATCTTTTCAAATCAATGGAATCCAAGAATGACTCAAGTAACCGCAAGACGTATTCCTGTCACCCTGATCCGGGGTGATGGTATCGGGCCGGAAATTGTCGAGGCGACGCTTCGTGTACTCGATGCTGTTGATGCACCTTTCCAGTGGGATGAACAGATCGCCGGTATGGCGGCGATGGAGAAAGATGGTGATCCCATACCTGAGGCGGTGCTCGAATCTATCCGGAAAACGCAGTTGGCGTTGAAAGGGCCATTGACGACACCTGTAGGAGGCGGGTTTCGTTCAGTCAATGTCCGGCTCAGGGAAGCCTTTAAACTGTTTGCCAATGTCAGACCCGCGCTGACCTTTTTGCCAGATGGGCGCTATACCGATATCGATCTGGTGTTGATCCGGGAGAATTTGGAAGGCATGTATGTCGGTGCCGAGCATTTTGTTCCGGTTGATGATGATCCGCACGCTGTTGCTGAATCTTCCAGCTTCATTACTCGTGTCGGTTGTCGTCGTATCGCAGAGTTCGCGTTTGATTATGCGGTTCGAAATGGACGCAAAAAGGTGACGGTTGTCCATAAGGCCAATATATTGAAGGCTCTGACAGGCCTTTTTCTGGAAACCTGTCTCGAAGTAGGGGAAAAATATCGCCATCGATTAGAGATCGAAGACAAGATCGTCGATAACACAGCAATGCAACTGGTGATCAATCCCGAACAATTCGATGTGATCCTGACAACAAACATGTTCGGCGATATTCTTTCGGATGAAATTGCCGGGCTTGTGGGTGGTTTAGGTCTGGCTCCCGGTGGAAACATCGGTCACAAGGCCGCTCTGTTCGAAGCCGTTCACGGTTCTGCGCCGGATATCGCCGGGAAAGGTATTGCGAATCCGACCGCATTGATCCTGGCTTCAGCGATGATGCTGGATCATGTCAATGAACAGGAAAAAGCAACCCGGATCCGCGAGGCACTACAAAGGCTGATTAGTTCTGGCAGAAATCTGACCGGTGACATTGGAGGCACGGCAACCACCAAAGAGTTTACCGATGCGTTGATCGCAGAATTATGAATCCAGGAACAGTCAGTAGGTAGAGAATCATTCGCAACCAGCATTCATCACGATTACCGAGGCAGATTGAACAGCTGATCGTCGAAGCACGCCGGAATGATCAGCGTTGGCGCCGGTTTCAGGCATTGGAACTGAAACTGATGCGTAGTGAAACGATGCCAGAATTGTTGAAAACCATTCTCTATGAGAGTCGGGCGGAGTTTGGCTGGGACCAGATCACATTGAGCCTGCAGGATCAGGAGTATGAGATTCATCGCTTGCTGGACTCAACTTCTTCTCCATCTTCTGAATTTCCAGAATTACTCCTAAGTGAAGAAATAGCTCATCTTGACAGGATATTTGAGCAGGGTCGAAGACCAACCCTTGGACCCTATCGGGCTCGGCAACATGCAAGATTGTTTCCCTCGGTGGATCAAAAGCTTGGAAGTGTGGCCATCCTGCCACTCATAAGCAATCGCAGATTGATCGGATCATTGAATCTGGCCAGCTATCATCAAGAAAAGTTCCAGCCAGATGCAGCCACAGATTTTATGGAGCACCTGGCTGCTGTATTGACGGTATGCCTGGAAATGGTAGGAACACGGGAAAAATTACGTTTTATCGGGTTGACAGATGGTCTAACCGGCGTCAACAATCGGCGATTTTTTGACCAACGTTTACACGAAGAACTTGAACGGGCACGCCGTGGTGGTGTTTCATTGGCATGTCTGTTTATCGATCTTGACCATTTCAAGCGTATTAATGACACTTTTGGTCACCAAATTGGCGATGAAGTACTCAGACGAGCTGCGCAACTGATAAGGGAGCAATTGCGTTCGATCGATGTGGTTTCACGGTATGGCGGCGAGGAATTTGCTGTGCTGCTGATGCAGGCGGATCTCGAGTTGGCGATAGAGATTGCCGAACGGATCAGGAAAAGCGTTGAAAATTGGGCGTATGATACAGAGGAAGGTGACCTACAGCTCACAGTTTCAATCGGCGTTGCCACCACGGACTGCATTAATTTTTCGGATACGATTGAAGAGACTGCGCACAGACTCATCCATGCAGCAGACCAGTCAGTCTATCGAGCTAAAGAATCGGGAAGAAATCGGGTAATTACCTGTCATGCCAATGGAGAATACAGAAACCCCGCGTAATGCGTTGACACCAGGCTATCAACTGCTGTGGTATGAGATCCGATCCGTGCTGGGGCAGGGTGCTTTTGGTATTACCTACCTTGCTCGAGACACCAATCTCAAACGGCTGGTCGCGATCAAGGAATTCCTGCCGGGTCAATATGCCATGCGTGATCAGGATGAAACCATCCGACCTGTCACCGATGAAATGGAAGAACGGTTTTCAGAGGGGTTGCGGCGGTTTATCCAGGAAGCCCGTATCCTTGACCAGTTTGAGCATCCCAACATTGTTCGTATTACCAATGTATTCGAGGCCAACAATACCGCCTATATGGTCATGCGCTATGAACAGGGTGTCAGTCTCAAGGAGATCTTGATTCGGCAGAAATTCCTCGATGAGGCCGATCTCTTGAATATTTTGTTCCCGATTCTGAACGGTCTTGAAAAAATCCATGAATCCGGGTTCATACACCGCGATATCAAGCCTGCCAATATTTTTATCCGTACCGATGGGACACCTGTCTTGCTCGATTTCGGATCAGCAAGACAATCTCTGGAAAAAGAAACTCATACACTGACCAGTCTCGTCTCTCCGGGATATGCACCGATCGAACAGTATGTCAGCAAAAGTGACAAACAAGGACCGTGGTCTGATATCTACGGCATGGCCGCTACACTCTACCGGGCGGTTACAGGGGTACCTCCCTGTGATGCAATCACTCGTGGTGAATCCTTGACCCGGGATGACAGGGATAATCTCATACCCTGCCATGAACTTGCAGACAAACGGTATTCGGATCGGTTTCTGGCAGCGATTGACCATGGTCTGGCCTTTCTGACTCGGGACAGGCCACAGACGATCGGTGAGTGGAAGGAGGAACTCCAGCCACAGACCCAGACTGGTGAAGCAGCCAAAACGGTTTTATCCGGCCATGCTTCGGGCCAGGTAGTGTCTCTGGTCAAGGAATCTTTGACGGAAACGGTAACACGCCTGAACGATAGTTTGGATCCTTCCTGGAATAAAGAGGCATTCGTTTCCATGGAGCTTGCTCATAAACAGGGATTCCGGCGTGGAATCAAATATGCGCTGGCCTTGTTATTGTTGATCGCAGGAGGTCTGTTTATAGGTAATTATCAGAAAATACAGCAAGTGGTCCAGCCAGGATTTGTTGCCCCTGACGAAATCAGCAATAGACCAATCCAGTCGGTGACGGGAATGATCGAGAAAAAAAAGTTGAAGGAAGAACTGAAGCAGGAGTTGAAAGCAGAACTCGATAATAGCAACGAACCCGCCACACCACTGGAAATTGCAAAGAGCGAGAAGGTTAAGGAGAAACTCAAGGAAGAGATCAAACAGGAACTCAAGGCTGAAATCAGCAATGGTGACCAACTTGTTGTTTCACCCGATGTGGTTAAGAAGGAAGAAATCAAACAGGAGCTGAAAGAAGAACTGAAACGGGAACTGAGTAACGAGCAAACCTTAGAGAAAGCGGATGCCTTGCTTGAAAGTAATGATCTGCCCGAACCAAAAATGCCGGAGACTGAAATTCCGGTTGTACTCGATGAGAAGACGGCGAAAAAACTGGAGGCAGAAGGCAAGATCATCGTAATTGACGAAGAGGCATCTCGGCGTATTACAAAAAAGAAAAAGGTCGAACAACATCCGGTTGAAGCACTGAAAGGAGAAGAAATCCCTTTCAGAAAGCTACCGGTTGAAAAGAAAACCCCGGTAAAGACTGTCACGCCTGAGATCATGCCAGAACCGGCTGTAACAAGCCCTGTTGTCCCTAGTGATAATACAGTGAAAACTGAACAATCCGTTAAGAGATCGGGTGAGGCGACAACGGAGAGACGAGTCCAGGAAGTCTATGTCCCAGCGAAAAAGCAGAAAGTGATCATTGAAGAAATCAAGGTCCCTCCACATACAACCTCACCGGATGATAATGTTGTAGAAAAATTGAGAGATTGGGTGGATTTTATGGTTAAATCGGGCAAGGAACGGGCCAAGCAACAGCCCCAGCAAAATAAGGAACAGACAGGAAGCCAATTATTGGAAAATAAATGACCAGGGGGGATCCTTTCAAGGTACTGACCTATAACATCCACAAAGGCTTTAGTACCGGGAATTTCAAATTTGTCTTGCACCAGATTCGGGAAGCAATCGAAACAGCCAATGTGGATCTCGTCCTGTTGCAGGAGATACAGGGTGAACACCATTTGAAGAAACGTCGGGTTAGTGATTGGCCCTCCCTGTCCCAGTTTGAATTTCTGGCCGACAAGATGTGGCCGCATTATGCCTATGGTAAAAATGCAGTTTATCTGTCAGGTCATCATGGCAACGCCATTCTGAGCAAGTATCCCATCCTGCACTGGGAAAATATCAACGTCTCGGCCAGCAAACGTGCCAGTCGAAGTTTGTTGCATGCAGTGATCAAGCTCCCGGGTTCGGGGCCATATCTCCATGCCTTTTGCATCCACCTTGCGTTGCGAGCACCGGAGCGAAGGCGGCAACTGCGTCTTCTTTCCAGCCGGATCGAGTCCCATGTTCCGGAAGAGTGTCCGTTGATCGTGGCGGGAGATTTCAACGACTGGCTGGGGCAAGCGGAAAAAAACATCAGTCATCGGTTGGGACTCGAAGAAGTTTTCAAACGACTGACAGGTAAGCGGGCAAAAACTTTTCCGGTATGGTGGCCAGTGTTGCCGGTGGATAGGGTCTATTACCGTGGTCTTGAACCTTTGAGTTGTAGTATTCTGGATTCGAGAACATGGCGGCGATTGTCGGATCACGCTGCGCTATGTGCTGAATTCAGGGCGACCAGGGAATAACCGATGCGCCGAACACTGCATCTGACCTATAAACTGGTTCGACGAATCGTCATCTTTATCGTCGGCGTGACGATAGTCGTGATCGGCGTGATCATGTTTGTTACTCCGGGGCCGGCACTGGTTGTAATCCCGATTGGTCTTGCAGTACTCGGAATTGAGTTTGCCTGGGCGCGGCATTGGCTGAAAGTTATGAAAGAGAAAACCGTGGAAATGGCCAGCAAGGCGGGCGACTGGAAAAACAGCAGGAAAGACAAGTGAATGTCCTGGTGAATATTCCCAATCTCTTGACCCTGATCAGGATCTGTCTTGTTCCTGTAATGGTCGCCGTTTCCTCCCAGGGTCATGCCAATCTGTTTCTTGGAATTTTGATATTTGCTTTCTTTACCGATGCGCTCGACGGGTTCATTGCCCGTACCTTCGGGCTGCAGACAAAATTCGGGGCCAGGCTCGACAGCTTGGCCGATTTTGCCGTTTATATATCTATTCCAATCTGTGCCTGGTTGTTATGGCCTGATGTGATCCGGAAAGAGATGATCTATGTTCTCGCCGTAGTGGCCAGCATCGTTATGCCAGTTGGGATTGGGATACTCAAATTCGGTAGTTACACCAGTTATCATACGTGGCTGACGAAACTGGCAGCGGCATCGATGGCGATTGCATCGATTCTCTTGTTTGTCGGGGGGCCGGTATGGTTGTTTCGCTCAGCAGCAATGCTTTGTGTGCTTGCCGCATTGGAGGAAATATTGATCACGCTGATTTTGAAGGAGCCGAAGTCCAATGTTCGCAGCCTGTGGACAGTGCTCAGAAACCATCGTAAGCACGCTTGACCTCCTCTCCAATAATTTCAAGCCCTTCTCTCACCGTTTCTTCATCCTGTGAGTAGGTAATACGAATACACTCATGTTTGTGTTGCCATTCTTCATCCATCCCAGGGAAGAAATAATGGCCAGAGACCACAAGCACACCACGTGCTTTCAGACGTTCATAGAGGGTTTCGCTGGTAATGGGGAAATTCCGTAACCACAGCCACAAGAACAAGGCACCTTCCGCCTTGTGGAGATGAAAATCGCATCCTTGAAGTGATTGAGACAGCCAGTCGATCGCCTGTTCAGCCCGGTTCTTATAATAGGGTTTGATCACATTCTGGCTGAGAGAAATGATTTCGCCACTTTTAATCAGCTCAGTGGTCAGTTGGGGTCCCAGCCCGCTACCCGCAAGATTGAAAATCGCATTGATGCCAGTAATGGCGTCGATGATTTCGTGACTGGCAATGACGATTCCAGTCCGGGTACCGGGCAAGCCCAGTTTGGACAGACTCATGCAGAGGATGGTGTTTTCATTCCATACGGGTTCTGCCCCGGTGAAGATGATGCTGGGAAAAGGTAGGCCGTAAGCATTGTCAATGATCAGGGGGATCTGATGTGTGGCCGAAAGATCCATCAGATGCCTGACCTCCTCATCGGTCAGTACGTTACCTGTCGGATTGGTCGGTCGTGAGACACAGATTGCACCGATGTCATCCCCAAGGGTTAAAGCCCCAAAATCCACATGATATTTGAAGGTGTGATCATCCACATGCTCAATGGATGGACGTTGAGCGATGAAGAAACGCTCACTTAATCCCAGATCAGAATAGCCGATATATTCCGGTGCCAGCGGAAAGAGAATCTTTTTCCTGCTACCATCGGGGAACTCACCGGCGAACAGGTTAAACAGAATGAAAAAACTGGATTGGCTTCCCAGCGTCAGGGCAATGTTCTGTGAAGAAATATCCCACCCGAAGGTCGAACGAAGAAGATCGGCCAATGCTTCGATGAAAGCCAAATCACCTTGTGGAGGATCATAATTTCCTATGAGTTTCTCGAAACGGTTCCCCTCTCTGAGGATTTGTTCCATCCGTTTACGGAAGATTCTTTGAACTTCCGGAATGTGTCCAGGATTTCCTCCCCCAAGCATCCGCATGTTGGTGTTTCCGGACATGGCTTTACCCAAGTCATCCATTAATTGAAGAATACCGGATTGACTGGTGAATTTTTGGCCGAAACTGGAAAATTTCATGGAAATTGCTGCACCTGCTTAATGTTGAGTGCAGTATAAGGGTTTGGCGATCGCCCTACAATTTTTCCAGTGCCCGAGTCAGTTTTGATTCGATATGTTTTTTGTAACGGAAGAACTGACAGGATTGAAACTGATTTTTGTCATGATCATTCAGCATCGACTGTGACAGATCAATGTCCGTAATGTAGACGGGATAGGCCTGTCGGCTACCCCGGAATTTCATTATCTGCCTTGCCACTTTGTCAAAAAGTTCTTCACCATATTCCAGTGAGGAAAATTCCTGATCACGACAGTAGATCGTGTACTGTTCTGAATAGGTTTCATCCAGATCACATAAAACCTGCAGGCTGAGGAAGTTGCCTGTGTGATCATACGTCTGCTTGATTGGCTCGATCCTGTAGCCATCGATCGGATCATTTTCGATCAGATAGAGTTCACAGACACATTCGTTGTCTTGCAGAAGGCTGGTCAGGTCATTGTGGGCAACACGTTCGATAATGGAATTGGTAAAAATCTGATAATGGTCAAACAGGCTTCTTTTGTTGATATAGGTGTTAGTCTGGACAAACAGTGATCCTTTCTCGTCCAGTACAAAGACTTTGGCCTTTCCATTTCTGAACTCGAAAAAGAGCTGGACAGCGTCTGCCCGGTTCTGAGCATAGATTGCGGGCAAAAGGGTGCCGCTGCAGGCATGGGGGCCGAAATAGACTTGTGAGAAAGAGGTTCGTGATCGGGAAAGATATTCCATCAGTGTTTCGAGATTTTCGAGAACATGGTGGGAGATCACATCGTTATGAACCTCGATGCTGTGAAAACCGTCTTCTACTTCAAGAATATAGTGGCCTTCTGCAGAACCGTCTTCGCCATAAAAGTTTCCGACAATATCGTTGAACAATGTGGTTAATGTATTCCGGATCGGAGCACCGTAAGCCGGTGAATAACAATGGACATCGAGCACCGTCGGCAGCCTTTTCTGAGAAGGGGGTGCCCATGACATATAGTCTGTTAAACAGTCCACAAGACCATCGATTCCGGAATAGTGTTTGATGAACGTTTCACCCCACGAGGTGGTAAAGACAAGATCGAAGGTTTTGATCAGGTTTTCATGTTGGCCACCATAACTCAGGGCATTGCTGCGTTCTGTTGCCAGATAGGTATCGATCCGTTCTGAATCAGGTTTCGGTTCCAGTCCGGTATTGACGAAGATAGCACCGGAAGCAATCCGAACCGGTGCTGCAAGGGCATCGTTGCCAATGATCTCAGTCAGTGGAAGCTGGGTGTTCAAAGCCTTGCGAATGGTTTGAATTTCGTTCTGTGAAATCTGTTGATCGGGTGGCAGATAAAGCATGATCTTGCTGTTTTCTGTCAGCACCCGGTTGAAATAACACCAAGCAAGCATCTCGATCAGGCTGGAGGCATGTTTCAGGTGTGTCGAGTCACCCAGATCCTGCGGTGTAACTATACCGCGGTAGAGCACCCAGGAGGAGGATCCACTTCGTGCCTCGTTTAGCCCCCAGTTTGATTCCGGTGATGTCTTGATCAAGTGCAGGGAGACAGTACTTTCACTGATATCGGGGGAAATTCCTCGGTTGATAATCTCGATCTTGCCGGCCTTGCGCTCAAAGGCAGAAAACAGACGCCGGTTCAGTAACTGCAGATCGGTCTGACTGATCCGTGGATTTTCTGTCTGCTGGTGGGCGAACCGGCTCAAGATACGGAAGCTCTTTGTCAGTGTATTGACCAGATCACTTTTTTCTCTCAGCACAGTCTCCAGCTTCCAGTGATCCCGGGAGTCCAGTTTCTGGATCAGCTCTTCGTCCCAGCCCCACTCTGCAACCAGGTCACGGGTCAGTTTCTGTTTCCAGCTGGCAAAGCGGTAGTTTTTGTTGATCCCATCGCTCAATGCTGCATGGATTTTGAGGTAAAAACTGCGCCGCAGAACATTCAGTCTCAGGTCGTCATTTTGATCAAGCAAGTACTCTTCCACCTGTCGGAACATCAGCAGCCATGGGTCCAGCTGGTTGATGTCGGTGATGCCATCGTAAACCTTATTTTTGAACTGGTGGCTGATCAGGCTGATGCCACTCTCATCGTTGGCATAGACTTCCATCAACAACAGTTTCAGAACCGATTTGTAAGGAGCAGTGATACTTTTATTGAGCTGCCAGATCGCGGCACCAAAAAATTCTTCGGCTGGTATCTCGGTCAAGGGCCCCAAGTCGATACATTGATCAAAAGATGGTTGATCAGTCATCTCAACCCGTTGCTGACTCTGAATGTAGCTATCATATTGTGTTTCGTAATGGGGGGGGACCAGCCACCAGGCAAGAGGTTGGCCGGCTATGAGTACACTGGAACGATAAAATTCGTCCAGCAACAGGCCATGCTGTGAGGAACCACTGCTTTCAGCAGAGAGTGGCAGTGTTTCTCCGGATCGGAATTTATATGGGTTGATAATAAAAAAATGGACTTCGATATCGGACTTTGCCGCCCATGCCTCAATGAGCTTTGCCTTTTGCTGTAGTTCATTGATGCCATCGGCGTCAATTTCTGGATCGACAAACACCCAGATATCGAAATCACTCTGTCCGTTATAGGCGATTGTTCCAGGACTGCCTATGAAATAGAGTCCCAGCAAGCCAAATTTACGCGGAGCCTTTTTACCGATTTTGTTGTCGCGTGCAATACGACGGGCTTCGAACAGAGTCTCACCTGAAGGGTCGTAATCAACGATACCGAACGGAGTCTTTTCGGAAATATAACCCGGGAGAGACTTGTCATTGGCATGAAACAACATCGGCAGGGCGTAGAGGAAAGTTTTCTTCCTTTGGCTCAATGAGGCATGAATACGGTTGAGTCTGGCCTCGTTTATGGCCATGAACCGTGAGTATGGTGAATCAGTTTCTTCAGGTTGAAGAACAGCAGTTTCTTCTGGGATTGCTACGGACATGTCTGTTATAGCGGCAGTCTGGGTCAAAGACTTGAGCTATTACAAATCCGGAAACTTTGGTATTCTTATTAGTTCGATAAGAATTTCTCGGCCGGTTTGCTTTGCAGTCGGTCTTTTCAGCAGTTTTGCCGATGATGAGAAAGCTGTTGTCTGGGTTCAGACATTTGTACAACAACCTATAACTTACGGGAGACACAACCCAATGTTTACAAAAGATATGAAAGTGGAAGGTTTTGATCCAGAGCTCTGGGAAGCAATGGAAGGGGAACGCAAGCGTCAGGAAGAGGATATCGAACTGATCGCATCCGAAAACATGACCAGTCCACGCGTGATGGAATGTCAAGGTTCTGTCCTGACCAACAAGTACGCTGAAGGGTATCCTGGCAAACGCTACTACGGTGGCTGTGAATACGTCGATACCGTTGAACAACTGGCTATCGATCGTGCCTGTGAGCTGTTTGGTGCAGACTGGGCCAATGTCCAGCCCCACTCCGGTTCCCAGGCCAACGGTGCCGTCTATCTCGCTCTGCTTGAGCCGGGTGACACCATCATGGGGTTGAGTCTCGCCCACGGTGGCCACCTGACTCATGGTGCCCACGTTAACGTATCCGGCCGGATCTTCAAAGCGGTCCAGTACGGCCTGGATGACAACGGCATTCTCGATTATGACCAGGCAGAAGAATTGGCCATGGAACACAAGCCGAAAATGATCTGGACCGGTTTCTCCGCCTACTCGCGTGAATGGGACTGGCAGCGCTTCCGTGACATCTGTGACAAGGTTGGTGCCATCATGGTGGCCGACATCGCCCATGTTGCCGGCCTGGTTGCTGCTGGTGAATATCCCAGCCCCGTACAGATCGCGGATGTGACCACCTCAACCACTCATAAAACCCTGCGTGGTCCGCGTTCTGGTATCATCATGGGCAAGGCCAATGAGGAGATCGAAAAGAAGATCAACTTCATGGTCTTTCCTGCTTACCAGGGCGGCCCACACATGCATACCATCGCGGCCAAGGCTGTTGCTTTCAAGGAAGCGATGCAACCCGAGTTCAAGGAATACATCAGACAGGTCAAGGCCAATGCGAAGGCCATGGTTGAAGTCTTCCTCGATCGTGGGTTGAAGGTTGTTTCGGGTGGCACCGACAATCATCTGTTCCTGGTGGATATGATTGAAAAAGGCTTGACCGGTAAAGATGTGGATGCCGCCCTCGGCAGAGCCAACATCACCGTCAACAAGAATGCGGTACCGAATGATCCTCAGTCACCCTTCGTGACCAGTGGCATTCGTATTGGTACACCCTCGATCACGACCCGTGGCTTCAAGGAAGAAGAAGCGCGTCAGGTCGCTAACTGGATTTGTGACATCATGGACAACATGGGTGACGAGAGCGTAATCGAGCGTGTCAAGGGTGAAGTGCTTGAGCTTTGCAAGAAGTTCCCTCTGTACGAGCAGTAAGCAATGTCGATGCAAAGAACCGCATGATCACTGCTGTGATCTTGCGGTTTTTTGATCGGTAAATAGAAAAAACAGATGCGCTGCCCTTTCTGTAACGAACCGGATACTCGTGTCATCGACTCGCGGGATGCGAATGAGGGGGATCAGATCCGCCGAAGGCGCGAGTGTGTGGCCTGCAAGGAGCGCTTTACCACCTATGAAAGCGCCGAATTGAACTATCCTCGCATTGTTAAATCGGACGGGCGCAGAGAGACTTTTCAAGAAGAAAAGCTTCGGGCCGGAATGCTGAGGGCACTGGAGAAAAGGCCCGTGGAAATGGATGCCGTGGAGCTTGCCATAGAAAAGATCAAACGCCAGCTCCGGGAGACAGGAGAGCGCGAAATCGATTCTCAAAAAGTTGGCGACTGGGTGATGGAGCAGTTGCGGGGGCTCGATCAGGTGGCCTACGTCCGTTTCGCCTCTGTCTATCGCAGCTTCGAAGATGTCCGTGCCTTCCTCGATGAAATCGAACGGCTGGAACACGAACTCCCACCCGAAGTAAAAAAAGACCAGCTTGATCTCATCCCACCAGAAAAACGTAAAAGCAAACACAAGAAATAACTATTTTTGCAGGAGCGGATCAAGAATAACCATTCATAGATCTCCACAAAACACTCCAAGCTGTCGCCTCCAGATGACACAATTAACCCTAAATCAGGGTTTGACACGCAGGCAGAAAACATAAGTCATTGATAAACAAAACAGGCATGTCTTGTGCTATGTCAGTCATTAGACAGGCTATAAAAACCTGCTAACCAAAGGGAGCAAACATGACGATAAGGACATCGATCAATAACCAACAAAAAAATAGGAAAAACGCATGAATTTTAAAAAACTCATTCCCTTACTCGGGATTGTTTCAACAGGATTTGTTTTATCAACAACATCTACACAGGCAGCAGTGGTGCATGACAATGGAGCACCACTGGTTTACTCAAGTGTAAGTGATGTGGATGGGTCTGGTCGTGCAGCTGATAATTTCACACTGACCGGGAGTGCCACAATCACAAATATTACCTGGAGCGGGCTATATTATTCATCCAATACACCCACTGAACCCGATGACTTTACACTCCGGTTTTATACCGACAGTGCAGGCCTGCCTGATAATGCAGGTTTGATTGGCATATACACACCGGGAAATGCGGTCAATCGGGTCGATAGTGGTGTTAATGGTGCAGGAGGACTGGATATCTTTAACTATTCCGTCGATATCACTCCATTGATGTTGTCAGCCGGGATCTACTGGATTTCAATCGTCAATGATACAACGGCTGATACTGACGATAACTGGCTCTGGTCACTCTCCAGCGCAATAGTAACTGGTGGTGGAGATTCTGCGTTCCAAACCGGCACATCTTCAACCTGGTCTTCAGGAAACAGTGAATATTCGTTTGTTCTTAATGATGTTTCAGCCGTTCCTGTCCCGGCTGCGGTCTGGTTGATGGGATCTGCACTGGCAGGTTTGTTGGGCTTTTCACGTCGTAAACCAGAAATCGCTTGATGGTCTAACGGACAGATCCTGATCCGGGGGGCTTCCCCGGATTATTTTTTGTTTTTGCAGGAGCCACCGTGCTCCACGCCTGCAGAGATACCCGTTATTGCAATGATGGCGGGTATGAACTTGATCCTTTTGACAACTCCCCGCACACTGT
>JALSRM010000068.1 GCA_026984775.1 Gammaproteobacteria bacterium
GTTCGCTCATTTTTTCTTTGGCGCAGACAAAGGCCCAGGGCAGAATGATGGCATCCTTAATCAGATCGGCGACATCAAAAACCAATGCGCCACGGCGAGTTTTGCCATGCATGACGGCAAAACCGTGCGGAATACCGAGCACCCACAAGGTGCTGGCCGCCAGCCCATAGGCCAGGTAGTTGCCGTGATTCAGAAAGGCATTGGCGTCATCGGTGCTGTCAAAATTGCGGACAAAATCATCGGTTTGAGTACGCGAGACGGCGATTTTATAAAGCCGCTTGGTGAGTTGGGCTTCGGCCAGTAATAATTGGGTGACGTTGGGTGTATGCTCGATTTTATCGGCAAAGCCGGTCAAGGCGGTGGCGGTGTCGTCATCCTCCGATAAAAAACCTTCCAGCTGTAAATCCTTGTCTTTTGCCCAGCTTTGGCGGATAAATTGAATGCGTTGTTGCTGAAACTGTTTGGCAACGTGCAAGCGTTTTTGTTCATCAAACCAGAAGGACAGCCAGCCCTGTACATATTCGGTTGGCCGGTATTCGCTTTGTGGCGACAGCCATTCGATTTCGTTGGCCATCAATAGCGGCGTACCGCCACCGCCGCAAAAGCCAATCAACACGCCGGCCTGCGCCAGCATTCTGACCGCCGCCTGAGTAATGGACGTGCCTGTGCCCAGCAAAATAACGGTGGTATTGGCAATGGGAATATTCCAGTATTGCTTCTGCTCGCTGGCTTGGGTCAAATACAATACGCGACCATCTTTTTGCATGACCCGGCATTTTTCCAGATAATAAATATTGGCGCGTTTGGAATGCAGGATGGCTTTTAAATCGGTGAGTTGTTCCACGAGTTACCTCAGCTAATATAGAAAATTTTCATTTTGATCCGCTCCCAAGGATTGGAAGAGTTTTTCAACCGCATGTTCTCGGCAGCCAGATTTTCCCCACGGTCGAGCAGTTGGGACACGGTGGCATTTTCATCTCGAGGAAGGTATCCAAGCTTTTGATCGTGCCAGTAAACTGCAACGGCCCGCTCATCGAAAGAGTTTAATTTTTCTCGAACGAGCCGTAGAATCTGCCCTTCTCTGAGCTGTTGCCACAAGACCGCTCCCTTGTAGTACTGAAATCCTGCCAAGGGGGATTCTTGCAAAAGAACAGTGCCTTTGGCATTCAGTGAAGAAGCGGCTTTAATTCCCAGAGGGATACTTGTGGCGAGACCCAGCAGGGTTTTGATCAGCAGACGTCTATTCATATTTTATCTCCAAGTGTTCTTCCCATGAAGACTATAAAACAGGTGGTGTCTCAAAACGTGAGCTGCTCTGTTCTTCTACAATATTGTTGAAATGATTTTTTTAATTTTTCCTTGATACTTTCTCTCAGATCAGAGGGCTCCAACACATAGACATCCGGCCCATATTTCAGAATGTCCCGGATCAGTTCATCCGGTTGGCTGCAGGGGATTTCCAGGATGAGGCTGCCGTCTTTATCGGTGGTCATTTTCTGATCAGGGTGCCAATGTTCATCCGCAACCCAGCGTGCTGCATCCGGTGTGAATTTCAGCTTGATCCAGAACTGGACTTTCCCAGAAAAAATGCCGTAACCGAATGTGACCTGTTTATCCAATTTGCACGGGTCCAGTTCTTTATATGGAGTATTTGCTGTACAGACCGGATAGATGCGATCAATGGAAAATATACGTAGTGCCTTGCGCAGATGACACCAAGCATCGAGGTACCAGTTATCGCGGTAATAAACGATACGCTGTGGTGAGATGATACGCTCCGTGATTTCATCGCGCTTTCTGCCATGGTAGAGGATTTTCAGACAGTCCTTATGGAGGACTGCCGAGGCAATACTATGGAAATGTTCCAAATGGGCAGGACGGCTGGCAACTTGCAAAATCTTGACTTTCTTGTCGAGCTCGCCACCACCGAGCCGCTTGTTGGAGAGCAGCCGTTCCACTCGTTCTCTAATTGGCGTGATTTGCTCGTCCAGTAACCCAGGTTGAATCCCCAGCAACAGTCGGTAGGAAAGTAACAACCCGAACAGCTCGGAATCGTTGAACCACAAACCAGGTAACTTATATCGATCCTCACCGGTTGAGTCGGGGCGATAACCACGTAGTTCCCGATCATAGATCAGAGGGGCTCCGAGAAAGTTACGATAACAATCAATGACACGCTTTGCAGTGGCAGGGGAACACTCCAAGTGATGACAGATTTGATCGAGAGTAACTGCTGTCCGCCGGTGTTTTACATAGGTGTGAAATGCATAGATCCGGTCGAACTTGTCCATGGCAACTAACGCATGAGAAAAAAAAAGCAAATGGACAGATCTGGATCATAAAAACACATCGTTCCCTCCCTTTGAGGCTTGGATTATAGGGGCAAAAGAAGGCTTTATATCAAGTGTGCAATGAAGTCCACAGGTAAAAATTTGTGGGTTGATTCTGCTTCGACGACAAGTAGAGCCAAAACCCAAGTGATCGGAAAACTAACATATAGAGAAGATCAGGAAGTGGTGGTTGGAGAACCTTGCCAGCCCCCGGTCTGGAGGCTGGTAGGCAAACTGAATTGTATGACTGATTAGGTCACGTTTTTTCAGAGCTTGTCCTTGACAATATTATAGATCTGATCTGTATCCTTGTCGGCTGAAGCCATGATTTTTTCCAGTTCAGCCAGTCTTTCCTCAGCGAATGCCTTGTCCTTGATGCTGCCGGCATTGATGTAGACATTGAGGGCGGCGCTCTTTAGTGCAGCATATGCGGCCATGACAGAAACACCGGCATCGCTGATCACATTGAGATTGCCTTTTTCCGCCGCTGATCGGCTGACGGCAATAACATCGGCACAGGCTCGGGCACATTCGAGCGGTACATCCGTGGCCTCACGCAAGGCAGACTGAATAGCTTCGCTTCGGGCTGCTTTTTCTTCTTCCGTTTCTTTTGGCAAGCCGTAGGAACCCATGAGTTTATCGAAGACTTCCACGTCCGCGGCGATCATATCCGTCAGGCGTGAGCGCAGATCTTCTGCCTTGTTCAGTGTTTCCTGCATTTCCGCCTCCACATCCTTGTATTTTTCCTTGCCAATTGTGAGATTACAGACCATGCTGGTCAGGGCAGCTCCCATCGCACCCATCAACGCTGCTGCGCCTCCGCCGCCCGGGGTGGGGGCGCTGCTTGCCAGTTGGTCCAGAAATTCCTGTATTGATTGATTTTTTACCATGGGCCGATTCTCCTCCGCGCCGTATTGTGTGAAAAGAATGGATTATTAAGGAAGTCAAAAATGGATGCAACCTGTCATTGGGCAGCCCGGACAAGACTCATGATTTTATTCTGGAAACGCTCTATTTCCTGATGAAACTTGTCGAAATTGTGCGCATGAGTTAATTTAACAGCCCGAATTGTAGTATGCCCCCCCGCAGAAGCACGATGAAGTCAGTTTGCGCGGGTTTCGATAAATAAAAAATAAAAGAGGACAATCCCATGCCCAAGAATCTGTTGTTCCATCTCGATACAGACCCATTTCCAAGTGTCTTTGACACAGTCGTTGCATATGATGGTGGCGCCGATCATGTTAAGGGATACGGTGGCGTCAATCCAGACAATGTCAAGCCGTTGATCGAAGGTACGATTTTCACCCGGCCACCTAAAGACAAGAAACATACTGCCATTTTCGTCAGTGGCAGTAATATGGTTGCTGGTGAAGAATTGTTCAAAGCCGCACAGACACATTTCTTTGGTGATTTCCGTGTTTCCATCATGCTGGACAGTAACGGTTCCAACACCACGGCTGCGGCCATG
Organism: Gammaproteobacteria bacterium; assembly: GCA_026984775.1. Lineage (GTDB taxonomy): Bacteria > Pseudomonadota > Gammaproteobacteria > CAJXQU01 > CAJXQU01 > CAJXQU01. Next base: position 3,799 of record JALSRM010000068.1, read on the forward strand.
GTTGCCCTGCTGGAACATGCCTCTGACAATCTCAAAGGGAAACGTGCGGTGGTACTGGCTGGCACGGGGCCTGTAGGGATGCGCGCTGGTGTGATGCTCGCACAGGAAGGCTGTGACGTTGTGCTCACATCCAGAAATCTTGAAAGAGCTGCACAGGCTTGTGAAGATATGAAAACCAGCTTTGGTGTCGAGATGAAACCAGCTGAGGTCAAGGATGAGGAAAGCCTGAAAGAAGCGCTCGTTGGTGCCCAGATCGTCCTCGCCTGTGGTGCGGCAGGTGTTGAATTACTGCCCTATGAAATCTGGAAGGACAACCCAACTATCCAGATGATGTCGGATGCCAACGCCACTCCCCCCCTTGGTTTCGGTGGCATCGACATGATGGACAAGGGTAAGCTCTATCATGGTAAGTTGGTCTTTGGCGCCATTGGTGTCGGTACCTTGAAACTGGCCTTGCATAAACGTTGTATCCAGGAATTGTTCAAAGCGCATGACCAGATCTTTGATGCGCCTGAGATCTACACACTTTGCAAAGAAATCATCGCCGAAAACGGTGGCTGGTAAAAAAGCAAGGTCATGCCCAATGACACCCGCTGATCATTCCTGATCAGCGGGTGTTTTTATTTTTATCCCTCTCATGCGAGAATACGCCGCATGAAAATGAAATATCTCATCACCTTATTCCTGTTTCTTCATTTTTCACTCAATACTTCGGCGGCCTCTTTTGAAGAGGGTCGTGAGGCATATCTGGCCAAAGATTACGAGAAAGCACTCTCCATTTTGGAACCACTCGCTAAAAGAGGCCACGCCAAAGCTCAGATCACGCTGGGCATCATGTATGACTTTGGGCACGGTGTAAAAAAGGATCCCCTAAAAGCAGTCGAATGGTATGAAAAGGCGGCGGCTCAAGGAAATTCGGCCGTGCAGCACGACCTAGGCGTAAAATACTTCAAGGGCCTGGGTATCCCTCAAGACTATGACAAGGCCGCAGCGTGGTGGCGCATGGCGGCCGATAACGGGGTAGCCGAATCGCAATACAATCTTGGCATCTTGTATGCACGTGGCCTCGGTGTGGATAAAGACTATGCCAAGGCTGTCTATTGGTACTCGAAAGCTGCTTCTCAGGGGCATGCTCATGCCCAGTACAGTCTTGGCGTGATGTATTCCTTTGGCCAGGGTGTTCCCCAGGATTACTCCAAAGCAGTTTCCTATTTTCAGGATGCAGCGGAAAAAGGCATCCCCCAAGCCCAATACAACCTGGCGGTTCTACTGGAAAATGGCCGTGGCACCGATGTTGATCTGGAAGGTGCAAAAAAGTGGTATCAAAAGGCTGCTGAAGCAGGTATTCCACAAGCGGCTGAAAGAGTGGCAGCACTGGAAAAAGCCTCCAGCAACGAAAATTCCCAAGCCGTCACTACAGTAGCAACGGCAGACCAACCCGGACCTGCCACGCCTCACAGAACCGAACGTCTTGAACCTCCGCCGACTGAAGTCGTGACCAAAGCCGAACCGATCCCTGCCCCGATAGAAATGGAAAAACTGACCATTCCAGAAACAGAGATCGATCAAAATCAACAGAACATCTTGCCAAACAAGAAACCACCAGAAAACCATACCGTCGTTTCAGGAGAAGAGATTGAAAAGGCAATAAACAAGAAACCACTGAAACCTGTTACCGAACAGGGAGTGACACCTAAACAGTCTAAGGCTACCGCAACTACTGAACCCTCCCCTGTCAGTAAAGAGCCTACGGCAGAAGAAACCGCTCCTGACATTGAAACAACGGCTAACGCATCAGGGGAATATCATGACGAAGACTGGATCCAGGCACAAGACCCTGGGCACTATGCCTTGCAAATGATTGCCTTCAGGAAAAAAGAGCGAGCAGAAGCCTTTGCCAGAACGCTCGACCTCGAGGGTGATAAGGCAATCTATAAAACCACTATGTTTGGGCGGCCTATTTACAAGGTGATCTATGGCAATTTTGAAAACCACAAGGCTTCCTTGAAGGGAAGAAGATCCTTGCCCAAAAAATATCGGGACAACAAACCCTTCCCGCGAAGTTTCGAATTTATACAGAACGAAATCGTGGAATAACCTTTCTATGCCTGTTTTTGATCAACTTCTGAAGTCGGATCCTGAACAGGTGGTCGATCTGTTTTACAACTCCGGTATCAATATGGCAGCCACGACCGAAAAAGAAGCTGCAACATACCTGAAACTGAATCACGTACAACTGGTCTGTGCACTCGGCTTCAATCGCAAGATCAAAGAACTGCTCGATATCATCTTTACGTTGGGTTATGAATCTCTTGATGAATTCATAAAGAAACGAAACCGTCTTTTTATTTCGGACAGCTATCATCACCTGTCGCTAAAACAGATCCTTTCCATCTACGATCAATTGTTGAATGATGAGGAACAGTCGAGCGCATTTATTACCAAACTGCTGTCCACCCGGATCAGCATGCTCGAACACCGGATTGAAAAAACCGTAAAACCCAAACTGATCGAGAATTACCGTACAGAAATGAAAACAATTTATAAAACCGGCTCTGTGCCGGTGGAATTCATTGACTTGCGGTTGAAAAATCCAGATAGTGGTTTTCGGGCGCTACTGGATGAAGTGAGCCTGATCGTCGAATCAAAGACGATTTCAGCCATGGAGGTATTTATTCGGGATACGGTGCTGCCCGAGGAAAAAAGAAGACTAATAACAAAAGGTCTGATCCCGAGATCGCTCATCGAAAAGCGACTTGAATTCGAGGATCTGCCAGAACCCGAACGGGAAATGCTGGAAAAATATCTCTATGAAGCGGATTAAAATTGTTGTCGCCGGCCCTTACGGAGCAGGCAAAACCCGATTCATTAACACCGCGAGCGAAATTGAAACGGTCTCGACCGAGGTCGAGCTTGAAAAACCCACTGAAGAAAAGAAAACCACCACCGTCGCCATGGACTATGGCCGGATTACACTGGATGACATGACCCAGATCAACCTGTTCGGTACACCTGGTCAGGATTATCTCGATTTCATGTGGGAAATCCTGGCAAAAGGGATGAAGGGTTTTGTTTTCATCGTTGACAGCAGTAAACCTGAGTCCCTCGCCGAAGCAAAAAATATTCTTTCCAGTTTCGATACTTCACTGCCTCATGTCATCGCGGCAAACAAACAGGATTATCCCGATCCGGTACCGGTCGAAGAAATCCGATCTCGCCTTGCCTTGTCCGATCATGTTCCAGTAATCCCCTGTGCAGCGATTGAAAAAGAAAGCGTCATGGATGTACTCGAAGCACTAACCCGTTCCATGGATCTGGAAGCTGCTTCGGCCTAATCTTCTTCAGCCCGTTGCAGAAAAAAAGCATCGATCAATAGTAGGATCGCCCCGATCGTGATCGCCGAATCCGCAAGATTGAAGGTAGCGAAATGCCAGTTGCCCAGATGAAAATCAATGAAGTCCACGACATGGCCCAGGTGGACACGGTCGATCAGATTACCCACTGCACCGCCCAGAACCAAGGCTAAGGCACAAGATAGCCAGGGATTGTGTCTGGCACGGAGCAGCCAGAGCAAAAGAAAAATAGAAACCATCACCGCCAGCAAAATAAAAAACCAACGCTGCCAGCCTCCGGCATCCCCCAGAAAACTGAAGGCCGCTCCGGTATTGTAGGCCAGGATCAGATTGAGCCAAGGCGTTAACTCCAGAGGTGGGCGATCGGCGAGATGCTCCGACACCATGAATTTACTCGCCTGGTCAAGCGCAACAATAATGACGGATAACCATAACCAACGCATCGTTTCGTCCCGATCAGGCATGAAGACGTCTTTCGCCTTCACCCTCCACATTTTCTACGCAACGTCCACACAGCTCAGGGTGTTCCGGATCGGTACCCACCTCTTCCCTGTGATGCCAGCATCGTACACACTTTGGATGTTTGGAGGCGGTAGCGATCAGCTTCAACGACTTCAGTTCGGTATCCACTGCATCCGCAGGTGCCTCCTCAAAGGGGTGAACCCGGGCATAGGACGTGATCAGAACAAATCGCAGTTCGTCATCAAGCATTTTCAAATCAGAAAATAACGCTTCATCACAATAGAGATCAACTTCAGCATCAAGAGAGGATCCAATCTGCCCGTCGACACGTAAACGTTCCAGCTCTTTGCCGATCGCTTCGCGAACTGCGATCACCTTCTGCCAGTAATCAAGATCCGAATTATGTGAATCGGACAGATTGCTCAGCGGCTGATACCAGGTCTGCAGGAAGATCGAGTCTTTATGATCACCCGGGATATGCTGCCAGATCTCTTCGGCCGTGAAACTCAGGATCGGTGCGATCCAGCGTGCCATGGCCTCCACGATATGGTAGAGCGCCGTTTGTGCTGAACGCCGGGCATGGCTGTCGGCCTTTGTCGTGTATTGCCGATCCTTGATGATGTCGAGATAGAAACCACCCATTTCTACGGCACAGAAACGGTGCAGTTTTTGATAGATTTGGTGGAATTGGTAGTTGTCATAAGCATCAATGATCTGCTCTTGTAACCGGGCCGCATGGTGAATCGCCCAGCGATCGAGTTTGATCAGCTGATCGACAGAAACCCTGTTGGTTTGTGGGTCGAAACCCTCTAGATTGGCCAACAGGAAACGCGCCGTGTTCCGGATCCGTCGATAGGCATCTGCAGTACGATTGAGGATTTCATCGGAGACGCTCATCTCGGCACTGTAATCGGTAGACGCGATCCACAAGCGCAAAATATCGGCACCCAGGCGGTTGATCACTTTTTGTGGTTCCACCACGTTGCCCTTCGATTTGGACATCTTCATGCCCTTGGCATCGACAGTAAAACCATGGGTCAACACACTCCTGTAGGGTGCCGTTTCGTTGATGGCAACCGAGGTCAACAAGGAGGACTGAAACCAGCCACGGTGCTGATCCGATCCCTCGAGATACATCTCCGCAGGAAAGGCCAGCATCTCGTTCTGCCGTAAAACACATTCATGAGTCACTCCGGAATCGAACCAGACATCCAGTGTGTCCGTGACCTTGGCATAGTGATCGGCCTCATCACCCAAAAGCTCGGCGGGTTCCAGTTCGAACCAGGCATCGATACCCTTCTGCTCGATTCGATCAGCGACCTCCCGGATCAGTTGGGGGGTGTCTGGATGCAGCTCTTGGGTTTCCCGGTGAATGAACACGGCAATGGGCACACCCCAGGTGCGTTGCCGTGAGATGCACCAGTCCGGACGGTTTTCCACCATGCCCCGGATCCGGTCCTCGCCCCAGTCCGGCATCCATTCGACCTTACCAATCGCTTCCAGTGCCTTGCTACGCAAACCATTGGCATCCATGCTAATGAACCATTGCGGCGTGGCACGGAAGATGATGGGCGTTTTATGCCGCCAGCAATGGGGGTAACTGTGTTCCAGCCTTTCATGATGGACCAAAGCACCGTTGGCCTTTAGAACCTCGATCACTTGGTCATTGGCTGCAAAGACGTGTTGACCGGCAAAGCGTTCGGTATTCGGCAGGAAACAACCATTGTCACCGACAGGATTGTCCACTGGCAAGCCATAGCGTTGACCGACCACATAGTCATCCTGCCCATGACCGGGTGCGGTATGAACAGCGCCGGTACCGGCATCCAGGGTAACGTGATCACCCAGGATGATCGGCACTTCCCGATCATAGAAAGGGTGTTTGAGTTTCAACCCTTCCAGATCCGAGCCCTTGCAATAGGCGATCACCAGGTGCCCTTCGATGCCATAACGGATCATGGCGTCCTTGATCAGTGACTCTGCGATCAGCAATCGCTCAGTACCCTGTTCGCCTTCACACTGGACCACTGCATACTCCACTTCCGGGTTCAATGCCACAGCCTGATTGGCGGGCAAGGTCCAGGGTGTGGTGGTCCAGATGACAACTGAGAGTTTGCCTTCTCCCTCGTGGCCCTCGGGGTGGCTGCAGCGTGTAAGCAATGTGTCCTCGTCCAGGACTTCAAAGCGCACGTCAATCGCAGGCGAGATCTTGTTCTCGTATTCGACTTCCGCCTCGGCCAGCGCGGAACCACACTCGGTACACCAATGCACAGGTTTAACCCCCTTGTGCAGATGGCCAGCTTCAATGATCTTGCCCAAGGCACGGACGATATTGGCCTCAAAATCGAAGTTCATGGTCAGGTACGGATGATCCCAATCGCCGATCACACCCAGGCGCTTGAAATCCTGCCGTTGCCTGTCCACCTGTTTTTGTGCATATTCCCGGCATGCCTTACGGAAGGTACGTGCATCCACTTTGTGCCCGGCCTTGCCCACCTTTTTCTCTACCTGCAACTCGATGGGCAGCCCATGGCAATCCCAGCCCGGAACATAGGGCGCATCGTAATCACTCAAGGTGCGGGATTTGACGATAATGTCCTTGAGCACCTTGTTCACGGCATGACCAATATGGATATCTCCGTTGGCATAAGGCGGGCCATCGTGAAGAACGAATTTTTCCTTCCCGGCACGCGCCTTGCGGATCTTCTGAAACAGTTTTTCGTTCTCCCACCGCGTTAGCATCTCAGGCTCGCGATTGGGCAGATTGCCCCGCATAGGGAAATCCGTCTTTGGTAGATTCAAAGTCGATTTGTAATCTTTAGCCATTTATTTCTTCTTCAATGTGTTCTCAAAATAATCCCTTGCCCGGGCAGCATCGCTTTCGATCTGCGCCTTCAGCTCCTCAAAGGAATCAAACCGCTTATCATCTCGCAACTTCTGCAGGAACTCCACCTTTATATACTGACGGTAGAGATCTGCTTCGAAATCGAACAGATGCACTTCCAGCAAGGTTCGGGTTCCACCCACTGTCGGTTTACTGCCGATATACGCCACAGAAGGATGACTGGAACCGGTTTCGACTTCGACATTTGCAACAAATATGCCTTGCAAGGCTGTCTTCATGCGGCGTAATTCGATATTTGCCGTTGGATACCCAAAGGCCTTGCCTTGTTTGTTGCCGTGAACGACACGGCCACTAATGCTGTAATGACGGCCCAACAAACGAGCCGCTTGCGCCAGGTCTCCCCGTTTCAAGGCCTCCCGGATCCGGGAGCTGCTCACACGTTCACCGTCCAGGGTGAAGGTTTCCGACTGCTCGACGGTAAACCCATGCCCTCTGCCCAAGGTACACAGCAGATCATAATCCCCCTTGCGATCGGTACCGAAACGAAAATCATCACCAATCACCAGATGGCGGACACCCACCTTCTTAACCAGTAGATCGATCACAAAATCCTCAGCGGCTTTCGAAGCCAAATCTGCATTGAAACGGAGACAGATCATGCGATCGACACCGTGGTCCCGCAATAACTGGTATTTTTCGCGCCAGCGGGTCAACCTTGCCGGTGCATTTTCCGGATCGAAAAACTCCATGGGCTGGGGTTCGAAAACCAGTACTGTCACGGGCAGCACCCGCTCATCGGCGCGTTTTCTCAGTTGCCGGAGAACGGCTTGATGTCCAAGATGGAAACCATCAAAGTTCCCGATCGTGGCGACACATTCATGATAACGTGATTCGAGATCACGAAGAGTGCGGATGAGCTCCATCTTTTGCCATCTAGAGGAAAAAAGTGGATTATAACCGAGGCGGCCCCTCCCTGCAGAAAGCCCGCCCTTCAGGGGTTACTGCTCTGGCTGGCGATATATGCCTCCACTGAAGTAGCCGGTAACATCCCTGGTTGGGCCGCTTTCAACTCACCCTTGGGTGCAAACAGCAAAAAAGTCGGTGTACCCCGGAACGGCTCACCTGTCGCGGCAAGAAATTTCTCCCGGATTTCGGGCTTGTCGGTCACGAGGTTGGGATAAGGCAAGCCGTTCTTCTGCACATAACTCTGAATCAGATCAACATATTCGCTGCCATCGATGGCGACACCGACGACCTCGAGATCCTTGTCTTTATGTTCGAGGTGGAGCCTGGCATATTCAGGTTCCTGCTGCTTACAGATGGAGCAGGTGGTCTCCCAAAACATGACCAGCGTCCATTTGCCCTTACCCACGAACGCCCTCAGAGTACCCGGCTCACCATCGAGCTTGCGGACTTTCATATCCAGATCAAACTCCGCGGCCAAGGCAAAGCTTGCCGTGGCCAGCAAAAAAAACATCATCACACAACATCTGACACACATATTACCTCTCACTCTCAACACAATCATTTGGTAACCTCATCCGATGCAGTGCCCAGATCACGCCAGCGTACACCAAGCAGCAGCAACACCACACCATAGACCAGGCCACCAATGACAATCCATTTGCTGAGCTGGATTACACGCTGGAGTCCCGACCAGTCCAGCCACTGCGCCAACCCGGGCGTATAAAACCACAATACGAGCGACATGGCGAGCGCAGCAAGACCCACCTTGAACAACAAGGTCCTCCAACCCGTCTCCGGACAGTAGACGCCCTCTCGACGCAACCCCCGGTACAGCAGTCCGGCATTGACAAAAGCAGACAAGGAGGTTGCCAATGCCAGACCGGCATGCGCCAGCGGAAAAACCAGAATCACATTGAAAACCATGTTCGAGACCATGGCGATAATCCCGATCTTGACTGGTGTCTTCGTATCCTGCCGGGAATAATAGCCAGGCGCAAGGATCTTGATCAGGGTGAAACCGAGTAGACCGAAAGAATAAGCGATCAGGGCCTGGCTCGAGAGTTCGACATCATGTTCGGAGAATTCACCATACTGAAACAAGGTACACAGAATCGGGCCGGCCAGCAGTGCAAGACCCAAAGCCGCAGGCAGACAGATGATCAAGACCCAACGAAACGCCCAGTCAAGCATCTGTGAAAAATGTTCCCTAGAACCCTGGGCATGTTTCTCCGACAGGCTCGGCAGGATCACCACCCCCAGTGCGATCCCGAATACCCCCAGAGGGAACTCCAGCATCCGATCGGCGTAATAGAGCCAGGAGACACTGCCCGTGATCAGAAAAGAGGCAATCAGGGTATCCAACAATAAATTGATCTGGGAAACAGAGACACCAAAGATCGCAGGCCCCATGAGCTTCAAAATCTTCCTCACTCCTTCATCGGATCGGTTCAGACTGGGCCGTGGAAAGAGTTTCAGTTTCAGTAAAAAGGGAAACTGAAAGAGGAGCTGGATGATCCCGCCCAGAAAGACTCCCCAAGCCAGCGCCATCACCGGCTGATCAAGCCGGGGAGCCAGCCCGATCGCGGCACCAATGATGCTCAGATTCAAAAACACCGGTGTGAAGGCCGGGCCAGCGAAATGGCGGTAGGTATTGAGCACACCAGCGGCCAAAGCCGTGAGTGAGATAAACAGGATATAGGGAAATGTAATACGCAACAGGGAGACAGCGAGATCAAATTTCTCTCCATCATCAATAAAACCCGGCGCAAAAATTGAAATCAAAACAGGGGCTCCGACGACACCCATAAGGGTGATTAGGAACAAAACGGTTCCCAGTGTTCCTGACACACTGTTGATCAATTGCTGCGTGTCCTGTTGTGATTTTCGTGCCCGGTATTCTGACAAAACCGGAACAAACGCTTGAGAGAAAGCACCTTCGGCAAACAGGCGACGCAGAAAATTCGGGATCTTGAAGGCGACGAAGAAGGCATCGGCACCCATGCCGGCACCGAACACCTCGGCAATCACCCGATCCCGAACCAACCCTAACACACGGGAGACCATGGTCATGGCGCCAACAATCGCAGTGGAATGCAGTAAATTTCGACTCATTGCCTTATAGCCGGTTAAAAATTGGCGAAACGATACCACAAGACGTTGACAAATGTACGGAAAATCCGCATGATTGCGGGTTTTTTACGGACCCCTTTTGGGAGAGTTTCAAACAGTCAGGAGAAGATAATTCGTGGCAAACTCGGCACAAGCAAGAAAACGGGCACGGCAGGCAACCAAACGTAATGCGCACAACTCGGCCTTGCGTTCAAGATTTCGCACCATGATTAAGAAGGTTCTCTATGCCGTAGAGGCCAACGACAAGACGGCTGCGGAAGAGGCCTACAAAAAAGCTGTACCGGTGATCGACAGCATGGTCAACAAGGGGCTGATCCACCGCAACAAGGCCGCACGCCATAAAAGCCGCCTGAACGCCAAACTGAAGAACCTGTAAAACTGCTCAACAGGCAATACCCGGCTCAAGAGAACCGGGTATTGTATCCCCCTGATCGCCAGACTCATAAAACTACCATGTTGTCGCGGTGGATCAATTCTGAATCACCGTAGTAGCCGAGGATTTCCTCAAAACAGTCACTGGATTTGCCGATGATCTTCGCGGTATCACTGGCAGAATAATTGATCAGTCCTCGAGCGACTTCCTCTCCGGTTTCTGCCAGGCAGGTCACGAGTTCGCCACGATCGAACTTTCCCTCGATCGATTTGACACCTACAGCCAGCAAGCTGCGGCCTTGTTCTTTCAGAACCTTCACCGCACCTGCGTCCAGTGTCAACCGGCCTCTGACAGGCAATCCGCCTGCGAGCCAACGCTTCCGTGCCAAAATCGGTTCCTGATCCGGCAACAGGAGTGTTCCCACCGTCTCCCCTCTCGCAATTTTCGTCAGGATCTGATCTTCATTACCTGAGGCGATCATCGTAGCGGTTCCTGAATTGGCGGCCAGAGCTGCGGCAGAAAGTTTCGTCCGCATCCCACCCCGTCCCAATGCCCCCCCTTCACCTGCCATGGCTTCAAGATACGGATCACCGGCCTTGCCCTCTGTAATCAGGCGTGCTTCGGGATGTTTACGTGGGTCTGCACTGTAAAGACCGGCCTGATCCGTGAGGATCACCAACAGATCCGCATCGATCAGGTTGGCGACCAGGGCCGCCAGCGTATCATTGTCGCCAAAGCGGATCTCATCAGTGGCGACCGTATCGTTTTCATTGACCACGGGCACGACACCAAAGTCGAGCAGTGTCGATAGCGTACTGCGTGCATTGAGATACCGTTTACGATGGGCAAGATCCATATGCGTGAGCAAGACCTGAGCCGTCTTGATATCGTACCGCTGGAAGCAGGTTTCATAGGCCTGCACCAACCCCATCTGCCCTACTGCGGCGGCGGCCTGCAGTTCATGCAGTGTCGAGGGCCGTCCCTTGAGGCCAAGCCGTGATACACCCTCGGCCACGGAGCCGGAAGTCACCAATGCGACTTCAGTTTTCTGCTCGATTCGTGCAGCAGCCTGTGAAACCCATCTGTCAATGGAGTCGAGGCGCAGTCCCCGGCCATTGTTGGTCGCAAGTGCACTGCCGATTTTGACAACCCAGCGGCGGGTGGTTTTCAGGTCTTCTCTGGATTTGACGGCCATGATTGTTCTTTTTTGGGATTTTCCAGTTCGTTCAGCCGATCCTTGATCTTGTACATCAGCACCCTACAACCCTCTCCGCTGATTGCGGAAATAGAGAATACCGGCGCAGTCCATTCCAGTTCATCGATGATTCTGTGAATGAGTGCATCCCGATCTTCTTCCAGCATCAGATCGGTTTTATTCAACACCAACCAACGTTCTTTGTCGAGCAACTCACTGCTGTACCTGCCCAGTTCCTTCTCGATAACGCGAATATCTTCAATCGGATCACTGCCACTTTCTGCCGCGGCCAGATCAACGATATGCAGTAACAGGCGGGTACGACTCAGATGCTTGAGGAACTGAATCCCGAGTCCTGCTCCTTCCGCAGCACCCTCGATCAACCCAGGAATATCGGCAATGATGAAACTCTCGGCAACATCGACAGAGACCACACCTAGGTTCGGATGCAAGGTTGTAAATGGATAGTCAGCAACTTTTGGACGCGCAGCAGAGACCACCGAGATCAGGGTTGATTTCCCTGCATTGGGCAGGCCACAGAGACCCACATCGGCAAGCACTTGCATCTCAAGCCGCAAATCGCGCACTTCTCCTTCCGTCCCCTTGGTCGTCTGCCGAGGTGCACGATTGGTGCTGCTCTTGAAATGGATATTACCGAGTCCATGGGTGCCACCCTGGGCAACCAGTAACCGTTGGCCCGATTTGGTTAGATCCCCGATCAATTCATTGGTATTGTCATCAAAAACCAACGTTCCTAGAGGAACCTTGATGGTGATGTCTTCGCCTTTTTTGCCGTACCGCTGCTGTCCCATGCCTGGCTGCCCGTTGCCGGCACGGAACAGTCGCTTATGGCGGAAATCCACGAGCGTATTGAGGCCTTCATCCACTTCGAGATAGACACTGCCGCCATCACCTCCATCGCCACCGTCGGGCCCACCGAAAGGGATGTTTTTCTCACGCCGAAAACTTAAGCAGCCATCGCCACCCTTTCCGGCTTCTACCCGTATTGTTGCTTCATCAACAAATTTCATGGTTTCATTATCCCATAAAAAAACCCCGTGCTGGACGGGGCTTTTTTATGGCCTTAGTCCGGCAATCAAGTGTTATGCAGAAGCGGGCTCAACGGTGACGAATGTGCGTTTCTTTGTTCCTTTGACCACAAATTTCACCTGCCCATCGGTTTTTGCAAACAGGGTGTGATCACGTCCAATACCCACATTTTCACCAGGATGGAAATGCGTGCCGCGCTGCCTGACGATAATATTGCCCGCTTTGACGAGTTCACCGCCATAACGTTTCACACCAAGCCGTTTCGATTCTGAATCGCGACCGTTTCGTGTACTACCACCTGCTTTCTTATGCGCCATCTGTATTTACCTCTTTCGATATTATTTCTTTTTCTTGCTGAATTCTGTTTCACCACCGGCGGCCAAGATTTTCGCCTGCCCGAGCCAGTCTTCACGCTCGATGCGACCCTTGAAATTCAGCTCATTATCGACCTTCTCGATATCTTCCGGTGTGAAGTTTGCAATCTGGCTGAAGTGATAGATACCGAGGTTGTTCAGTTTCTCTTCCAGTTTCGGGCCAACACCTGAAATCAGTTTCAGATCATCAGGTTCACCCTGCGGCGCGCTCAGGAAGGTTGCCGTTGCTGGGGGAGTTGGCTTTTCAACCTTTTCCGCTGCAGATGTTGCTTCCACTTTTTTGGCGGGTGCTGCTTTCGTCTTGCCACCTGTTGCGGAGATGCCTGTAATCTCCAGCTCTGTGTACCATTGGCGATGCCCCATCTGTTTACGATGATGCTTGCGTCGTTTGAACTTGATGATCTTGACCTTCTTGCCACGGCCTTGAGCTCTGACTGTTGCTGAAACATGGGCACCTTCGATGACGGGTGATCCGATCTGAATATTCTCACCATCGCTGAGCATGAGTACATCATCCAGCTCGACTGTTGCGCCTTCTTCGACATCCAGTTTCTCAACGCGGAGAATATCCCCTTCGCTGACCTTGTATTGTTTACCGCCTGTCTTGATTACCGCGTACATTTGAATCCAAACTCCAAAACTTGAAAAATCCCAAACGGGAAATGACTAAATAAAGCCGCGTGATTTTACGGAAAAAAGGTTCTGCTTACAAGGAAATAAACCTATTCGAACCTAAAAAAGTGAAAAAGCATGGTAACTTCACCGCTATCTTGGCAAAATGGCATTATATGAGCCTTATCCCGTTACGCAAACATACCGAAATCAACTCAATCGAGGGTATCCGTGAGCTGATCGCGGAGGACATGACCTCGGTCAATCGTTTGATCCATGAGAGTCTCTATTCGGAAGTCGCTCTCATCAATCAGCTTGGCCATTATATTGTCAACAGCGGCGGGAAACGTTTGCGCCCGGTTCTCACCCTGCTCAGTGCCCGGGTTCATGGCTATCATGGAACGGACCACATTCATCTGGCAGCGATCATTGAGTTTATCCATACCGCTACACTTTTACATGACGATGTGGTGGATGAATCTTCCATGCGGCGGGGTCGGGAAACGGCCAACGAGATCTGGGGAAACGAGGCGAGCGTCCTGGTGGGCGATTTCCTCTATTCACGGTCTTTTCAGATGATGGTCGAGCTGAAGAACATGGAAGTCATGTCCGTGCTTGCGGATACCACCAATACCATTGCCGAAGGTGAAGTGATGCAGCTGATTAACTGTAACGATCCTGAAACAACCGAGCAACGTTACTTGGAAACCATCCGGCATAAGACAGCCAAGCTGTTTGAAGCGGCAACCCGGCTTGGTGCAGTGATCAGTCGTTCCGGCAAACAACGCGAAGAGGCTGCTGCACGCTACGGGAGACATCTCGGAACGGCCTTCCAACTGATCGACGATGTACTCGACTACAGTTCGGATGCAGATGAACTGGGGAAAAACATTGGGGATGACCTAGCCGAAGGCAAACCGACCTTGCCCCTTTTGTATGCCATGTGGAGAGGTAACAAAGATCAAAGCAGACTGATCCGGACTGCAATCGAAACCGGTGGCCGTGATCAGATTGAAGAGGTCATGGAAGCGATTGTTGATACCGGTGCGTTGGAATATACGATCAATTGTGCGAAGATCGAATCCGAGAAGGCACTGGAAAATCTCAGGGATTTACCTCCTTCTCCTTACAAGGAGGCATTGGTCACACTGTCTCGTTTTGCCGTCAACAGAACCAATTAACAAGTCGGGGTGTAGCTCAGCCTGGTAGAGCACCACGTTCGGGACGTGGGGGTCGTAGGTTCAAATCCTGTCACCCCGACCATTCAAGATGTTTCTGAAATTTTGGATGCAACGGCTGACTGGCTTACATCTCCTCTTGATGTTTTAGAACCGAACCAAAGGCCGGACAAAGCCCTCACAAGACTTCTCCCTTCAGGTGATGGTTTTCAGCCCTCTTCTTGAGGAATTGTTGATCGTCGGAAACTTTTCCTCATTTCGAACTGAAAGGAACTATCCATGACGTTCAGAATCACTTTATAGTAGGTGAAGTTATGCGAATACATAAACCCATACTCTTTTTGCTCCTTTCGACCGCTTTGACGGTTTCTGCCGAGCCGCGGCAAATGACACTCAAAGGACTGGATGGTGAACAGCACGCGTTGTCTGACTATATCGGCCATGGCAAATGGGTCGTCATCAATGTCTGGAGTACGGCGTGTAAATTCTGTCGCCATGAACTGCCGGATCTGGTCGATTTTCATGAACAACATGCCGACAAGGATGCCATGGTAGTGGGGATCGTCATCGATCTGGACACCTTCGGTTATCCCGATGAACAAACCGTAATCAATTTTGTTCAGGATTACTTTGTGGATTATCCCAACCTGTTTGCCAGTTCGGATCAGGCCGCTGAATTTCTGGGTGCGTCAATCACATCCATACCCATTTCTTTCTTTTACACTCCAGATGGCTTTTTAGTTGGGTACTGGCAAGGTATTGTTACAAAAGAAGATATCGAGAAGATTATAAGTGGCAAACGCTCCAAGGATCGGGAACTGTTCGGATCAGGTGAAAAATCCCGACGTAAACCTCACGAAAAATAACGCAAACTCATAAATCGAACACCGCTCGATAAGCAGGTCGCAGCCTCTCCCAACTCAGGTGGTCGAGTACCGGTGGGGTCGACAGGTGTCCCTGTAAAAAGGCCTTGCCATGCTGGTGCAGGTGATCCGCCAATGACTGGCTTTCCTGCTCAGGGTTATTCTCATCCGATCGGTATCGGAACATCTCTGGAAAAAACTCCGGATAGGCCAGGCGATCTGGCACAACAGGGATGCAGCCTGAAGCAACCGCCTCCAGAACAGCCAAACCCTGAAAGTCATGCAGTGCTGTCGAGACAACCGCATGGGACGACTCCAGGAGTCTCCAATACTCCTGTTCATTCTCAACGAACCCCCAGTTCAAGATCCTGTCAGAGAACTCACTGAATAAAGCTTGAAAGACTTCTGGGATTCGCCGAAACTGCTGGCCAATGATATTCAGCATGAAATCCAGTTTCTTCTTTTTAAGCTCGAGCAATGCCATGAAAAACCGGTCTGGAGCCTTGTCATATTCCCAGCGATGATTCCATAAGATGGTAAATCCTGGATCCGTTTTTTTCCTTTCCTCCACAAAGGATGCCTGATTTAAAGGAACAGGCAAAATGAATGATCGTTCTTTAAGATATTCGGCAAGCCCATCAGGCACGTGATCGGGCATGGCCTTCAGAAAGCCCTGGACTCCCCGGAGAAAAGAATCCCGGTTCCAGGTAGAATTGAAAACAATCCGATCGGCGGCAAGAGCACTGTAAAGTGTGACCACTTTCGGCTCCAATGCCGTTTTTTTCTGTTTGGAAAAAGATGCCGGGTAGGCAAACTGGTTTTCATGAAAATATACGGTGGTCGGAATATCGGCCAACTCGGGGACCAGACCTCGTAATGCCGAAAGATCCGTCATGGACGTGGTGATCAGGCGATCATATCCTGCAGCCAAAACATCACGCCGATCAAAAGCCCAAGTCAGACTGTTGCCCCGGATACGCCAATTGAAATAGCGAGGTGGCAAGGAAAGCACTATCCACTCATGTTGGGGAAAGGCTTCCACCAAACCCTGCCGCCAGCGCCGATGGCTGAGGGCATCATAGGCGGAAAGGAGCAGGATCTTCAATGCACCGCGTCAGGTGTTTCCACCTCCTGAATCAATACCCAAGGAGCAACCACGACGGCCCAGAAAGTGGGATTTTGATCCGCCCAGCGTCGTGCATCCTGTTCCTGAGCACGTTCCACCTCACCGCTGGTCAGCCAGCGTTCCACTGGCTCTTTTTCATCATTAGCAAAACAGGTTGCCACCTCGATCAGATCGAGTCCTGGCATCACCTTGACCACGACGCCACGGGCATAATGGCGCTCCAGCTCATTCCAGCCCAGTTTTCCTGTCTCGCTGTTCAGCTTTACTTTCAGTTCTTCTCTCTGCGCGGTCATTCTTCGTTCCAATGATATACTTTGCATATATCGTAATCATATCATTGCGAGGCCCGAATGGATCGTTTCAACCGAATCTACCGCTTGCATCTGCTACTGAAAAACCGACAAAGCCCAATCTCCCGCACCGAGCTTGAAAAACGGCTGGAATGTTCAGCCAGTACAGTCAGACATATCATCCAGGAAGCTCGTCTCTATCTGCATGCCCCCATCATCTATGATCGCAAAAACAAAGGCTATTGTTATGAACCTTCTCAGCAGGAGTCTTTCGAGTTGCCCTCACTCTGGTTAAATTCCTCTGAATTGCTCGCCCTGCTGACCAGTTACAAAATGCTCGAACAAGTCCAACCAGGACTAATGGAGCCGCAATTGGCTCCACTCAAGGAAAAGATTCGATCCATACTCGGTAAACAAAAGGCCAGCCAAAAGGAGATCGCCAATCGTATCCGTATCCTGCACAGTACCCTTCGTCAAACCGATCCCATGGTCTTTCAACGGGTTGCCAGCGCGGTTGTTTCTAGAAAACGACTGAAAATTCTCTACCATGGCCGTAACCGGGATAAACTTACCGAGCGCTGGCTCTCACCCCAACGTTTGGTCTTTTACAGAGACAACTGGTATCTCGATGCTTGGTGCCATCTGCGCAAGGACCTGCGAAGCTTCTCTCTCGATCGTATTCATGTTGTCGCAACGGGAGAAAGGGCCAGGGATATCAGTGATAAAAAACTGGATGAACATTTTGGCAATTCATATGGCATTTTCTCCGGAAGACCAAAGCACAAGGGGGTACTCCGATTCTCCAGCAATATAGCCCGCTGGGTAGCCGATGAAGTATGGCATCCTGATCAGAAAATCAGAGTACTGAAGGACGGAAGTGTCGAACTTACCCTACCCTATTCCGATCCCCGTGAACTGATCATGGATATCTTGAAATATGGTGGGGATGTAGAGGTGATCAGCCCCAAATCCCTGCGAAAATCCGTCATCGAAAACCTGCAAAATGCACTGCAGAATTACCAGTAGAATTGTTATTTTTCTGCTGTTACTTACAGCCTGTAGCCCACCGCAACAGGCCTGGTTTCCCTCAGAAAAAAATAGAACATGGGAATACGGGATCACAGTTACGACCATGGATGGTGTGCAGAAGAAGCGATATCTCATACATAACCTTCCATTACGAACCATGGCTAACCACACGGTTCTGCCACGACAGACAGGTGATGGAACCACCCTGCTCTATCGGTTCTCGGAACAGGGTGTTTTCCTCATTGCCACAATCGATCGGCATCACCAGAAAAAGCGCCTCGATTCAAACAGGCCAGTACTCCTCTTTCCAGCCAGGCCCGGAACCCGTTGGCATGATACAACGACAACTTTCCTGCTGGAGAAAACCGGACCCCCACAACGCACGCTGTTCCGAATCCAGGAACGGCTCACCCTGGAGCATCGCATCGTGGCCGACAACATAACGGTAAAAGTGCCTGCAGGAACCTTTACTGGATGTCTGCGTATTGACGCCCATGGCAGGGTCAATGCCGATGTTGGCAACTATGTCGGCAAGGTACGTATCACCATAGAGCAGTCCCAATGGTATGCACCCAATACCGGTCTGGTCAAGGCTGTTCGTAGAGAACAAACTGACAGCCCGGCTCTGGATCATGGAGAATATGAAATGGTTCTGGTCCGGTACCGTTAACTTGACTTTTTTTGATCTGGCTCAGGAAATACCCAGTTATCAATTGATAGATTGATACCAAACAGGAGGTACTCCATGTCAGTTGCAAAAGCCTGTAACCGTAAAGTGGTTTATATCGATCAAAATGCCAATATCGACGAGGTCGCCCAAATGATGCGTGAAGAACACGTAGGTAGCGTAATTGTTGTCGACCAGGAAGCCAAACCCATTGGAATCATCACGGACCGCGATTTGGTGATTGAAATTCTGGCTGAAGATGTTCCCGCTGATAGCGTAGCATTGAAAGATATTATGACCTACCATCCTGTTGTTATCAGAGAAGATGAAGACCTTGCCGACGCACTGGACAAAATGCGTGAAAGAGCCGTGCGTCGGGCACCAGTTGTCGATGCAGAAGGTTTGTTGTCAGGTATTCTCAGCATTGATGATGTATTGGCTCACCTGGGTGCAGAGATGAATGAGGTCATCGCCTTGATCAACACCAGCCGGGTCTGGGAAATACAACGCAGATAATAGCAGCGCCTGCGATCATGCCAGAGGATTGGAAAAGGGAGGTCATTGCACACTGCCATGAAAAAACACAACAGCAACTGTCGAACCTGTCAGATAACCCGCTGGGTGTCCACATTCACAATCATTGCGATCGTATTGCTCGTGATTATGCTGGGGAAAAGCTGATCAAATACAACTCGGAGGCTTGGGCAATCCGGCAATTCTTGCTGACTGTCGTACCGGTGAATCAGGGAAAAGACGATAGAGGTACTTGCTTTTCCCTTTCTCCTCTCCAAGCCGGTTTCTGATCGCCTTCGCCAGGATGCGCATGATTGGTGTGATGCCGTATTCGTCGTAATATTCCTGAACGAAGTGAATGATCTCCCAGTGTTGTTCAGTCAACATGATACCCTCTTCCCGTGCGATCACGTGCGCGACTTCGGGTGTCCACTCTTCACGATTGACGAGAAAACCGTCCTTGGTCAGCTCCACGATTGAATCACCTCGTATCGTTCCGTCAGACGAACGAATCCCGTGTCATCCACTGCAGTTATCCCTTTGATGATCCGATCCGTGCCAAGTCCCCTCGCCTGCAAATCGGGTTCCAGTACATAGAGACTGGATTCGTTCATCATCTGTTTGAGTTTGGCTTCGTACTGTCCGCCTCGTTGTACCGTGGTGACGGCATCACCGATGAAGATGATGCCGCTGTGTCTTCCCAGCAGACGCTGGCAACTCTCCAATGAGGAACACAACGTAGGCGATGCCTGGAGGATATGAAGTACAGTCATGATCGATCAATCACTAAAAATGAAGTCCTGTTGTTCCATGATTTCGTGCAGTTCAGTGGAGCTGACCAAACACACATTCACAAGTAATTCCTCTACCCCGATGCCACGTATTTCCAAAGACGCCTTTTCCACATAGAGATGTTCTATGCCATAGTCTTCCCATGCGCGGAAAGCATGTGAAATCTCTTTCATACCGATCATAGCCGGCGCCTGATTGTGAAGGATTTGATAGACACCATCGTCCATGAACAGCAAGCTCACCCGATGCTCGAAGGCGGCGAGCGCGTATGCCATATCCAGTGTCTCTTGCGGATGGCTGCTGCCATAGGGAGCGTGTCGGTTGATGAAAAGACAGCGTTTACTGACCAGCATAATCACGAACCGAAGGTGATTACCCGATCGGACAGGCTAACGGCTTCCACCAGTCTGCCAAGTGTATCCAGCCTGAAACCTGTCGCTAATGGCTTGGCAACACCACGGCGCTGTGCTGCTGTCGAACAAACGACCAGCTCCAGTTCATTTTCCAGCGCCAGCTTCGTCCAGTTATTGATCACATGCCGATCGTCCTGTGGCGGCTCCGCATTGGCAACCGCATTGAAGACACCTTCAAAATAGAAAAAAACCTGTGCGAGTTCATGGCCTTCCGCGATCAGTGCATGAGCAAAACGACAGGCCGTATCAGCAGCCTGTGACTGATAAGGCGCATCTTTGACGATAAGTGTATATTTCATGGTTATAATAGTCTGGATGCTAGAAACACTGAAAACACTGTTCAATTACTTCCTGCAAATCTGCCTGTTCCAGAAGGGTCCGCAGGATCTTCCCGCTTCCCGTTTTTTCCTGGCCACTGTTATTGCCTTTGCGGCGTTTTTCGCCCTGCTGATCAATCTGGTCAACCTGCCCTTTGAGCGTGCCATTATGGCCGTGATCCTGAATCTTGGTGTGGTGATCATTATCACCCACCTGATCCTTTGGTTCTATAATAAACCATCACGCCTGATCCAGACACTCACCGCGCTCATGGGCGCCGGAATTGTCATCAGCATCTTTGGCATCCCTGTTGTCGTGATGCTGCAATATTCACAAAACAATAATGTGAACCTGTCGTCCGGTATTTTCCTGTGGCTCGTACTTTTTGTCTGGGAGATCGCCGTTACAGCCCATATCCTGCGCCATGCCCTGTCAACGACCTTTCTGCAGGGCTTCATCATCTCGATTCTCTATCCGTTGGTTTATTTCCAAGTTGCAAGTTATTTCCTTTCACCACCTTCCTGAATGACAAAGCATATCCACATACTCGGAATCTGCGGTACCTTCATGGGGGGGCTGGCGATGATTGCCCGTGAGTTGGGGTTTGACGTCAGCGGCACTGATGCTAATGTCTATCCCCCTATGAGCACCCTGCTCGAGGATAACGGCATCATTTTATGTGAGGGCTATCGACCTCAACATCTGGATCCGGCACCGGACCTTGTGATCGTGGGCAACGCTATGTCACGGGGCAATCCCATGGTGGAATACCTGCTCGATCGTGGTATCCCCTATACCTCTGGCCCGCAATGGCTGGCGGAGCATGTCCTGCAGGATCGCTGGGTGCTGGCCGTTGCCGGCACGCACGGCAAGACCACCACCACCAGTATGCTAGCATGGATTCTAGAAGATGCCGGTCTCTCTCCGGGCTTTTTGATCGGCGGAGTGGCGGAGAATTTCGGCATCTCCGCTCGCTTGGGGGCATCGCCGTTTTTTGTCATTGAGGCAGACGAATACGACACTGCCTTTTTCGACAAGCGATCGAAGTTCGTTCACTATCGGCCTCGCACCGCCATCCTCAACAATCTTGAATTCGATCATGCGGATATCTTCGATAATCTGGAAGCGATCAAACGCCAGTTTCATTATCTGATCAGAACCATTCCCGGTACCGGCATGATCATTCATCCCCAGACCGATGAGAACCTCCGTGATGTAGTTACTATGGGTTGTTGGTCTGAAACCACAACTTTTGGAGACAGTGGCAGTACCGCGACCTGGAAAATCCAAGCCGACAGACCAGATTACCAGAAATTCACTCTCACTTCTGAAGGCCGACACTGGCCAGTGAAATGGTCCTTGATCGGAAAATTCAACGCCTTGAATGCCGCCGCCGCGATCCTTGCCGCCCGACATGCCGGGGTTGCCCCCGATCAGGCCTGCAAGGCGTTGAGCCACTTCAAAAGTGTCAGGCGAAGACTGCAGAAGCTGGGTGAAGTCCATGGAGTCACGGTGTATGATGATTTTGCCCATCATCCAACAGCGATCGAGAAAACCCTGGAGGCCCTTCGCCAGCATGTGGGGAAAGAAAGGATCATTGCGGTCCTCGAACCCCGCTCCAATACCATGCGCATGGGCATCCATCAATCCACTTTGGGGAAATCACTGACGGAATCGGATCTCTGTCTCGTCTATAAACCTGAAAATCTGGACTGGGATCTGGAAGCCGCATTCGGAGAAACCACGATCGAATACATGATTTTTCCCACGATTGAATCTATCATTCAGACATTAAAAATAACCACCCGACCAGGCGACCATATTCTGATCATGAGCAATGGCGGATTCGGCGGCATCCACGAGAAGTTGCTTGCAGCACTGGAAACAATCCGTTGAGGAGGTAGAAATGAACAAACCAAGAATTACCGATGATCCCTTGTTCACCCTGTTGCGTACCGGTCAGATCGAACAATTCAACGCCCTTAAGAAATCGGGCTCCACGTGCGACCTGCGGGGCACCGATCTAAGCCGGACTGATTTGCGGGGGCTGGATGCAGACGGACTCGATCTCAGAGACTGTTATTTCCGTATGGCCGATTTACGCGGCATTGATTTCAGAAACGCCAATCTTGAAGGGGCGAGTTTTGCCGATGCCAACATCTCGGGAGTCTATTTTCCCAAAGAATTATCCGCTGAAGAGATCAATATGGCACTGGCTCATGGAACCCGGGTCAGATACCGGTAACCGGCACGCCGCTCAATACTGGACGGTCTCTTCCGGCTCTTCGATCACCGTATTCTCGATCACCCCAATGCCTTCGATTTCCACGCGGCATACTTGGCCTGCCTTGAGGTAACCGCGGGGCTTCATTTTCACACCCACGCCGGCACCGGTCCCGGTGGAAATGATATCTCCCGGCATCAGTGTGAAGGCGGTCGAAAGCGTCTCGATCATATCGTAACAGTCGAAAATCATCTCACTCGTATTGATGGCCTGACGCTGCTCGTCATCGACCCAGACATTGATATCCAGATTGTGAGGATCGTCGATCTCGTCAGGGGTGACGATCCAGGGGCCCACTGGGCCATGGGTATCGAATGATTTGCCAAGGGTCATGGTCTGGGCCCAAAACTGCCAGTCCCGCACAGAAACATCGTTGACAATGGTAAACCCGGCGATCACATCGGGGGCCTTTTCCTTCGGCACATGGCGGCAGCGTTTACCGATCACGAAAGCCAGTTCACCTTCATAATCAAGTTTTTCAGAGACCTTTGGTAAATGAATGGGATCAAAAGGGCCATTGACACAGCTGGACTGTTTATTGAAAAAGGTCGGAAACTCCGGCTTGTCCAGCCCGGTTTCAGCAATATGCTTGCCGTAATTGAGACCAATGGCGAGAAATTTTTGCGGATTCAGGACCGGTGCTTCGAGGTGAACCTCCGCAAGCGGGATTTTCCCTGCACCACGCGCAACCAGATTCTGCAATCTCTCTCTGGCTGGTTCACCCTGCGACAGAAACGTGATCATATCGGTAGGCAGCGAAGCATCCTGAGATGCATCGACGATTTCATCATCGACTACTATCCCGATGCGGGTCTGATTTTCATGGGTGAAGGTTGCGAGTTTCATTGATCCTGATCCCTTAAACTTTGGCAAGAAGCGCCTGCAACATTCTATCCGGTAACACGCGCTTGAGAAAAGCGAAAAAATAAGTCGGCAAGGTCACTGGATAACGATGGGCTGGCCAGCGACTCTCCAATGCGTGCAGCACCTTTTTCAAGACGGCTTCGGGAGGTAGGGTAAAGGGTACCACTTGCCCTTCCTTCTCCAGCCTGGCCAACGTCTTTAAATAACGATCACGATGGACAGATGCCTCCACGTTAACATGGCGTTTCAAGGCAGCCAGAGCATTTTTACGGAATTCGCTTTCGATGGGCCCGGGCTCGATCAGAGAGACGGTGATCCCACTGCCTTTCAGCTCCATGCGCAAGGTATCACTGAGACCTTCCAGAGCGAACTTGCTGGCGTTATAGGCGCCACGGTGCGCCATGGCTACAAACCCCAGAACTGAACTGTTCTGGATGATGCGGCCTTCCCCCTGCTTCCGCATGACGGGGATGAGGTGGCAGGTCAGTTCATGGGTACCAAACAGATTGACTTCGAACTGTTCACGCAAAGCATCCCGGGTGAGATCTTCCACGGCCCCTGGCTGGCCATAGGCGGCATTATTGAACAAACCGTAAACACGCCCGCCGGTCAGCGCCAAAGTCTGTTCCACACAGGACTGGATGGAACTGCTGCAAGCCAGATCCAACATGACAACCTTGAGCCCTTCTTGCTCCAGGCGTTCACGATCAGTGGCCTTGCGGACGGTGGCAATGACCTGATATCCACGATCGTTGAGACCATGGGCCACGCAATGACCAATACCTGTCGAGGCTCCCGTCACCAGAATCGCTTTTTGTTGTTTTATCTGCGCCATATTATTATTCTGCGCCCATGCAGTCTTACCTTGTAAATTCCGTCTTTTTCCTTTTACTGACCTGCTCCCTGGTGTGTCGGGCGGATCTCCTCAATTACGAACAACAGAGGATACCATTACAGCCACCATTGGGGCCAAACGAACTGGCCGTCATCATCAACGAGGCCGACCCCCTGAGTGCAACACTGGGTGCCTATTACGTCGCCAAGCGGAAAATACCTCGGAAAAACGTGATCCGGGTCCACTTTCCATCAGGCAAGTCCGTCATGTCACGGGAAACGTTCGATCGTGTGAAACGGGAGGTGGAAGAGGCAACACCCTATCAGGTTCAGGCCTATGCACTGACCTGGGTAGCACCCTTTCGGGTGGACTGCATGTCCATTACCACGGCCTTTGCCATGGGTTTTGATCCAGCTTTCTGTGCCACAGGGTGCCAACCCACCCGGGCCAATCCCTATTTCAATTCCCACAGCCACCGCCCCTGGTTCGATTTCGGTATCCGCCCCACCATGTCTATCGCGGCCTCAAACCTCCGCAGGGGCATCGAATTGATTCGGCGGGGCGTGGATGCGGACTACACTTACCCCACGGGTACCGCCTACCTCGTGAGTACCACGGATCGTAACCGGGATGTGCGTTCAAAACTCTATCCAGACGCAGTAAAACATATTCGCCCTCTCTTCAACATCAAAGTTCTCCGCACCAATGCACTGAAAAAACGTGATGATGTTTTCTTTTACTTTACAGGACAGACCTGGGTGGAAGGGCTGGAGACACTGACTTTCCTGCCTGGGGCCATCGCTGATCACCTGACCTCGGCCGGTGGCATTCTCACCGGCAGTCGCCAGATGAGTGCTTTGCGCTGGCTGGAGTCTGGGGCGACGGGAAGTTATGGTACCGTTGTCGAGCCTTGTAATTTCCTGCAAAAATTCCCTCATCCACAGGTTGTCATGCAGCATTATCTGAATGGAGACACACTGATCGAGGCCTACTGGAAGAGCGTTGCCTGGCCAGGTCAGGGGATCTTCATCGGGGAGCCCCTGGCTAAACCTTTTAGCCTGTTCTGAAGAGGGCATACTCGCTGTTATGGCATGAATTCTGCGTACCAGAGATTTATTTATTTGGTAGTGAGACTCATGACGATCAAGACTCGGATAGACCTGTTACATTCCCGCCGCACCAAGATTGTTGCCACGTTGGGGCCTGCATCGAATGACGAATACACAATCCGTCATCTTTTGATTGCGGGTGTTGATGTCATCCGAATGAATATGTCCCACGGCACTCACAAGGATCACCAAGCGACCTTTAAACTGGTCAGAGAGATCGCCACAGAACTGAATCGCCCGGTTGCCATCTTTGCGGATTTATGTGGCCCAAAAATCCGCACCGGCAAGTTCAAAGATGGTCAGATTGAACTGAACAACGGGGAAGAGGTTACGATCACGACCCGCGATGTCCTCGGCAAACCCGGCTTGATCCCGTCCCAGTACAAGGCACTAGCAAAAGACATAATGATCAACGATCGTATTCTTCTGGATGACGGCAAACTTGAATTAAAGGTTGAAGGAGTATCGAGTGAAGACATTCATTGCCGCGTTATCCAGGGTGGGATTTTGAAAAACCACAAAGGTATCAACTTACCCGGCGTCAATGTTTCCGCGCCATCACTCACCGAGAAAGACAAGAAGGATGCGCTTTTTGCACTGAAACTGGGCGTTGATTTTCTCGCCCTTTCCTTTGTCCGTCGGGCTGAAGACATCCATGACTTGCACCAGCTGATGGAAGACCATAAGCTTGAAGCGGGAATTATCGCCAAGTTTGAAAAACCGGAAGCGCTGGAAAACGCCTCCACTATCATCAAATCCGTCAACGCCATCATGGTTGCGCGTGGCGATCTGGGTGTAGAACTCTCTCCAGAAGAAGTACCTATCGCCCAGCGCAAACTGATTAACATGGCACGGGACCATAATTGTCCGGTGATCGTGGCAACACAGATGCTGGAATCAATGATGGAGACTGCCCAGCCGACACGCGCAGAGGTATCCGATATCTCCCAAGCGGTGATTACAGGTGCCGATGCAGTGATGCTATCAGGTGAAACAGCGGCAGGGAAACACCCTGTCCAGGCGGTAAAAATGATGTCGCGTATCATTTATCAAACTGAGGGCTACATGTGGGAAGAAAACCGCTTCGCACTTTTGCAACGTAACCTGAGCGGCTATGACGAGTCCCCTTTTGGCCATGCTGTTGCCCATATCGCTGCTGAACTGGCAAAACAGATCAACGTCAGGGCGATCTTGATGCTGTCACAGTCTGGCATGTCGGCAAGAACCATCAGTTCTGCACGACCGGCCGCCCCTATGATCGCGATCTCCTCCGATCCAAGGATCTATCGCCAAATGAATTTGCTATGGGGTACCTTGCCGGTCTTCGCTGGAGATGCTGGCACCCAGCATCCCAATCAGTTGGCACGCCAGATTGCCAGAGATACCGGATGTGCAGAGGAGGACGATTTCATCGTATTAGTACGAGGTTTCCATGCAGACAAGGTACTTAACACACCCTCGGTCACTCTGTTGACCGTTTGATTCCTGTATAATTGTCCCCGCACAAAGTTTGTTTAGGGGGGTTTCAACATGATGCGAATTGCCTTATTCCTGGGTACCAACCTCGCGGTACTGCTGGTGCTCTCGTTTGTCATGCGTGTTCTGGGCGTTGATCAGATGCTCGCCACTAATGGCATTCCCTACCAAGGGCTGTTGATCATGTCTGCTATCATCGGCATGGGCGGCGCGTTCATTTCACTGGCCTTATCCAAATGGATGGCGACACGCGCTGTCGGTGCCCAGATTATTGATGTCCCGTCCAATCCCACCGAAGCATGGTTGATCGAAACTGTAAGGCGACAAGCCAACGCCGTGGGTATCGAGATGCCGGAAGTGGCGATCTTCGACTCACCCACACCCAATGCCTTTGCTACCGGGATGAATAAAAACAAGGCTCTGGTGGCGGTGAGTACCGGCCTGTTGAACGGGATGACCCGTGATGAAGTGGCAGCCGTCCTGGGGCATGAAGTCTCCCATATCTCTAATGGCGACATGGTAACCCTGGCCCTAATCCAAGGGGTAGTCAATACCTTTGTCATCTTCCTCTCCAGAGTGGCTGGCTACATCGTCGACAGCATGCTCTCGCGGGATGAACGACGCTACGGCCCAGGTATCGGATATTATCTTGCCAGCATCGTTTTCGAAATGTTGTTTGGTATCCTCGCCACCATGATCGTGATGTGGTTCAGCCGTTGGCGGGAATTTCGTGCTGACAAAGGGGGCGCCGAACTGGCTGGCCGGAAAAAAATGATCGCCGCATTGCAACGATTGCTTGCCCTGCAAAACCCACAACCCCTGCCAGAACAATTGACCGCTTTCGGTTTCATTGGTGGAAAGTTCGGTAAACTGTTCGCCAGCCATCCACCACTTGAAGTCAGAATCGCTGCATTACAACACGCAGGAGACGTTATCCAGCGCTGACAGATCTGGACGAACTGCTCAACTAAAGGCAGAATGACCGCTTTTTGCATAGCGTCTCAGGAGAACAGCACAGCAATGTCAGAGAGTTTCATCAAGAAAGTCGTTCTCGCCTATTCAGGCGGTCTGGATACATCGGTCATTCTCAAATGGCTGGAAGATGAATATCAATGTGAAGTCGTTACCTTCACTGCAGACTTAGGGCAGGGTGAAGAGGTAGAGCCTGCACGCGAAAAAGCGAAACAGATGGGGATCAAGGAGATCTACATCGACGATCTGCGGGAGGAGTTTGTGCGTGATTTCGTCTTTCCTATGTTCCGGGCCAATACCCTCTATGAAGGTGAATACCTGCTGGGTACATCGATCGCCCGGCCATTGATTGCAAAACGCCTGATCGAGATCGCAAATGAGACCGGAGCCGATGCTATCTCCCATGGGGCGACGGGCAAGGGTAATGATCAGGTACGGTTTGAACTCGGCGCGTATGCATTGAAACCCGATATCAAGATCATCGCGCCCTGGCGGGAGTGGGATCTGTTGTCACGGGAAAAACTACTGGCTTATGCCGAAAGTCACGGCATCCCTATCGAAATGAAACAAGGCAAGAAATCCCCCTACTCCATGGACGCTAACCTGCTGCATATCTCCTATGAAGGTGGCATTCTGGAGGATCCATGGAATGAACCGGAAGAGTCCATGTGGCGCTGGACGGTCTCGCCCGAGAAGGCCCCGGGCAAACCCCGCTATCTCGAACTGAGCTATGAAAAGGGAGATATCACGGCCATTGACGGTCAGAAAATGTCACCCGCCACTATCCTTGCCGAGCTGAACCGCATCGGTGGCGAGCATGGCATTGGCCGTCTGGATATCGTCGAGAACCGTTATGTGGGGATGAAATCCCGTGGCTGTTATGAAACACCCGGAGGCACTATCATGCTGAAGGCCCATCGGGCTATGGAATCTATCACCCTGGATCGTGAGGTGGCCCACCTCAAGGATGACCTCATGCCACGGTATGCCACACTGATCTACAACGGTTATTGGTGGAGCCCTGAAAGAGAGATGATGCAACAGATGATCGACGCCTCACAATCTGTCGTGAACGGTGTTGTTCGTCTGAAACTGTACAAAGGAAATGTAGAAGTCGTTGGTCGAAAATCCGATGACAGTCTATTCGATGAGACTATTGCTACCTTTGAAGATGATGCAGGTGCCTATGATCAGAAAGATGCCGAGGGCTTCATCAAACTCAACGCACTGCGCTTGCGTATTGCGGGTAAAAAAGGCAGAAAATTGTAATTCTGTTCATTTTCCCTTCAGCGATATGGAGATATGATCACCCAGAATGACGAAGGTGAATGACTGCCATGACAGAACAAGTAAAAAACGGTACCGTTCGAGAGTTCGATGGCAAGCCCTGTATCTATTACGACGGCTACTGGGTCAGGTATTACAAGGTACCCGAGGATAACTCCACTACCAAACATATCCTCATCAAGGCGCTGACGCGTCGAGCCTTCCATCTCACCGAGAAAGGCATCAACACACCAGGAGAGAAACTGGAAGAGGCCCGGCGTGCCTATGAGGAGGAGACCGATCCGGATCGCAAGCGTATCAACGGAGCGATGCTGGCTGGTGCCCTGTTCAATCGTGCCAGTGATATCTTTACCGTCAGTATCGAACTGGAACAGAAAGGGATCAAGATCGGACCTGATAATACATTGCGCAAGCTCTCGGCTGAATACTTCAGGGAAGCGCTTGAGTTCGCAAAATACGTCAAGCATTACAGTGGTGATGAAGGCATTGACGAGGTTTGGGGTGAACCCCTGAAAGCGTTTACCCAGCCGGTCAAGGAAGTCTATCGAAGCCGATACATTAAAATCGCCAGTGCCATGAAGGCCATCGATCAGATTGCCAACCGCTTAAAGGAAACACTGGAATATTGCACCAACTGCCAACAAATATCACCCCTCATTGATGATTATGCTCAAGTGGCTAAGCTGGTCACGGAGACCATGAAACGGGATGATGCCATCTTTAAGATCTGGCCTCGTTTCATTGCCTGTAAAGAAAAACTCCTTGACTTCGAACCAGAACTTTCTGCCAATGGAGACAGTACGGAAAGTTATTCGAATATCGCCCTTGGCAACCTGCTGGAGAGAGGTGTCAACCTGATCAACTTCATAGCAGATGCCAGGGTGCCAATGCCTAAAAGCCAAGCAGATTTCCTGGAAGAGTGCGACAAAATTTCTGAACTCAAATAACTTAGGAAGAGAGAATTCTATGCCCATCGAACAACTGATCGAAGGTTATAAACGTTACCGGAAAACACGTTACAAAGAGCAATACGATCTGTATCACAAACTTCATCATGAAGGCCAGCAGCCACCTTTCTTGTTAGTTTCTTGCTGCGACAGCCGGGTCGATCCAGCAACAATTTTGGATACCCCACCTGGCCAGCTCTTCGTTGTCCGTAATGTTGCCAACTTGGTCCCTCCCTTCACACCGGATGGCGGTCATCATGGCACCAGCGCAGCCTTGGAGTTTGGTGTGACCTCGCTTGAAGTCGAACACATCGTTATCATGGGCCATGCTCAGTGTGGTGGTGCAAAGGCACTGTTAGAGACCGATGTCATCAAACCCGAGCCGGATGACTTTATACTCAACTGGATGAATCTGGCTAAAGAGGCAAGAGCCCGGGTTATAACAGCTCAAGGCAAAACAATATCTGAAGATCTGCAACGCGAAATGGAATATGAACTGGTCCGTTTCAGTCTGCGTAACCTGATGACTTTCAAATGGATAAAAGAACGAGTCGAGGCAGGCAAACTGTCGCTCCATGGCTGGCATTTCGGC
>JALSRM010000069.1 GCA_026984775.1 Gammaproteobacteria bacterium
GACACGAGCTATCCAAACGGGCTAAAGATGTGGGTAGCGCCGCGGTGCTGATTGCATTGATCAATGTCCTCGTTGTCTGGACACTTCTTCTGATGAGCCATTATTCATGAACAAAAAAGAACTGCAAAACTACGTTGAAACAGTCTGGGATGAATCGATCATCCCGGAGCTGATCGACTACATTCGCATCCCGAATAAATCACCCGCTTTCGATCCGGACTGGCAGGAACATGGCCACATGGAAAAAGTCGTGCAGCAATTTGTTCGCTGGGCGGAAGCACAAAACCTTGCTGGCATGACGCTGGAAATCGTCCGGCTCGAAGGCCGCACACCGTTGCTGTACATGGACATTCCCGGACAGTCGGACAACACGATCCTGCTCTACGGCCATCTCGACAAACAACCGGAAATGAAAGGCTGGAAAGAAGGCCTCGGGCCGTGGACACCAGTGATGGATGGCGACAAACTTTATGGCCGTGGTGGTGCGGATGATGGCTATGCGATGTTTGCTTCACTCACCGCGATTTCGGCTTTGCAAAAACAAAATATTCCCCACGCACGTTGCGTCGTGATCATCGAAGCCTGCGAAGAAAGTGGCAGTTATGATCTGCCTTTTTATATCGACGCGCTCTCGGATCGCATCGGCCAGCCTGATTTGGTGATCTGCCTCGACTCCGGCTGCGGCAACTATGATCAACTCTGGTGTACTTCCTCGTTACGGGGACTGGCCGGCGGAACGCTGTCGGTGGACGTGATCAGTCAGGGGGCGCACTCCGGTGATGCCAGTGGTATCGTGCCCGATTCATTTCGTATCGCCCGCGCTTTGCTCGATCGAATTGAAGATCCGCTGACCGGCGAGATTCTGCTCCAGGAGTGTCAGGCCGAGATCCCCGAATCCCGCTTGAAGCAAGCCGAGACCGCGGCCCGAATCATTGGTGAAAAAGCCTACACTCGCTTTCCTTTTGTGGACAACACCCAGCCGGTCACGACTTGCCTTACTGATCTGGTACTCAACCGCACCTGGCGACCGGCCCTCGCGGTGATCGGAGCTGACGGCCTGCCGCCGGTGAAGGATGCCGGAAACGTACTTCGTCCTGGCACGGCACTCAAACTCTCTCTGCGCCTGCCGCCCACCGTGGATGCCGAAATCGCCTCGAAAAAACTCAAAGAAATACTCGAAAACGATCCACCCTATAACGCAAAAATCACCTTCACCCCCGATTGGGCCGCCAGCGGCTGGCATGCCCCCGAACTCGCTCCGTGGCTGGAACAATCCATCGATCAGGCCTCAAGAGACTACTTCGGCAAACAGGCCGTCCACATGGGCGAAGGCGGATCCATCCCCTTCATGGGCATGTTGGGCGAGAAGTTTCCACAAGCTCAATTCATGATCACCGGCGTGCTGGGACCGAAATCCAATGCCCATGGCCCGAATGAGTTTTTGCATATTCCGACCGGGAAGAAATTGACCTGTTGCGTGGCCGGGGTGATTGCGGATCATTTTCAATTGTTCTAATTCATTACCACAAAAATGACAGATAATTCTAAAACTATTCCACCGGCAATTATACCTTTTATTGCAACAGCATTAGCTTATGCAATGGTCTGTGCCT
Source organism: Gammaproteobacteria bacterium (assembly GCA_026984775.1). Taxonomy (GTDB): domain Bacteria; phylum Pseudomonadota; class Gammaproteobacteria; order CAJXQU01; family CAJXQU01; genus CAJXQU01. The sequence goes on from JALSRM010000069.1 coordinate 1,614, forward strand.
GGAATGCAGGTATAACTTTTCAATATGGACTGCCATGGAACTCTATTCCTGTAGAGCTTGACTCCTTATTTCTTGTCTCGCTACCAATTCTTGCAACACTAGTTTATTTGCATAATCTTGATTCATTAATTTTTATGCGTATTGCTCATCTGCATCATAGCCTTAAGTTGAGGCTGGTTATTACCGCACGTTCGATATTTTTCTGACTTGCTTTACTTTTCGCTAGTTACGGAATACCAATAATATTTTGGGTTATTTTGCTTATAGGGACATTAACCATTCTTTCTAACGTTTATACAGAATTTTTATGGCCATATTACAAACATAGTAATATTGAAGGCTATGTAAACAAACTCAAAGATCAGGATGAAATAGATAATGCTGTAGTCGAAGCAGGGTATTCACCCAGTGCAAATTTGAATGAGAGATTTGGATACTGGATTAGCATTTTTTTCTGGAGTTTATTTTTAATCTCGCTTGCATTTCTTTTCGGCATGAGTAGTACCGCAAGGAAAAAAGATTATTATTTTCTTGATTGTTCACACACACAAATAATCCTTGCTCAGACAAATAAAAAAATCATTGCAGCAAAATATGATGCACAAAACAATACGATCAAATATCCAATCCAGATACTCACAAACTTTGATTCGATTTCATTCTATTTTAAAAGTCTCGATGAATCTCCGAAACCATTTAAGAAACGTAGCAAGTAGCCCGGATGAAACGTAGTGTAATCCGGGTTGACCATCCATCCCCGGATTCCGCAAGCTCCATCTGGGCTACGAGAATCATTTTCCGTTAAAATCAAATTTTTCAAAATAATTTATAAGAGAGCTTTGTATGAAAACAGGCATCATTGGTTTGGGCGCTATGGGCATGGGCATGGCAATGAATCTCCACAAGTCCGGGTATCTGACGGCCTTCTGGAACCGCAGCCCGGGCCGTACTCAGGAACTTGCCGAAAAAACCGGAATCTCGGCGGCGTCCTCTCCCGCCGAAGTCGCTGAGCAATGCGAGTTGATCATCATTTGTGTCTCGCGTGATGAGGATGTGATCGAGGTGGTGAACGCGATGTTGCCCGGCGTTCAGAAAGGCACCGTGGTGATCGATACTTCAACAGTAAGTTCGGATACAGCAAAAGAAGTCGCGACCTTATTGAAAACAGTCGAGGCAAATTTCCTCGACAGTCCGGTTTCCGGCGGCGTGGAAGGTGCGAAAAACGGCACCATGGCGATGATGATCGGGGGCGATGAGGCGGTGCTGAACTCGGTACGGCCGGTACTTGAGGTCATTGGCGGCAATATTGTTTACATGGGCCCCACTGGTAGTGGGCAGGCCACCAAGGCCGTGAACCAGATCATGGCGGCGGGTATCAATCAGGCTGTGACTGAGGCGCTGGCTTTTGGTTCGGCTATGGGTCTGGATATGGACAAGGTGATCGATGTGGTCGGTAGCGGTGCGGCAGCCAACTGGTTTCTCGATCACCGTGGCCGTACCATGATGGAAGGTACCTTCGAACCTGGCTTCAAGGTCGCCCTGCATCACAAGGATCTGAATATTTGCCGCACCATGGCCGCGCAAAAATCGGGAACCAGACTCCCTGCTGTGGAAATGACCCTGAAGGATTATGAGACCCTGATGGAAGAAGGCCACGGCGAGGAAGATATTTCGGCCTTGTTCCGGCTCAAGAAAGGGATGTTTCCAGAATAATGTCTCTCAGCGATCCTGCACAGGAAGAAACCGATCAGCTTTAATCTTTCTCGCCAATCCTGCGTTCGTTACCGGCGATCAGCTTTTTGATATTGGCTTTGTGCCGCCAGAAAATGAGCACCACCATAATGAGGGTCGCAATGGTGTACCAAGGTTTGGGCAGCCAATAACCGACCGAAAAAACGCTGACGGCAGAAGCCACCAGTGCAGCCAGTGACGAATAATGAAACAGCAAGGCAATGATGCCCCATGTGAGCATGAAAATCACGCCAATGGGCCAGGCAAAAGCGTAGATGACACCGATGAAAGTGGCGATCCCCTTACCACCCTGAAAACCGAAAAAGACCGGGTACAGGTGCCCCAGAAAAGCCGCAAGACCCATGGCTGCCAGCACCGGATCCGGCAATCCGAGCAGTTTGCCGATCAAGACCGGTATCAGCCCTTTGAGCAGATCACCGGCAAGTGTAAGAATGGCCGCCCGCTTGCCATGAAGGCGCAGCACATTGGTCGCACCGGGATTACGCGATCCCGCCAGGCGCGGGTCGGAAAGCCCCATCAATCTGCAGACCATTACGGCCGAACTGAAGGATCCTATGAGATAGGAAGCCAATATACAGAGTAGGTCGAGTAACATTTATTTCGATTTTCTAGCTTGTCAGGAAAAGGTTCAGAGGTTAACTTACAGCGATGGACATAATATACCTGACTGATCTCAGAATCGACACCGTGATTGGCGTCTATGACTGGGAGCGAAATATCAAACAGACCCTGATCCTCGATCTTGAGATCGGCACCGATATCCAAAAGGCAGGCGAAACCGATGATCTGCTCTACACCGTGAACTATGCCGACGTTGCCGAACGGGTGGTGGAGTTCATTGAGGCCAGCCGCTTCAAACTGATCGAGTCGGTTGCCGAGCGGGTAGCAAACATCATTCTCGATGAATTCGATGCTCCTTGGGTACGCATCAAGATCAATAAAAAGGGAGCTGTACCTATTGTGCGAGATGTGGGTGTTATCATTGAACGCCGTCAAACCCCATAAAGTTTTTATCGGCATCGGCAGTAACAGCGATCGCGAAAACAATATTCTTCTGGCGATCAGGGCCTTGCAGGATGCATTTGGAGAACTGCTGCTCTCCAGTCTCTACGAGGCTGAGGCGATGGGCTCTGACGAGGCTGAAAACTACTACAACCTGGTTGCCGGCTTTGAAACCCATAAGTCTCCTGCGGCAATCAACCAGATCCTGAAACGTATCGAAAAACTCGCCGGGCCCAGAATCCGGCGCCAATGCCCGCTGGATATCGATCTGTTACTCTACGAAGACAGGATCTTTCAGGACGATGGACTTTCGCTTCCTCACCAGAATATCCTTGAATTTGCCTATGTCGCCGTTCCGCTGGCCGAGATTCATGGATCAGCGGTCCACCCGGAAACGGGCATGAGCTATACCGAGCACAGCCGGGCCGAACATTTGCATGGCCAGAAAATCAGAAAAATCACCCTGAGGAAAACCCATGATCATTAAGTGGAAAACACACCTCCTTTTCATTAGTCTGCTGGTAATGGTCGGGGTTGTAACCCAGGGTTGCGCAAGCTTCGAAAAAAACAGCAAGCTCGATGCCCTAGAGCTAAGTCTCAATGATTTCCGCAAGGCAATACGCTGGGGTTATTATGAGAGTGCCGCGCAACATATCCGTCAAAAAAAATATGACAAACCACTTCATGATCCAACCTATTTGAAAAATATCCGCATCACATCCTATGAATATGGGGTCAGACAATTCTCCGAAGATGGCAACCGCGTTACCGTAACCGCCCATATCAGTTATTATGATGTGGATCGAGGCACAGTCCATTCCACATCCGAAAAACAGAACTGGTGGTTTGATCCTGAGTCGAAACGCTGGTTTCTGGATGGCGATATTCCTGATCTGAAAATATGAGCATGGACGTGCTTCCGGCCCCGGATCCGGCCGCGCTGAAACTCAGCACGCAGCTGCAAGATGCGATCAGGGAAGCCATCAAGAGCTCTGACAGCGGTAACCTCTCCTTCGCCCAATTCATGGAGATGGCTCTCTATGAACCAGGGCTTGGTTATTACAGTGCCGGTTCGGTCAAATTCGGATCACAGGGCGACTTTGTCACCGCACCTGAAATCTCTCCCTTCTTCGGCCAATGCCTGGCTACCCAGATCGCCCAGGTGTTTTCCTCACTGGGCGAAAATACCCTGCTCGAGTTCGGCGCCGGCAGCGGAAGGCTTGCCTGTGACATTTTGCTGGAGCTTGAATCACTGGATGCCTTGCCCGAAACCTATCGGATCCTGGAAGTAAGCGCCGATCTGCGTGAACGGCAACACGCCCTGATCAGGAAAGAGCTTCCTCATTTGATAGAAAGGGTAAAGTGGTTGGATACTCTAGAAGGTCCACTGAACGGTGTGATCCTTGCCAATGAAGTCTTGGATGCCATGCCTGTCGAGCGCTTCCAGATCTCCGGCTCGTGCATCATGGAACAACGTGTGGGTTTCAGAAATCACCATTTCTGCTTTGAGATTACGGAAGCCTCGGACAGCCTGATCAAGGCTGTAGACAATCTGGATATCGACTTTCCTCACCACTATGTTTCAGAGATCAACCGAATGCTCCCCGCCTGGTTCAGCAGCCTCTGTAACATTCTTGAAACCGGTGTAATTTTCTGTGTCGATTACGGCGAGTCACGGCGTGATTATTACCATCCGGAACGGAACAATGGTACCTTGGTCTGCCACTATCGACACCGAGTCCATGACGATCCTTTGGTTAGGATCGGCTTACAGGATATCAGTGCCTCGGTGGACTTCACGGCCGTGGCAGAAGCCGCTTTTGCCTGCGGCCTGGATGTAGAAGGCTACACGACGCAAGCCGCCTTCCTTTTGAGCTGTGGGCTCACGGAGCGGCTCGCTGAAATAAAAAGAAAGTTCCCGGATCAGTATCTGCACTACTCCCGTCAGGCCCAGATGCTGACACTGCCAGGCGAGATGGGCGAACGGTTCAAGGTGATGGCTCTGTCCAAGGGGTTTGACGAACCGCTGATCGGGTTTGCAATGAACGATATGCTGGAAAAACTTTAGGACAACACATTGGATCTGATACAACTCATCATACTCGCCCTGCTACAGGGCTTCACTGAATTCCTGCCGATCTCGAGTTCGGCCCACCTGATCCTGCTGCCAATCCTCACCGGCTGGAAAGATCAGGGACTGGTCTATGATGTGGCCGTACATTTCGGCTCCCTGTTTGCCGTCGTCTGGTATTTTCGGGAAGACATCAAAAAAGTACTGTTTGCCTGGTTCTCTTCGGTTCTAGGCGGTGAGAAAACCGAAGACAGCCATCTGGGCTGGGCAGTGATCATCGGCACCATCCCCGCAGTCATCGTTGGTTTGATCCTGAAGGACTACATCGAGACCACACTGCGCAGCCCATTGGTGATCGCCACGACAACCATCGTCTTCGGTTTGCTCCTGTGGTATGCCGACAGAACTGCCAGCCATATCCGTACCGAAAAGACCCTCTCCGTCAAAGACGCCCTGTTCATCGGCCTGGCACAGGCGATTGCTCTGATTCCGGGGACATCTCGATCCGGCATTACCATGACCGCGGGATTGATGCTGGGGCTGACCCGGCAGGCAGCGGCACGATTTTCTTTCCTGCTGTCCATCCCGATCATCCTGGCAGCCGCTGGACTGAAAAGTAAAGATCTGTTTACTGGAGAGGTAACCATGGATTGGTTTGGCCTGGGTTTCGTTACCCTCCTCTCTGCACTCAGTGCATACCTCTGTATTTACTTTTTCCTCAAACTGATCAATCAGATTGGGATGCTGCCCTTCGTGATTTATCGTCTGCTGCTGGGGGGCTTCCTCTTCTGGATGTTTCTGTTCAATCACTGAGGCGTTTTGTCGATAACACCATGATAGAAATGAAAGAGTGAAAACAATGGCAGAACACTATCCTGTATTGATGTATCACGGTATCCATGACTCGGAAAATGATCCGGGACAGTTTGATCCTGTTTACAGCGTCAGCCTTGCTCAGTTTCAGGAACAACTGGACTGGCTGCAAGACAAGGGTTACAAGCCGGTGACCCTGTCTCAGGCAGAGAAGGCCGGTAATAATGAAAACGTCGTGGTGATCACATTCGATGATGGGGACATAACCAACTTCACGACAGCTCTGCCTGAATTGGGCAAACGCGGCATGTCTGCCGAATTCTACATCACCACCGACTGGATCGGGAACGAGTTTAGCATGAGCGCCGATCAGCTGCGTAAACTCGATCAAACAGGAATGGTGATCGGCTCCCATGGCAAAACCCATCAATACCTCAATGATCTGGGAGATACAGAAGTCCGCACCGAACTCGAGATCAGCAAACAAACCCTGGAAACCATTCTGGGCAAACCGATCGATACCCTTGCCCTGCCCGGTGGGCGTGGTGATCAACGCTCCCGGCAACTGGCAAAGGCTCTAGGTTACAAACGTTTGTGTACGTCAGTGCTGGGCTACAACACTGACAAGACAGACCCCTTCGCCATTCCGCGCATCGCCATCACCCGGCAGATGAGCCTGGAGGCTTTCGCTTCCCTGGTTTCCGCCGATGGCAGAATGATGCGCAAATTAAAACTGCGACAGTTCGTTCTGGGCAACCTCAAAACCGTCCTCGGAAACCGCCTTTATGAACGTGTCCGCGCAAGGTTTCTTCCGGCAGCATGATGAAGATCATTTTCTGGCTCAGCGCGCTGTTTCTCTTTTACACCTATGTAGGCTATCCCCTGTTCATGTACCTGTGGTCACGTTTCAGGCCAAAAACGATCAAGGTCAAAGATATCGAACCCACAGTGACGGTCGTGATCTCGGCCTTCAATGAAGAAGATCGCATCATTCCTCGAATCGAAAACCTGTTACAACAGGATTACCCCGCGGAAAAGCTCGATATCGTAGTGGTCTCCGATGGGTCCACCGATGCCACTGTGAAATGCCTGCGGGAGATTGAAATCGACCGGCTCACCGTCATTGCACTGGAAAAGAATCTAGGTAAGTCCCTGGCCATCAACCGTGGCGTGGAAGCAGCCAAGGGTGAGATCATTGTTTTTGCGGATGTACGCCAACGCTTCTGCCCGAATGCGATTCGATCACTGATACGGGCCTTTGCCGATCCCACCATCGGTGCTACCACCGGTGAGTTGATCCTGGAGTCTTCGGGTACCGATCAGGAACCCGAAGGCGTGGGCCTCTACTGGAAATATGAAAAAATGATCCGGGATGCAGAGAGCAGTGTCGATTCCATGGTCGGTGCCACCGGAGCTATCTATGCGATCCGCCGCGAGTTGTTCGAACCTATGCCAGCCGGGATCATCCTCGATGATGTCTTGACCCCCATGCGGATTACAAAAAAGGGCTACCGCGTCTGCATGGTTCGTGAAGCACTGGCCTATGACCGGCTCAGCAGCACCAGTAGCGAAGAATTCGCCCGCAAGGTACGGACACTGGCCGGGAATTTCCAGCTCATGAAGGTGGCTCCATGGATCAATCACCCCGTCAAGAACCGGCTGTTTTTTCAGTGGATGTCGCACAAGGTTTTCCGACTGCTCTCACCCTACGCCATGCTGCTACTCTTGATCTCGTCTTTCCTGATCAATGAGCCGTTTTATCGCTTTACTGGTATTGTGCAAGTGATCGTCTATGTCGCAGCAATCGCCGGTCTGATTGCCATGTCAAAAGGCAAAAAACCGGGGATCGTGGGCACCGCCTCCAACTTTCTCATGCTCAACATCACGGCAGTGGTCGGGCTTTATTCAATTTTGACTGGGCAAACGGCCGGTCTGTGGAAGAAACATTAAATGGCTAAAGTATTATTCGTCACCACACGCATTCCTTATCCGCCTTGGGAAGGCCATCAGATCAGGACCTATAACCTGCTCAAACGGGTCTGTGATGAACATGATGTCCACCTGGTCTCCTTCGTCCGCAGCGACGAAGATCCGGCCCATGCCGATCACCTGCGAACACTTTGCCACTCGGTCGATCTGATTCCCATCCCCTGCGATCAAAGTAAACTGACCTTGATGACCACTCTGTTCGCAGGCGTCATTACTCAAACCCCTTTCGTGGTACGCAAATACTTTTCTCCAGCCATGGAGGATCAGATCCGAGCTCTCATCAAGCAGGAATCCCCCGATCTGATCCATTTCGACATGCTCCCCCTGGCGCAATACCTGCCTCTTTGTGGAAATATCCCGACCGTACTCAATGATCACAACGTGGAGAGCCTCTTGGTTGAACGGCGGGCGGAGGCCGCTTCCTCCTTGCCTCAGAAGATCTTCTTTTCGAACCAGGCGCCCAAGCTGGAAAAGTTTGAAGCGTACGCAACACAAAATGCGACCGAAGTCCTGGCCTGCTCTCAAGATGATGCGGAAATTCTGAGCCAAATGGGACAGGGGAAGGAAATTCACATCATTGCCAACGGTGTGGATGTAGAACAGTTCACCCCTTCAGAGAGAGTTCAGGTCGACCGCAATACCATGATCTTCGTTGGAGGCATGGGCTGGTTTCCGAACAACGACGGGATGAATTTTTTTATCCGTGAAGTGTTGCCACTGATCCTGAAGGAAAATCCGGACGCCAGATTAACTGTTGTGGGCAAATCTGAGGGATTAGATATTCCCGATACACTACAAGACAAGGTGATAACCACAGGTTTCGTGGAGGACTTCCGACCGTTGGTTCATGCAGCCGGCGTTTATGTCCTGCCGTTACGTGTGGGCAGTGGCACCCGGCTCAAATTACTCGAAGCGATGGCCATGGGTAAGGCTATCGTCTCTACCCGGATCGGGGCCGAAGGTGTCATTCTCGACCACGGCGAAAACATTCTGCTGGCCGATCCACCGGAAGCCATCGCCGATGCCGTCCTCAAACTGATGCAAAGTGATGATTTACGCAACCGCCTCGGCAAAGCTGCCCGCGTGCAGGCGGAAAAACTCTATGACTGGCGTATACTGGGAAATAAGCTATTGGCTGTCTATGCAAAAGCATTGGCATAGACGGGAGGTTAGAAAATGACAAAATTCCGCATCTTGCTATTCACTTTTCTGATCCTTACCAACCCGGTCGTCTTTGGCTTCGACTACACCCGTGGGCTCTCGGATATTCCGTATTCTTTCCCGGAATACGATCAACCACCCCCTGTTGGTGTTCCGTTCAAGGATCCAGTCTTCGATACTGAAATCGTACGTATTACAGATGTTCGCAAGGGTAAACCACCGACCCATGCAAAAGGTGTTGTCAATGAATATGCACGAAATGATCCTTCCAACGCCGACGGTCGTCTTGCTATTTTTCAGTCGACCAACTCTCACTGGTACCTGTTCGATCTGGACCCACCAAAGTATCGCAAACAGATTCTGGGTCAGGGACGCAAAGAACCTCGCTGGCATGCCACCGATCCGGATGTGTTTTTCTATGTGGACGGGAAAAGATTCTACCAATACAACGTAAAGACCAAGAAAAAAACCCTGCTCTACGATGCAAAAAAAGACTACCCCGATGTCAGCTGGATTACGGGGCAAGGTGAAGGAGATGGATCGGTGGACAGCCGCTACTGGGCCTTTATGGTGATCAATTACAGTAACCGGACGAAAAAGAAAAAGACCCTTGACTGGATCGTCTTTGATGCCGTCGAAAAAAAGGTCGTCTCGCGCTACTCGGATATCCCTGGCGCCAACATCACTGGTGCCAATACAGTAACCATGAGCCCAAGTGGTGACTACGTACTGGTGGAAACCACACCGACACAAGTCTTCGACCGGGATTTCACCAACGGTAGAACACTCCCTGGCAAACACGGCCACGGCGATGTAGCCCTGTCAAAAGACGGTCGAGATGTTTTTGTGGCACAGGACACGTCCACCGATTACATCACCATGATTTATCTCGATACACTTGAAGAAGTGAGGTTAATGTTCATCCCTTTTCAGGCACCCGAAAAGGGGGGCGTCAGTTATCAAGGCTTTCATATCTCCGGGAACTGCGTGGAAACACCAGGCTGGGTATTGGTTTCCACCTATGGACGACGGGAGAAACCCACTTATTGGTCTGACGGTGCGCTGTTTTTGCTGGAACTCAAGGAAAATGGCAAGCATTTTCGTATCGCCCACACCAATGCCAGAACCTCGAAAGGCGGCAAGGATTATTGGTCAGAAGCCTTTGCTGCTATCGATCGCAAGGGAAAATATGTTTACTGGGGATCAAACTGGGGGATCACCGGCAAAGGTTACAGCGACGTTTATCGTGTGACTCTGCCTGCGAATTGGTATCAGGATTTGAGCAAGTAACCTTCCTTGGACAGACCAGGCTGGAAAATCAGGGACGTAAAACCTTCCTGATTGCATTCAGCCTATTTTCCCTCAAAAGTTCACCGATCTGATCACCTTGCATCTCTTCTCTATGCAAAGCCCGTATATCTACGGCCAATGCGGCTTGGTGTACCGAGCGAAAAATATCAGCCTGTGGATAAGGATCGTTTCCTTTTCCTTTCCGCCCCCTCGCATCGGCCTTGCAGGCGACAAGGAACTGCTCGAACCGTTCTGGTTTTCTGAATGCGTCCATCGTTTCGAGGGTCTTCAGCACCGTGACCGGTTTCAACTCCCGTATACGATGACAGTGTGTATGATGCAATCCTGTGATGACGGCCAGATCGCGGTATTTGTTAGGAACACGCAAACGACGACAGAGTGCTTTGATCAAATCGGCACTGCGTTGCTCATGCCCCCGATGACTCGGCAGAATCTCCTTCGGCGTGGTGCCTTTACCCAGATCATGGACCAGTGCGGCAAACCGTATGTGTCTGTCCTCGGTGAGTCTCACGGCTTGCTGCAACACCATCATGGTGTGGAGGCCGGTATCGATCTCGGGATGATATTTCGCCGGCTGCGGCACACCAAACAAGCGATCAATTTCCGGGAAGATCACGGCCAGTGCGCCACAAGATCGTAAGACTTCAAAAAACAGTTCGGGATGCTCTTCACCTAATGCACGATCAAGTTCCTGCCAGACGCGTTCGGCGACGAGTGCATCCACCTCGCCAGAAGCCACCATACTTTTCATCAGTTCCCGTGTTTCATCCGCGACCTGGAATCCGAACCTGGCTGCAAAACGCGCCACTCGCAGGATCCGGACCGGATCTTCGGCAAATGCTTCGGAGACATGGCGCAGGATCCCTTTTTCAAGATCTGCCCTGCCACCGAACGGATCGATGATATTTCCCGCCGCGTCCTCAGCCATGGCGTTGATAGTGATGTCTCTTCGCATCAGGTCTTCTTCCAGCGAGACATCTTCCCCCGCATCGAATTCAAAGCCGGCATAGCCGGGCGCGACCTTTCGTTCCCTGCGCGCCAGGGCGTACTCCTCATGGGTTTCCGGATGGAGGAAAACCGGAAAATCCCTACCCACCTGCTTGAAACCACGAGAGATCAGATCTTCCGGTCGGGCCCCTACTACTACCCAATCGGTATCCGTCACCGGAATACCCAGCAATTGGTCACGAACGGCACCACCAACCTTGTAGATTTTCATATCAATTGCATCTGCTGACGTTCAGTGCAGGAACGGGTCTCAGTTGTGAATGAATGGAGTCGATCTTCTCGCCCATCCGCCATTGATAGAGTACCGAATAAAACAAGGCTCGGCGAACATAACGCCGGGTTTCGGTAAAAGGAATCGTCTCCACCCAAAATTCGCCTGGCATGCAACCCTGTTCCGGTCGCCAGCGTTTGACTCGATGAGGGCCGGCATTGTATGCCGCCGCAGCCATGATCAGATTGCCATTATATCGGTCGAGCAACTCCTTCAAGTAGGCTGTCCCCAGCGCGATATTGATCTTTGGTTCGTAAAGCTGCCGAGTGTTTCGGTACTTTTTCAGACCGATTTTTTGGGCGGTATGTTTTGCTGTTGCGGGCATCAGTTGCATCAATCCCATAGCGCCGGCACCAGAGCGAACGTCATGAATGAACGCACTTTCCGAACGCATCAGGGTGTAGATAATGGAGGTGGGCAGGTTCCGCTTTATGGCATAGCTTTCGATCGTTGAATTGAACGGCAAGGGGAACCGCTTTTCCAAATCGTCATACGCCTTTGCCTTGCCCAAGGCCAGGATCGTCCGATCATGCCAGCCCCACTCATGGGCCAACACTGCAGCACTCAAAAGTTGTTCCCGCTCCATTTTACGTGTTGCATGGAACCACTCTCGTCGTGCCTCTTCATACATCTCCAGTTTGAAAAGCTCGTATGCCCTCTGTATACCCGGTATGGCAAGCAACTGCGTTTTCTGTTTTCTGTTCAGCGGAAGAGAGCGATGATTGAAACTGTACTCCCTTCCAAGATTTTCTGCTGATAAAAAACCATAGTAATCACGTTTTGTTGAAAGCCCTTCGAACAGATGATTTGCTTCCTTCTGATGACCGGTCAGCTCCAGTGAACGTGCCCGCCAATACCACCAGCGTAACTCATTGAAGCCTTCAGCAACCTTTTTTTTCGTCCATTTCTTCAACAGATCCCATTCCTGGTTCGCAACGGCATATCGAATCAGATAATGCTGGACATATTTATTCTGTTGCTGGTCCTGGAGTTGATCCAGCCATTTCCCCGCACGGGGTATGTCCTGCTGAACCGCAGCAAAGGCGATCTTGCGATCCATGATCCGTTTTTCCGATAAGGTAAATTTATGTCTATCCACCAATTTGTTCCAGAGCATCCATGCCTTGAGAGAGTCCCGTTGTGCCAGCCTCTTCAGACCATAGAGGATAATCTCCCTGTTAACTGGAGTGTCCTTTTTCAACGCAGGGTGCAGCAGTTTCTTTTCCGGATCCGAATAGACATCACGCCAGAGTTTCGCTCGCGCCTGGTCTTTGCGATTCAGTCTTCTTGCCAGATGCTTTGCGAGTCGCAGATTGTTTGCTTGCATCGCCAACCTGATTCGTTGCCAGATCAGGGTTGGCGTCAGCGTCCTGCTTTCGTACAGCACCTTGAATGCCGGATCACATTCATCCACTTGAGACTTGCCAACCAGCCACATTTTTTTGATGTCCTTAAGCAACGCCTTGTCAACTGGACCAGTTTTAATCCGTGCCTGTAACTGGTAGCAGCGCAGCACATTTCCGCCAGATCTATAATACTTCAGAAAAGCCTCCCATTCGTGACGGCGCGCCAGAGAATAAAGCCAACGCGTGCGCAAACGATCAGCCAATGGAGTGTCTGTATATTTTTTGAGAAAGGCGCTGATCTCTTTTTCTGGTTTGGTGTCAATTTCCTGATAGAGATGTGCGAATTGAAGATATGGATAGAGTGGATAATCCTTCAGACCCTCCGATAACTTTTCCAAATCATAGTCCCTGCCTGCTTGGATGGTTTTGTAAGCTTTACTGAACAGTTGACGCTGCTGATCAAGCTCAGCACTGAATGACAGCGTAGGGAAAAGAACAATCAGGATCACACAGACGAATAGTCTTGTTATTTTTTGTCTGCAAAACATGCGTGGATCATACGATATTTACTGACGCCGAAGTACAACAGACTGCTACAATAAACTCATGTTTACTTTCCTTGCCTACCTCTTTACCGGTGCCTTTGCCGGTATGACCGCCGGCCTCATGGGACTGGGAGGCGGCGCAGTGATCGTTCCAATCCTGTATGCCTTGTTCACGATTCAGGCACTGGCTCCTGAATACACCATGCAACTAGCCGTAGGTACATCACTTGCCACGATTGTCTTTACCGCCATTTCATCCAGCCTTACGCACTATCGGCTCGGGAATATACAAACGAAGACGGTATTATGGCTGACCCCCGGAATTATCATCGGTGCCTGGTTGGGTGCAGCCATTGCCGATGCATTGCCCACCGACACCCTGAGACGCATCTTCGGGATCTTCGAGATCATCATCGCCATGCAGATCGGGTTTGGCTTCAAACCCGGTGCGAACCGGACGCTCCCTTCTCCGAGAGGTCTTGCTGTGGCGGGCAGTTTCATCGGCACCATTTCTTCCATCATGGGTATCGGTGGAGGATCACTGACAGTGCCTTATCTCCTCTGGTGTAATGTACCTATGAAAGAAGCTGTCGGCAGCTCAGCAGCCTGTGGACTGCCTATTGCTTTCGCAGGCGTCATCGGGTTTATCGTTGCCGGACTGGGCAATCCAGGACTACCAGACTGGAGCCTGGGTTATGTCTATCTCCCAGCAACTTTGTGTATCGTTTCTACCAGTGTGCTTTTTGCGCCGATAGGAGCACACTTGGCACACCGCTTGCCAGTACTGATACTGAAACGTATTTTTGCGGTTTTCCTGGTGCTGGTTGGTCTGAAAATGCTGTTATAGGATCTGTGACACTGTGCAAAGAAATACGTTCGACCTTTGAGAGACAATTAGAACACTGGGATCAGGAACGTATTAACCGAACCATAAAATTACCAACCCCTTGTTTTTACTTATAAAAATAAATTATTTTGAGAAAATTCAGTTTATGTTTGTCCAACGACAGATAGGGATAACAACCGAAGGACGGGGAACGTACGAGATAACAACGGAAATTCAGGATATCGTCTCATCCTCAGGGATTACGATGGGACTGTGCAACCTTTTTCTGCAACATACGAGTGCTTCCCTGATCCTGTGTGAGAATGCGGATCCGGATGTACAGAGCGATCTGGAAGCCTTTACCCGAAGACTGGTTCCCGATGGCGATCCTCTGTTTCAACATACGATGGAAGGGGCGGATGACATGGCGGCTCATATTCGTACGGTACTGACTAACAATAGCCTGACGATTCCCATTGGGCAGGGAATGTGCCTGCTAGGTACCTGGCAGGGGATCTACCTGTGGGAACACCGATACCACAGCCATAGGAGATCGGTCGTTATCACTCTCTCTGGAGAGTAGAATATTTCACCAAAATAACCAAATTTAGACACTGGGGGAGTTTTATGAAGATTCTGAATCGTCTTTTTCTTGTCATTTTCTGCCTTTTGACCATGGCACCCGTATGGGCCGAGGCGACAGCACTAGAGGTGGTCAAAAATACAGCAGATCAGGTGATAGAAAAGCTCAAAGATGAAGCGGACCAACAAAAGATCAAGCAAGTTGTCAACGAGTTAATCGCACCCAATTTTGATTTTCCCAAAATGTCCCGCTGGGTACTGGGGAAGAACTGGCGCAAGGCAACACCAGAGCAAAAAAAACGATTCACCGAGGCATTCGAGGATCTGTTGATCAAAACCTATTCCAACGCCCTGACGAAAGCAGATGGGGTGGATATCAAATATCTTCCTGTTCATTCCAGCGAGAACAGCAAAAAGGTGACGGTAAAAACCGAAGTCGATCGCAAAAATGGCAGCCCCAAGGTGCCTATTAACTACCGCCTCTACAAGTCAAAAAAAGGGGGATGGAAGGTCTATGATGTTTCAATTGATGGGGTGAGTCTGGTCTCTACCTACCGCAAAAGTTTCAATTCCGAGATCAAAAAAGGTGGGCTGGATAAGTTAATCCAGCACCTGGAGGCACGCACCCGTTCATAGGTGCTCATGTAAAATACTGGCCAAAGCCTGGATATGATCAGGGCGATCATTGAGGGCCGGAATATAGCGCAATGATTCGCCACCGGCCTCAACGAAAAAGTCCCGATTCTGCATCGCAATCTCTTCCAGTGTTTCAAGACAGTCTGCAGCAAAGCCGGGGCAGACCACATCGATCTCCCTCATACCTTTTCGCGCCAGTGCACGCACTGTCTCATCGGTATAGGGCGTCAACCACGCCTTTGGCCCCACACGCGATTGGAAGCTCACCAGCCAGCTGTCCCCATCCAGCCCCAGTTTCTCTGCCACCTTCCGGGAAGTCTCCAGGCACTGCTGCAGATAGGGTTCATCCTCATCCAGATATTCTTTCGGCAGACCGTGGTAGGAAAAGAGCAACGTTTCCCCAGATCCATGCCGCGCCCTGAAATCCCGGATTGATGCGACCAAAGCATCAATATAGAGTGGATGATCATGATAGTCCTTGATCAAAATCAGCTCGGGTTTTTGCGCCCATTGGCCCAAGGCGGCATCAACGGCATCAAAAGTGGACGCCGTGGTGGTGCTTGAATACTGAGGATAAAGTGGAAACACGACCAATTGCTCCACGTTTCCAGCCAGGTCATTGAGGACGGAACGGACCGAAGGCTGCCCATAACGCATGGCTGCCAGGACGGTGATTCCGTCACCAAGAGACTGCCCCAGTGCTTCCGCCTGTTTCAATGTGAACTGCAGCAGTGGAGAACCTTCCGGTGTCCAGATCTTCTGATAGGCTTCAGCCGATCGTCTGGGTCGGGTCCGCAGAATCAAGCCATGCAGGATCGGTTGCCAGATCCAGGGTGACGTCCGGATCACCCTGCGATCAGAGAGAAATTCTGCCAGATAACGCCGGACAGCAGGCACCGTCGGTTCCTCGGGCGTGCCGAGATTGATCAGCAATACAACGGTTTTATTCGCCGTCATGGCCCGCTTCTGTTATAGAATACATATGTGCTCGCAATCCGTGGTCAAACATCTCAATCAGTGCAAAACGATTATCGCCAATGACGGCTGTCATTTGAAGGAGTTGTTGCATCCCCGGAATGATCCTGTCGATTTGCCCTACTCTTTCTCCGTTGCGGTGCTAGAAGCGGGGAAAAGCACCTACCCCCACTACCTCAAACAAAGTGAAGTGTACTTCATTCTCGAAGGAGAAGGGCGTTTGCATATTGGCAATGCGTGTTTCCAACTCACCAAGGGGAGTACCGCACGGGTGCCCCCGAAGCAGGAACAATGGCTGGAAAATACGGGGCAGAGCGATCTACGATTCATTGTCATCGTCAGTCCTCCCTGGCAGGCCGAGGATGACATACGGTTATGATCACAGACACGTTGCTCACCAACACTTGGCGTCCACAAAATAAGATTGCTTCGGCGCTTCGCAGGGGTGAGTTTTTCTGGACCATTGAATTTGTTGCCTCTGCCGATCATGTACTCGACGACGATATGATCAAGGTGGACGCCTTCGTGCGGCAACTCGCAAGGCGCAAAGAAGTGGCCGGCTTCACCGTCACTGACCGGGTACATTCCGATACCGACCCCGATCCGGTAATGATCGCTAAGCATGTCCGCGATCACTCCGGCAGTCAACCGCTCATTCACCTTTCTGGCAAGGACAGGGATATGAATGATCTGATCACGTCCCTCGATGAGATCAAGGTCGCAAAACTGGAAAACGTCCTCATCCTGACCGGTGACAAACTGAAGGATCCTCCCTCTGACAGGCGGCCCCGCTATCTCGAATCCGTCCCGGCAATCCGTACCGCCCGGGAGTACCATCCTGATCTGATCATTGCAGCCGCGCTCAATCCCTTCAAATACCGGGAAGAAGAATCCGTTGCCCAATATCTGAAACTAGGCAAGAAAATCCTCGCAGGCGTCGACTATCTGATCACCCAGATTGGGTTCGATATCGTCAAGCATGAAGAGGCCCTTTTCTGGATGGACTCCCGTGGCTACCGGGTGCCCATGGTGGCCAACATCATGGCGCTGACGGCAGCACGTTCCCGCTTCATCCGTAAACATCAACTGGCCGGCGTTACTATCACTGACAGCTATCATGAACTACTACAAACCGAAGAAAAAGAACTCACCCGTGAACAGGCCGCAGCCCGGGTCACACGAAGACTGGCCCTACAGATCGTGGGGCTGCGTCTGATCGGTTATTCCGGCGTACAGCTGACCGCGATCACACGCACGGAAATGCTCGAAACCCTGCAAAACCAAGTGGACTACCTGAGCAAAAAATGCCCTGATCGGATCACTTGGAACAAAGCCTGGAAAGAAGCCTTTGTGTTCCCCGATGGCAAGCGCATTGCCAATCCAGCACCCGAGATCGCGTGGACCCTCTCCTTTCGGCAAGTGGATCGGGCACCTCTGCGGGACCGACTCAAATACCGGCTCATGGATCGGGTCCATTCTTTCTGGTTCGAGAAAGGCGCGGGCGCAAAATTGCTGACCAGGACAATCGGAAAAATCAAACGAGGTTCAAAAGCCGATCAGAAACTGGTCAAACTGGAGCGTGCTATCAAGGGACCACTGTTCGGCTGCGAAACCTGTGGCCTGTGCCGGCTCAATGCGACCCAATATGTTTGCCCAGAAACCTGCCCCAAAGGGCTGGCCAACGGCCCCTGTGGGGGCACTCATCTCAATACCTGTGAATTCGGCGATCGGGAATGTATCCATAGCCGCAAATACCGAATTGCCAGGGATCTGAAATTACTGACCCAACTGGAACAATGGCTGATACCAGCGGTACCCGAGGCTTATCGCAACACCTCATCCTGGCCACCGTACCTTCGTAGAGAAGGCCCGAAGGTGATCAAAAAGAAGCGTTCATAATAAAGAATCCAGAAAGGCAGCACTGGAATTCCCAAAGTTATAAATTTTTTCATTGTTACTACCCTCGTGTTGTTGAAAATGCCATACCATTGCAGCACTCAATCTCCTTTTTTCGTTGGGGAACAAAAACTGCTTGCCTCCTTCGTTTCAAGTAAAAACCATGATCAAAAAGCTATCTATGTCAATCCGTTTCAAAGGATTAGATAGCGATCCCACAGAAAGACACTTGGCAGACGAGAAAAGCAGGTATGACCCGTCTATAATGCAAGCCATATCATGAGTACAATCACGTATGAAATTTTGCAGTCAATGTGGTGAACCTGTGATCAGCAAGGTTCCGGATGATGACAACCGGCCGAGATTCGTCTGCGAATCGTGCCATACCATCCACTATGAAAACCCCAAAATTGTGGCCGGTTGCATACCGGCCTGGGAAGACAAGGTCCTTTTATGTCGCCGCGCCATCGAACCGCGGCGTGGACTCTGGACGCTCCCCGCGGGGTTCATGGAAAATGATGAAACGGTTCAGGAAGCAGCCTTGCGGGAAACACAGGAGGAGGCCAACGCCCATGTGCAGCTCCTGGAGCTGTATACTCTTTTGAATCTGCCTCACGTGAGTCAAGTGTACATGATGTTCCGATCGCAGTTGAAAGATCTGGATTTTTCTCCCGGGAACGAAAGTCTGGAAACCCGCCTGTTTTCCAGAGAGGAAATTCCTTGGAATGAAATCGCCTTCAAAACCATCGAACAGACACTTACATTTTATTTCGATGACTTGGAAAAGGGGCATTTCCGGTTCCATCTGGGTGATATAATTCGCAACTCTGAAGCAACCTTTTTTATCCGACATAGCCCACAGACTGGAGAAAACGAATGATAAAGCCACATGGCGCTGAGAGACTGAACCCACTATTCGTTGATGACACTGAAAAACATCACGCCCTGCAGCAGGAAGCAGAAAACCTGCCTTCGCTGTTACTGAATTCTGCGGCTGCCGCCAACGCTGTGATGCTGGGAGCGGGGTATTTCACTCCTCTGACGGGTTATATGAACCTGGCCGATGCCATGAATGTTGCGGAACACATGCAAACCACCGATGGTTTATTCTGGCCAGTACCTGTCGTCAACCTTACCCATGATGTCTCCAGCATCAAAGGTGCAGAGAGAATCGCCCTGTGCGATCCAAATGTGGAAGGCCATCCAGTCATCGCCATCCAAAAGGTCGAGGCCATTGAGGAGGTTTCACCCCAACAGATCGAGCAAATGACGGAGCAGATCTTTGGCACTCTGGATACGGCCCACCCCGGTGTCGCGACCTTCACTTCGCTGGGCAACCAGCTAATCGCAGGTCCCATTGAGGTGCTCAACTACAGTTATTTTCAGCAGGATTTTCCCGATACCTTCCGGACAGCCGTCGAGATCCGCAATGAGATCCAAGCGCATGGCTGGGAAAAGGTCGTTGCCTTCCAGACACGAAATCCCATGCATCGTGCACATGAGGAACTGTGCAAAATGGCACTGAAAGCACTGGATGCTGATGGTGTACTGATCCATATGTTACTGGGCAAACTGAAAAAAGGCGATATCCCCGCCGAGGTACGGAATGCCGCTATCCGAAAAATGGTGGAGCTCTATTTCCCCCCCAACACTGTGATGGTGACAGGCTACGGGTTCGATATGCTCTACGCCGGCCCCCGGGAAGCAGTACTGCATGCGGTCTTCCGTCAGAATTGTGGTTGCACTCATCTTATCGTTGGCCGTGATCACGCTGGTGTCGGTGACTTCTACGGTCCTTTCGATGCCCAAGAAATTTTTGATCAAATACCGGCAGACGCTCTTGAGATCGCGATCTTCAAGGCCGATCACACTGCCTATTCGAAAAAGCTCAACAAGGTCGTGATGATGCGCGATGTGCCCGATCACAGCCCGGAAGATTTTGTGTTGCTGTCGGGTACAAAAGTCCGTGAGATGCTGGCAGCCGGACACCCTCTGCCCGAAGAGTTTGCTCGCCCCGAAGTTGCCGAAATCTTGATGAAATTTTATCAATCGGAAACAGCTTCTTGAATGGAGGAATAGCCCATGTCAGAAACCATCTTCAGCAAGATCATCAAACGAGAAATACCAGCAGACATCATTTATGAAGACGACCTGTGCCTGTCCTTCAAGGACATCAACCCTCAGGCGCCCTTTCATGCCCTGGTCATCCCTAAAAAACCGATTGAAAAGGTATCGGCCGCTGTTCAAGAAGATAAACATCTACTCGGACATTTGCTGCTGAAGGCAGGTGAGATTGCCGCGGATCAGGGTTATGAAGATAATTTTCGACTAGTGATCAACAATGGTGAAGGGGCTGGACAAACTGTCTTTCACCTACATGTCCACATCCTTGCAGGTCGCCCACTTGGCTGGCCTCCCGGATGATCGAGATACAACCCTGAGTGTGGAAGAAGCACAGGTTACCGCTTCATTGAATCGAAAAATTCTGCGTTGTTCTTGGTTGCCTTAAGGCGTTCGAGGAGAAACTCCATCGCTTGAATATCTTCCATACTATGCATCAGCTTGATCAGGATCCAGATCTTCTGTTGCTCCTCGGGGTCCATCAGCAGATCATCGCGGCGGGTTCCTGATCGCTTGATGTTGATTGCCGGAAACACACGTTTTTCGGCAATTTTGCGATCAAGATGGACTTCCATATTACCCGTACCCTTGAACTCTTCGAAAATCACATCGTCCATACGGGAACCGGTATCGATCAATGCCGTTGCCAGAATGGTCAGACTGCCCCCTTCTTCCACATTTCGTGCAGCTCCAAAGAATCGTTTTGGCCGCTGCAGTGCATTGGCATCCACACCACCGGTCAATACTTTTCCCGAGGAAGGAACGACCGTATTGTAGGCACGGGCAAGACGGGTGATCGAATCAAGCAAAATGACCACGTCCTTCTTGTGCTCGACGAGCCGCTTGGCTTTTTCGATGACCATTTCCGCAACCTGCACATGACGGCTGGCCGGTTCATCGAAGGTACTAGCCACCACTTCTCCCTTGACCGAGCGACTCATTTCAGTCACTTCTTCGGGCCGTTCATCGATCAATAAAACAATCAAGTAACATTCCGGATGATTGTGTGCGATCGAATGGGCTATGCTCTGCAGCATCATGGTTTTACCAGCCTTTGGTGGAGAAACAATGAGACCACGTTGACCCTTCCCGATGGGCGAAACCAGATCGATGACCCGTGGTGTCAAATCTTCCGTACTGCCATTGCCCAGTTCCAGCGTCAGACGTTCCCGTGCAAACAGAGGTGTCAGATTCTCGAACAGCACCTTGTTCTTTGCATTCTCCGGTGGCTCGAAATTGATTTCTTCGACCTTGAGCAGTGCAAAGTAACGCTCACCCTCTTTGGGTGGACGGATCTTGCCAGCAATGGTATCTCCAGTTCTGAGACTGAAACGCCGGATCTGGCTGGGGGAGACATAAATATCATCAGGACCTGCAAGGTAGGAACAGTCCGCTGATCGAAGGAATCCAAATCCGTCCTGAAGTATTTCCAGCACACCATCACCAAATATATCCTCACCTTTCTTGGCGTGTGCTTTGAGTATGTTGAAGATCAGATCCTGTTTTCTGGCCCGGGCGATATTCTCAATGCCCATTTCTTCAGCGATCTTGACCAGATCAACGGCATTGTGTTGCTTGAGTTCTGTTAAATTCATAGTTGTATGTATTTATAGAATATGGAGTTGTACAGAAGATCTCTGTTGAAGATTGAAAACGATTACTGGATTTGGATTATTCTGGAGTAACCTGGGTGGCCACTTCGTTCTATTGATAGTTTGAGGATAGCACTACAGAGATTCCCCGTCCAGCACCAATTAAAGATATTAGACGGGGAAAATGTTAAATAGTGCTATCGATAAATGCTGCCAATTGTGATTTGGATACAGCACCCACTTTTGTTGCCTCTACATTACCATTCTTGAAAATCATCAGCGTCGGGATACCTCGAATACCGTATTTGGGTGGTGTATTTTGATTTTCATCGATATTGAGTTTGGCGATTTTTATTTTGTCACCGTATTCTTCTGCAATTTCATCCAGAATCGGGGCAATCATTTTGCAAGGGCCGCACCATTCTGCCCAGTAGTCGACCAGTACAGGAATATCACTGTTTAGTACTTCCTCTTCAAAATTGTCATCGGTGACTTTATGAATTTTATCGCTCATTAATTTATTCCTCATGTAATGCCTGTCAGTGGCAGGGCTGGTAATTTTCTGTCAGTTGGATGCAATCCGTCAAGTATCATCTCTCGCTTGTGCTTTCTGCCTTTCATACAGCTCCATAGCCGTGGAATCGATCCACTGTTTGACTTCCTGGGTAATCTCATCTGCTGTTTTACCTTTTGGATCAATGATCGGGCCAATGACCATGTCGATTACACCGGGGCGTTTCAAAAAACCCCGCCGGGGCCAGAACAGACCGGCATTGTGTGCTACAGGAACGATAGGGTAACCACTCTTTTCGGCCAGCAACCCACCACTCTTGCCATAACGGCGGGTAGTGCCGGGTTTGATTCGGGTCCCTTCTGGAAAAATGGTCACCCAGATCCCCTGCTTCAACCGCTCCGTACCCTGTTCCAATACCTGTTGTACTGCTTTCTTGCCCGAACTGCGATTTATCGCAATGGGTTTCAATGTTGCCAATCCCCAGCCAAACAAAGGTATCCAGAGCAATTCCCGCTTCAATACCCAGACTTGGGGCGAAAAAATTTCCTGAAGTTTCAATGTCTCCCATGCGGACTGATGATTGCACATGATGATCGCTGGCCCCCGGGGGATATGTTCCAGTCCCTCGATACGAGACCTCAGATTGCACATTTTCTCCAACCACCACAAGTTATAAAGCGCCCAGCGGGAGACGATTTTGTAACGTGTTGGAAAAGGCAGGGGGCTGATCAGCAGACTCAACGGAACAAAGAACAGGGTTAACGGAATGACACCAAGAAAATAAAGCGTGGATCGGACTAGAGTCATCTTGCTTCTTACCTGTTGACCTCATGTTCTTTCAACATTTCATCGATACAGGCTGCCAGATCAGGATAGATGTGCACATCCGTAAGATCATTGTTTTCAACGAGGGTTCGTTCACCCTTGCCTGTACGTACCAATACAGGTATGGCTCCTGCCGCCCTTGCTGCCTGAATATCTGCCATTGTATCGCCTACAAACATGACTTTTTGCAAGGAAATATTCAGCCGATCGCGGATCGCTTCCAGCATGCCTGGTTTGGGTTTTCTGCAGTCACAACCGTCATCCGGATGGTGGGGACAGAAAAAAATGGCGTCTATCCCGCCCCCCATACGCGCCAGTTTCTGATGCATTTTTTTATGAATTGCATTGAGTGTGTTGATATCAAAATAGCCGCGGCCGAGGCCAGACTGGTTGGTGACCACGATAATACGGAATCCTGCCCGATTTGCCCTTGCGATCGCTTTCAGACTGCCCGGTATGGGTTGCCATTCCTCCGGATTCTTGATGTATTCATCCGAATCGTGGTTGATCACGCCATCGCGGTCAAGAATCAGATACGGCATCAGCTTTGCAACCTGGAAATATCTGCAATTTCCATAAACAGTGATCGTAGCTGGTTGAGCAAGGCAAGACGATTGTTACGCACGGCCACATCATCACACATCACCATCACCTGATCAAAAAAACTGTCCACTGGCTCACGTAATTTTGCCAAGTCGGCGAGTGCCGCCGTGTAATCCCGTGATATCAACTTGTCCGTGATTCTTTCCCTAATCTGCTGCATGGTATCGAACAGATCTTGCTCAGCCTTCTCCTGTAACAGCGAACGTTCGAGCTCTTCCGGGGGATGCCCTTCCAGGTTCTTCAGAATATTCCGAATGCGCTTATTGGCTGCCGCCAGGCTTTCTGCTTCAGGACGTTGGCGGAAGGCATGCACGGCATGTATTCGACGATCGAAATCGTATGGATTATCGAGGTTCCGGGAAAGAACAGCATCATAGACATCGGCCGGAACCCCTTGTTCGAGATAATAACCACGTAGACGCTCCATCATATAATTGAAGACCTGCTCCTCCACGTCAGATTCAACGAGATTGTCTGCATGCTCTTGTACGGCAGCAGAAAGCAATTCTCTGAGAGCCAGATCCAGTTTGCCTTCTACCATGGTTCGCAGACAACCCAGCGCCGCACGGCGCAATGCAAATGGGTCCTTCATGCCGCTCGGTGGCTGGCCGATGCCAAAGATCCCGGTAAGTGTGTCGAGTCTGTCGGCAATTGCGAGTGCCCGTCCGGTAACCGTTTGAGGGATCTGATCGCCGGCAAACCGGGGCATGTATTGTTCTTCCATCGCAAGCGCGACTTCTGCAGGTTCATTTTTGTCTTCCGCGTAGTAGCGACCCATAATGCCCTGCAGATCTGGAAACTCTCCCACCATCTCGCTCATCAGATCACATTTACAGATCAGTCCGGCGCGCTCGGCCCAATCTTTGTTTCCATCTAACCGTTCAGCAATCAAGGAAGCAAGTCTCGCAATCCGTCTGGATTTGTCGGCAATACTGCCCAATTTCTCCTGGAAGATCACCTTTTCCAAGTCTTTCTGCCAGACTGAAAAATCTGTCGCGAGATCTGTTTTCCAGAAATGGGCTGAATCACTCAGTCTCGGCCGAATCACCCGTTCATTCCCATGCCGGACAACTGCCGGGTTTCGACTTTCTATATTACTCACCGCGATAAAGTAGGGCATCAGTTTTCCATCTGCACTCACCACATGAAAGTATTTCTGATGACGGGCCATAGTCGAGATCAGAACTTCGTCCGGCAGTTCCAGAAAATCCTCGTCAAACCCACCCGCCACTGTAACCGGCCATTCCACCATGCCCGTCACCTCTTCCAGCAGAGCCGGATCGATGACTGCACTTCCACCGATCTCACGAGCACTGGCTTCGGCCTGTTCCCGAATGATCTCGCTGCGCTGATCAAAACCAGCGATGACCATACCCGCCTTTAACACTTGTTCGTAATCATCCGGACATCTAATCTCAATGTTATAAGGGGCATGAAAACGATGTCCACAGGTCTGGTTTCCTGATTGGATACCTAGTATCTCAGCATCGATAACCTGGTTGCCATAGAGCAGCACAATCCAGTGTACGGGGCGAACAAATGTGGCATCACCTTGCCCCCAACGCATTCGTTTCGGGATCGGAAGTCTGTCCAACGCATTGCTGACGATGTCGGGGATCAACTCTTCCACGAGTTTCCCTGGTTCGTTCATCCTGAAAACCAGCCAGCTTCCCTTGTCTGTTTCCATTTGTTCCAAATCACTGACATCCACGCCACAGGACGAGGCAAACCCTGTTGCCGCACGGGTAGGCCGTCCTTCTTCATCGAAGGCAGCCCGCAAAGCGGGACCACGGCGCTCGACGATCTTATCCTCCTGCTGCACAACAAGATCGGAAACTAGCACTGCCAAACGGCGTGGCGTTGCATAGGGTTTTATTGCGCCAAAATCAAGCGCGGCTTCTTCTAAACCTTGCTTGATTTGCTCGGCAAAGGCATAACTCAATTTTTTCAGTGCCTTAGGTGGCAGCTCTTCGGTCCCGATTTCAACCAAAAGATCATCGGTCTTCATATCTCACCCTCCTTGTGCAGAAGCGGGAAACCGAGTGCCTCTCGCTTTTCGAGATACACTGTCGCAACGGCTCTGGCCAGTGTCCTAATGCGCAGAATATAACGTTGGCGCTCCGTAACCGAGATGGCATGACGGGCATCGAGGAGGTTGAATGTGTGGGACGCCTTCATCACCTGTTCATAGGCAGGCAGCGGGAGACCCTTTTCGATAAGTTTCTTGCTTTCTTTCTCACATACATCAAACCAGTAAAAAAGTGAATCAACATCAGCAAGTTCAAAATTATACGCTGACATCTCAACTTCGTTCTGATGATAGATCTGACCATAGGTGATTTCGCCCTCAGGTGTTCTGGACCAGATCAGATCATAAATACTGTCCACATCCTGGAGATACATGGCGATCCTCTCCAGTCCGTAGGTAATCTCTCCTGAAACCGGATGACAGTCGAGACCACCCACCTGCTGGAAGTATGTAAACTGGCTGATCTCCATGCCGTTGAGCCAGACCTCCCAGCCAAGGCCCCAGGCGCCCAGTGTAGGTGATTCCCAGTTGTCCTCAACGAAGCGAATATCGTGTTCCAGTGGATCAATACCAAGATGCTCCAGAGAACCAACATAGATTTCCTGAATGTTTGGAGGTGACGGTTTCAGTAAAACCTGAAACTGGGAGAAACGTTGCAAGCGGTTCGGGTTTTCTCCATAGCGTCCGTCTGTGGGTCGGCGTGAGGATTGCACATAGGCGGATCGCCACGGCTCGGGGCCCACCGCCCGCAAGAATGTTGATGGATGAAAAGTGCCCGCCCCCATCTCCATGTCATAGGGTTGTTCGATCACGCAACCCTGATCGGCCCAGTAGTCCTGTAGCTCTCTGATCAACCCTTGAAATGTATCGGTTTGTGGTGACATCTGAATCTGTCCGGAACAAAAATGGCGTGAATTATAGCCTTTCGATCATCGCTTGTGTATGGATTGTATTCGGAACGGCACTTAAAGATTCCTGTATATCTGCCGCTCAATAGCGATATACAGACAAGATTGGATCTTTATACACAAGGAAAGAATTATGAGTTACGTTATGCTACACACACCCGATACCGCATTATGGCATGCCCTCATTGGTGAAGCGCAGGCGGCTTCCGGACACACACTTGGACAAGAAACTGAAGGCTATCTCGTCACTACCTTGATGCGTTTTATCGGCAATATGGGGCAAACACCCCGTGAGCATACCAATGCCATGGAATTACTGGAGGATTTTCTCGAATCGGGCAGAATCCAGCATGGCAGGATGCAAGACGTTGCAGATCAATGTCTGATTTTTGCGGGCCTGTTCCCCGACTATGCCGAGCAGAAACAGATATCCATCAACTACTTTGTCGAACTGGGCAAGGGGACCTATGCCGAACTTGCCCGTAACAGACATGACACTGTCTATGCTCACTTGAGTCGGGACTTTGTCAAGCTGATGGATGTCTTGCAAAACCTGCGGCAACTGGATGACGGCTATTGCTGTCTTGATCCACTCCAGGCACATGAACTCTGGTCAGCCACTGGCAGCAGAAATGCAAAGAAAGTACTCGAAAGAATGACGGGGTCATCCCTGATCATGCAGGGAGATAACGCGATCCATTGATCAGGTCAAGGAGCCCCCGATGAGTGAAACAACCGCCCGATGGGACGAACATGATCCCGATCAGGAAGAACTTGGATTCAGAACAGCAAGTTTTGTTCAAAACGATCTGCTCCTTTCGCTGATCTATTTTGGGCTTATCCTGTTCCTTCCACTGATCCTTTGGAATCATGTAGATGACTATGTTATTTTTCTCTGGCAGGTCGGCATGTTTACCATCTCGGCCATTCGCTGGCTATGCCGCTATACCATTACCAGTGGGAAAAAGGATAGGACCACTGATGACTTCTGGAACGGTGTTCTTATCTTTCTAACATTGATGGATGGGCTAGGTTGGGGCATTGGCGGTGCCCTGCTCTTCCCCGCAGACTCGATCCTTTCCATGAGCCTGGTTGCACTTCTGCTGATAGGTATTGGTGGGGTAGGTGCTGTCTCTTATTCCGCGAGAATGTTGATCGCCATCCCCTACCTTTTATGTACCGTGTTGCCGTATATCACCCGTCTCTATGCTACAGGTGGTAATGAAGAGTTTTTGCTTGCCAGCATGCTGGGGTTATTGACCATCATGTTCAGTTTTGCTGCCGATCGGCTGAGCCTGACATTGGGCACTGCACTTCAAATCGATGAACAAGATGAAGAAACCATCTTCGCCCTGGAATCACAAAATGAACACCTCAGTAACATGGTTGAACGGAAAAGAAATCATGTGGCCCATCTTGAAAACGAGCTCACTAACATCACACATGAACTCGAGAAGGTTCATGGTGTCGTCACCAAACATGAAAAGGACTTGAGTCTTGTATGTGGCCGTATGATCAACCATCTAAACGATCTTGAAACGCTGAAACAGACATCACTTAACGATGATCAGAGCAAAGTGCTGGTTCGTATGGAAAAAAATGTTCGTTTTCTACTTGAGAGGTTGGGAGAAGATGAAATTGAGGAGGAAAACACACCCCAAGCTGTTAGTGGTCATGAACCCGCTTACGATAAGGATGAAGCATCTAATTCTCCAGTAGTATTGATTGTAGAGCCTGATAGCCATGAACGTGAAAAAATCGAGGCATGCCTGCAAGAACTGAACCTGGACTACACCAGTGTAGAGGATGTCCCTGCTGCTCTATCGGCTCTGTGTCAAGCAGAAGACCATTTCGGGTATGAACTCATCATTGCCAGTCTGTACATGCCGGAAATGGATGGAATCGGCTTTGCGGAATGCCTGAAGGATGATCAGGAATTTCAGAGTATCCGCACCATTCTGACCTATAGCGACAAGCTGCCAAGCAAGAACCGACTGATAAAGGCCGGTGTTGACTGGGTAGTACAAAAAGAGACTCTGAAAGAAGATCTACCACAGGCCATTGAGAGTCTTGTCAACGGAGAAAGACTTTCACAATTGCCCGCATCTATTGAATCCCTGGTTGAAGATACCATCCAGATATCACTCCCGCCTGATGAGCAGGAACCAATAACTGCCCCATCATCTGTAGACAAATCTGTACTCGAAGGACTTCGATCATCAACTACCCTCAATTTTATCGAGATCGTCAACGACTTTCTGGAAGATGCGCCACGATTGATCAGCGAAGCCAGAGAAACCCTATCAAAAAATGACCTTCCAGGTTTGCAAAGATCCATCAGGGAACTGGGCAATCGCAGTCTGCATATAGGGGCTAACGATCTTGCAGATTTGGCCATGTCGGTTGAATCCGCGATTACCGAAAATGGGATAGACAGAGTGCCTGGCATGCTGCAGATGATCGAAGCGGAATTCATCCAAGTCGAGTCAGTACTGCTGGGTGAACTGACCAATGGCGCCCTTGTATCTGACCCGTTTAAACACTGACATCACAGTCCAAAACAAATGAAGATAAATGGCCAGGAAATCGAACAGGAATATAATGAATCATTCCTGCTCAAAGAGGAGTTGATGAAAAATACGCTTCTGTATTTTTTATTTTCTGGTCTGCTTGCAATTTTTATCTATGCAGTCTTGCAAGATCAGAAAATCAATGCACTGCTGCAACCCTGGTTGATCTGCATTGAGGCAAATACTGCTGTATTGATCATTTTCCATCACTATTTTCGCCGAAAGAGAAAGAATCCATTTCACAGTATATTTTTCTCCATTGGATTTATTATTGATGGGCTGTTCTGGGGAAGCCTGGGAGTCCTGCTACCGGGGAACATACCTCCAGAAGCACACGTACTCATTATTATGTCGCTGGCAGCTTTTGTTGCACTGGGAATACCCCTGATTACCTCCACTTCCTGGCTGGTGGGTATATTCCCTAGTGCAGTATTTTTGCCATCCATATTTTATTATCTTACTGATCTCAACCCTTTATCGGTCGGTAATGGGCTTGTTATTGCTTCAATTATTCCTGTCATACTCAGAATCACCCGACTCATCCGTGATAACAAATCGCGATCGGACTCACTGGTAAAGAAACACCAATGGTTGATCAAACAACTCAATGAATTCGTTGAAAGAACAGAGCTGGCCAACCTTGAGCTAAAGAAAGAAATTGCCGAAAGAGAAAAAACCGAGATCGAACTCCGAAAAGCAAAAGAAGAAGCCGAAGCCGCAGCCAAAGCAAAAAGTGAATTTCTCGCCACTATGAGTCATGAAATACGGACCCCCATGAATGGCATCCTTGGCATGGCAGAGCTGCTGATAAAAACTGAACTCAACAGCAAACAGAAACGTTTCGCTGAAACAATACACAAATCCGGTAACGCTTTGTTGACGATCATCAACGATATCCTCGATTTCTCAAAGATTGAAGCCGGTAAACTCGAACTCAATACCCGTGTCTTCGACCTGCGACTATTGATCGAAGATATAGGTGTCATGTTTGCGGAACAGGCCCACCGAAAAGGTTTGGAACTGATCTGTAACTACCCTGCAGATGGCCACTCCATGTTCCGTGGGGATGCTGAGAGAATAAGACAGATCCTGGTTAACCTGATTGGTAATGCACTCAAGTTCACAGAAAAAGGTGAGATTCAGCTCAAGGTAGAGCTGTTTGAAAAGAAGGGCAACATTTTTCTGATCCGTTTCAGAGTTCGGGACACGGGTATTGGTATTTTGCCTGAAGTCCAGGAAAAAATATTCGAATCGTTCTCCCAGGCAGACAGCTCTACGACACGTAAGTTTGGCGGTACAGGACTCGGACTGACCATCTGCAAGAAACTGACACAATTAATGAAAGGTACAATAGGCGTGAAAAGTAAACCGGGAAAGGGATCGGTCTTCTGGTTTGCTATTCCATTGAAAAAAGAGGCTGATGTTAAACAACCCCTATCCAGACAGGATCTCAAGGGTATTCGTATACTGATTGCTGACAGTAATAAAACCAACCGGGAAATTCTTGAACAACAATTTACCAGTTGGGGTATGGATTATTATTCAACCGATAGTGCAAGAACGACACTCCGTGTACTTCATAATGCCCAAAAACAAGGCTTCCCCTTCCAACTCGCAATTCTGGACAATCAGCTAAAGGATTTGGATGGTGTAAGTCTCGCACGAAAGATCAAAAATAGCCCCGACATTGCCGACACCAAACTCATTATGCTGAGCTCTGTTGGCAATATGGAACAGACTGGACAGTGGTTGATGGCAGGTATCGAAAGCTATCTAAACAAGCCGATCAGACAAAATGAACTTTACCAGACACTGTTGAATACCATTGACTCTGAGGGATTGAAAAATGATTCCTTTGAGGAGGATCAAATAAATAAGGAAGAACAAGAAGTTGTCAATCTGAAAGGGCATGTTCTTGTCGCAGAAGACAACCTGGTCAATCAGGAACTGGTCCGGGAGATGTTATCACAACTTGGTTGTTCAGCCGAGATCGTAGATAACGGACGCAAGGCGGTTGAGGTGCTCACAGAACACTCGCTGGATAATCTGCACAAACCTTTTGATCTCGTCCTGATGGATTGTCAGATGCCGGAAATGGATGGTTTTGAGGCCACCCAAAATATCCGACAGTGGGAATCAAGGCAAAAAATTGTACAACGAATACCCATTATCGCACTGACCGCCAACGCTATGGAAGGTGATAGAGAGAGATGTCTTGAATCCGGCATGGATGATTACATGACGAAACCTTTTAATCTCGATCAGCTAGGTGCGCTGTTGCATCAGTGGCTACCACTGTTGGCAAGGGAAAATAACAGTGAATATGTACATAAGATGAATAAAACCTCAACAGAGACGTTCAATGAAGCTGCCGAGGAGTCTCGTAACGTTGCCCAACTGAATCCTGATGCTCTGAATAACATCCGCAAACAACAGCGGGGAGGGCAGCCCAATATTCTCACCAGAGTGATCCGATTATTCCTGGAAAACTCCCAGAAGACCATTCAAGCTCTTGAGACAGCCATCTCCAACGGAGATCCGGTAGCCCTGCAACGAAATGCGTACAGTCTTCGATCCAGTTGCTCTACCGTCGGTGCAACAGCACTTGCTGAAATTTGTTCAGAACTCGAAACACTAGGCAAGGCAGAAAATGTTGATGAGGCCCAAACACAGTTGAGTGTACTCGAGTTTGAATATGATGCTGTGTGTATGGCATTGAACAACATTATCAATAGCGAGTTGGAATCTGTATGAGACAGCCCTTCCGGCAGGGTATCTAAACAGAGAGCAAATCAAGTCTGATGAAAAACGGTCGCTAACAGTCATATCAGATCAGTATTTTGAAACAGAATTTGGATGTTACCTGTCAATGAAGAAAAAAATAGCCCTTTAATACTCGTCATCGATGATGATGTCACGATCCGTTTCATGATCAATGAAACTCTCGAGACACTAGGGTTCATCGTTGAAGAGGCTGAAAATGGTATCCAGGGGATTGAACGTGCTAGGGAGCTGAAGCCAGATATCATACTTCTTGATGTGATGATGCCGGAAATGGATGGGTTCACCGCCTGTCCACAGATCCGGGAGATACCACACTGCAGACACACACCTGTTTTGATGATGACTGGGCTGGATGATATCGAATCAATCAACAAGGCCTATCAGGTCGGTGCTACTGACTTTGCAACCAAACCACTGAATTATACTCTCTTGTCACATCGCCTCCTCTACATGTTACGTTC
Source organism: Gammaproteobacteria bacterium (assembly GCA_026984775.1). Lineage (GTDB taxonomy): Bacteria > Pseudomonadota > Gammaproteobacteria > CAJXQU01 > CAJXQU01 > CAJXQU01. Next base: position 34,205 of record JALSRM010000069.1, read on the forward strand.
GAAACAGACAGCTGATGAATTACGTGCAAATCAGGAAAAACTCGATCATGCACAACGACTGGCCAAACTTGGCTACTGGGAATGGGATCTAAACAATTTTGTTACCTGGTCTGAACAGGTAACAGAAACTTTCTGGCTCCCCAAAGGCAAGACCTGCGGTGAACTCTCCTACTTCTTTCAGAACCTTCACAAAAAAGACATGGAGAAAGTCCGGGCGGCACTAAAACTGGCCAAGGAAAAAGAGCAAAATTTCAGTTTGGAATATCGCATCCGAAATCGCGAAGGGAAAGTCCGTATTATCTTTCACGAGGCAAAGGTGAATTACAATGAAGGTAGAAAACCTATCAGCCTGATTGGAACCATACAAGACATTACTGAACGCAAACGTGCAGAATATGAGATCCAGAAGCTGGCTAATTATGACAAGGTCACGGGGCTCCCAAACAGAACTTCGCTACGCCAGAAGCTTGAAAAAATTATTGCCAGAGCACCTTCCAGTCAACAAGTAACTGCCATCTTGACGCTCGATCTCGATCATTTCAAACGTCTCAACGACACCCTTGGCCATCAGGCAGGAGATCAACTCCTGCGAAAAATTGCCTCCCGCCTGAATGAATTTATTGAAAATAGTGCATACGGTTCCGTTGATCTAACCTCGACCAGATTGCAACAGAAAAAGCATGCTCTTGAATTGACACTCTCTCATTTCGGAGGCGATGAATTTGTTATTCTGATCGATGGAGCTCCTACAATTGAAAATGTGGCTTCAATTGCACGAAAGCTTAATGAGATCATCGCTGAACCTATCGATTTAGACGGCAATGTTATCTCAATGACAGCGAGTATCGGCATTAGCGCCTGGCCTGAAGACGGTAAGGATGTTGATACCCTCCTCAAGCAAAGCGGCTCCGCTCTATACCATGCAAAAAGCGAAGGCAGGAACTGCTACAAGTTTTTCACCGCAGCCATGAATGCACGCGCTTTTGAGCGTTTGTCTCTGGAAATCAATTTGCGCAAGGCAATCGAAAAAGAGCAATTCATGTTGTTCTATCAACCAAAAGTAGATGCCCTTTCTGGGAGTATATTGGGTATGGAGGCATTGATCCGATGGAAGCATCCTGAACTTGGCATGATATCTCCGGCGGATTTTATTCCTGTTGCGGAACAGACAGGAATGATCATTCCAATTGGCCAATGGATCTTCGAAGAAGCCTGCCGTTTCCTGAATAAGATTGAAGAACACAATCTCCCACCTCTTACTGTAGCCCTCAATCTTTCCGGTGCTCAATTTACACAGAAAGGGCTCCCTGAGGAGCTTGGCAATAGTGTTGCCAAGGCGGGTATCGCCCCTCAGCAGATTGAACTCGAGATCACTGAAAGTCTGTTGATGGAAAATATCGAAGAAGCTATCAAAATCATGAACCGGCTACGAGAGATCGGGTTTTCAATTGCAATCGATGATTTCGGAACCGGGTATTCCTCTCTCTCGTATCTAAAACGCTTTCCGGCAGCAACTTTGAAAATTGATCAATCGTTCATTCGTGATATCGACAAGGATGCCGATGATCGCTCTATTGTTCAAGCCATCATCACGCTGGCACACAGCCTGCGCCTCAAAGTGGTTGCCGAAGGCATAGAAAAACGCGAACAACTCGCCGTGCTGAGAGAACAGGGCTGCGATCTTATTCAGGGCTATTACTACAGCCACCCCCTCTGTTGCGAAGATTTTCTGGACTGGATTAGCAACCGCGAAGACGATCCTGTTGACGAACTTGAAGCGACCATGGCTATATAACGCCAGAATAACATCTGAAGTTCTACCAATTCAGCTCAAGCGGTATGTGTGCCCTGTTCTTTATGCCGATATGCAGAACTGGCATCATAGACCCGCTTTCTGATCCGGTTGAACTGACCAACAGGAGAGAAAAAAGAATTTCAATACGCTTCCACTGTTCAGAAATTTGTTATACGACTTGATATCGGGGAAAAGAAGTCGGGATTATCGACCATCAAAAAGCCCTGGGGCGTCACTCCCTGTGTAAGACCATCTCCTACATTGAAAACATTGAAAACTCGAAAACCTTGATTGCCATATCATGGGCATCCTTTTCCACATCGTGCAAATCGTGAATCCGTATTGGGAAAACGGGCCCAAGTTTTATACCTTTGCCCCGGTTCCGAGAAGATACCATAGCGCAGATCTTCCGGAAGGTTCTTTTCAATATCAAGTTAGGCCCTCACACAACCATAAACTTTGGTGTGCATCCTCTACCCGCATAATTCGATCGATTTTTTCAATGATCTGGATTCAACTGACGTTGATTTGGATGAATCGAATTCTCTGTTTTGGTTTTTTTCTTCTATCTCCTCTTTTCGAGAACAAGAAAACTGAAACCGTCATAGATGATAAAAAATACCAATGACTATGCTCCGTTTCATGCGATTACTCCCGAACCAACGAAGTAAACGGATAATTCATTGAGGCAATTCCATCTACTGAAAGTTCTGACTGCAAGATTCGGGTCAGCCGATTCAGATCCATATTAATCGTAGTGGCAATCAGACTATTTTGACTTAGGACTTCCCTGCCCGTTTTTCATCAGCACTTCGGGGCTGGTACCTGAAGGTAATACCGATGGTTTATTCTGAGCTTCCTTTTGAGTTGAAATATCCGGCTTTTTACCTTTTTCAATGATCAGCTCATCAAGAGAGCGGCGCAACATTTTGCCCTTGTAGGCAGGCAGTGCATAGACCCAACCACTGGTTTTTCTGCCAAGTATTTCGGCCTGTTCTTTTGCGGAGGGTTTTTTACTCTTGTTGTCTTTTCCTTCAGATCCGGACGATGTCTCCTCTCCCTTGTAATCAAAAGAAAATTCTGCCCAGACCTGATCATCGATCTTTGCAGATTTTACCTTCATCACCAGTCCATCAAAAGTTTCATAAACCGTAGTCAGGGTTTGGTCCGGCCATTTGAAACTCTTTGCACTGTTGACATCATTGAATTGGAGATCTTCGACCACTGATGCGAGGCTGTTGACAGTAGTCTGGGAGCGAACTTCATATCCTTCTGGAATATTCTGCAACACATAGTCAACATCATCCTTCTCCTTGCGACTGACCCGTACGGTCTTATCACCACCATGTTCAATGGTAATGCTTTTCAACCTGTCTGACGCCAGATCGATGAGACTGTTATCCATCCATTCAACAGGCTCATCAGAAAGAACGACTTTGCCTTTAACAAGATAGGACTGCTTCTCACCGGCTCTACGCACATAGATAGAGTCGACTGTGCCGTCTGAACGGTTGACACGCTCCTTGCCAATCAAGAGAGAGGCAAGAATATTTCCATCTTTATCCATCAAGGTTACTTGTCTGGACTTCGCTTTTTTGCTCGTGACATCTTCAACCTGTAGTCGGGAATACAACGCTGGATTGGCCGTCTTGGCCTCACGAATTTCGAGTTTACTGATGGCTATCACCAAAGGCTTGATACGATTGACAAGTGCCGGATAGCCACCGCGATTTTTCACTACCCACTTGTCCCCCAGCTTCTCCAAGGTAACTGTGTTCTTGCCGGTTTTTATCTCGACGCTCGTAATCTGCTGGATTTGATCTGCCAGTTGAGGAAAAAGTGGTTCTTTTTCCATCACGGTTTCAGGTGAGCGGTGCTGGACTGAAAACCACGCCGCGATTACAAATAACAGCGTAATAATGGCAAATATAGATAATGATTTTTTCATGGTTTATCTACGTGCTTTCCGTTTCATTCTGTTGAACAGTGCCATACCAATCGCCAGCAGGCCGATCAGAATTGGTATCAAGCCAATATTGTAAAACTTCAACCTGTTACCAAGTTGTTCAATACTTTTGTTGAGATCATGTTGGACATTTCGTAATTCCTTGCGTGTCTTGATCTGCTCCTGTTGGAAGTTTTCGATCGCCTTGCGTTGTTCGGGACTGAGCAAAACACCACCTTTCTCGGAACTCTGGAACTGCAGCTGGCTGATCTTCTCTTCGGTTTCCTTTAGCTTGGCTTGAAGGGCCTGTTCTCGTGCACGAAACTTCTTCTCGGCTTCCAGTTTTAATTCCTCGACCTTGGTGAACGGTCGTGCATACTGACTGCGACTACGCAAACTGATCAAATCCTTATTACCACCCAGAACATCGATACTGTTAAGCAAGAATTTCGCATTGTCAGCATGCGGACGTGGCACCCGTTGTCCCATAAAATTCTGGAATTGCACCCAGAAGCGATCAGTAAGAATATCAGTATCTGCCACCACGACGATATTGATATCCTCTTTTGACTCCTGGACAAAGGTTGGATCCTTTTCATCGGACGCAGGCCGTCCTTCTGGATAGGCGGTCTCCACCTTGCCTGTGATTCGTGCAGCAATCACCAGTTCCTTGCCACCCGGTTTGAACTGATCTACGAGTACCGAAGGATCCCGTACAAACATAATCGCATCCCTTTCGTAGGGCATGGATTTTTTACTGGTAAAGATCAGTGGTGTAAACGTTGTCTTGGCATCTTTCACAGGTTCAAGAAAGCCAGCCGTACCAAGATTGATCAACTGGAGCTGGTTGGTTGAGAAATCATCTTTGTTGAAATGTTCCGGCCCCAGTCTCAACCAGGGAATATAGGCAATTTCCTTCGGCCCACGTGGATTTCTTGACTGGACTCTGATCGAGGCATCAAGATCGCCTGCAATTTTTTCTGGATTGAATTCGATACCCCATTTATCAAACAGTACTGGCATTTCTGAAAAAATCTGAGGCATGACCATCTGGTTGGTTGGATCGGGCATGGTTTGGTCCGATTCTGCCATGGGATCGACAAAGATCATCGCCTTTCCACCCTTGAGAATGAACTGGTCGATGGCGTAGAGGGTTTTATCCTTGAGTTTCTTCGGGTGAATCACCAGCAAGGTATCGATCTCGGGCTCGATGTAACCTACCCTGACGCCAAGATCTCGCACCTGATATTCACTGCGAAGCATGTCGATAACCGCCCAGGCAGATGAGACTGGACGTCCATCCGGCCCATTCTGGCCAAAAACTGGCAGACTGCTGATCACACCGATCACCCGATCTTTCGGATTGGCGAGTTGATAGACCATCTTGGTCAGATCATATTCCAGCGACTGTTCCTTTTCCGGCTGAAAAAAGGGAATCGTGATCTCGTCATCCGTGGTGTTGGTACCAACCAGGCCGAAATAGGCATGTTCTCCATTACCTCCCATCGGAAGAGGGTGCAGCCCATAACTAACAGCCTCATCTTCAAGATCAGAAAAGGGTTCTGGTTCTGCTACGATCAGCTTTATTTTGCCATTTGCAGCTTTTGTGTATTCCTCCAGCATGTCACGCACCCGCGTACCATAGTTCCTCAGGGTTGGAATATCGTTGAGCAACTTGTTGGAAAAATAAAAACGCAGTGTGATGGGTTCTTTCAGATCATGGAGAATGTTCTGCGTTCCCTTGGACAGGGTAAACAGTTTGTTCTCAGTCATATCCAACCGCCAGGACGTCAATGTGCCACTGACAAGAATGTTAACCGCGAGAAATAGTACTATCGCAAGTCCGAGACTGATTAATGTGATGACCTTCTTACTCATGGTTTAACTTGCCTTCTTAGTATCGATTGCGAGCGTATTGAGATACAGCCACAGTATGATCAACGATGCAAAAAAGATGATGTCGCGGAGATCGATCACCCCTTTCATGATGGAATTGAAATGGCTCAGAAAACTGAACGAACTGATCGCATCCAGTATGGACTGAGGTGCCCAGCCACGGAAGAAATCCAGTACCAGTGGGAACCCGCTGAGAATAAACAGAAAACAGATCACAACACTGATAACAAAGGCAATTACCTGATTTTTCGTCAGTGCAGAGATACAGGAACCAATGGCGAGAAAACCACCTGCCATCAACAGACTGCCGATATAGCTGACCAAAATGACCGTGTTATCAGGATCACCGAGGTAATTGACTGTGATCCAAATGGGAAATGTAAGCGCCAAGGCAATCGCGGTAAAGAACCATGCAGCAAGATATTTTCCAATTACTGCCTCGGTCAAAGTGACGGGTAGAGTCATCAGCAGTTCAATCGTCCCAGTCTTGCGTTCTTCTGACCACAAGCGCATGGAAATCGCTGGAATAAGAAACAGGTAGAGCCACGGATGAAAGCTGAAGAACGGGATCAAATCCGCCTGATTGCTTTCGTAAAAACCACCGATATAAAAAGTAAAGATACCGGTCAGAAAAAGAAAAATTACAATAAAAACATAAGCAACGGGGGTTGAGAAATAGGCCTTGAGCTCACGCCTGAAAATGGCCCCAACATTGTTCAAGAAAGAACTGCTCATGTCAGATGCTCCTCTTCTGTCAGTTTATCCGGCGCTCCGATGGTGACGTCCCGGAATACCTCGTCAATACGGCCCGTTTCAACCATCAATTGACTGATCTCCCAACCCTTCTCATGTGCCAAATCACTGATGGTTGCAACGATACTCTGCCCATCCTTCGGGATGATCAGCAGTTGTGACAAACCGGCAGGCAATTCTTCGATCTCTACTGACAATACACTGGGGAGGTCTAAAAGCACCATCCGTGCAGCTTCACATTGCCCTGTATTCATTACCAACGCTACTGCATTGTGGTATTTCGATTTCGCGATCAGTTCAGTCGGAGTTCCGTCAAACAACAGTTTGCCCTTGGCTATAATGATGGCACGATCACAAACGGCATCGACCTCTTCGAGAATGTGAGTGGAGATGATAATCGCCTTGTCTTTTGCCATTTCCTTGATCAGTGTTCTAACTTCGTGCTTCTGATTGGGATCAAGCCCATCCGTTGGCTCGTCCATGATCAGGACTTCTGGATCGTGAAGTATGGCCTGGGCCATGCCTACCCTTCGCTTAAAGCCTTTTGAAAGCGTCTCGATCGGCTGTTCCATCACTCCTTCAATATGGATTTTCTTCACCACATCATCGATCCGCTCCTTCCGGTTACTCCCTTTGAGACCACGAATATCCGCAATGAAATTGAGAAAGGAACGCGGTGTCATTTCTCCGTAGGCAGGTGCACCCTCCGGCAGATAACCCAAGACCCGTTTTGCTGCGATTGGCTCTTCACGAACGTCATGACCACACAGGCTAACCGTCCCCCGGGTTGGTTCGAGAAAACCAGTGATCATTTTCATGGTTGTCGATTTACCGGCACCGTTAGGGCCCAAAAAGCCGAGAACCTCACCACGCCTGACGGTGAAGGAAACATTGTCCACCGCACGTAGTGAACCGAAATCCTTGACAAGATTATTAACTTCTATCGCATTTTCCATAAGGGTAATGTAGGCAATTATTATATTTAGCCAGATTCGTTCTTATTTTTGCCGGCAGTTTAAGAGGCGCATTATTTTCCACACAAAAAAATTGCCGTCAATATACACAGTGAGTAACGACAACTATACTCAGGAATTGTTCCGGGCTGGCATAAAACGGATTGCCAGAACGATCAATAAAATAACCGGTAGACCCAGCAATGCCGTTCCAGCAAAGAACCTTGCATAACCGATGTTGTCAACAACCAGTCCAGAAAACCCGGCGATAAACTTCGGCAACAGCAACATTATTGAGCTGAACAGCGCATATTGTGTTGCCGAATACGCAACGTTCGTCAAGCTGGACATGTAGGCAACAAATGCAGCGGTTGCAATCCCGGCACTGAAATTATCAAACGATATCACGCCAGCCAGCCACCAGATGTTATGTCCAATGCCGGCAAGGAGAGAAAACAGCAAATTACTTCCAGCGGAGAGTATAGCACCCAGCATCAGGATTGGCATAACGCCCCAACGCACAATCATCATACCACCCGCCCCGGCCCCCACGATGGTCATGACCACACCATACACCTTGGTAATACTGGCAACCTCACCCTTGGTGAACCCCATGTCGTAATAAAAGGGGTTGGCCATGATGCCAAGAACAACATCCGAAATACGATAGGTTCCGATCAGAAACAGAATCACAACCGCCCGCCAACGGTAACGTTTCAGGAAGTCCCAAAAAGGGCTGATGATTGCATCCAAAAACCAACTCAGAAATGCGGTGATCGATTGCGGAAGTTGTGGGTATCGAGCCATCCAGACAGCAAATTTTTTTCTGCGACGCTCCACATCCTCACTGATGCTGACCTCGGGTTCGGAGATCATGAACGTCGTAACGATACCGACCAACATGCAACAGGCCATGCAAAGATATGCGATTTTCCATGGTCGCTGCTCATAACTCGATTCACCGGGATCAAACCACGCAGCTATAGCCAGTGCTCCCGCCGATGCCAAGATCATCGCCAAACGGTAACCCGTCATATAACTTGCTGACATCGCACCTTGCAACTTCTCTGGTACAGCTTCGATACGGTAGGCATCGAGGCTAATATCCTGAGTAGCTGAGGCAAAGGCAACGGCCAGCGCAAACAGCGCCATTAACCTTAGATCAACAGCAGGATCGGTGGTTGCCATTCCGACCAAACCTATGAAAATAGCCACTTGGGAAAACAACAGCCAGCTCCTTCGCCGGCCCAAAACTCTACTCAACAAAGGTAAAGGCATACGATCGACCAATGGCGACCAGCACCATTTCAATGCATAGGCAAGACCAATCCAACTGAAAAAACCTATTGTCGTGCGAGATATTCCTGCTTCCCGCAACCAAAAAGAGAGCGTACCGAAGACAAGCAGAAGAGGTAGTCCTGCCGAAAACCCGAGAAACAGCATGCCAACGACACGAGGATTTTTATAGATTGAAAAGGCTTCGCGCCATCTGCGTATTGTAAGAAGACCCATGATGTTCGCATCATAATCGAAACCCGCCCCCAAACACTACAGAACCCCATTGAAACAAATTGTCAAAATTTTGTCTCTCCGGTTGAAAATACTGTAGTTTAGCCATAGACTTGTCCCCGTACTCATCAACTAAAAGGAAGAAAGAACATGAAAAGGACTTTTTTAACTGGGCTTGCTCTAGCCACACTTATTGCATCAGGCACTGCTTCTGCAGAATATGATCTTGAAGACAACTATATCGGTGGCAGCGATCCACGTGATGTCATTGGGTCAGATGCCATTTTCAATACCCTGGGGCTCAATGCTTCAATTACAGGCTCAATCCTCAATGTTGATATCTATACCAACTTCGCTGGGTATGGTGACAACGGTCTCTATTCTGGTATAACAAATACAGAAGCCAGCGGCTGGGGTAACGGTATAGGCTATGGTGACCTGTTCCTGTCATCTGCCGGTTCCATTGGTGAATGGGAATACGGTTTTTCTCTCGATAATCGCTGGAGCGAAACAGGGGGATCGGGAAGTCTCTACCTGCTGAATGGACCCAATTTCCTCTACAGTGACGACTTCATCTCTACTTCAGGTGGTTATCGTACTGGTCATGAAGTCGCCGTTGATACCAGTGCTGCCGATGTTGAAATGGTTGGATACGGCAGCTGGTCCGTCGATAAAAACAATGGAGTCATCAGCTTTGCCATCCAGATGGAAGATACTGGACTGCCTTACGATAACGGCTTTACATTTGGTTGGGGCATGACCTGTGCCAACGACGTAATACAGGGTACGGTAGAAATGGATAATTCTGTCGATGTTCCTGAACCCGGCGCCCTCGGGCTTGTGGGTATCGGTTTGATTGGTACATTGGTTGGCCGACGCCGTAGAAAGGCTGTCTGATCAGGATCACCTCAATTTATAAGGTCTCTGATTACGTCTTGATTTAAAGACTCCTGTTAAAAGAACCGCTGCCTGGCAGTCTGCTAGGTGGCGGTTTTCTTTGTTGCAGAAATCGCCCTGATCAGAATGTGAATAGGCCATCAGGAATTCTCCGGGAGATGTGCTGGTGGCTGCAACTCATCTAGAGACCAGCGAGGTCTGGCACCAAAACTCAATCCTTTTTGCTCACCAGCCACGAGCCTGATCGCTCCAGCATAGGCAATCATCGCACCATTATCAGTACAAAACTCCAGCCGCGGATAAAAAACATCAGCTTCTAGATCACGAAAACGAGCCCGAAGTTGTCTGTTAGCGCTTACTCCGCCTGCAACCACAAGGTGTCGTAGGCCAGTCTGCTGTATTGCTCGCTGGCATTTTATGAACAGAGTGTCGAACACTGCCTCAGAGAATGCTCTGGCAATGTCTGCCTTAGTCTGTTGATCCTGCCTCGACTCTTCCCAGGTATTCTTCGCGAAGGTCTTCAATCCACTGAAACTGAAATCAAGTCCGGGACGATTAATCATGGGCCGGGGAAAATTGTAGATACCTGCGTGACCTTCTCTTGCAATTTTTTCGATTACAGGCCCTCCCGGATATCCCAGACCGAGCAGTTTCGCAGTCTTGTCGAAAGCCTCACCCACCGCATCATCCAGAGACTCTCCCATAATTGTGTATCGCCCCACGGCTTCTACTTTAACCAGTTGTGTATGTCCACCTGAGACCAAGAGAGCGATAAAGGGAAACTTTGGCTTCTCCTCTTCAAGCATACATGCAAGCAGATGACCTTCCATGTGGTGGATTCCGACGGCAGGGATCTGCAAACTCCAGGAAAGCCCATGAGCAACAGAAATACCTACCAACAGAGCGCCTACCAACCCCGGTCCTTCAGTATAGGCTATTCCATCAATCGCGTTGAAGTGAATGTTCGCTTCGTCGGAAACCTCTTTTATCAAAGGTACAATCCTTCTGATATGGTCACGGGATGCCAACTCCGGAACAACACCACCGAAGTGAGCATGCATATCTACCTGACTGAACAGGGCGTGAGATAACAAGCCTTGATCGGTATCATAAATAGCAACCCCTGTCTCGTCGCAGGATGTTTCAATACCTAAAATGCGCATACTCTTTGCTTTTCTCCTCTTTAGCCACTAGAATAATGCGCCTTTTCATCTTTGTGAAACTTTATTTTTAGACTAACAGGAATAACGAATGCCATCAGTTAAGGTAAGAGAAAACGAACCTTTTGACATTGCACTGCGCCGCTTCAAACGTGCGTGCGAGAAAGCGGGTATCCTTGCGGAAGTCCACCGCCGTGAATTCTATGAGAAACCCGCACAGGAAAGAAAACGTAAAGCTGCTGCTGCGATCAAACGCTGGCAGAAAAAGGCCTCCAGAAACAGCCTGCAAAGAAAACGCTTGTACTAAGCGACAGTCCAACACAATGACCTGTGAACTGAAGCAACGTCTAAATGATGACGTCAAAGTCGCCATGCGTGCCAAAGACAAAACGCGCCTTGGTGTTCTGCGTCTGATCACTGCTGCCATCAAACAGAGAGAGGTCGATGAGCGTATCGAGCTTGATGATACCGGTATCACTGCAATTCTGGACAAAATGGCCAAACAGCGCCGTGAGTCTATAGAACAGTATGAAAAAGCCGCACGCCAGGATCTGGCTGATCAGGAAAAATTTGAGCTGGAAATTATTACATCCTATTTGCCCGAACCACTTACAGAAGCAGAGATCCAGCAGATGATAGAGAACGTGATCACTAACACTGGTGCGTCAGAAATGAAAGACATGGGCAAGGTCATGGCCGCACTCAAACCTGAACTGCAGGGCCGTGCCGACATGGCACAGGTCAGTTCACTGATCAAACAACGCCTAAGTCGCTAACAATCATTCTCCTCTCTATGGCATAGCGGTTATACTGGCGCTATGGCTGGCCTCATACCCCAGGATTTTATCGACGACCTGTTGAGTCGGACCGACATCGTTGATGTCATCGGCGACTACGTCCAGCTGCGCAAGGCAGGCAAGGACTTTCAAGGGCTCTGTCCATTCCATACTGAAAAAACACCCTCTTTCACCGTCAGCCAACTTAAACAGTTTTATCACTGCTTTGGCTGTGGGGCAAACGGTTCCGTGATTGGTTTTCTCATGGATTACAATCATCTCGATTTTGTCGAAGCCATCAAGGAATTGGCATCCCGAGCTGGAATGGAGCTTCCTGAAAATAACGAAATTGGGAGAAAGCGTCCTGATAATGAGCCAATCTATAGCCTTCTTGAAGACGCAGCCCGTTTTTTCTCTCTCCAACTCCGTCAGCATCCGCAAAAAGAGCGCGCTGTCCATTATCTCAAAAATCGCGGCCTGACCGGAAAAATTGCGGCCATGTACAGAATAGGATTCGCTCCCCCTGGCTGGGACAACCTGCTGAAGACGATAGGGAAGTCTTCTGAACACCTTGACCTTCTGCAACGTGCTGGTTTGACCATAGAAAAAGAGGGTAATGATAAAAGCGAAAAACACTACTATGACCGCTTTCGTGATCGCATCATGTTCCCAATCCAAGACTACAAAGGAAGGGTTATCGGCTTTGGGGGGCGTATCATCGATCAGGGAGAACCAAAATATCTCAATTGCCCAGAAACACCTGTTTTCCATAAGGGACGCGAGCTCTACGGTCTCTATGAGGCCCGAAAGTATTGCCGTGATCTGGATCGGATTCTGGTCGTGGAAGGCTATATGGATGTTGTCGCGCTTGCCCAGTATGATCTCCAGAACACTGTTGCAACACTGGGCACAGCGATAACCAGTGATCACATCCAGCGTCTGTTCAAGACAACATCCGAGATCGTTTATTGTTTTGATGGCGACAATGCTGGCCGGCGTGCTGCCTGGAAGGCACTCGAACTGTCGTTGCCTCTGCTTAAGGAGGGTCGTGCTGTCCAATTTTTGTTTCTGCCCGAAGGTGAAGATCCAGACAGTATGGTTCGTTCCCGCGGGAAAGACTTTTTCGAAAACAGGGAAAACTTCACCTCCCTGTCCGACTTTCTTTTTACTACACTGCTGCAAGACGTTGATATTCATCGCCTTGAAGGCCGTGCCCGTCTCGTCGACCTGGCCAAACCCCTCATCGCAAGGCTGCCTCAAGGGGCTTTGCGATCTCTGATGCAGCAGCAATTGAGCGAACTTTCACGACTGACGACAGACCAGATCCGCCAGCTCGTACCACCACCCTATCCTGAAGTTGAAAAACCGAAACCTGTTCAGCGGTCCACGACTCGCCGTCATCGCCGTCTGACACGTTCCCTGGTCGAGCAGGCAATCCATATTCTTCTGAATTACCCACACTTTGCACTCGAGATCGAATTTCCCATGGAACTCGAAGAACTCACCGATCCCCACTTGCCTTTAATCCAGGAACTTATTGGGCTGATTTCAGACAAACCGGATATCACGACAGGGCAGCTTCTGGAACACTGGCGAAACAAAAAAGTCTATCCAACTTTGGCAGAATTGGTGATGGCAAGGAAGGAACTACCCGAGTCTGCAATCAAAACCGAATATGAGGGTATTCTTCAGGGTTTGAAAAATCACCTTCTAAAGCAGCGGCGTTCAGCCGTGATTCAAACCTCCAATGGCAAGATTACCGAACAAATCAAGGATGTCTTTAGACGAAAGAAACAGGATCAGGGCTAAAAAGCCCTACTCTCGCAGAGTCGGATTATTTATTGTATAATTAATAATTTGTGTCAGCTATGATCCTGGCGAGAATCAGGAGTTGATACTACACTTAATTGGTAATCGGCTCAGATAGTTACGAACAAACTCGTACTAACATTTTTATTTTCAACATCAGACATTGAAGAGTATTAATGGATAATACAAACGAAAACGCAACGTCACCTGTTTCGACCGACGAACAACGTTCTATGCTTAAGGACCTTATTGCCAAAGGCAAAGAACAGGGTTACCTGACTTATACCGAGGTCAATGATCACTTACCTGGTGAAATCGTCGATCCGGAACAAATCGAAGAGATCATCAACATGATCAATGATATGGGTATCGCCGTACATGAAACAGCACCGGATGCCGATGCCCTTTTGATGTCAGACTCAGCCGTGACCGATAGTGAAGAAGCAGCCGAAGAGGCTGCTGCTGCACTTGCTCTGGTCTACAATGAATTTGGTCGTACAACCGATCCCGTACGCATGTATATGCGAGAGATGGGCACCGTCGATCTGCTTACTAGAGAGGGAGAGATCGTCATTGCCAAACGTATTGAAGAAGGTTTGAGTCAAGTTCTTGCAGCATTATCCGACTATCCGTATATCATGGACAAAGTCCTCAATGAATACCAAAAGGTCGAGTCGGAAGAGATCAAGCTTACCGATCTCATCAGCGGATTTTTTGATCCGAATGAAGAAGCTGCCCAACCAGCACCGCGGCCAACTGCAGAAGTCGCAGACGATACCGATGAAGAGGAAGAAGTCGAGGATGCCAATGCCCTTGATCCGGAAGAGGCTCGGAAACGCTTTATTACCATGGCCAAACTCCACGAAAAGGTGCTTGCGTCCACAAAAAAACTGGGCAGGAATCATGAAAAGACCAAGGCCCTGAGAAAAGAGCTTGCTGAACGTTTCCGTGAATTCAAATTCACACCCAAAATGATCGATCGGTTGAACAAGGAAGTCCGTGGAATCGTAGACGAAATCCGCAAACAGGAAAAGGCGATAATGACCGCCTGTACGAAGAGGGCGGGTATGCCGCGTAAGGACTTCATTGCCTCCTTTACGGACAATGAAACAAATCTTGAATGGACTGACGAACTGATTGCCGCAGGTAAACCTTGGTCAGAAAAGATCAAGGAAGAGCAAGAGGTGATCAAGTCTGCCCAGAAACGGCTACTTGCCGTCGAATTGATGTCCAATATGTCCATTCCCGAGATCAAGGACATCAACCGCCGTATGTCTATTGGTGAGGCAAAGGCAAGACGGGCGAAAAAAGAAATGGTTGAAGCAAACTTGCGACTGGTAATCTCGATTGCCAAAAAGTACACCAACCGCGGACTACTTTTCCTGGATCTGATCCAGGAAGGCAACATTGGACTGATGAAGGCAGTAGATAAATTCGAATATCGTCGTGGTTATAAGTTCTCTACCTATGCAACCTGGTGGATCAGGCAGGCAATTACACGCTCAATTGCTGATCAGGCGCGCACTATCCGTATCCCGGTGCATATGATCGAGACGATTAACAAACTCAACCGTATCTCCCGTCAGATCTTGCAGGAAAAGGGGCGTGAACCCACACCCGAAGAGCTGTCTGAACGCATGCAGATGCCTGAAGACAAGGTCCGCAAAGTCTTAAAAATTGCCAAGGAACCCATCTCAATGGAGACACCTATCGGTGATGATGAAGATTCACATCTTGGCGACTTTATTGAGGACACCAATATTCAGGCACCGATCGAATCGGCCACATTCGAAAGTCTATGCAAGACCACGCGCGATGTCCTGGAAGGCTTGACACCTCGGGAAGCCAAGGTTCTGCGCATGCGTTTCGGTATTGGCATGAACACCGATCATACGCTGGAAGAAGTCGGCAAGCAGTTTGACGTAACCCGTGAGCGTATACGTCAGATCGAAGCCAAGGCGCTGAGAAAGCTTCGACATCCTTCACGTTCAGAACAGCTTCGAACATTTCTGGATAATTGATACTGTTCCCGGATCAGGGAAGGTGGCACCCTGATCCGGCTCTTCCAGCATTTCTATCTGTCCGTTATACTTCACTCCTCACATCGGGCCTGTAGCTCAGTTGGTTAGAGCAGTGGACTCATAATCCATTGGTCGGAGGTTCGAGTCCTCCCGGGCCCACCATTTTGTCATCTACAGGCGACATATTCTTCCATTAAACTGCCATTTCATTTTTGCTTCCTTGCACTGGAACAGATCAATTATTTCATCCTGACGTACAATTCACTGATTTCACAAGAGTTCTCTGGACTTTTAAAGGAATTGTCAATTCTCTATTCACACGCTTGTGGTGGCATAGTTGATGCCTGATTATACAGGCAGTCGTTCTTTATCATATTTTTTCGGAGGGTATTACGTTGAGTGAATCAGTTGGGTTAATCGGGAAAGGAATTGAGTTCACAGGAGATATAAACTTCGAAGGAACGCTCAGGATCGAAGGTCAGGTCAGCGGAACGATCAAAGGAGAAACGGGTACCGTTTCAATCGGTGACAGCGGAAATGTCAAAGCTGATATCATTTCCAATATTTGTATTATTGACGGTACACTTGAAGGTGATCTTCAAGCGAAGACAAAAGTGGAAATTACGAAAACAGGTCGCTTGCGCGGGAATGTTATTACTCGTGATCTGGTCATTGCTGAAGGTGCTATTTTTGAAGGCTCTTTGGAAATGGTCAAGGAATCAGGTTTTGCAACGATGCCTGATCGGAACGAGCAGCAGACATTGCAGACAGCCTGAGTTTCCCCATTCACTCTTCCCGGTCAGGATCTGGCCGGGGAACGTTTTGAGCACTGATCCCATCTCAGTTTTAAGGTAAACTTGCAGCCGGAATTTCGCACCGGCTCGCAAGAAAACCGGCCGGTGACGCCTTTTAATTCACCATCTTGATTATTATTCATTCATGAAAGAATCCCTGATCCAAAAACTGGAAAATATTGCTGATCGCAAAATTGAGCTGGAAGGCATGCTTGCCGAACCTGAGATCATCAACGATCAAAACCGATTCCGGAAATTGTCTCGCGAATATGCAGATGTAGAACCTGTTGTTTCCTGCTTTCAGCATTACCGGGAAGCAATAGAAACTCAGAAAAATGCCCGGGAAATGCTCAAGGACCCAGATCCTGAAATGCGTGAGCTGGCGAACGAGGAACTGAAACAAGCCGCGTCAGAGATCGAGAAACTTGAAAAACAACTAAAGATTCTCCTTCTACCCAAAGATCCCTCGGATGACAGCAACCTATTTCTTGAAATACGTGCCGGCACCGGTGGCGACGAAGCGGCTCTATTCGCTGGTGATTTGTTACGGATGTACACCCGTTACGCAGAATCCCAGAACTGGAAAATAGAACCCATTAATGAAAGTATCAGCGAGACAGGTGGATACAAAGAGGTGATTATTCGTATTATTGGTCAAGGTGCCTACTCCAGACTCAAATTCGAATCCGGAGCACACCGGGTGCAACGCGTCCCTGAAACCGAATCACAAGGGCGTATCCATACCTCGGCCTGTACCGTTGCTGTCCTGCCGGAAGTGGATGAAATCGAAGACATCGAAATCAATCCTGCTGATCTGCGTATAGATACCTTTCGTGCATCCGGTGCGGGCGGTCAGCATGTAAACAAAACCGACTCTGCCATCCGAATCACACATTTGCCCACCGGGGTGGTCGTCGAGTGTCAAGATGAACGCTCACAGCATAAGAACAAGGCACATGCGATGAACCTGCTGAAATCAAGACTGCTCGCTGCCGAACGGGAAAAACAGCAAACAGAGCAGGCAGAAAACCGTCGTAACCTGGTCGGGAGTGGCGACCGTTCGGAAAGGATCCGAACTTACAACTACCCACAGGGACGCGTCACCGATCACCGCATCAATCTGACCCTTTACAAGCTTGACCAAATTATGGAAGGCGACCTCGATCTCATCATTGAACCCCTGATCCAAGAACATCAGGCCGATCTGATCGCATCCCTGTCAGAAACATGATGACGGTATCGGCCCTGATTGAACTTGGCCGCAAATCTCTGATCCATTCCGACACCGCACTGCTCGATGCTCAGGTCCTGCTGTGCCATGTCCTCGGTGTCGATCGCAGCTATCTTTACAAGGCCCCAGAGGAGAAAGTTCCTGATCACGTCCGACAAGCCTATCAGAAACTGGTTAATCAAAGACAACAGGGTGTACCGGTTTCATATCTCACAGGCAACAAGGAATTCTGGTCATTGGATTTGAAAGTAGACAAGTACACCCTTATCCCGCGACCGGAAACAGAACTGCTGGTCGAGATCGCTCTTGAAATAATCCATCAACAGTCTATCCGTTCAATTGCTGACTTGGGAACAGGAACAGGAGCCGTTGCGTTGGCCCTGGCATCAGAGATCAGAAAAGATTTCCCTGACTGTTCAATCATTGCAACGGATATTTCTCCAGAAGCTCTAGAAATTGCTAAAGAGAACATGGAGAACTTAGAAATTAACAATCTCATCCTCAAACAAGGTAACTGGTGCAAGGCACTGGATGACACAAGGCTCGATCTGATCGTCAGCAACCCGCCCTATATCGCTGAAAACCATTCTTGCCTAAAAGAAGGTGATGTAAGATATGAACCGATGCTGGCATTAAAAAGCGGTAGTGATGGTCTCAATGCCATCCGCGAGATTATCCATACGGCTCCTGAGCATTTGAACCCGGGAGGTTGGTTGCTACTCGAACATGGTCACGATCAGAAACAAGCGATACACGAACTACTGGGAAGAGAGGATTTCCATAAAGTGGAGACTCGCAGGGACTATGCTGGTCTGGACAGAGTAACCCTGGCACAGGTACGACAATGATGAGCCGATCCGATTGGAAAAAACGGATACAGAAAGCTTGGCAAGAGATTCCAACAGGCTGGGAAACCCACGTTCAGCATGCCTATGCTGCTCGTTATTTATTCCGCCAGAAGAAAGCCGACAAGAATGATCGCAGACGTCACTGGCAACAGTATCTCGATCCATGAAAGACGAACAGCTCCTCCGTTACAGCCGGCAGATTATGCTGCCGGAACTGGATGTTGCAGGCCAGCAGGCATTGCTCGATGCCACAGTAATGATCATGGGTCTGGGCGGTCTCGGATCACCGGCATCCATGTATCTGGCCGCAGCAGGTGTGGGTCACTTGGTACTGGTCGATTTTGACACCGTGGAGCTGTCGAATCTACAGCGTCAAATCGTTCATGTCACCGCAGATACCGGTCGCCCCAAGGTTGAGTCTGCCCGTGATCATTTACATGCATTGAACCCTGATTGCGAAATCACCTTGATTAATAAACTTCTCGTGGAGAAGGAGCTCCGCGAAGAGATTGAAAAAGTCGATGTGGTTGTCGATGGTAGCGACAATTTCCAGACTCGATTTCTGGTCAACAAAGCCTGTGTCAAAACACAAAAACCGCTCGTTTCCGGAGCGGCAATCCGCTTTGAAGGTCAGATCAGCACCTTTGATCAACGTGAAATGGAGAGCCCGTGCTACCAATGCCTCTACAACGATGAAACAGCCATCAACGAAACCTGTAGTGAAACTGGTGTCATTGCACCTCTACTTGGGATCATTGGTTCCTTACAGGCTCTCGAAACGATCAAGCTAATCACAGAAACAGGTAACCCTTTGATCGGCCGTCTGCTTCTTTTCGACGCCATGAGAAGTGAGTTTCAGGTGATGCGATTTCGCAAGGATCCCGCATGTCCCGTCTGTGGTAAGCACCAATTATGAGTCACTACCAATTCAGATTTCCCCAAAGCCTGATGGGGCATATAGTGGACCATGCACTTGAGACACCAGAGATCGAAGTATGTGGACTGATCGCGGCAAGAATGAGTGAAGTCAGCAGTGTCTACCGCATCCCAAATGTTGCTAAGGACCAAACCATTTCTTTCTTTATGGAGCCACAGGCCCAGATTGCTGCGTTAAAGACCATGCGCAAGTATGGAGAACACCTGTGTGGAATCTATCATTCACATCCTGCCAGCGATCCTCTCCCTTCGAAAAAGGATCTCGAAGAAGCTGCCTACCCCCACACGCTCTATCTCATTGTTTCTCTGAAGAACGGGAAACCCGAACTGGGCTCCTTTCTGTTTGACGGGAAAGGCTTTCGCACAGTTGAATTGCAGATTGTCTGATCCCAATTTATTCCAACCACTTCTCAAGCAGGCAACCCATCTCCTCCACTGTCATTGGAGGTTTGGCCGTTTCAAACCAAAGGACGGACTGGGCTGCAATCATTTCTGCTAATGCCCTGCCATTGGTCAGCCCGGAATCATCCCGGCAGGCATCCGGCTCTTTAGAAAGAATGTTGAGAGCCGCACCCAAAACCTTTTCCCGATCACTGGACCGACTGCCGGGAACGACACTGGCACGATCGGGAGTCTCTGGCAGGGTCATTTCAGGCACAGGTTTTTTTACCACATTCAGTACGAATTGCATGAGACTGTCCAATGCATCAGGAACCGTGATCCCGGTTTCTATTAGCCAGCGATAATAGCTGGCTGATTCCACACGCCATTTCTCAGGTGGATCATACAGATTGCTAACGGCAGGCCCTGCGCCTTCCGAGGACAACGCTTTCAGGCTGTTCCAAGCCTTCTGCGCTTGCTCAGTAAACCCTTCAATCGCGATAAAAGTGTCTTTCTCGTCCGGATCCAACCCTAACGCCAGTGGAAGAGCCTGATCCCGTAACAACCACTCATCCTGTTTGATCCATTTCTCAAAGATCTTTTGCTGGTAAAAGGGATCCTTTTGTTGCTCTTCCGTAATACGATCCTGCACAATACCGTTCAAATGCTCTATCGCCTGAAGTAGTTTTTCCGTCAGGTTACTCATTCAATCTCTCCAAAACTTATCCTGAAAAGTTGTACAATAGACTACCCTAAATTTTACTGATCAGACATGCAAATCATTATTTCACCAGCTAAAACTCTGGATTTTGAGACAAAACCAAAAATTTCTGAATATACCCAACCTGAGTTTCTGGAACAGAGTTGTGAGTTGGTTGATCAACTGAAACAGCTCACACCAGATGACCTTGCCTCACTGATGAAGCTCAGTGATAAACTGGCATTACTTAATTACGAACGTTATCAAAGCTGGCGTACTCCCTTTACGCCTGAAAATTCCAAACAGTGTGTTTATGCGTTCAAGGGTGACGTCTATACCGGACTGGAAGTGGCGAGCTTGGATAAGGCAGACATCGATTTTGCCCAGAACCATCTCAAGATCCTCTCTGGCCTGTATGGACTGCTGAGGCCGCTGGATCTGATCCAGCCATATCGTCTCGAAATGGGGACGCCACTCAAAAACCCGAGAGGTGATAATCTATATCGGTTTTGGGGAAACCTGATCACACAGAAACTAAATGACTCCCTCGAAGAAAACCCTGTATTGATCAATCTTGCGTCCAACGAATATTCCAAAGCGGTCAATTTTGATAACCTTGATGCTGACGTCATCACACCGATATTCAAAGACAAGAAAAATGACGAATACAAACTGATCAGCTTTTATGCAAAAAAAGCCCGTGGTCTTATGAGCCGATTCATCATCACTCATCGGATCACCAAACCCGATCAGATCAAGGCATTTGATCTGGCCGGGTACCGATTCAGTCCCTCCCTCTCAAAAGAAAGAGAATGGGTATTTACTCGTGATGCGCCAGCATGAACCAGCTTTCAAGATTCGTCACTTTTAGCCAATGCATCCAGACAGCGAATGACCTCGAAGCTGGCCTCCTCCATTTCCTTAATCTTCTCCACACCTTCATCTTCCAAGCCTTCATAGTAGAAGTTGATTGCGGCCACGCCCGCCTCATGCACCTTTTGATGGGGTTTCTCGAGCTCCTGAAAGGCGCGTGTATTTCCAAAGGCTTCTTTACCAGCACCGGCATACCATTTGCCAAGACGGCAGTCGGTATGAAGCGCAAAATCTTTTGCAGTTTTGTCTGAGAGGCCCATAAAAATTTGATAAATACCAAACTTGTAGATCAGATGATCGATCTTCGCCAGCTCGGCAAAACTGTATATCGCACTCCGTGCGATCGCATCCTCCATTTCTGAGGAGATGGCGATGAGGCTTTTCATGTTTTGGGTTGCTTCTTCCGTGATCACACTCAGTCCATCCGATTCTTCGATGACTTTATCCATCTGCGCCTTGGCTTCCTGGGTGTCTGTCTGGATGATCGTGACCAGTTCTTCAATCTCGTTGGTTGCTTCACTGGCGCGTGCCGCCAAATTTCTGACTTCATCAGCGACCACTGCAAACCCACGCCCCATCTCACCTGCCCTGGCCGCTTCGATCGCTGCATTTAATGCCAGCAGATTGGTTTGTTCTGAAATCGCCTTGATCATATTCACAATACCACCAATATCTTCCGCTCTCTGGCTCAATTCAGACACCTTGACTGAAGTCGTTGCGGTATCTTCCGTCATACGGTGCAGTTTCCTTGCCATGCTCTCGACGGACTCTCCCGTCGTCGCCGAAATCTTTCCAGCATCGACTGCAAGGGAGGACTTGCTCTCCATATCCGATGCAATGTCGCTCAGTGAGCCTTGAACAGACAACAATGAATCATTGAATAGTTGCATGTTCTTATAGATTTTTTCCTTGGTATAATGCCTCGAATGAGAGTCGTCAGCCACTGTTGACACATTGGCTACCAGAGTTCTCAAACTGTCTCTCTCTTCGATCACGTCTGCAAGTTCTGCACGTAAGCGTTCCAGTTCCTGATTCTCTTCGGAATTTTTGCTAGTCTGTTGTCTTTTACCAAATCCAAACATATGATTTCCCTTACAATTGATAACTGAACTTTTGTAGTTTTCATCAAGCAATAACCGTTCCTGTTTTTAACCCAGAGGTATTCAATGGCTCAATACGTTTTTTCCATGAACCGCGTCAGCAAGACGGTTCCACCAAATCGGACCATCCTGCGAGACATCTCACTCAGTTTCTTTCCCGGTGCAAAAATCGGTGTTCTTGGCCTAAACGGAGCCGGGAAGTCGAGCCTGCTCCGAATCATGGCGGGAATAGATAAGGAGTTTGATGGTGAGGTAATTCCCATGAAAAACCTCAAGATTGGGTATCTGCCACAAGAACCTCAACTCGATCCTGCCAAGGATGTCAGGCGCAATATCGAGGAAGGTATTGCTGAAATCGCTAATCTTCTCGTACAGTTCGATGAAATCAATGCCCGTTTTGCAGAACCCATGAGTGATGCAGAAATGGCTGAACTACTTGAGAAACAGGCAGAGGTCCAAGCTGCTATTGATGCCGCCGGTGCCTGGGAATTGGATCGAATGCTGGAGATGGCTGCCGATGCACTTCGACTGCCACCCTGGGATGCGGATGTCACTAAGCTGTCCGGTGGAGAAAAACGGCGCGTCGCATTGTGCAAATTACTACTCTCCTCACCGGATTTATTGCTTTTGGATGAGCCAACCAATCATCTCGATGCAGCTTCAGTAGCCTGGCTCGAACGCTATCTTGAGGAATTTCCCGGTACAGTCATCGCAGTAACTCATGATCGCTATTTCCTCGACAATGTCGCCGGCTGGATCCTTGAGCTCGATCGTGGCTACGGTATCCCATGGGAGGGCAACTATTCTTCCTGGCTGGAACAGAAGGAACAACGACTTGAACATGAGGAGAAACAGGAACGCGCTCATCAAAAAGCCATCAAGGCAGAACTTGAATGGGTTCGTTCTGGAGCAAAAGGTCGTCACGCTAAAAGTAAGGCGCGTCTGCAACAATTCGAAGAGCTTAACTCCAGGGAATTCCAAAAACGAAACGAAACCAATGAGATCTATATCCCGCCCGGGCCCCGTTTGGGCGATCTTGTCGTTGAAGCTGAAAATCTCAAAAAGGCCTACGATGGAAAACTTTTGTATGAAAACCTAAGTTTCTCCCTGCCACCGGGTGGAATTGTCGGTATTATCGGGCCCAATGGTGCAGGGAAAACCACACTCTTTCGACTCTTGACACAACAAGAACAGCCCGACGCTGGACAGATCCGGATCGGTGAAACGGTAAAATTCGCTTATGTAGATCAGAGCCGTGATTCTCTTGATGACAATAAAACAGTCTGGGAAGAGATCTCCGATGGCCAAGATGTTATCAGGGTTGAAAACTATGAATGTCCTTCAAGACGCTATGTAGGTCGTTTCAACTTCAAAGGCGGGGATCAGCAAAAGAAAATAGGCCAGCTTTCCGGTGGAGAACGAAACCGGGTTCATCTCGCAAAAATGCTTCGATCAGGAGGTAATGTTCTACTGCTGGATGAGCCAACTAATGACTTGGATGTTGAAACACTACGCGCACTAGAAGAGGCTCTTCTCAATTTCCCTGGTTGTGCCGTCATCATATCCCATGACCGTTGGTTCTTGGATCGAATCGCTACCCACATACTTGCTTTTGAGGGAGATAGCCAAGTGACCTGGTTTGAAGGAAACTATTCTGATTATGAGAAGGATCGAAAAAAACGACTGGGAGATGAAGCCGATCAACCTCACAGGATCAAATATCGTCCTCTCTCCACCTAGGCATCAATAAAAAAGCCGGTATAAAACCGGCTTATTTCAAGATCGTTCATAAAGAAGAGTTATTCTTCGACCTCTTCCTCATTTACTTGCGGCCGATCGACCAGTTCCACAATTGCCATCGGTGCTGCGTCCCCTGCCCGAAATCCACATTTCAGAATCCGTAGATAACCACCTGGACGATTTGCATATCGAGCCCCAAGCTCATCGAAGAGTTTGGCGACCATTTCCTTGTCACGAAGCCGGGCAAACGCCAAGCGCCTATTAGCGACGGTGTCTTTCTTTGCGAGAGTGATCAATGGTTCTGCAACTCGCCGCAACTCTTTAGCCTTGGGCAAGGTCGTTTTGATCATTTCATGGCGAAACAAGGACGCTGCCATGTTCTTGAACATAGCCTTGCGATGACTGCTTGTTCTGTTTAAGTGTCGTCCACTTTTCAAATGACGCATCTTCGTAATTCCTTATGAGCTACTTACGTTTGAAATTAAGTCCTTCGGAGGCCAGTTCTCCAGGCGCATTCCGAGAGAGAGCCCCCTTTGAGCGAGAACACTCTTGATTTCTGTGAGAGATTTTTTACCCAGGTTTGGAGTCTTCAAAAGTTCGACTTCCGTTCTCTGGATTAAATCACCGATATAGCAAATACTCTCAGCCTTCAGACAGTTAGCAGATCGGACTGTCAATTCCAAATCATCAATTGATCGAAGTAGAATGGGATCAATCTCGACCTCTTCCTCTTCTTCTTCCTTGACCGGTTCAATTGTGCTCAAATCAACAAAAACTGAGAGCTGATCGAGAAGGATCTTCACTGCTGTTTTTAAAGCTTCTTCGGGATCTATCGCACCATTGGTTTCGATCTCCAGAACCAATCGGTCCAGATCGGTACGCTGATCTACCCGGGCACTCTGCACTTCATAGGCAACCCTGTGAATAGGACTAA
Organism: Gammaproteobacteria bacterium; assembly: GCA_026984775.1. Taxonomy (GTDB): domain Bacteria; phylum Pseudomonadota; class Gammaproteobacteria; order CAJXQU01; family CAJXQU01; genus CAJXQU01. The sequence continues at coordinate 59,256 of JALSRM010000069.1, forward strand.
ATGATGCATCAAGCTTGAGATTGCCAATCGCTTGATCACTTTCATCACCAGCTACCTGCAAAGCTGCAGGTACATAACCTCTGCCTTTTATGACTTTCATTGTCATATTCAGTTCTGAGCCTTCATGCAGGGTAGCAATATGATGATCCTTATTGACAATTTCGATGTCATGATCGACTGCAATATCACCTGCTGTCACCTGAGCAGGCCCCTTTACATTCAAAGTGATCGTAGCCTCATCCTTCGCATGCATAGCGATAGCAAGTCCTTTCAGGTTCAACAAGATGTCTGTCACATCTTCCTGTACACCTTCTATCGTCGTGTATTCATGCAATACACCCTCAATTTCTGCTTCAACGACCGCAGAACCCGGGATGGAAGAGAGTAAAACCCTGCGGAGAGCATTACCTAATGTATGCCCGAAACCTCTGTCAAGAGGTTCAAGAACGATCTTTGCACTTTTATCACTGATGAAATCTACATCAACAATACGTGGTTTTAAAAATTCCGTAGCGGAAGTGGCCATAAGGTAATCTCCTAACCAGTATTATTTAGAATACAATTCGACAACAAGCGATTCATTGATGTCTGCCGGCAAATCACTTCTTTCAGGAACTGATTTGAATACACCTTCCATCTTTTTTGTATCGATTTGCATCCATTCCGGAAACCCGAACTGTTCAGCTATTGCCAGAGAATCTTGGATTCGCACTTGGTTACGGCTCTTTTCCCTAACGGAAATAACGTCGTCCGGTTTAACTTGGTAAGAGGGAATATTGACCGTCTGGCCATTAACCAAGATCGCCTTGTGCGTGACCAGCTGCCGCGCCTCGGCACGCGTGCTGCCGAATCCCATTCTATAGACAACATTATCAAGACGACATTCCAACAGTTTCAGAAGGTTTTCGCCTGTCGATCCCTTGATACGCGAAGCCTTTTTATAATAATTTCTGAATTGTCGCTCCAGAACACCATACATTTGTCTCAGTTTCTGCTTTTCACTCAACTGAAGAGCATAATCAGACATTCTACGTTGTCTGTTATCACCATGCTGTCCAGGTGGCTTCTCTAGCTGGCATTTTGATTCCAGAGGCCTTGCTCGACTCTTCAGAAAAAGGTCAACACCATGCCGTCTACTTAATTTACACTTTGGTCCTATGTATCTCGCCATATCAGGAATCTACTCTATACTCTTCGTTTCTTTGGTGGCCGACATCCATTATGTGGAATCGGTGTCACATCGGTAATGCTGCTGATTTTAAAACCGGCATTGTTCAAGGCACGCACTGCGGAGTCACGTCCCGGACCCGGTCCTTTGATAAAGACATCCAAATTCTGAATGCCATATTCATTCATTGTGTCGGTCAACCTCTCAGCAGCAACCTGGGCAGCAAATGGCGTACTTTTTCTTGATCCACGAAAGCCGCTCCCACCCGCAGTCGCCCAAGCAAGGGTATTGCCCTGCCGATCGGTAATAGTAATAATGGTATTGTTGAATGAAGCATGAACATGAACAGCTGCATCAACAACCGTTCTTTTGATTCGCTTTTTAGCTCGTCCTGGTGACTTTGCCATATTTTATAAAACCTAAATTAGATAGTTATTTACGGATTGGTTTTCTTGGACCTTTTCGGGTTCTCGCATTTGTTTTGGTACGTTGGCCACGCACAGGCAATCCACGCCGGTGCCGAATGCCTCGGAAACAACCGAGGTCCATCAGCCGTTTAATATTCATGGAGACTTCCCTTCGAAGATCACCCTCAACCTCATATTCACTCACTGCATCGCGGAGTTTCTCGAGCTGCTCTTCGGTCAGATCCCTGATCTTTTGATCAGTTGGAACACCTGACTTTTTACAAATTTCCTTGGCGCGACTTTTGCCAATACCATAGATATAGGTCAATGCTATTACAGTGTGTTTCTGATCTGGGATATTTACCCCTGCAACACGAGCCATTATTTATCGTCTCCTAACCTTCTGTTTCGCGCAGAAAAGGCGCTGAATTCTATTCTTATATTCGATCATGATCAAGGTCTTAACCCTGTCTCTGTTTATGTCTGCCATCTTTACAGATCACGCGCACGATGCCATTACGGCGGATGATCTTGCAATTTCTACACATTTTCTTAACTGATGCTCTTACTTTCATATCAAAACCTCTTTAAAACCTATCGGCCGTAACCTTTCAAATTGGCTTTTTTCATCAAACCTTCGTACTGATGTGACATCAAATGTGACTGTACCTGGGCCATGAAATCCATTACAACAACAACAATGATCAGTAACGATGTGCCCCCAAAATAGAATGGAACGCTGAACTTTAATATCAGAAACTCCGGGAGCAAACAAACCAGAGTAATATAAATCGCACCGGCCATTGTTAAACGGGTCATCACACCATCGATATATTTCGCTGTTTGTTCACCTGGCCTAATTCCTGGAATAAATGCCCCTGATTTTTTTAGATTCTCTGCTGTCTCCCGTGGATTAAACACCAACGCGGTATAGAAGAAACAAAAGAAGACAATTGCTGCCGCATAAAGCATGACATAAAGCGGCTGACCAGGTGAAAGTGTCGTACTGAGATCTTTTAACCACCCCAGCCCTTCTTTGCTACCGAACCATCCTGCTATCGTACTCGGGAAGAGAATGATACTTGATGCAAAAATCGGTGGAATCACACCTGCCATGTTCAATTTAAGAGGCAGATGACTGGTTTGTCCACCGTACATTTTCCTGCCCACCTGCCTTTTTGCATAATTGACAGTGATTCGTCTTTGCCCACGCTCGACAAAAATGACAAAAGCAGTTACGAGCAGTGCCAAAGCAAAGAGCCCGAACACCATCAACCAATGTAACTCGCCAGTTCTAGCCAGTTCGAGCGTTCCTCCGATAGCTGCTGGCAGTCCGGCAACGATACCAGCAAAGATGATCATCGAAATACCATTCCCAATACCACGCTCGGTAATTTGCTCACCCAACCACATCAAAAAAAGAGTCCCCGTGACTAACGTCGTGACAGCCGTAATACGAAAGGCTATTCCTGGATCAATCACCAAGCCCAGCCCGTTGACTGACTGACCTTCAAGGGCAATTGCAATGCCAATTGCCTGGAATGTTGCGAGAACGACTGTCCCATAACGAGTGTATTGAGTGATTTTCCTGCGTCCAGCTTCTCCCTCTTTTTTAAGCTGCTCAAGCTTCGGGTGCACGACTGTCAGAAGCTGCATAATAATTGAAGCTGAAATATAGGGCATAATCCCCAATGCAACGACAGAAAATCGTTTCAAAGCACCACCAGAGAACATGTTGAACATGTCCAGGATGGTTCCTTTCTGCTGTTCAAACAATGCGGCCAAGGCGTAAGGATTTATTCCGGGAACGGGTATGTGCGTGCAAATACGGAAAACAACCAAAGCACCGATCAGGAAAAGCAGACGCTGTTTCAACTCAGAAACTTCACCGATAGCGGATATCCCACCTGGCATAGCAGCCTGTTGTTTTTTCTTTTTTGAAGCCACTTAATCTTCCAGTTTTCCGCCTGCAGCTTCTATTGCAGCTTTCGCTCCTTTTGTTGCTGCAATCCCTTTCAATGTAATCGCCTTCTTGATTTCGCCAGACAAGATCACCTTGACATGCTTAATATTGTTTGAAATCAGATCAGCCTTCTTCAACGCATCGATATCGATAATATCAGTATTGGCAAGTTCTAGTTCATTCAGCCTAATCTCTGCCTTTGAGAGCGACTTTCGAGAGGTGAAACCAAACTTCGGCAGTCGCCGCTGCAGAGGCATCTGTCCACCTTCGAAACCAACCTTGTGATAACCGCCAGAACGCGAATGCTGTCCTTTATGGCCTCGTCCACAGGTCTTGCCTGATCCAGAACCAATGCCACGACCGACTCTTTTCCGTGATCGTCTTGAACCTTGTGCGGGTTTAATAGTGTTAAGTCGCATTTAAACTTCCTCAACCTGTAACAGGTATGAAACCTTGTTGATCATGCCACGATTTTCAGGCGTATCGCTGACGACAACACTGTGTCTGATCCGCCTCAATCCGAGTCCGTGCACACAAGCCTTATGTGACGTCCTCCGGCCATTCAGGCTTTTGATTAATGTAACTTTCAGTTCGTTTTGTTTGGCCATGATTATTCCGTAATTTCATCCACCGATTTACCACGCTTGGTGGCATAGTATTCGGGGTCTTTCATCTCAACAAGCCCTTTAATGGTTGCTCTGACCACATTGATGGGATTATTCGATCCAATACATTTGGCCAGAACATTATTTACACCAACAGCCTCAAAAACTGCACGCATAGGTCCACCGGCAATAATTCCGGTACCTTCTGAAGCAGGGCGCATATGAATTTTTGCAGCTCCAAATTCGGCTGTTATGGGATACTGAAGAGTCCCGTCTTTAAGTGGGACGGTTTTCATATTCCTTCTTGCATTTTCCATTGCTTTCTGTATCGCTACAGGAACCTCACGAGCCTTGCCTCTACCAAAGCCTATTCGACCTTCCCCATCACCAACAACAGTCAAAGCTGAGAAACCAAAAATTCGACCGCCTTTTACCACCTTGGCAACACGGTTCACGTGAACCAGTTTCTCGATATAACCTTCACCCTGATCTTTACTAGCTGCCATAATCTTGTAACCTTATTCTAGAATTTGAGCCCGGCCTCACGTGCAGCATCAGCCAACGCTTTAACACGACCGTGGTACTTATAGCCGGATCGATCAAAAGCTACCGTCTCAATGCCGGCTTGTCTGCAACGTTCGGCGATAGCGGTACCTACCTTTATTGCCGCCTCGATATTTCCACCATTATTGACTTCGGAACGTAACGACTTATCCACTGTTGAAGCACTGGCGAGAACTCTACCACCTTCAGGAGTAATCACTTGAGCATAGATATGCCGCGGTGTTCTATGCACAGTCAATCTGTGGGCTCCCAATTCCCTTATTTTTGCTCGTGCCTTGACGGAGCGTCTCATTCTTGAAGCTTTTTTATTCATCATTTCACCTAGGCTTTCTTGGCTTCCTTACGGACAATCACTTCATCCGCATACTTTATACCCTTACCTTTATAAGGTTCTGGTTTTCTATAGTTGCGGATCTCTGCAGACACTTGTCCAACCTTCTGTTTATCGATGCCCTTGACAACAATCTCTGTCTGGCTCGGCGTTTCAATAGTAATTCCCTCAGGAATTTCATAGTTTACTGGATGAGAAAAACCCAGTGTCAGATTGAGCACTTTCCCCTGCACCTGTGCGCGATAACCGACACCGTTGATTTCCAGTTTCTTTTCAAACCCCTCGGTAACTCCGGTAACCATGTTCTGTAGCAAGGACCGCGTTGTTCCAGCTAAGGCATTCGCCTGCTTGGAAGAATCATTGGCAGAGACCTTGAGCACTTCTTCTTCCTGTACAACCTTGACCAAGTCATGGATGACGTAAGTCAATGTTCCCTTTGAACCTTCAACCGTAACCTTCTGCCCTTCAAGATTGAACTTGACGCCTGAAGGTAGTGATACTGGATTATTCGATATCCTGGACATTGTTAGATTTCCATTAATAAACTGCGCAAATTACTTCACCACCGATACCACGTTGACGTGCAGCTCGATCCGTCATTACACCTTGAGAAGTTGAAATAACAGCGATGCCGTAACCACCTTGGATTTGAGGCAGATCTTCGCTTCCACAATATACTCGTCGGCTAGGTTTACTGATTCTCTTGATCGAATCAATAACTGGTCGATCATTTACATATTTCAATTCAATCGTCATTACAGGCTTGCCATCGACGATATCAGTTGTGCAATCAGCAATATACCCCTCTTCTTTCAAGAGGTTTGCAATTGTGACCTTTTTAGTGGATGCCGGCATGGTTACGACCTTTTTTAAGGCGCTTTGACCATTGCGGATCTGGGTCAACATATCTGAAATAGGATCTTGCATACTCATATTGATATTTCCGTTCCGGTTTCTGCAAATTTACCAACTGGCTTTGACAAGTCCTGGCACATCGCCTCTCATTGCAACTAAACGCAACCGATTTCTTGCCAGTCCGAACTTTCGATAGTAGCCATGTGGGCGGCCCGTGATCTGGCACCGGTTTCTCATTCTTGACGGACTTGAATCCCTTGGTAATTTCTGTAGAGCAACTCGCGCCTTGTTTCGCTCTTCTTCAGTCAGACTCATATCAACCGCCATTGCTTTTAGCTGTTTACGCTTTTCAGCATATTTTTTTACAAGTCGAGCACGTTTTCGCTCTCTGTTTACCATGGATACCTTTGCCATAAGAAACTTTACTCCAAACCTTTTATGTTCTGATTGGGAAGTTAAATGCACGCAATAATGCCCGGCCTTCCTCGTCAGTCGTTGCCGATGTTGTTATACAAACGTCAAGACCGCGAATTGCATCGATCTTGTCATAATCAATCTCAGGAAAGATGATCTGTTCTTTCACGCCGAAAGAATAATTTCCACGGCCATCAAATGATTTATTACTCAGTCCTCTGAAATCCCTGATTCGAGGGATCGCGATCGTTATCAGCCGATCCAAAAACTCATACATACGTTCACGACGGAGAGTAACTTTCACTCCATTTGGCCAGCCTTCGCGGATTTTGAAGTTGGCAACTGATTTCTTTGCTTTAACCACTACAGGTTTCTGCCCAGAAATCAGGGCAAGATCATTCACTGCATGCTCAATTACTTTTTTATCACTGACCGCTTCACCAAGCCCCATGTTAAGTGTAATTTTTGTAATCTGGGGAATCTGCATATTGCTCTTGTAACCAAACTCATCTTGCAATTTGGGCACAATCTTTTCTTTATAAACCTGTTGTAATCTAGCCATGTCTAAACCTGTCAAATATCGACGACTTCGCCGTTGGATTTGAAATATCTTACTTTCTTGCCATCTTCAAGTATCTTGAAACCAACCCTGTCCGCCTTCTTTGTGGCTGGATTATAAATAGCAACGTTACTTACATGAATCGGTGCTTCTTTTTCAATAATTCCGCCAGGCTCACCAATCTGTGGGTTTGGACGAACATGTTTCTTGATGAGATTCACATTCTCAACGATCACCTTATCTCCCGGAAGAACACGCCGAACCGTACCCCTGGCTCCTCTATTCTTGCCAGTCAGAACAACAACGTCATCACCTTGTTTAATCTTTCTCATAATTGCCTAACCTAAAGTACTTCCGGAGCCAGTGAAACAATACGCATAAACTTATCCCCCCTAAGCTCACGTGTCACAGGCCCAAAGATACGTGTTCCAACAGGATTCATCTGTTTGTCAAGCAGTACTGCGGCGTTACCATCAAAGCGTATGAGTGATCCATCCGGGCGTCTGACACCTTTACGTGTGCGTACGACAACGGCATTAAACACGTCTCCTTTTTTCACCTTGCCACGTGGTATCGCTTCCTTTACCGTGACCTTGATGATATCTCCGATACCAGCGTAGCGTATGCCTGAACCACCAAGCACCTTGATACACATCAATCGGCGCGCACCGCTATTATCTGCGGCATCGAGCATTGACTGCATCTGTATCATTTAATTTCTCCGTTTCTAAATTGCAGGAATAAAACCCGCGTTCAAAAAAAATCAATGTCAAAACAACCGTTAAAGTTGTGCAGCTTTTTCGACTATTTTTTGTAGTCGCCAGGTTTTATGCTTTGAAAGAGGCCGACATGATTCAATCGCAACTGTATCCCCAATATTACATTCATTGTTTTCATCATGTGCCATCAGTTTTGTTGACCGTTTGACATATTTTTTGTACAACGGATGCATTACCTGACGCTCAACTTTGACGGTAATTGATTTGTCCATCGCATTACTGACAACCTGACCTATAACCACTTTGGTATTTTTAATTTCTTCAGTCATGATCAACTACCGGCTTTCATTTCGTTTAAAATAGTCTTCACTCTGGCAATATCCTTCCGCAGTTTTTTAAACATATGAGGACGGCTTGCCTGTCCTGTACCCTTCTGCATTCGTAAACTGAACTGCTCTTTACGTAAATCAAGAAGCAGATTCTGCAATTCTTCAGGTTTCTTTGACCTTAATTCTTTGACTTCCATTACAGTACAGTCCTGGATGTAAATGTTGTTCTCACAGGAAGTTTCGCAGCTGCCAACCTCAAAGCCTCTCTTGCAATGGGTTCTGCAACCCCTTCCATTTCGTATAACACCTTGCCGGGCTGAACTTCAGCAACCCAGTATTCAACGTTTCCCTTACCTTTACCTTGCCTTACTTCCAGTGGTTTTTTGGTAATCGGCTTGTCTGGAAAGATTCTGATCCAGATTTTTGCACCACGTTTTACATGCCGTGTGATCGCACGTCGGCCCGCCTCGATCTGACGAGAAGTGATTCGTCCGCGAGTAGTTGCTTTGAGACCATATTCTCCAAAACTAACTCTATTTCCACGGAGAGCAAGGCCACGGTTTCTTCCCTTCTGTTGTTTTCTGAACTTTGTCCTTTTAGGCTGAAGCATCTACGCTCTCCTGATTACCCTGCTTTATTACTTTCTTCACTTGAGACAGGATCGTCAGTTTCTATTTTGTCGACGATCTCACCTTTGAATATCCAAACCTTGACACCTAGAATCCCGTAAGTGGTCAAGGCCTCTGCTGTTCCATAATCAATGTCAGCACGTAGTGTGTGTAATGGCACTCTTCCTTCCCTATACCACTGTGTTCTGGCGATTTCAGCACCATTCAGTCTACCTGCTACATTGATCCGGATACCTTCAGCGCCCAAACGCATGGCATTTGTCACAGCACGTTTCATAGCGCGGCGGAACATGATACGACGCTCCAGCTGATTTGCAACACCTTCTGCGACAAGATAGGCATCAAGTTCAGGCTTTCTTATCTCTTCCACACTCACGTGAGCGGTAACCCCCATCATTTTTGAGATTTCGTTTCTGAGCATCTCAATGTCTTCACCTTTCTTGCCGATCACAATACCTGGCCTGGCCGTATGGATTATGACCTTGGCATTATTGGCTGGTCTTTCGATCTGAATACGGCTTACAGATGCATGTTTGAGCTTGTTCTGCAGGAATTCTCTAACTTTCAGATCAGTGTTGAGGTAGTCCGCATAGTTTCTGGAGTCAGCATACCAAGTTGAATTCCAGTCTTTTACAATACCCAGTCGGATGCCGGTTGGATGTACTTTTTGTCCCATAGGATTTTCTCTAATCTTGTTCTTGAACGGCCACGGTTATATGGCTAGTTCGCTTTAAAATTCGGTTGCCACGTCCCTTAGCTCTAGCTCTAAAACGCTTGAAAATAGGTCCTTCATCAACATGGATCCTGCTGACAATCAATTCATCAATGTCAGCACCGTTGTTGTGTTCTGCATTGGCTATTGCAGATTCGAGTACTTTTTTAATGATCTTCGCACCCTTTTTTGTACTAAAGGTTAGCGCGTTGATTGCTTGATCAACACTCATACCTCTGATCTGATCAGCTACCAACCTGGCCTTTTGTGCTGAGATTCTTGCATACTTTAATTTTGCTACAGTTTCCACGATTCTTTCCCAATTCTGATCGACTTCAGTATTGCCTCTCGATTATCTCTTTGATTTCTTGTCTGCAATATGGCCACGATAAGTTCGTGTCACCGCAAACTCGCCAAGTTTGTGACCCACCATGTTTTCAGTGATAAATACCGGTACATGTTGACGACCGTTGTGAACAGCAATTGTCAATCCAAGCATGTCTGGCAGGATCATCGATCGTCTAGACCAGGTCTTGATAGGTTTCTTGTCATCCGTTTCTCTAGCCTTATCAATTTTTGCTTGGAGATGATGATCAATAAATGGTCCTTTCTTGATGGAACGTGCCACTGTTGTACTCCTGAATTATCTCTTGTTGCGTCGTCGAACGATCAGTTTGTCAGTTCGTTTGTTCTTTCTGGTCTTCGCACCTTTAGTCGGCATACCCCATGGGCTGACAGGGTGACGCCCCCCAGACGTTCTACCTTCACCACCTCCATGCGGATGATCAACTGGGTTCATGGCTACACCTCGAACAGTTGGTCGAATACCACGCCATCGATTGGCACCGGCCTTGCCCAGTGATCGCAGAGAATGTTCCCCGTTACTGACCTCACCGATTGTTGCCCGACAATCGACCAGAACTTTTCTCATTTCACCGGACCGTAATCTTAATGTCGCATAAGCACCTTCACGTGCAACAAGCTGTACCGATGCACCTGCACTGCGTGCAAGCTGCGCACCTTTCCCGGGTTTGAGTTCAACACAATGTACAGTCGTACCTACTGGGATATTTCTTAGTGGCAAACAGTTGCCCGTTTTGATGGGTGATGAAACACCTGACATGACTTCGTCACCAGTTTTCATCCCTTTAGGTGCAATAATATATCGTTTTTCGCCATCGACATATGTGATTAAAGCGATATGGGCTGTACGATTAGGATCGTATTCGATTCTCTCGACCCTTGCCATTATGTCATCTTTATTACGTTTGAAATCAATAACTCGATAGCGTTGCTTGTGGCCACCACCACGGTGGCGCACAGTGATCCTTCCGTGGTTATTACGTCCTGATTTGCGGGATTGATGTTCCAATAATGGACGATAGGGTTCGCCTTTATGCAGTTCTGGAGTAACAACCCGAACCAGCCCTCTACGGCCAGGTGACGTTGGTTTTGCTTTTACAAGTGCCATTTCAGTAACCTTATCCTTGCTTATTCTGAAGCAATAAATTCTATATCATGGCCTGGTTTCAGACGTACATAAGCTTTTTTTACATCTGATCTCTTCCCAGCCTGGCGTTTGAACATTTTTGTTTTGCCTTTCTGGTTCACAACCTGAACAGAGGCAACCTCTACATCAAACATCATCTCGACCGCTTTTTTTATATCAGGTTTGGTTGCTGTTTTTGCTACATCGAAGACAAACTGGTTCGCAGTATCAGCCAACCTCGCTGTTTTTTCCGAGATCCTCGGCGCTAACAAAATACTGCTCAATTGTTCTTTATTCATGAGTATTTCGCCTCCAGTTTGCTGATGGCATCCTTCGTAACAATGACATTCTTGAAACCAATCAAACTGACAGGATCTATCCCTTCGACATCAACAATGCCAACATGATAGAGGTTGCGTGATGCAAGATACAGGTTTTCAGGGATTTCAGCGGTGATGATAAGAACATCATCTCCAAGACCTAGTTTTTCAAGCCCTGCAACCAGCATTTTTGTTTTCGGTTCAGCAACATCAATGGTATCAATCACATATAACCGATTCTGACGTACTAGTTCTGAAAAGATGCCAGCTATGGCCTTACGGTACATCTTGCGGTTGATTTTCTGTTCATAATTCCTTGGCCTGGCTGCGAAGGCAACACCTCCACTACGCCAGATCGGGCTGCGAATCGTACCTGCCCGCGCACGACCAGTTCCTTTTTGACGCCAGGGTTTGATACCACCACCACGTACATCTGAGCGTGACTTGTTGGCTTTCGTTCCCGCTCTAGCAGCAGCTGAATAGGCAGTTACAACCTGATGGATCAACCCTTCGTTGTAATCTACTGCGAATAGATCGTCAGTGACGGTGACTTTTCCATCTGCTGAGCCTTTTTCATATGAATGTAGATTTAAATCCATCTCAATACCCTTATACGCGTGTTGTACGCTTGATCAGTAAATCACCACCCTTTACTCCAGGTACTGCCCCTTTGACAAGCAGAAGGTTTCTTTCAGTATCAACCCGGACAATTTCTAGATTCTGGATAGTGCGCCTAACGTTGCCCATATGGCCAGACATTTTTTTCCCTTTAAATACTCGCCCAGGTGTCTGACACTGGCCAATAGAGCCGGGCAAACGATGCGCCAGAGAGTTACCGTGTGTCGCATCCTGCGTGGAGAAGTTATGCCGTTTTATGACACCAGCATAACCCTTACCAATTGTTGTTCCAGCAATATCGACTTTCTGGCCTTCTTCGAAAATATCAACCTTGATTTCCTCACCAGGCTTGAGATTTTCGCCTTCTCCCTCATCGAGGCGGAATTCCCACAATCCTCTGCCAGCATCTGTCCCAGCTTTGGCAAAGATACCTGCTTGCGGTTTGTTCACACGGTTTCTGTGTTTGAAACCTGTTGTTACCTGCACCGCACGGTACCCATCTGATTCGGCAGATTTAACCTGTGTGACACGGTTTGGTTCAACCTCAATTACAGTGACAGGAATCGAGACACCATCTTCTGTAAAAATCCGCGTCATCCCGCGTTTTTGTCCTACTAATCCAAGTGACATTTCTTATGACCTTCTTAAAAATCAGTTCAGTTTGATTTGAACATCGACACCCGCTGCCAGATCCAGCTTCATTAGCGCATCAACCGTTTTGTCAGTTGGGCTGATGATATCCAGCAGACGCTTATGCGTTCTGATTTCATACTGATCACGCGCATCTTTGTTGACATGCGGCGAAATCAGCACGGTGAATCGTTCTTTCTTGGTAGGCAAAGGAATTGGACCCTTCACCTGTGCACCGGTACGTTTCGCTGTCTCAATAATCTCCTTGGTCGATACATCAATTAAACGATGGTCGAAAGCTCTGAGACGGATTCGGATGACTTGTTCACTCATTTTTTTTACCTAAGTCTAATTTATCCAGATCACTCAATAATCTTGGAAACAACACCCGCTCCAACAGTCCGGCCACCTTCACGAATCGCAAAGCGTAGCCCTTCTTCCATCGCAATCGGAGCAATCAGTTTGACGGTCATCTTCACGTTGTCCCCCGGCATCACCATTTCAGTCCCTTCAGGAAGCTCCACCGCACCCGTCACGTCCGTCGTCCGAAAGTAAAATTGGGGACGGTAGTTGTTGAAAAAGGGAGTGTGACGTCCGCCTTCGTCTTTCGAAAGAACGTAAACTTCCGCTTCAAAGTGAGTGTGCGGCTTGATCGTCCCAGGCTGCGCCAAAACCTGTCCGCGCTCCACTTCGTCTCGCTTGGTCCCCCGGAGCAAAACGCCTACGTTGTCTCCCGCCTGACCTTCGTCAAGAAGTTTGCGGAACATCTCTACACCCGTGCAGGTGGTGGTCTGGGTTTCACGAATACCCACTATCTCCACTTCGTCTCCTACGTGAATTACGCCCCGCTCAATTCGCCCCGTCACTACCGTGCCTCGGCCCGATATGGAGAATACGTCTTCTATCGGCATGATAAAGGTCCCATCCACTGCACGTTCCGGATCCGGAATGTAGCTGTCCAGCGCAGCCACCAGCTTGTCTATGCTCTGCGTCCCTATTTCGCTGTCGTCGCCTTCCAGCGCCTTCAGTGCAGAGCCGATAATGACCGGGGTGTCGTCGCCAGGAAAGTCGTAGCTGTCCAGAAGTTCGCGGATCTCCATCTCCACCAGTTCCAGTAGTTCTTCGTCATCCACCATGTCGGCCTTGTTCATGTACACAATGATGTAGGGTACACCTACCTGACGAGAAAGAAGAATGTGTTCCCGCGTCTGAGGCATCGGGCCATCCGCCGCCGATACCACCAGTATCGCTCCGTCCATCTGCGCCGCACCCGTGATCATGTTCTTCACGTAGTCCGCATGTCCCGGACAGTCAACATGAGCATAGTGGCGTTTCTCGCTCTCGTATTCCACGTGCGCAGTCGCGATGGTTATCCCTCGCTCTCGCTCTTCCGGGGCGTTGTCTATCTGGTCGTAGGCTTTCGATTCTCCACCAAATTTCTGCGCCTGATGCGTCGTGATCGCCGCCGTCAGGGTCGTCTTACCATGGTCTACATGACCAATTGTGCCGACATTCACATGTGGTTTGCTTCGTTCAAATTTTTCCTTGGACACCTTGATACCCCTTTAACTTATCTAATTTCTTTAAGCCACCAAACTTGTTAATTAGTTAACCATGTTGGTTGATTACTGCGTCCGCAATATTCTGCGGCGCCTCTGCGTAATGTGAGAATTCCATTGTGTAGGTTGCTCTGCCCTGTGTGCTTGAACGCAGTGCAGTGGCATACCCAAACATTTCACTCAATGGAACCTCTACCTTAATTACCTTGCCAGCAGGTGAGTCTTCCGTTCCCTGCAGTATTCCTCGGCGGCGATTCAAGTCACCATTTACCGTGCCGAGATATTCCTCTGGTGTAACAACCTCCACAGACATAATCGGCTCAAGCAATACTGGATCTGCCCGGCTTACGCCTTCTCTGAAGGCCATTGAGCCTGCAACTTTAAAGGCCATTTCTGACGAGTCCACATCATGATACGACCCATCGTAGAGTGTTACCTTGATGTCAACTACCGGATATCCAGCGAGGACACCGTTTTCCATCTGTTCTCGTATTCCTTTTTCAACCGCTGGTATGTATTCCTTGGGAACCGTCCCACCAACGATCTCATTGACAAATTCGAAACCGGCTCCCGCCTCCATTGGTTCGATTTTCAGAATGACGTGCCCATACTGGCCACGACCACCCGATTGTCGAACAAATTTGCCTTCCGCCTTTTCGACTGTCTTTCTTATCGTCTCGCGGTAAGCCACCTGTGGCTTACCAATATTGGCCTCAACCCCAAATTCGCGTCGCATCCGATCAACAATAATATCAAGATGCAGCTCTCCCATCCCCGATATGATCGTCTGACCCGACTCCTCATCTGATCGAACCCGGAAGGATGGATCTTCCTGTGCCAGTTTCGACAAAGCCACCCCCATCTTTTCCTGATCAGCTTTAGTTTTCGGCTCAACAGCGACTGAAATTACCGGCTCCGGGAATTCCATTCGTTCCAGTGTGATTATTTCTTTCAGATCACACAGCGTATCACCCGTTGTTACATCTTTAAGCCCGACTGCTGCTGCGATATCACCCGCTCGAACTTCCTTAATTTCTTCACGGTGATTGGCGTGCATTTGCAGCAAACGGCCAATTCTTTCTTTCTTGTCCTTAATCGGGTTATAGACAGTGTCTCCAGTTGACAAAACCCCGGAATAAACCCGTATAAATGTCAACGTCCCGACAAATGGATCTGTCGCAATCTTGAACGCCAGCGAAGCAAAAGGTGCTTCATCACTTGCAAGACGTTCACCTTCACTCCCATCCTTCAGCTCCCCCTTGATAGGCGGCACATCAATCGGCGAAGGCAGGTATTCGACAATCGCATCCAGCATGGCCTGAACACCCTTGTTCTTGAAAGCCGAACCACAACAAATCAGTACGATTTCGTTATCCAGCGTTCTTTTGCGCAGACCTTTTTTTATCTCTTCATCTGAAAGCTCTTCACCTTCCAGATATTTTTCCATCAATTCATCAGAGGCTTCTGCAGCTGTTTCAACTAGCTTTTCCCGATACCCCTCACATTCTTCCAGCATTGCCTCCGGCACTGCATCCTCTTCGAACTTGGCACCTTGGGTTTCTTCATCCCAGTAAATTGCTTTCATTTTGATGAGGTCTACAACCCCTTCAAAATTTTCTTCAGCACCAATAGGCAGTTGCAACAATATAGGGTTACTTCCCAATCTATCCTTGATCTGCCCGACCACCCGCATAAAATCAGCCCCAGACCTGTCCATCTTGTTCACGAACCCAATTCGTGGGACATGGTACTTGTCGGCCTGCCTCCAGACTGTTTCTGACTGAGGCTCTACACCTCCCACAGCACAAAAAACAGCAACAGCACCATCAAGGACACGTAATGATCGTTCGACCTCGATCGTAAAATCCACATGCCCTGGCGTATCGATGATATTGATGCGATGTTCATCGAAATTTTTATCCATGCCACGCCAAAAGCATGTTGTCGCAGCAGAAGTAATGGTTATCCCTCTCTCCTGCTCCTGCTCCATCCAGTCCATAACAGCAGCGCCATCATGAACTTCCCCTATCTTGTGAGAGATGCCGGTATAAAACAGAATTCTTTCTGTTGTCGTTGTCTTACCTGCATCAATGTGGGCCATAATTCCAACATTACGATACCGCTCTATTGGAGTTTTGCGCGCCACAATCTGCTTCCCCTTTCCCTCTTACCAGCGGAAATGAGAGAATGCCCTATTTGCCTCTGCCATTCTGTGTGTATCTTCCTTCTTCTTGACAGCCGCCCCTCGATTTTCATAGGCATCCATCAATTCTCCAGCTATCCGTAGACCCATGGTCTTCTCACCACGTTTGCGTGCCGCTTCAACCAACCAGCGCATCGCCAGTGCGGTACGCCTGTTGGCGCGTACTTCTACAGGCACCTGATATGTGGCACCACCCACACGGCGCGATTTCACTTCAACCTTAGGCCGGATATTGTCAAGTGCCTGGCTAAAGGCTTCCAGAGGATCGTTCATGCCTTTTTCTTTCATTTGGTCAAGTGCACCATAGACAATCTTTTCGGCAATAGACTTCTTGCCATCTTTCATTACCATATTGACGAACTTGGCCAGTGTTTCGTCTCCGAACTTTGGATCAGGGAGTATAGTTCTCTTAGCAGCAACTCTTCTTCTGGACATGTTTTAACCTGATTTTCCGCTTAATTTTATATTTCTCTGAATTACGACTTGGGTCGTTTGGTTCCATACTTGGAGCGCCCTTTCCTTCTATCAGCAACACCAGCTGTATCAAGCGTACCGCGAACAGTATGGTATCGAACACCGGGCAAGTCCTTGACACGACCGCCTCGTATAAGAATAACCGAGTGTTCCTGTAGATTATGCCCTTCACCACCAATATAAGTGGTAACTTCATAACCGTTTGTCAATCTTACACGGGCAACCTTTCTCATTGCAGAGTTAGGTTTTTTTGGCGTAGTCGTATATACGCGAGTACAAACGCCTCTTCTCTGCGGACAGCTTTCCAGAGCAGGAACCTTGCTCTTAGCCCTCTGGCGCTTACGCGGTTTTCTAACCAGCTGGTTTATTGTTGCCATGCAAATAACTTCCTCAATCTATATGTCTCTTACAAAAAACCATATAGCCTAAAAAAAACTAACCACCGAAATGATGATGTGTTTACACCTTTTCGATGGTCTGAAAAAAATGACAGACTTGGCAAAAGCCAAGCCTGTCAATAAAGAGGCGGAATTGTATTTTCCTTACCGCAACCTGTCAAGGCCAAAGATGATCTTTTTTAGGTAAACACCGAATGTTTCAATGCCCCTGCTATCTCTTCTTCAAGCGCTTTCAGAAGCTGCGTCAAGATCATCGTCAACCTGTGGCGGTTGTTCAATCTTTGTTTCCTCTGATGATCCCTGCCCGTTTTCTTCTGTTGGAACAGCCATCATTTCTGTGAGTTCGTCTGAACGCTTCCGCCGACGATCCTTATGGTAGGCGTATCCAGTCCCTGCCGGGATCAATCGTCCAACAATAACGTTCTCTTTCAGACCTCGTAATTCGTCCTTCTTCCCGTTGACGGACGCCTCAGTCAAGACACGGGTGGTTTCCTGGAACGAGGCTGCTGAAATAAAGGATTCGGTGGCCAGAGATGCTTTGGTAATACCCAACAGCAACTGTCGCCACTTCGCAGGTTGCTTGCCCTCCGCCTTCATACGTTCATTCTCAATCAGGATGGCCTCTTTTTCTATTTGTTCACCTTTTAGGTAGCGAGTATCACCCGGATCCTCAATTTCGACCTTTCTTAGCATCTGGCGCACTATCACTTCAATGTGCTTATCATTGATTTTCACACCTTGGAGCCTGTAAACATCCTGAACCTCATGAACGATATATTCAGCTAGTGCCAAAATACCCTTGAGACGCAAGATATCATGAGCATCCGGAGCACCATCAACAATCATTTCGCCACGTTCTACATGCTCACCCTCAAACACATTGATATGCCGCCATTTCGGGATCAGGGTCTCTGTCTGCTCCCCATTTGTATCGGTAATAATGAGCCGTTGTTTGCCTTTAGTTTCCTTACCGAAACTGACTGTACCGGTTGCCTCTGCCAGAATTGCAGGCTCTTTCGGTTTCCTTGCCTCAAACAGATCGGCAACACGAGGTAGACCACCAGTGATGTCACGGGTCTTGGCTGATTCCTGAAGCAGACGGGCAATGACATCACCGACATTAACTTCCTGTTTGTCATTAACAACAATGACGGCATTGGCAGGTAATGGGTAATGTGCGGGAATCTTTGTGCCTGGAATGTACAGATCCTTTCCTTTTCCATCCACCAATCTAACAGTTGGCTTCAGATCCTTAGCAGCAGCGGGACGCTGTTTCGGATCAGTAACCACCAGACTGGACATACCCGTAATTTCGTCGACTTCGCGTACAACGGTTGTTCCTTCGATGATGTCACTAAATTCGACGATACCTTTTACTTCAGAAATCACTGGATGGGTATGTGGATCCCATGTGGCGACAACCTGCCCTGGTTCAACTTCACTCCCTTCTTTGACTGACAGTTCAGCTCCGTAGGGAACCTTGTAACGTTCCTTTTCACGGCCATTTTCGTCAATTATGGCCAGACCACCGGAGCGAGAGACCGTGATCAGCTTCCCATCGGCACGTTCCAGAAGTTTGATATTGTGCAGTTTGACTGTCCCTTTCGACTTAACCTCGATACTGTTGACAGCAACTGTACGGGAGGCTGCACCACCGATATGGAACGTACGCATTGTTAGCTGCGTACCAGGTTCACCGATCGATTGTGCTGCCATGACGCCGACAGCCTCACCCACGTTGACCATGTCACCACGAGCCAGATCACGTCCATAACAGGCACGACAGACTCCATAGTGAGTTTTACATGTGATGGCGGATCGGACCTTGACTTCATCAATACCATTCTTCTCGAGTATGTCGATCCAGTTTTCATCCAGAAGCACATTGCGCTTGACGACAATTTCATCACCACCGGGTTTGTAAACGTCCTCGGCAACAACTCTGCCCAGTACACGTTCACGCAGCGGTTCCACAACATCACCACCTTCGATGATTGGATTCATGACAAGACCATCTTCTGTACCGCAGTCTTCTTCAGTAACCACCAGATCCTGTGCAACATCGACTAAACGGCGGGTCAGGTATCCGGAGTTTGCCGTTTTCAGTGCGGTATCCGCGAGACCCTTACGTGCGCCATGGGTTGAGATGAAGTACTGCAGAACGTCTAAACCCTCCCGGAAGTTTGCCTTGATCGGGGTTTCGATGATCGAACCGTCCGGTTTTGCCATCAGGCCTCGCATGCCAGCAAGCTGTCTGATCTGTGCGGCCGAACCACGAGCCCCCGAATCCGCCATCATGAAAATGGAATTGAAAGAAGGTTGTGACACCTCTTTTCCCTCCGCATCAATAACTTTTTCAGTACCCAGCTCTTCCATCATGGCCTTTGCAACCTGATCATTGGTATGAGACCAGATATCGACCACCTTATTATAGCGTTCACCATTAGTCACCAAACCATTGGCGTATTGTTCTTCAATTTCCCTGACGCCCTCCTCAGCCTGTTTGATGATTTCCGATTTGACCTTCGGAACAACCATGTCTTCGATACCGATGGAAACACCCGCACGGGTTGCCATCCGAAACCCCTTGTACATCAACTGGTCAGCAAACACCACGGTATCCTTGACATCCAGCTCTCGGTAACAACTGTTGATCAAGTTCGAGATCGCTTTTTTGTTCATCACCTGATTAACCAGGTCAAATGATAATCCTTCAGGAAGGATCTCAGACAGCATGGCACGACCGGCTGTGGTATCGACCATTCGCGTCTTCCGTACTTTTTCACCGTCAACTGTATTTGTTTCGGTAATCCGTACTTTGATTTTTGCGTGGATACTTACAGCTCCTGCTTCATATGCCCGGATCACTTCTCCCACATTCGCAAAACTCATCCCCTCTCCCTTAGCACCGATGGATTCACGTGTCATGTAATACAGACCAAGAACCACGTCCTGGGAGGGAACGATGATCGGTTCGCCATTTGCAGGCGAAAGGACATTATTGGTGGACATCATCAGTGTCCTGGCTTCTAGCTGTGCCTCTATCGACAGTGGTACGTGGACAGCCATTTGGTCGCCGTCAAAGTCTGCATTAAAGGCGGTACACACCAACGGATGGAGCTGAATTGCCTTACCTTCGATCAGGATCGGCTCAAAGGCCTGAATACCCAAACGATGCAGCGTCGGCGCCCTGTTGAGCATGACAGGATGTTCACGGATCACATCTTCCAGAATATCCCAAACTTCAGGCCCCTCTCTTTCGACCGCCTTCTTTGCAGCCTTGATCGTAGTTGCAATGCCCAGCCGTTCAAGTTTGCTGAATATGAACGGCTTAAAGAGCTCCAGCGCCATCTTTTTCGGCAAACCACATTGGTGTAGTCGCAGTGAGGGGCCGACCACGATAACTGAACGGCCAGAGTAGTCTACTCGTTTACCCAACAGATTCTGACGAAAACGGCCCTGCTTACCCTTGATCATATCTGCCAGGGACTTGAGTGGCAGCTTATTGGTGCCGGTAATGGCACGCCCTCGACGACCGTTGTCCAGGAGAGCATCGACCGATTCCTGCAACATACGTTTCTCATTGCGGACAATGATATCCGGCGCACCCAAATCAAGAAGCCGCTTGAGACGATTGTTTCGGTTGATCACTCTGCGATACAGATCGTTCAGATCAGATGTGGCAAAGCGCCCGCCGTCGAGTGGTACCAGTGGCCGTAACTCTGGAGGAAGGACCGGCAAAACTCGAAGAATCATCCACTCTGGCTTATTACCGGAATGAAGAAAACCTTCCATCAACTTAAGACGCTTGGTCATCTTCTTCAGTTTGGTTTCTGAAGTCGTAGATGGAAGTGCTTCCCGTATCGCTTTGATTTCTTCAGCCAGATCGATGTCGTTAAGTAAATCAAGAATTGCTTCCGCACCCATCTTTGCTGTGAAATCATCTCCGTATTCCTCGACAGCATCCAAGTAGTTTTCTTCAGACAACAACTGACCTTGCTCCAGTGCGGTCATGCCTGGATCAGTAACCACGTAAGCCTCGAAATAGAGAACTCGCTCAATATCCCGGAGAGTCATATCCAATAACAGTCCCATCCGGGATGGCAGGGATTTCTGATACCAGATATGGGCTACAGGACAGGCAAGCTCAATATGGCCCATGCGTTCACGGCGTACTTTGGCCTGAGTGACTTCTACACCACACTTTTCACAGACCACACCGCGATGTTTCAGACGTTTATATTTCCCGCACAGGCATTCATAGTCCTTGACCGGTCCGAATGTCTTCGCACAAAACAACCCATCCCGTTCGGGCTTGAACGTGCGATAATTGATTGTTTCAGGTTTTTTAACCTCTCCGTAAGACCATGAGCGGATCTTTTCTGGAGATGCCAGTCCAATACTTATCGCGTCGAAATCTTCAACGTGACTTTGTTGTCTCAGAAAATTTAATAAGTCTTTCAAGATACTGCCTCCAGTTTGAGGGCTAAATTAATCGCGTCGTTCGAGTTCAATATCAATACCCAGAGATCGAATCTCTTTCAACAGGACATTGAATGATTCCGGCATACCCGCTTCCATCTGATGGTTGCCATCCACGATGTTCTTGTACATCTTGGTCCTGCCCTGAACATCGTCGGACTTGACAGTGAGCATTTCCTGCAGAGTATAGGCCGCACCATAGGCTTCCAATGCCCATACCTCCATTTCACCAAAACGCTGACCACCAAACTGCGCCTTACCTCCCAGTGGCTGCTGGGTAACCAGGCTGTATGGGCCCGTCGAGCGTGCATGCATCTTATCATCAACCAGATGGTTCAGTTTCAACATATACATGTATCCCACAGTAACCGGCCGATCAAACTTCTCGCCCGTTTGGCCATCAATCAAGATTGTCTGACCACTACGTGGTAGATCGGCGAGCTCCAACATATCCTTGATCTCGTCTTCAGTGGCACCATCGAACACCGGTGTTGCCATAGGGACCCCAGATTTCAGATTTTCTGCGAGTGTCAGGATTTCTTCATCACTGAATTCCTTGAGAGCCTCTTTTTTGCCGGTCCTGTTGTAGATGTCTTCCAGGAATTTTCTCAACTCTACAACTTTTTCCTGGGTTTTGAGCATTTTACCGATCTTGATTCCCAAGCCTTTTGCAGCCCAGCCAAGATGGGTCTCAAGAATCTGTCCAATGTTCATACGTGAAGGAACACCAAGTGGATTCAGGACAATGTCAACCGGTGTACCATCTTCCATATGCGGCATATCTTCAACCGGAACTATATTAGAGATAACGCCTTTGTTGCCGTGACGCCCAGCCATTTTGTCGCCAGGCTGAAGGACACGTCTTACGGCCATATAGACCTTGATCATCTTCAGAACACCTGGTGCCAGGTCGTCTCCACTGGTCAGCTTGATACGCTTCTCTTCGAACAGCTTTTCAAAAGCAATCTTGTGTTCTTCGATCTGTGCCGCAGCACTTTCCAGCTCCTCATTGGCCTTGTCATCTTCAAGGCTGATCTCAAACCACTTTTCACGATCCAGATCTGCAAGATAGTCTTTTGTTATCTTACTGCCTTTCTTCAGCCCCTTAGGACCCTTTTTCGCGACTGCTCCAATCAACAGTTTTTCAACCCGCTGATAGACGTCACCAATCATGATTCGCAGCTGGTCATCTAGATCCTTGCGCACTCTGGCCATTTCTGACTTTTCAATAGAGAGTGCACGGGCATCTTTTTCCACTCCATCGCGAGTAAATACCTGTACATCGATAATGGTGCCGTATTTTCCTGATGGTACGCGTAAGGAAGTATCCTTCACATCCGATGCTTTTTCGCCAAAGATTGCACGGAGAAGTTTTTCTTCCGGTGTCAGCTGAGTCTCGCCTTTTGGTGTAACTTTACCAACAAGAATATCACCAGGCTGGACCTTGGCACCAATATAGACAATACCGGATTCATCCAACTTGGACAGCGCACTTTCGCTGACATTGGGGATATCCGCTGTGATTTCTTCAGCACCAAGCTTTGTATCCCGTGCTACACAAGTCAGTTCTTCAATATGGATGCTGGTATAACGATCTTCTTGAACCACACGTTCAGAAATCAGGATCGAGTCCTCAAAGTTATAACCATTCCAGGGCATAAATGCCACCAGCATGTTTTGTCCAAGCGCCAGCTCGCCAAGATCAGTCGAAGGTCCATCAGCAAGGACATCGCCACGGGATATTTTGTCACCCAATGTAACCAATGGCCGTTGATTGATACAGGTATTCTGGTTGGAACGGGTGTATTTGGTCAGATTATAAATATCTACACCAGATTCTCCTGGTTCGGTTTCATTATCATTGACTCGAACTACAATCCTGCTGGCATCTACAGAATCAATGACACCACCACGTTGAGCAACAACTGTCACACCAGAATCTCTTGCCACAGTCAGTTCCAGACCCGTACCACACAATGGCTTTTCTGCTTTGAGTACAGGCACTGCCTGACGTTGCATGTTAGATCCCATCAAGGCACGGTTTGCATCATCATGCTCCAGGAACGGGATCAGCGATGCGGCAACCGAAACGATCTGACTTGGTGAAACATCCATGTAATCGATTTTGTCTGGTGTCGATAAGGTAAACTCATTCTGATGACGGCAGGGGATAAAATCCTCAACCATTTTTCCCTTGCTATCGACCTTGGCATTGGCCTGTGCGATCACATACTGGCCTTCTTCAATCGCAGAAAGATATTCGATTTCATTCGTCACTATGCCGTCCTTGACTTTACGATAAGGCGTCTCAAGGAAACCGTACTTGTTTGTCCGTGCATAGACAGCTAGTGAATTGATCAAACCGATATTTGGACCTTCAGGCGTCTCGATCGGGCAAACACGACCATAATGTGTCGGATGTACGTCACGGACTTCGAAACCGGCCCGTTCACGAGTCAAACCACCGGGCCCGAGTGCGGAAACGCGTCGCTTGTGTGTCACCTCAGACAAGGGATTATTCTGATCCATGAACTGTGATAGTTGGCTTGATCCAAAAAACTCTTTCACCACTGCTGACACAGGTCGAGCATTGATCAGTTCCTGCGGCATATAGCCTTCCGAATCGGCCAGTGTCAGGCGCTCTCTGACAGCACGTTCAACACGTACTAGACCAACCCGGAACTGGTTCTCTGCCATCTCGCCCACACTACGTACACGGCGATTACCCAAATGATCGATATCATCGACCGTCCCATGACCATTACGGATGTCGATGAGCGTTTTCAGTACATCGATAATGTCTTCTTTGGAAAGGGTACCTTCACCCTCGATCTCTTCACGACCAAGACGACGATTGAATTTCATTCGCCCAACGGCTGACAGATCATATCGATCCGAGCTGAAGAATAGGTTTTTGAACAGATTTTCGGCAGAGTCCTTAGTTGGAGGCTCGCCCGGGCGCATCATGCGATAGATCTCGACTTGGGCTTCTAGCTCCGATTTACTTGGATCGATCTTCAATGTATCGGATATATAAGGCCCTTGATCGAGATCGTTGGTATAGATTGTTTCAAATGATTTAATCTTTGCTTCCTTGAGCTTTTCAAGGATTTCTTCGGTGATCTCGTCGTTAGCTTCACAGATCAATTCGCCGGTTTTCGGATCAACAATATCCTTTGCCACGATCTTGCCAATGACATACTCGGCCGGGACAAGGATGTTTTTCAGGCCGGCTTTTTCCATTTGCCGGATATGACGCGCAGTTATACGCTTGTCCGCCTCGGCGATAACCTTGCCTTTCTTATCTTTGATCTCGAAAGAAAGTGTTTCCCCACGCAAACGTTCCGGGACGATCTCCATCGAATAACCCTCTTTCTCTTCCTTGAAAGTAGTCGTGTCGAAGAACATCTCCAGTATATCCTGGTTGGTAAAACCCAAAGCGCGAAGGAGAATGGTTGCCGGGATCTTGCGGCGGCGATCAATACGAACATACACATAGTCCTTAGGATCGAATTCAAAGTCCAGCCAAGAACCACGGTAGGGGATTACACGGGCAGAGAACAGCAGTTTCCCAGATGAGTGTGTTTTTCCCCGATCATGATCAAAGAAAACACCTGGTGAACGATGAAGCTGCGAAACAATGACACGCTCGGTACCATTGATTACAAAGGTACCATTGTCTGTCATTAGGGGCAGCTCTCCCATATAGACTTCCTGCTCCTTGATGTCCTTGACCTTTTTTTCCGCACCAGACTCTTTATCATAGATAACAAGCCGGCATTTCACACGCAGAGAAGACGCATAGGTCAGGCCACGCACTTGACATTCTTTGACATCAAAAACAGGTTTACCAAGGCGATAACTGACATATTCCAGTACAGCAAAACCAGAATGGCTCTCGATCGGAAACACTGATTTGAAGGCCGCATGCAAACCAATATCATCGCGTTCTTCCGGGTTTTTATCCGCCTGAAGAAACTGGCGGTATGACTCAATCTGAGTGGCAAGCAAATAAGGAACTTCCATAACGGCTTCTTTTTTGCCAAAGCCCTTGCGTATACGCTTTTTCTCAGTATATGAATATGCCATGTTCGTCCTCAATATAAGACCTGTTAAAAAACACACTTTCGAAAGTACCGAATCTTGAGCTTACGTCCTTAACCGCCACAGCGGTTCGAACACATACCAAGGATCCGAAAGCGCAAAAAGGCTGGTGACAGAAGCCACCAGCCATTTATATTGCAAAGATCGCAATATCTATCATTTAAGCTCGACTGTTGCTCCTGCTTCTTCGAGCTGTTTCTTGATCTCTTCTGCTTCGTCTTTCGGTGCAGCTTCCTTGATAGTAGAAGGCACACCTTCGACCATCTCCTTCGCCTCTTTGAGGCCAAGGCCTGTGATCGCACGGACTGCCTTGATAGCAGCAACCTTGTTATCACCGAAACTTGTCATTACAACATCGAACTCGTCTTTTGTTTCAGCAGCAGCACTTTCAGCACCACCTGCAGCAGCAACTGGTGCAGCAGCAACAGCCGCAGCAGAGACACCAAATTTCTCTTCCATTGCTTCGACAAGTTCAACAACTTCCATTACTGACATATTGGAAATCGCTTCCAGGATGTCGTCTTTTGATACAGCCATGTTTAAATACTCCGTAGTAAGAATTTAAATAATAAAAATAGTAGCGTTAAGCCGCAGCCTGCTTCTGATCACGAACAGCAGCGATTGTACGAACCAGTTTCGCATGAGGTTCGTTCAGTGTACGAACGAACTTCTCGATTGGTGCTTTCATCACCGCCATAGCCAGAGAAACGGCCTGATCGTAGGTTGGCAGATTCGCAAGTACTGTGATATCACCAGGTTCAAGCAACTTGCCTCCAAGAGCAACCAGTTTCACCTGTAAATTTTCATTTTCCTTAGCGAAATCTTTGATCACACGAGCAGCCGCGCCCGGATCTTCCAGAGAAAATGCCAATACCAGCTGACCGACAAGATTGTCGGTCATACATGCGTATTCAGTGTCTGCCAACGCACGCCTTGCCAACGTATTACGAACGACGCGAAGGTAAACTCCACCAGCACGTGCCGCATTGCGCAGGTTTGTCATTTGCTCAACTGTAAGACCGGCATATTCGGCAGCAATTGCCGAATGTGCATTCGATGCAACTTCTGCAACTTCTGCTACGATTGCCTTTTTCTGTTCAAGATTAAGCACGTTTATTTCTCCTGCTTGAGTCCAGTTTGAAATCATTCAACTTCAAGTGGATCTCACTCCATAAATGCCTCATATCAGTTTCCTTTACGAGGCCCATTTACGGCGCCCTACAGAGTATTCATTCTGTTTTGGGCTTACCGTCTGCGCCGGGAGGATAATATTTATCCAATTAAACTCTTCTTTCAGGCTCTCGGATACAAGAACTGAAAAAAGAACCCCTGCGGTCTTTGACGACTACGTGGTGAGGCTATAAAACCGTCCACATAGCCCAAAGTTCTTTTTGTGACCTTTGCCTTTATTTAGTAGTCCGATTATTGATCAATCAGCTACCGATGCAATATCGACCTGGAGACCAGGCCCCATAGTGCTGCTGACAGAAAGCTTCTTGAAGTAGACACCTTTTGCCGCACTCGGTTTGGCCTTTTTCAAATCCTCTACGATTACACTGAGATTTTCTTTCAATGCATCGACATCAAACGATACTTTCCCAATAGTGCAATGGATAATCCCACCTTTATCTGTACGGTATTGAACCTGACCACCTTTGGCATTCTTCACCGCCTGCGCCACATCAGGTGTTACAGTTCCAACCTTGGGATTAGGCATCAGCCCACGTGGCCCAAGAATTGTCCCTAACTGACCTACTACACGCATTGCTTCCGGTGCAGCAATGACCACATCGAAATCCATCATGCCATTCTTGATCTCATCAGCCAGATCATCCATGCCAACAATGTCTGCACCAGCAGCTTTGGCTGCTTCCGCTTTCTCACCATCAGCAAACACGGCGACTCGAACTGTCTTGCCAGTCCCGTTGGGCAATACCGTAGATCCTCGGACATTCTGATCCGATTTTCGCGGGTCGACACCAAGGTTGACAGAAACATCAACACTCTCGTCAAATTTGACAGTAGAGACCTCTTTTAAAAGCTTCAATGCTTCTTCAACTGCATAAACTTTCCCTGGTTCAATTTTTTCTGCAATCATTTTTGCTCGTTTGGATAATTTAGCCATCAGTTCACGCCCTCCGTCTCGATTCCCATACTACGGGCAGTACCGGCTATTGTGCGTACGGCTGCATCCATATCAGCCGCAGTCAAATCCGGCTCCTTGGTTTTGGCAATTTCTTCCAGTTGCTCCCGGCTCAGCTTTCCCACTTTTTTTGTGTTCGGTTCTCCACTGCCTTTTTTTAAACCGGCTGCTTTCAGAAGCAAAACTGATGCTGGCGGTGTCTTGGTAACAAAAGTGAAACTTCTGTCAGCATAGACCGTAATCACTACAGGGATTGGAAGGCCCGGTTCGGTTTGCTGGGTCTGGGCGTTGAACGCTTTGCAGAACTCCATGATATTGACACCGTGCTGACCCAGTGCAGGTCCTACAGGTGGACTCGGATTGGCCTGACCGGCAGGCACTTGTAACTTGATATAGGCTTCAATCTTCTTAGCCACTTCTCATCTCCCCGGGTGCAAACGCCTCTCGGCTCCCCATCAATTGAAAATATAAAACTCAAGATCAGCCAGGTACTGATCCTACTCTTTCTCTACCTGGTCAAAATTCAACTCCACTGGAGTGGAGCGACCAAAAATCGAAACTGAAACAGACAGTTTGCTCTTTTCATAATTGACATCTTCGACGACACCGCTGAAATCAGCAAAGGGGCCATCGATGACACGAACCATCTCTCCAACCTCGAAAACGACTTTTGGTGCTGGTTTCTCGGCACCTTCCTGAACACGCTGGAGGATTGCTTCGGCTTCCTTTTCCGTAATCGGTGCAGGTCTTTCGCTGGTACCCCCTATGAATCCCATGACACGATCGGTATCTTTCACCATGTGCCATGTGTCATCATCCATCTCCATCTGTACGAGGACATAGCCAGGAAAGAATTTTCTCTCACTGCGTTTCTTTTCACCCCCACGCATTTCGACTACTTCTTCGGTTGGTACCAGAATTTGGCCAAACTTGTCCTGCATACCAAAGCGCTCTGCCCGTTCCCTCAAGGATTGCTTGACCCGATCTTCAAAACCGGAATAAGCGTGTACGACATACCACTTCATTGCCATTGGACTAAACCCCTTGAGTAAGCAGCTGAACAATCCAGCTTAGGAACATATCGAGCAACCAAAGAAACAAGCCTACGATAAAAACCATCACAATTACGATCAAGGTCGTTTGGAT
Source organism: Gammaproteobacteria bacterium (assembly GCA_026984775.1). Taxonomy (GTDB): domain Bacteria; phylum Pseudomonadota; class Gammaproteobacteria; order CAJXQU01; family CAJXQU01; genus CAJXQU01. The sequence continues at coordinate 88,077 of JALSRM010000069.1, forward strand.
TGTTTCCTGCTTTGTCGGCCAGACAACTTTCCGGACCTCGATCTGTGAATCGTGGACAAATGCCCAAACCCTGCGGCCCTTTTCTGTCTGGAAGGCGATGGCAACTGCAACTCCAACGGCACCAAGGATGCCCAGCACCCGAAAAAGTTGTGAGTAATCAGCAAAATAGTAATATCCCACTATGGACGCGATAACGATCAGTAGTGCAATTACCAGTTTTACCGTATCGAAAGATGATTCTTTCGTTTCTACCTTGGAATTCATATTCACCCAATCCGGACAACAGTTGCTTCCTGCCAACTCTCATTCGTTATCAAGAGAATGGCAGGCCAGGAGGGAATCGAACCCCCAACCTGCGGTTTTGGAGACCGCCGCTCTGCCAATTGAGCTACTGGCCTGTTGTTTTTAGCTCTTTCTCAAAAATGACAAAATGGCTCCAGGTAAAACCGGGAGCCATTCTGGCCTGTTTTATTTCAATCGTCACTCAATAATCTTGGAAACAACACCCGCTCCAACAGTCCGGCCACCTTCACGAATCGCAAAGCGTAGCCCTTCTTCCATCGCAATCGGAGCAATCAGTTTGACGGTCATCTTCACGTTGTCCCCCGGCATCACCATTTCAGTCCCTTCAGGAAGCTCCACCGCACCCGTCACGTCCGTCGTCCGAAAGTAAAATTGGGGACGGTAGTTGTTGAAAAAGGGAGTGTGACGTCCGCCTTCGTCTTTCGAAAGAACGTAAACTTCCGCTTCAAAGTGAGTGTGCGGCTTGATCGTCCCAGGCTGCGCCAAAACCTGTCCGCGCTCCACTTCGTCTCGCTTGGTCCCCCGGAGCAAAACGCCTACGTTGTCTCCCGCCTGACCTTCGTCAAGAAGTTTGCGGAACATCTCTACACCCGTGCAGGTGGTGGTCTGGGTTTCACGAATACCCACTATCTCCACTTCGTCTCCTACGTGAATTACGCCCCGCTCAATTCGCCCCGTCACTACCGTGCCTCGGCCCGATATGGAGAATACGTCTTCTATCGGCATGATAAAGGTCCCATCCACTGCACGTTCCGGATCCGGAATGTAGCTGTCCAGCGCAGCCACCAGCTTGTCTATGCTCTGCGTCCCTATTTCGCTGTCGTCGCCTTCCAGCGCCTTCAGTGCAGAGCCGATAATGACCGGGGTGTCGTCGCCAGGAAAGTCGTAGCTGTCCAGAAGTTCGCGGATCTCCATCTCCACCAGTTCCAGTAGTTCTTCGTCATCCACCATGTCGGCCTTGTTCATGTACACAATGATGTAGGGTACACCTACCTGACGAGAAAGAAGAATGTGTTCCCGCGTCTGAGGCATCGGGCCATCCGCCGCCGATACCACCAGTATCGCTCCGTCCATCTGCGCCGCACCCGTGATCATGTTCTTCACGTAGTCCGCATGTCCCGGACAGTCAACATGAGCATAGTGGCGTTTCTCGCTCTCGTATTCCACGTGCGCAGTCGCGATGGTTATCCCTCGCTCTCGCTCTTCCGGGGCGTTGTCTATCTGGTCGTAGGCTTTCGATTCTCCACCAAATTTCTGCGCCTGATGCGTCGTGATCGCCGCCGTCAGGGTCGTCTTACCATGGTCTACATGACCAATTGTGCCGACATTCACATGTGGTTTGCTTCGTTCAAATTTTTCCTTGGACATCTGAGGAACTCCCCGAATTATTTAGTTACTGTTTAATTGTCAATTTCAAAAAAATAACTGCCGCTTGTTGCAGAAGTTACTCCTTGCAACTACCTGACGCATTAGACGTTCGAGGCAGAGCTATTTTTCAATCACCAGGCCCAGTAAAGCTACAATGGAGCTCATAACCGGACTTGAACCGGTGACCTCTTCCTTACCAAGGAAGTGCTCTACCGACTGAGCTATATGAGCTACGAATCATGTAGTACTGCCAGCCTCGGCCAACCTGGTTCACTCTGGCCAAGGGCCAGTCTTAACAAAAGCTGGAGCGGGTGATGGGAATCGAACCCACATCATCAGCTTGGAAGGCTGAGGTTCTACCATTGAACTACACCCGCACACCTACCGTTTCGCTGGCCCATTCTGCAGGCTTGCTTTTACCCCACCAGGCACCCAGCGATCATTCCCGTTTCCGATCAATTATGGTGGAGGGGGGAGGATTCGAACCTCCGAAGGCTGAGCCGACAGATTTACAGTCTGTTCCCGTTGACCGCTTGGGTACCCCTCCAAACGATAGCCGGGCATTATCGAAAATAATAAAAACCCTGTCAACAGCAAAACTTGATTAAATTCAGTGATTCCGATCGTTTTTATCGAATTTCCCATATTTAAGGAAATTGATGGTTTGGTCGGCGACTTTCTTCGAGATCAGAAGACCTGTATGGGAAACCGGTAGTTCAAGATAATCAGTACAGTTTTCAAGCCGGGTTTCTGCCACGGAAACAGTCCCATCATTGGGTTCCTCCAGTTCCTGGAATAGTTTTCCCAACCCCAATCCTGAGGTACCAGCGATCACACCGATGTCACGATCTCCCCTCCATTCCGGAGCGTCACCCAACAAACCTGCATTGAGGCTTTCACCAAGCAGCATTGATCCAATGTTGAAATGTCCAACCTGATATTGATTGAAAAACTTTGCCGCACCACTCCCATTGTGTGGCGTACCCAGAGTCACGACACGCCCGGGAGGCAGGTCGTCATAGGCAGCCAGAAAATGCCTCACGATGAGGCCACCTAGGCTATGACAGACATAATGGACGACATTGGCGTTGATTCCTTTGACGAAGTCATGAAGTTGACTGATTATCTCATCCACACTGGAGCTGGTTGATGAGTAGGAAAACTGATGTGTTGTATAACCGGCTTCCGCAATACGCTGTCTCAGGATGCCCATATCCCAGCCGTTCATAAAAAGGCCGTGGATAAATACCACGGCCTCAGATTTCTTGCCCTCCATGAAAATCAGCGATCAGGCATCATTGGCGCCGTAAATCACCTGCCCTCTTTCCTTGGCAAAATCCAGCAGTCGCTTGATTGATACTACCGCCTTTTTACGGATCTCTTCTTCGACAAAGATCTCGTTGGTGCCTTTCTCCAGACATTCGGCCAGTTTCGTTAGACTGTTCATAGCCATCCAGGGGCAGTGTGAACAACTCTGGCAGGTCGCACTGTGTCCCGCTGTCGGTGCTTCGAGAAAGACCTTTCCCGGGGCCGCCTGTTGCATCTTATGGAAAATACCCCGATCGGTCGCCACGATAAACTCCTTGGCATCGGATTCTTTGGCATAGTTGATCAGGCCAGTGGTCGAGCCCACAAAGTCAGCCTGCGCAATCACGGAAGGGGGTGATTCGGGATGCACCAAGACCTTGGCTTGGGGATGAGCTTTTTTCATTGCCTCCAGCTCCGAACCTTTGAAGGATTCATGGACAATACAGGAGCTGTCCCAGAGCAGCATGTCAGCACCGGTTTTCTGTTGAATGTAATCTCCCAGATATTTATCCGGTGCCCACAGAATTTTTTCGCCTTTATCTTTCAGATGATTGATCACCTCGACAGCACTGCCAGAAGTCACCATCCAGTCGGCACGTGCCTTTACGGCGGCACTGGTATTTGCATAGACCACCACCGTTCGATCAGGGTGTTCATCACAAAATTTTGAGAACTCTTCGATATCACAACCCAGATCGAGAGAGCAATTGGCTCCAAGATCCGGCATCAGGACTTTCTTCTCCGGGTTTAATATTTTAGCGGTCTCACCCATGAAGCGTACACCGGCGACCACCAACGTAGACGCATCACTTTCATGACCAAACCGGGCCATATCAAGGGAGTCAGAGACATATCCCCCCGTCCGATCAGCCAAAATCTGCAGATCGGCATCTACATAATAATGGGCCACCAATACGGCGTCCTTTTTCTTGAGCAGTTTTTCTATGCGCACGTAAAGTGCTTCTTTCTGATCCTCATCCAGCACTTCCGGATTAATCTCGGGCACTTCGTAGGGCAGATTCCGTTCGTTGAACCCACCGGTGACTTCACATACTTCATTCATTACTCTAATCCCAACTCAGAATTACCCATTGAGGCACGGGTATATTTTCATCAATATCTGCGTTCGTCTCCATGATGCCATCACCATCCTGATCGATAAGATAGTAGGGAGGCCCAACCTCCGGAGTGACCTTAATCATATAGAGACGACCATTGATACGATATTCTTCAATGACTTCCTTCTCTTTATTTATGATTGTGATGTCTGGCTCGAGTTCCTCACCGGAATTCACGACATCGGGAGGAGGAGGCGCATCCGGAAGTTCTTCCAGTTTGGGTTCCTCGGCAACAAGTCCAACAGAGAATAATAGAATTAGCAGACCCAGAAGTTTTTTCATTTTTCCCCCTTGGCTGGTGGGCTTAAAGCATGAGTAGTGCTTCCTGCTCTTCCTCCGACGGCTCAAAACCACGGTGTTCATAATATTTGAAAATGGCATCGACGACGCTATCTGCATCATCTTTCACTGAAAATAAATCCATATCTTTAGGACTGATCGTACCATTTTCCACCAAGGATTCCTTAAACCAGTCCACAAGCCCCTCCCAGAAGGTCGATCCGACCAAAATGATCGGAATCTTAGCTGTTTTTTCAGTCTGAACGAGGGTCAGGATCTCGGCCAGCTCATCGAGTGTTCCAAACCCTCCTGGCATCACCACATAGGCGGAGGCGTATTTTACGAACATGACCTTGCGTGAAAAGAAATGGCGAAACGTCAGGCTAATGTCCTGGAAAGGGTTGCCCGACTGTTCATGAGGCAGTTTGATATTCAACCCAATACTGGGCGAAGGTCCGCCATAGGCACCCCTGTTGCCTGCTTCCATGATCCCCGGACCACCTCCTGTCACCACAGAAAACCCAGCATCAGACAATTTATAGGCAATTTCTTCGGCCAGCCTGTAATAGGGGTTATCTGGCTTGAACCGAGCCGATCCAAAGATGCTGACCGACGGCTTAATGTTAGCGAGGCGTTCATAACCCTCGACAAACTCTGCCATGATCTGGAAAATCTTCCAGGACTCTCTTGGATGAATCCCGTCTTTCATCTTCTCCACAGCCGATTCCTTGTCCAGCAGGTGAGAGGCATGGAGGGTTTTATCTTGATCATTCATAATGTCCATTATTCAATAATATCCTGAATCCAGAGAAGACTACATAGTGAAAGAAGACAGTTTAATATTAGTTGATGGTTCATCCTATCTGTTCCGCGCCTTTCATGCCTTGCCACCACTGACAAACTCCAAAGGTCAACCTACAGGCGCGATCCATGGCGTGATTTCCATGTTGCGCAAGATCATCAACGACTTCCAGCCTGTGTACATGGCCGTCGTCTTTGATGCCAAGGGCAAGACTTTCCGCAACGAACTCTATGAGGCATACAAGGCAAACCGGCCGCCCATGCCAGACGAGCTTCGCAGTCAAATCGAACCTTTGCATGAGATTATTCAGGCCATGGGCATCCCTCTGCTGGTCATTGATAATGTCGAGGCAGATGACGTTATCGGCACTCTTGCCACCCAGGCCAGCAAACAGGGATTGAAGACCATTATTTCGACCGGTGATAAGGACATGGCTCAATTGGTGAATGACAACATTTTCCTTATCAACACCATGAACAGCAGCAGCACGTTGATCGATCGGGATGCCGTAATCAAGAAATTTGGTGTTGCCCCGGAACAAATCATCGACTATCTGGCACTGGTGGGAGATACCTCGGATAACATCCCTGGTGTTCCCAAGGTAGGCCCAAAAACAGCGGCCAAATGGATCAAGGAATTCGGATCACTGGATGCCGTGATTGAAAATGCAGGCAAAATCAAGGGCAAGGTGGGCGAAAATCTGCGATCAGTCATTGATCAGCTACCACTTTCACGTCAACTAGCGACCATTGTTCGAGACGTGGATCTGGACGTTACTCCCACCGACTTGGTGATCAGAGAGCCGGACAAGGAGAAACTGAAAAAACTCTATTCGGAACTCGAATTCAAGACCTGGCTCAATGATCTCCTAAAAAATGAAAAAAACCCATCCGATTCTTCAGATGAAGACGATCCCACTGCACCAGCCCGTAGCGATCAGCAAGGCTATGATACCCTGTTCACCGAAGAGAAACTGAACCAATGGATCGAGAGGCTCAAACAGGCTGAGCGTTTTGCTTTTGATACAGAGACCACCCACCTCGACTATATGCAAGCTGAAATTGTCGGCCTTTCTTTTTCCATTGAACCGGGAATCGCTGCCTATGTGCCGTTGGCACATGACTACCCAGGGGCACCGGATCAGCTCGATCGAGATAAGGTACTTGCCGCCTTGAAACCGATTCTTGAAAACCCTGAACAGAAGCTTATTGGCCAACACCTGAAATACGACAAAAACGTGCTCGCACATTATGGGATTGAGCTTGACGGTATTGAGTTTGACACCATGCTGGAATCCTATGTCCTCAACAGTACGGCCACTCGACATAACATGGACGCACTGGCACTCAAGTATCTTGGGAAGTCCACCATCCATTTCGAAGAAATTGCCGGTAAAGGCGCAAAGCAATTATCTTTTAACCAGATCGCGATCGAGGAAGCTGCGCCTTATGCCGCCGAGGATGTGGACATTACACTCCAACTGCACGATGTGCTGTGGCCTCGGTTACAAAAAGAACCAAAACTAAGATCGGTCTTTGAAGAGATTGAAATGCCACTGGTCCCTGTGCTCTCCAGAATGGAACGAACCGGAGTCAAAATCGATCGTGATATGCTCACCAAACAGAGTCAGGAATTAGCTGAGCGCATGCACGAAATCGAGCAAAAGGCCTATGAAGAAGCGGGTGAACCCTTTAACATCGGCTCTCCCAAACAGATCCAGGTGATCCTGTTTGAAAAGAAAAAGTTACCCGTGATTTCAAAGACACCCAAAGGCCAACCTTCAACGGCAGAGACAGTCTTGCAGGAACTTGCTCTCGACTACCCCCTGCCAAAACTGATCCTGGAGTATCGCAGCTTGAGCAAGCTCAAATCCACCTACACGGACAAATTGCCCCAGCAGATCAACCCAAAAACCGGTCGTGTTCATACCAGCTATCATCAAGCAGTAACCGCAACAGGAAGGTTATCTTCATCCGATCCCAATCTGCAGAACATCCCGATCCGCACGGAAGAAGGCCGGCGAATCCGACAAGCATTTGTCGCACCCGAAGGGTATAAACTACTGGCCGCTGATTACTCTCAGATCGAGCTGCGTATCATGGCTCACCTCTCTAATGACAAACGCTTACTTGAAGCCTTTGAACAGGGAGAAGACATTCACAAGGCAACCGCTGCTGAAGTTTTTGGTGTTGCACCCGAGCAGGTCAATATGGAACAGCGTCGTGCGGCCAAGGCAATCAACTTTGGGCTCATCTACGGCATGTCCGCCTTCGGTCTGGCGCGACAACTGGATGTGGATCGAACTTCTGCACAGGAATACATCGATCAGTACTTTGCCCGTTATCCCGGTGTCAAGGAATATATGGATAGAACCCGTGCACTCGCTCGAGAACAAGGTTATGTAGAGACGGTCTTTGGCCGTCGGCTCTATTTGCCTGAAATCAATTCAAGAAATGGTCAGCGAAGACAGTATGCCGAACGCACCGCGATCAATGCACCCATGCAAGGCACTGCTGCAGACATTATAAAACTCGCCATGACCGGTATTGATCAATGGCTACGTGAGTCGAGTCTCGATGCCAAAATGATCATGCAGGTACACGATGAGCTGGTGCTTGAAATCGCAGAAGATCAGATCGTAGAGGCTAAGGTGGCGCTGGAAGCCATCATGAGCTCAGTTGTAGATCTGAAAGTTCCTCTGGTGGTGGAATCAGGTATCGGAAATAATTGGGATGAAGCACATTGACTCTAATCGGACCGATATCGTTTCACGAAACGTTCAAGGATCTTTTTTGGAACCGGTGTATCTTCCTTCTGAATACGCTTGATCAGTCCATCTGCTTCTTCTGCAGGAAAATAACCATGGTGTCTGTAAATATTGACTCTGAGAATAAACCCTTCTGCATCTCCCTCAGGGTGGAACTGGGTAGCGTAGATATTCTCTTTCACCCGAAACATCTGTACAGGGCAGGGTTCAGAGATAGCAAGCAGTACCGCTCCGGGGGGTGTTGTATCACAAGCTTCCTTATGACCGACTAGGGCACGGAAACTCGTGGGTAACCCCTTGAGCAAGGGATCCCGCTTTCCCTCACCGGTCAGCCATATATCAACACCGCCTACTGGCTCCCTGTATTTTCCTGAAATGGTGGCACCACAATAGTTTCCAAGGAGACCATTTCCGGAACAAACGCCCAGAAACGGGAAATCACACTCCGTAATCACATCAAACAAGTGATTGAAGCCATCTTCGATCTTTTTTTGGACAGGACTCTTTTCATGCTCTGGCTTGCTCACATCAAAAGGGCTGCCACCTACGATCACCGCAGAATATTTATCAAGGTCAACCTTGGGGATACCTGTCTCTTCAATTCGTATTCGTACTGTCTCCTGTCTGTCAATTGCACCATATTTCAGAATTGCTTCAAACTCATGGTCTGCAGTCTCATCTTCAGGACGAAGCTGCAGGATAAGAAATGGTTTCATTGTCGGGTATTCCGTAATACATACTGTAGACATTATATATGTTGGTTTTGGTTTCGTGCCCTCCTGTGAACAGGTTTCGTAATCCTCCCAGTGCATCTTACGGTCGTTGTTCATTGTACTGGATTCGCCACTGCTCGACACATCCCATACCCTTGTAAGGAATAGTCCTGTTGTTAAACGTCAGTAGCCCCACTATCATGAATGTAAAAAAAGAATCACTGGTTGATAATATGGTATTCAAATTCACTATCAACAATACGATTATTCAAATCAATTTTCCAAATTTAAGCAAAATCTTGTGTTATCTTTCTTCCAATCATCCTATTCAGAAATATTCAAATAATTTCTTCTTCATGAATGTAGCGAATCACGATTTTGGAACCATTATAAATATGGAATTGGCTTTAATGATCTAGCTCTCTGAAAATTTAGATGAGAAGATAAGAAATATGAATCAGTTTTGCTTTTTACTAGCTTTTGAAGAATTATTGCAAGAACCCTGTATAATGCTTAACCAAAGACAAATTTAGAGTATTATTCTGTGAGACAAAAGTTAAATTCCTACCACTCTTCCCAAGCTCACTGAGTCAAAGGCAGCCCGTTATATTCAATAAGCTCTATTAATGATATTACAATCAATCCAGCGACGTGACTTCCAATACAGAGTTAAATCAAAATAATTACTTGTTAAGCAAAAATTTGTTTATTTGTATAGCAAGTTGCCTTGGTGGTAACTCACCACCAATCGCCAACAGTTTATTGAAAAGACCAGGAACAACTACAGCTCTGTTCTTCATCATAGCTCGATATCCTGCTTCAGCAACCTGTCTGGATGATATACTGGCTAACTTGAACATACGCAAAGATTGGACATGATCTGTCGAACCAAACTCTGTTTTGGTTGGACCTGGACAAAGTACCGTAACCGTCACGCCTGTACCTTTAAGCTCGATTCGTAATGATCGTGTCAATGAAAGAACATAAGCTTTGGTTGCATAATAAACAGCCATGTTTGGCCCGGCTGGTTGAAAAGAAGCCAGAGAAGCAACGTTAAGAATACGGCCTTCGCCAGAATTGATCATGTCATTTAAAAAATATTTTGAAAGAGAAGTAAGTGCAGAAATGTTGAGTTTAATCATCTCATCATTTGCCTCTTGATCCATTTCATGAAACTTTCCGAAGCGGCCAACACCCGCATTGTTGATCAGGATCTTAATCGCAAGGCCACGTTCGTTGATCAGCTTATATAGCTTAGATGGCGCATTTTCTTCTGTTAGATCCATAGGAAATAGATGAACCGTTTGGCCATAAGTTTGCTTTATTGATTTTGCTAATTCTTCCAGGCGATCTTCTCGACGCGCAACAACGACCAGATCATATCCATCCTTAGCCAACAATTGACAAAATTCGTAACCAAAGCCACTGGAAGCACCCGTTACAAGTGCCACATTATTTTGATCGCTCATATTAGTACTCCCTATTCCTCAGTCTTTCTTTTCCATTCTTCAGATCGTCCAAATACTGAAACACCAATGTACCCTCGAATATCAAGTGTATCGCTATCCTTCAACGTCATTTTACATTTATAAGTTTTGCCATTGTTCGGATCATAGATCCAGCCTCCACTCCATTTATTATTACCTCGATACTTTAACTGTCCTAATATTTTGAGCCCTGTCAGCGATCGTTCTCTCAATTCCGGGTCAGGATTATTTATATCTTTACGATCAGGACTGTTGGGATCTGTACTTCCAACTATGGTTCCTGAATATCCCTCTTCTTGTTTAGTAATTTCTATTTGTCCATCGCCCGCCTGATTAATCCATATACCCAGTATTTCTTCCTCAGCTGCAGTGATCAAACTGGAACCTGATAAACAAATCATTAACACGGACAATCTCAGAATTCTTTTTTTCATATCAAACCCTCGTCTATTTTCTTTTCACGAGCTCAAATTGAACTTTCTCTTGATCACACTAACTATAATTACTATAGTCGCTATGTTTTTTATAGTCAATATAAACATTGTAATCCTGTGATATGATTTACGAATGACAAATCGATATGATTCAAACTGTCCGATAGGCAGAGTTTTAAATGTGATAGGCGATGACTGGAGCATCATGATCCTGCGTGATCTTTTTCAGCAGGATTCCTGTCGCTTCCAGGACTTATTAGAATCCCTAATCGGAATATCTCCAAATACCCTGTCTAGTCGGCTGAAATGGCTAATTGCACAAGGAATTATAGAAAAAAGGGTTTATTCGGAACATCCACCTCGTGCAGAATACATTCTTACAGAAAAAGGCCGTGCGCTCAGACCTGTTCTTCAGGCCATGAAGAAGTGGGATGACAAGTATCTCAATCACACGAAACAAGAATAAATAAGGTCAATGGTAAATCAGGGCTCTTCCATAATGAGCAGTCAAAATTAAAAACTGCCTATCACTGTCAGTTATATTAAGAAATAGTCTTCACTGTATATATAGCCAATAAACCTGTGGCTATTTAGTCTATCTGCTATGAAAATTAGCCTCTTTCTTATGCAAAATATCACATCCCCACATCTATAAGTGAGAGGGGAATCCTCTTCCAGAATCCGAGGCAAGGGTGTGTTTTTAACTTACTGGAAACCAGGTAAAAATTTGCCCTTCAAATTGCCTTATCGTCAATAAGTGAAAACTAATACGCTCCTGAGCTTGTATTTAACCTTTGATTAATTACCAGTTGACTCTGTATTTTCCCAAGTCAATTACTACTCTTCGAACCAGGGTTCTTGCTGAAGAATTACACCAGCCTCTTTAAGATGCTGATAGTCCTCCTTCAAGAAACTATTGGCCACATTACGATTGATCAAGGTTTCTTCAGGATCTTCAGTATCAAAACCCAGTTCATAGACACGATCAACGATGTGATCTTCCCCTCCAGTCTTGAATATAAAACGTGCTCCCAGCAAGTAACCCTCCTTTTCTTCTGTGATATCCAAATCAGGATGAACCTTAAGAGTTAATGGACGCTTGACCAATTGCACACTTGCGGTCATTTTCAATCCACGGTGGGCATGCTCCAGTGCTTCATCAATCGATCGTATTTTTACAGTCATAGAACTCTCCTATCTTTAAATTTAGTGATTCTTTTTATATACATGGGGATAAGATAAAGAGGTTCAAGTAATTTGAAGAAACTATCTACTTTTTTTAGAAAGGTCTGATTGATTTAGATACTCCTGTGGCAAAAGGATGTGCTAGTAATCGACCACCAAGCAATTTGCTTTTACAGGCTAAAATAAATTACATTTCCTTTTGTGTTCTCTGATAATTACAATTTCTCATTTCCAGCATACGTCTCATTTTCCAGACTTCATAACCATTTACTCCATGAAAATAATCCCAGGATACATTGTGCAGAGATTCCTAAATTTCTTTTAGACAACGAGGTTGCATTATTGCGGTGTTTTTAATTTTCGTCCAAAATCACTTGAAATCAAATCAGGCAATCCCTACTCTTACAATCAACAAGATTTATTACAGGGGAAATTCAGAAAAATCACTATGTCTGGAGCATCTTGTAAACATTTTAAGGTAACTGGTCATGTTCAGGGAGTAGCTTTCCGAGCAGCAACACAGCGTCAGGCGCGATCCCTCAACCTGACCGGCTGGGTCAAAAACTGTCCAGATGGCTCCGTAGAAGTACTGGCATGTGGTACACCTTATGATCTTGATGATCTTGAGGCATGGCTGCACATTGGTCCTTCCCTGGCCAGAGTCGAGGAGGTCATTACAGAAGAGTCTGAATGGGAAGACCTTGATGACTTTGAAATACGCTGATCAGTGCACAACTACGGTTGGTTTCCTTCTCCCTGCCAGATATGATCATTTTGTTTCTTATTTATCGGCTTCCCGTTATAATTTTACTTTATTCGAATAAATCCTCAGGAGGGAACAATGACGCGTTCATATCGTCCAGCACTCATCATATCACTTATTTTGGCTGCACTTACGATCACAGGCTGCGAAAAGGGTAAGGAAGCTGCCAAAAATGCAGCTGAATCAGCCAAGGAAACCGTTGCAGCTACTACCGAAAAGGCCATGGATGCTGCAAAGGAAGCTGCTTCCTCAGCGGTAGAGAAAACTAAAGAAGTTGCCTCGGAAACAATGGACAAAGCAAAAGAGGCAGCATCAGATGCTGCCACTGCAGCTAAGGAAAAGGTTGCAGAAGTTTCTGATTCAATGACCAAGTCTGATGCACCAACAGCGGCAGAACAAGCTGTTGCCACAGCTGATAGCGGCAAGGGTAAGGAAATCTATGACAGTGTCTGCTTTGCCTGCCATGCTCAAGGCATCGCTGGTGCTCCCAAATTTGGCGACAAGGAAGCTTGGGCGCCTCGCATTGCCAAGGGTATCGACACACTTCATGACCATGCAATCCATGGTTTCACGGGCGAAAGCGGATCCATGATGCCGGCCAAAGGAGGCCGCGTCGATCTACCCGATGAGGATGTCAAGGCTGCTGTTGACTACATGGTTGCAAACAGCCAATAAATACGAATCTCCGAAAGGGCTTCTGGCCCATCCTGATTCAGCAAATACCGCGGGCTCCAAGGGGGCCCGTTTTTTTATTAATACCAGAGAGGTTGATCAAGAGAACAGCCGTCTGTTCTCGCCAGCTTAACTCAGGTGGTAACCGGATGCATAAGCTCAGGCTGGAAACACAAGAATCCGAAGTGTAGGTTCAGCCTGGGTCAAAACCACCCACTGAGATGGGTACCCTGTCCCTCAGGAGGTGGTTCCTCACCCCTTGAATTCGTTGCCTAGAATAAACGATCTCATGCTCGCATATCCTTTATCTTCCCTTTTGAGAAGACTTCATACATCGCAGGCAAGATGATCAGGGTCAAAAAAGTGGAAGAGACCAACCCACCAATCACGACCGTTGCCAGGGGCCTTTGAACTTCGGCTCCCACCCCTGTAGCCAGCAACATTGGTACCAAACCCAGTGCGGCAATGGAAGCGGTCATCAAAACTGGTCGCAAGCGGGAAAGGGCGCCTTGATAGACGGCTGAGAACAGTTCGTCTCCACCTTCATAACGCTGGTTGATTGCATTGACCATGACCACACCATTCAATACCGCAACACCAAACAAAGCGATGAAACCGATAGACCCAGGAACAGACAAATACTGACCGGTCACGGCCAGCGCAGCAATACCGCCAATCAGTGCAAGTGGAACGTTGATCATGATCAAAAGAGATTGGCCAACCGAACTGAAAGCAAAATACAGCATCAGAAAAATCAAACCCAAGGACAGCGGTACCACAATCATCAAACGCTTTTGCGCCCGCTCCTGGCTCTCATACTGCCCACCAAAGTCCACGGTATAACCTGGTGGCAGCTCAATTTCTTTCTCAATCCGTCGGCGTAATTCCGAAACCAAACTGCCCATATCGCGGCCATCCACATTGGACTGGATCACAACACGGCGCTGGACATCATCACGACGGATCTGGGGTGGCCCCAGTTCTATATCGATCTTAGCCACCTCACTCAGTTTCACCCAGGCACCATCCGGTGCTTCGATAATCAGATTCCGAATCGAATGCACACTGTTGCGGTGGGGTTTAGCCAGGCGAACATAGATATCATAGCGTTCGTTACCTTTGATCACTTGCCCTGCCTCCACACCACCGATCGCGTCAGAAACCAGTGACATGATTTGGCCCACTGGAATACCGTAACGCGCCAGAGCTTCGCGATCCGGACGAACCACCAATTGCGCTTCGCCAGCAATCTGTTCCATTTCCACGCCACGAGTACCCCGGGTATTGCGCACCAACCGCTCGATTTCTTTACCCTTTTCAGATAAAACATCAAGATCGGGACCAAACAATTTGATCGCCAACTGCGCCTTGACACCTGAGAGCAATTCATCGACCCGAGTGGCAATGGGTTGTGAGAAGTTAAAAAGCAAACCAGGATAAACAGACATTCTCTCCTCCATGAGCCTTTGCAGTTCCTTTCGCGTGCGCGCACTGGTCCACTCTGAAACAGGCTTGAGACCTATGAAAATCTCTATATTGGAAACCGGTTCAGGATCACCACCGATTTCCGAACGTCCAATCCGTGATGAGGCATAGATCACTTCCGGGAAAGTCATCACTTTTTTTTCGAGTTTATCGGCAATCTCAAGTGCCGTTTTAAGACTTGAGGAAGGTGCCAAAGTCACACGCACATTGATTGTTCCCTCCTCCAGCTCGGGGACGAACTCGGTACCCAGGGTGGTCATCAACCATAAAGAGCCAATGAACAACAGTGATGCAATGCTCACGACCACCCATCGAAATCGAATCGCGGCCCTGATCACAGGACGGTAAAGAAAATCCAGCACCTTCATGATGGGGCTCTCACGATGTTTCACATGATCACGGAAGATCCAACTTGCAAGCGCAGGCACCACTACCAAGGACACCACCAAAGATGAGAGCATTGCCAGCACGATCGAGATCGCCATTGGCTGAAACAGTTTCCCTTCCACACCCTGCAAAGTAAAAAGTGGTGAAAAGACAATGATGATGATCATCACAGCAAAAAAAACCGGACGGCCCACTTCCTTTGCCGCTTCTTGTATCAACAAACCAATCTGCGCCTTGCCTTTACGTGTATGTTCCGTCAGACGAGAAAAAATATGCTCCATCATGACAACGGATCCGTCCACCAACATGCCGATCGCGATCGCAAGACCACCCAATGACATCAAATTCGCTGAGATACCCAAATGCGCCATCATCATCAATGCCATACCGATGGAGATGGGAACTGAGATCAAGACTAAAAGAGTTGCCCTGATATTGAGCAGGAACAACAATAAAACCACGACAATCAAAATAAAAGCCTCAACCAAGGCTTTTTGTACGGTCATCACGGCTTTTTTCACCAATTCAGACTGATCGTAGAAAGGAACAATGGTCACCCCCTCAGGCAGTGCTTCTTGAATGATGGGTAAGCGATCTTTGACACCTTTTATGGTTACGTTGGTGTTTGCGCCCATGCGCTTCAGTACAATCCCGGCAACGACCTCACCCAAATCTTTAGGGTTGCCTTCGGCATCCCGTGTGGTCATGGTCACTGCACCCTGCCTAATTTCCGCTCCAAACTCAACCTTGGCAACGTCAGCGATACGAACCACTCGTCCGTCAATTACCTTCAAGGGAATATTACGAAGGTCTTCTAGTCCATCGCTGCCGCTCCGTATCCAGCCTACGCCCCGAATCACGAGCTGTTCATCGAAGCGGTCCAGATACCACCCACCAGCATTACGATTGTTGTTCTCGATTGCGCTGACGATATCGGGTATTGTCAGGTCATATTCAAGGAGGCCTTCCGGATTGACTTGTACTTGATACTGACGCACCTTGCCTCCGAACGACAGTACATCCGTAACACCTTCCACCGGCATGATCAGCAGTTTGATGACCCAGTCGTTCAAACTGCGCAAAACCATAGCATCAACATCTTCACGATCCGACCGCAAGATGTACTGAAACACCTGACCAAGACCGGAAGTATTCGGTCCAATTTCTGGGGTTCCGACACCCTCTGGGATCTGTTCGCGTGCTGCCTGTAACTGCTCGAAAACCAATTGACGTGCAAAATAGATATTGGTCCCTTCCTTGAAAACGACCGTGATAACCGATAAGCCGGTTTTGGAGATGGAGCGAACCTCTTCGACATCTGGCAGTGAATACATTACCGCCTCAATTGGGAAGGTTATCAATTGTTCCACTTCTTCTGCCGCAAGGCCTCGGGCTTCTGTATTGATTTGCACCTGTATGTTCGTGACATCGGGAAATGCGTCGAGATTCAGCTTAGGCAAAACCACGACACTGGTTGCAAAAAGTACGATCAATGCCAGGAAGACGATCAGCCTATTCTTGATACTTATATCTATGAGTTTATTCAGCATGACTACATCCTGTCTCAGTGGTTGTGAACTTCAAAGCTGCCCTTGGCGAATTCTGACTGAACTGTGAAAGCCCCTTTGGTAACAATGATGGTTCCATTTTCAATACCGCTGATGATCAACTGATCACCCAAATCCTCGATGATCTCTACCTCCCTTGGAACGAACTCCCCCGGTACTCTTTCCTCAAACAGAACCCAATCGCCATCCGTACCCTTGAGTACAGACTCGGCAGGCACAAGGATCACCGGCCCATCTTTTTCATTCTCAAAAAGTACCGTCTTGACAAACTGCCCCGGGAAAAGAGACCCCCTCTCTGATTCAACTTCGATTCGAACCGGGAGTGTCCTTGTGGTTTCATCGATAGTTCGGCCCAGATTAATGACATGGCCTTCGAGACTGTGCCCGTTGACCTGAATAACTGCTTTCGTCCCTTGTGAAAGCCTGGTCACCTCCTCGGGTTTAACATTGGCCTCTACCCAAAGACGATCCAGATCACTGATCACAAAAAGCGTGTCTTCTGGTGTGACTATCTGCCCTAGGACAAAGTCATCCTCGATGATTGTGCCAGACTGTTCTGCCCGCAGATCAAAATGATCTAATAGCACCTCCTTGCTCGACTCAAGTTGCTGCCTCAAATCCAGTTGGCTTTGACCGTAAGCTTTCAATCGGGCTTCTGCCTGCTCCTTGGCAAGCTTTGCCTCTTTGTATCTTTTCCCCGATACCGCCTCGGGACCTAATGCCTTTATCCGATTCCAGTTTGCTGTCGCAATTGCAAGCTCACCCTTTACTTGCTCGATTTCCGCTGCCAACTCTGCAGCACTTGCTTCCAGATCAGCCGTCGACAGCCTGTTTGCTGTCACATCGGTTCCCTCTATCGTATGCAGTCTTACCAACAGATCACCTTTTTCCACCCGATCGCCAAGTGTGACGAAACGCTTTTCAACACGGGTCGTTAAAATGGGAGAAACCCTAACCGTTCTGTATTGATTCAGCCTGACCTCACCGAGTGCCTGTATCCGCCTGCTGACCTTTGTCGGCTGTATTTCTTGAGTGGTGATACCCGCCTCCTGAATTTGTTCCTTGCTCAACTTCAGAACCGCTTCCTCTTCATGTTCATGAGCAGCTTCCCCCTTTTGGTTATGGACCTCCTCACTTGCCCATGCAGATGTAGGAAATGCCAACACCACACACATAAAAAAACAGTAAAAAAACTCTTGATTGATTCTCTTTATCATGACGTTCCTTTAACGGTTATGCTGTTCACCCAGTCCTTAAACCGGTTGCTCGTTACCAACCAGTTGAACCAAGCTCTCCAGGCCCTGCCTTTCAGCTCCACACTATTAAGTTGTATTTCCTTTATTTGGTTGAGCTGTAACAAGTAGTCTGTGGTGCTCAACTCTCCAGCCTTCCACAAACGAAGCAATAAATTCTCCTGAGCTTGCAGGCTTGCAGACGAGTGCCTTTGCCATTTTTTCCAAATCGAATAGTTCATCTGGTATGAGGCTGCTGCCGTCTTGATCATCAACAACAACTTATATTCAGAATTTTCTGACAGATATTGTGTTGCCTTTAATATTTCCTCCGCTTCATCCACTTCTGCCTGGAAGTCATTGCGAACGTTCAAGGGAATGGAAAGTGTGATCCCGATCAAGGTATCTGACTCTTCAGTACCTGCGCGAACCCCGATCTTTGGATCAGCTTTTTTCTCCAACCGGCGAAGCTGTACTCTCCTGTCGGCAATAGATAACTGAGAAACCGCAACCTTATAACGTGGTAACTCTGTAAGTATTTTCTGGTAATCCAGCGCATCGATCGTGAGAACAGGTAGTTTATCTGGAAACTCTGGCCAATTTTCCCGAGGTGAACCATAAACTGTCTCTAGCTCCCTTTGAATAAGAGCGAGTTGGGTTTCGGCCTGATCCTTCAACAACTGTATTTGTGATTGGGCCAAACGCAACTGTTCGAGATCAAGTTTGCTGATATCGCCTGCTTTGAACAAACGGAGACCTTGTTGCAAGATCTCGTCAATCAACTTTAGACGCTCACGTTGTATAGCAACCACGTGTTGCTGCGTCTGGTAACTAGACAGCGTGGTCAGGACTTCGCCTAACAGTGATTGAAAAAGCGCCTCACTTTCATATTGGTTGACCTGTAGCTCTGCCTGGGCAATGGATGCTCTTGCAGTCCGCTTGTCATACCAGTCGATGGTTTGGCTGATACCGATCGTCAAGGTATCCACATTCGTCCCATGAAACCCAATCCGCTCGGTATCCAACTCCAGTTCTGGGTTGTACAGTGGCTTTGATGCAGCCTTTGTACGGGCCTTAGCAGCTTTCAATTCAGCCTTGCTGCTTTCCAGAACTGGATGCCTGTTTTCAAGATCTTCAATAAACCTTGAAAGATTGTTTAATGTCACAAAATCTTTTACTGAATCAGAACCTTCTGTTTCAGCTGATGATTCTGACCAAAATACTGTCAATATCACTAATATTACGAGCAGAAGTCTATCCATTAAGTAGTTCACTGGATACACACCTTGGTAGTGACTCTTTTTATTTTCTATTTCTTGGTGAAGATATGTCTTTGTTCGCATAAAACGTCACCTATAATGGTTATTAAGGTAGAACTAAATCATTTATTGATAGGCATCTAAATTTATTAGGCACAGACAGACACGACACATTGGTCATTAACTGGCCACAAGATCATTAAAATGAAATAGCTCCCTAAAAAGGGGTAAATCAGACGAAGGGTCTGGGTGGACGATCCAGAGGTGACTGGATATGAAGAAGGGATAGTGGCTTAATAGAGGAATATAATATCGAATGTACCTCTATAGCAGGCATGACAATCGAGGTTGATAATCCCATGGTATGGGCAAAACTATGAGAACAATGACCACCCAAACCTACACAGGGTTCGTGATCATTTTTGTCTGGAAAGTCGTTATTGTGATCAATCGCAAGAGTAACTTGCATCTGATTGTTTGTATGATGCTCCGAAAGATAGCCATCAATAGCAACCGTGCTGTGTGTGAACAGTACGAATAAAACCAATAATCCAGCGATCGATCGGAACATGTAACTGAATATATACAATCTATAGCGTAAGTTCAATGTTTATTTCTTAAATCAAAGCTGAATACAATCAGAACCAGATCCTGACGCCAGCGATAAAATATGTCTCTTCAGCCTTTCTACCCTGAGCGCGGGTAAAGTCAGCTGTACCACCAAACTCTTTTCTCCATTCGACACCGATATAGGGTGCGAATTCTCTTACGAACTCGTGTCGTAATCGTAACCCGATTCTGAGATCAGAAAGGCCTGATCCCACACCTGTTACTTGATCACCTTTACCATAAAGATTGATTTCGATCTCGGGAGTCAGAATCGTTTTTTGTGTTAATAAGAGTTCGTATTCTCCTTGAAGCCGTGCTGCGGTTCGTCCATTTTTTCCGATAAAAAAAGCGATGTCCGTTTCAAAGAAATAGGGAGCCAGACCTTTTATTCCAGCCACGAGCCATTCACGATCGATGGGTTCAAAATCTTTACGAAAACCTGCCTGGAGATCCCAGAATGGCGCAATGGCTCGGCTGTAGAGCATCTGTAACTCTGCTTCTTCGAAAGCACTATCGACTCTCTCACCCTCGGTTTTAAACCATAGCTTATTCAGATCTTTACCGATCCAGGCTTCTGCTTCCCAGGTTATCGGGTTGCTGCCACTAACATTTTGTACTTCCAGTTGTTCCAGCATGAATTTAGTCAGTACGGGATCGTCTTCCATCCTTGCAACTTCAAAAGGTAAAGGTATGTCTTCATCAAGAGAACCATCGCTAACCGGGATTGCCGTTTTGTGCTTCGAATGCCCCATCTTCATAGTGGATTGATCCATTTTCATGTTCTGATGTTCAGAATGATCCATCTCGGCAAAAACGACTGGTGAAGTTAATAAACTTATTACCATTAAAAATGGTATTCGTGTTTTCATTCCGCGTCTCCCTTAAGCGACAATGACACGTCGGAACATGCCTTTCATATGATAGAGAAGGTGACAATGATAGGCCCAATGACCTTTGGCATCCGCTGTAACCAGGTAGCTTATTTTTGCACCCGGTTGTACAACGATCGTGTGTTTTCTTGGCAGATAATTATCATCACCCGATTCCATTTCGCTCCACATACCATGCAGATGAATGGGATGATTCATCATGGTGTCATTGATCAGTGTAAAACGGACACGCTCACCATAGCTTAAACCGATTGGTCTGGAATCATTATATTTGACGCCATTAAACGACCACATGTAGCGATTCATACTACCTGTAAGATGCAACTCGATTTCCCGGCTGGGTGGGCGCGTATCCTGAGTTGGATAGAGATTGAAAATATCGGCATAGGTAAGCACGCGCCGGCCATTATTACGCAATCCAACGCCCGGATCGTCGAGACGCACACGTGGATTTTCGGCGATCATATCGACCTGTGGTCCCCGCTTAACTTCTACACCTGATTTTGCTTTTGCACCCTCATTATCTCCCATGGCTGCATGCTTCATCCCGGACATACTTTGCATCCCCCCATGTGCCATCCCCATATCCATATGAGTAAGTATCGGAGCGGGATCCATAGGCGGTACCTTTGCCTTCTTTCCAGGCACACTGGTCAATGAACCAAAAGCGTAACCACTTCGATCGATGGCCTGGGCGAAGACAGGATAACTACCTTGGTCCGGTTGCACGATGACGTCGTATGTTTCCGCAACTCCGATTCTAAACTCATCAATTCCCGCTACAGGCTTGATGTTTTGTCCATCGGCAGCAACGACCTCCATTTTCAGGCCTGGAATTCTGACATCGAAAAAGGTCATGGCGGAACCGTTGATAAAACGTAACCTGACACGTTCGCCAGGGCGAAAGATCCCTTCCCAGCCTTCGTTCGGTGTCCTGCCGTTATTCAGAAACGTATAGGTATACCCTGTCACATCGGAAAGATCGCGATCACTCATCCGCATCCGGTTCCACATCTTACGATCATCGATTGCCTGACCCAGACCTTTCTCACTCACTTCTTTGGTGAAATCAAATAAAGTTCGTTCACGCCGATTATAGTAGTCACTCATCTTTTTCAGATTGGCATAAACGCGATGAGGATCTTCATCGGTCCAGTCAGATAACAACACCACATAATCACGATCATATTTCACCGGATCAGCTTCGCGTGGTTCGATGACAATAGCACCATACATCCCCGTTTGTTCTTGAAAACCAGAATGACTGTGATACCAGAAGGTGCCATTTTGTACGACATCAAAAACATAAGTATACGTTTCACCCGGTTTGATCCCGGCATAACTCAAACCGGGAACACCATCCATATTGCTTGGAAGGATCAGACCATGCCAGTGGATCGACGAGGTTACTGACATACGGTTAGTGACTCGAATCGTCACTCTTTCTCCTTCACGCAGACGTAGGGTAGGGCCGGGAATAGAGCCATTAATTGCGGTCGCTGTCCTTGGCCTGCCAGTAAAATTGACCATGACTTCGTCTATGGTCAGGTCTATCGTATTGCCTTCCAGTACAGGCACATCGACTAACGGAGCCGCAGATAGCCGTGTCGGTGATAATAAACCAAGACTGGCGAGCACCCCGCTTGAGGTTAATCCTTGAACAAAACGACGCCGTTCCGGGCTGAATCGTTTATCCTGAGTTTTAGTTGTCATGATGGGTTATTAACTCCAGATAGTGAGATCAATGGTCATGTGGCTGATCATGCCCGTGAGCTTCAGACTCCTGTTCCTCATGCATTCCTTTCGAGGCTTCATGTGAGGTTGTTTCAGTTGGATCTGCGTCATGATGACTGGTTTCTTCTCCGTGGCTGTGTGGACTTACCTCATCCATTTTTTCCGAATCCCCGGTCATATTATGTGAATCTGATTCCGGCATGGTTTTTACTGCGCCAGAATCATGGCCTGATCCATCGGCATGCTCATGAGCATGCCCCTCACCCTCACTTTGTGGCAGAGACATGACACCCAGCCCATAACGATAAACAGCTTCACCACCATGCCATCCTGTAGAGGCCAGCAAGCTACCGCTAAGTAATGCGAATAAGAGAAAAGCCATTCCTGGAACCTGCTGTTTTCGGTAGATCCAGATAGACCAGATCGTCAGCAGCGCAAAACTTGCCGCGGTAGCAAATGCCCAATTTCTGTGCTCAGTCATGGCCTCGTGTGAAGGCGTATCATGGGCGACTGAATTATAGGCAAAATATCCCGCAAGCAGAGTGCCAATAGTTATCGCCATACCACTCCACAGACACCAGCGAGCGACGATTTGCCAGTTCTTTTTCAACTCGTCACTGACGGGTAGAAATGAAGCGGCGATATAAAAGAAAACCGATATGCCCAGCAGACCAATCGTGAAATGAACAAAGATTGGGTGCCAGTTTGGAATTATAGTGATCATGTTTCTCTCCTGTTTTTCAATTGTGGATGCTCTGAATTAATCAGAGATGACTTGTTTTTTGATTGATCGCTTCCGCCACATATAAAAAACAGCGGGTACAACCAGTAATGTCAGCAGTACTGAACTGACCATGCCGCCCACCATCGGGGCGGCAATACGGCTCATTACTTCTGATCCGGTACCTGTTCCAAAAAGTATAGGCAATAAACCGACAACGATTGCAGCGGCTGTCATCATAACCGGGCGCACACGCATACCAGCACCTTGTACAACAGCACCAAACAGGCTCTCTTCTGAAGGTGCAATTTGCGCTTGATCACAATCATTGAGCATTTTTTGATAGGCCTGATTAAGATAGACGAGCATAATTACACCGATTTCTACAGATACACCTGCCAGCGCAATAAACCCTACACCGACGGCCACCGAAAAATTAAACCCCTGCCAGTACATCAACCAGATACTGCCAACCATGGCCAGTGGCAAAGTACCCATGATGATGAGAACCTCGGTAAAATTACGGAAGTTCATGTAGAGGAGCACAATAATGATTAAAAGCGTCAAAGGCACCACATATTTCAGTTTCTCCTTGGCTCGCAGCATATATTCATATTGGCCAGACCAACTAATAGAATAACCTGCTGGCAAATCCAGTTTTTCTTTTACGATATTCTGTGCTTGTTCCACATAGCTACCCACATCGACATCTTCTATATCAATAAAGGTCCAGCCGTTGAGTCGAGCATTTTCACTTTTGATACCCGGTGGGCCATCTTCAATAAACACATGCGCCACATCAGCGAGTGAGATTCGTTGCCCATTGGGTGTCACAATCGGCAGGTTTGCCAGTTGCTCGGGAGAGTTTCGATAGTCCTGTGGATATCGTATATTGATCGGATAACGTTCCAGACCTTCAACCGATTGAGCCACATTCATACCACCAATTGCCGAGGCGACTACCTGCTGCACATCGGCGATATTCAGACCATAGCGAGCTGCTTTTTCCCGTTGGATATCGACTTTAATATAACGGCCACCCGCAACACGTTCTGAATAGACCGAGGCCGTACCGGGGAAATCCTTGAGAATGGCTTCAAGCTGTTTACCAATGCCCTCAATTTCTGATAATTTCGGTCCAGCAATTTTGATCCCAACGGGTGTTTTTATCCCAGTTGCCAGCATATCGATACGTGTTTTTATCGGCATCACCCAAGCATTGGTAACACCTGGCAACTTCACAAGATTATTAAGCTCCTTTTTCAAATCTTCTGTTGTTATTCCTTCGCGCCACTCCTCTTTGGGTTTGAGCTGGATGAATGTTTCGATCATGGTCAGAGGAGCGGGATCGGTTGCAGTTTCTGCCCGCCCCACCTTACCAAAGACGGTTTTGACTTCTGGTACGGTGGCGATCAGTTTATCTGTTTGTTGCAACAGCTCCCTGGCCTTGCCGATAGAAATACCCGGATAGGTTGTCGGCATATACATCAGATCGCCTTCATCCAATGGTGGTATAAACTCACTACCGATCTTGTCGAGAGGCCAGATTCCAATCGCGAAAATCATCAATGCGATCAGAAGCATTGTCTTTGGAAAGTGCAATACACTTTCAAGCAAGGGTCTATAGGTCATGGTTAAAACCCGATTGATCGGATTCTTGTGCTCTGGAAGGACACCTCCACGAACAAAATATCCCATTAATACGGGGACCAAAGTAATGGCCAAAAAAGCAGAGACCGCCATGGCATAGGTTTTGGTAAATGCTAGCGGTGAAAACATCCGTCCCTCCTGGGCCTCCAGTGTAAAAACCGGCATGAAGCTGACCGTAATAATCAAAAGGCTGAAGAACAAAGCCGGCCCCACTTCACTGGCTGCCCTGGTAACGATCTCCCAACGTTTCTCTTTCGTCAGCGGTGTACGCTCCATATGTTTGTGCATATTCTCGATCAGGACGATGGCGCCATCGATCATGGCGCCAATAGCTATTGCAATCCCACCGAGCGACATGATATTCGCATTGAGGCCCTGAACCTTCATGATAAGAAAGGCTGCCAGAATCCCAACCGGAAGACTCAAGATCGCCACGAGCGATGAACGTATGTGGAATAGAAAAATCATACACACCAGCGCGACGACCACGAACTCTTCCAACAATTTATGCCAGAGGTTTTCAACAGCACGGGCAATCAAACCACTGCGGTCATAAACCGTCACAACTTCGACACCATCAGGCAAACCCTGTTTAAGTTGCTCTAGTTTGGCTTTGACACCATTAATGGTTTTTTGTGCATTCTCACCAAAGCGCATAACAATAATGCCACCGACAGTTTCACCTTCACCATTGAGATCGACAACCCCCCGGCGTATCTGTGGCCCAATGGTGATATCAGCAATGTCCTTCAGAAGAAGCGGTGTACCATTTTCATTCACACCGAGAGGAATATTTTCCAGATCGGCCTTGCTACTGATATATCCAGATGCTCGGACCATGTATTCTGCCTCTGCCATTTCAATAACGGATGCGCCAATTTCCTGGTTGCCACGTTTGATGGCCAATTGAACATGACTCAAGGGGATCCCCAAGCCACGAAGTTTTTCCGGATCCACCTTCACTTGATATTGCTTCACCATGCCACCAACGGACGCGACTTCTGATACACCTGGAACGGTTTGCAGTTCATATTTCAGAAACCAGTCCTGAAGACTGCGCAACTGGCTGATGTCATGCTTGCCGGTACGATCCACAAGTGCATAGATGTACACCCAGCCGACACCCGTCGCGTCAGGCCCGAGCTGGGGCCTAGCTGTAGGTGGTAATGTGGGCATAACTTGGCTCAGGTACTCCAGTACGCGTGTTCTTGCCCAATACAAGTCCGTCTTCTCATCAAAGATCACATAGACATAGGAATCTCCAAAAAAAGAGTAGCCACGTACAGTAACCGCACCCGGAACGGACAACATGGCCGTCGTCAAGGGATAGGTGACCTGATCTTCCACCACTTGGGGGGCTTGCCCTGGATAACTGGTTTTGATAATGACCTGCACATCAGACAGATCGGGAATAGCGTCAACCGGCGTATTTTTGAGAGCATACAGTCCACCACCGATCAGGATCAGGGTAGCCAGCAAAACAAAAAAACGATTAACAACGGACCAACGGATTATGGATTCAATCATGCCACTTACTCCTGATCGCCTTCCATGTCATGCTCCGGCCCGGGTTTTTTACTGATTCGGGTCAGGATGAGTTTCCCTCCCTCATTCTGGAACGTGAAATCTACTTTCATGCTTTCTCTCAGATTGGAGATATCCACATCTTTCGCAACCTCGAATTTCATCAGCATGGGGGGTTTGTTCCAGTCAGGAATCGCTCCGTGCCAGATCTCTATTTTGTTCTCTTCCGGGATGATCTTGTGGATAATGCCTTCGATTGCAGACACACCATGACCATCGCTGGATTCCTCCGACATGCTATTCATTGAATCACCATGATTCATCCGCCGAAAATCAGAAGTCTTGCTTGATTCTGAATCGATCAGGAACTGGGCAGAAACGACAACCGTCTCACCTTCGGACAATCCTTCCAGGATTTCTGCATATCGATCATCAAAACGTCCCGTGCGGACATTGATCGATTTGAAGCGACCATCCCCAAGCACCAATACGACCCGCTCAGTATCACCTGTCCGTATAACGGCTTCTTTTGGTACAACGAGCACCTCTGATGAACTCTGTGCATGAATCACCACTCGGGTAAACATATTCGGTTTCAGTTCTCGATCACCATTACTGAAACGCAGTCGGACCTTGAGCGTCCGTGTTTTTGGATCCAATGTTGGATAGATATAATCGACTTTTCCCTGCCACCGTTTCCCCGGAATAAAATCTGTTGTCATGGTGACCGGCAGGCCTGGTAAGACCAACGGAGCCTGTCGTTCAAAAACTTCCGCTTCTACCCAAATGGGATCGAGTACGCCGATTGACATTAGTGTTGTTCCTGGTTGTACATAGAAACCTTCACGAATCCCCAGGTTATCAACAACACCACTCTGCGGTGCATAAAAGGTCATGGTCTGGCTGACCTTCAGTTTTTTCTTTATTCTTTTGATGACCCCCGTGGGAACATACAGTGCTTTCAGTCTTTCTTCAGATGCCTCAATCAGACGCTGATTTTTTCGGCGCAAGGCCAGTACGAGCTCCTCCTGGGCATTGACTAGTTCTGGTGAATAGATACGGTAAAGCGGCTGCCCCTTTTCCACCGGGTCCCCAGATGTCTTGACATAGAGCTTCTCTATCCAGCCTTTTACACGGGGATGGATATGAATAAGGTGATCTTCATCATAACGAACATAACCGACAGTTTTGATTTCTGCGTGTAAGGTATGTCTTTCAACCTCGGCAGTTCTTACACCAAGATTGTTGATAACATCCGGTGAGATCCGGACGGTCCCTGGACTCAAGTCTTCCATACCTGAACCTTCTTCATAGACCGGGATCAGATCCATTCCCATAGGCGACTTCCCCGGTTTGTCACGACGATAATTGGGATCCATTGGAGCAACCCAGTACAGTGGTTTCTTCTCGCTATCGGCCATATTTTCATCAAGTTGTACGGACTGATACCAGAACAGGTAAACCACAATTGTGAGTACGATCCCAAGAACCATACCCATAAAAAGTGCACTTGCTGTTATGAACTTTTTCATTTAATTTTCACTCCTGAATCCAGATTCTCAGCGATGATTTCCTGCACATCTTTTGCAAAGAAATAGTTTAGTCGGATGATACTTTTCTGTTTTTCCACATCGATCTCCAGCGCCTCGATCTCCGCATTCAAATCAGCAATTCGTGCACGAACCACTTCAGCAAAATCACCTTCATCATTGGTATATGCCGTCAATGCTGCCTCAGCTTGTTCTTCCATTTGTGGTAACAACTCCTCACGATAGAGTTTCTGTCTTTGATTAAGACGCAACAAACCGGTTTTTGCCGTATCGAAAGAAGCAATGAGTTTTCTCAACAAAAGCCATTTTTTTGTTTCTACTGCCTCTGCCTTGTAAATGGCAGACTCCACCTCTTTATCCTGCTTGTTGTCTGTGAAAAGTGGGACATCAAATGTAATCCCTATGCTTAGAAAGTCCGCACGATCACTGCCAGTCGCATTCTCGGCACGAAAACCGTAACTGGCGTTGATCCCCCATTCAGGTTTGTATTTCTGCTTGGCAAGATCTATATCCTTACTGGTTGCTTTGATCTTCTGTTCCAAAGCCCTTACAGCCGGATGTTGAGAAAAATATTGATACAGAACTTCAGGGTTAGTCTCTGACTCAGGGTCGCAAAGTTGAGCATTGATCAGCTTGATGTCTGGTAATCTTTTATCCAGTTGCAGATTGAAGATCTGTAATGGTGTTTTGGTACCTGACCTTGGTGAATATTGATCGACAAAATAATCACTGAGCCATTCTGAGAGCCGACGTTGAAACATCTCCTGCTGCTGATATAACTTTGTCAACCGATCGTTCAGTCGCGTTAGTTCCAACTGCGCACGAATGATATCGGACTGTTGGGTCAGGCCATACGCCGATGAATAGTTGATCTCGGTGATGTCAACCAACTGCTCAAAAAGCGATCGATCTTTTTCAATCAGTGCAATACTTTCCTGTGCCTTGTAGGCATCCAGCCATAATTGACTCACCTTGACTGTTAGTCTGGCTTTCCGATCCTGGCGTTGATAAGGAAATTGATCCGCTTCGAGTCGTAACTTTTCTTTTCGGATTGCCAGGGTATTCCCTCGAGGAAACATCTGTGAAACACCCACCTTTAGATAATTGGTCATGTTCTCCTGGCCAATATCAAAGCTATCCACCGGCAGGTTTACAGTGCTAATCGAGACTTTTGGGTCTGGCAAAGTGCCAGCAGAAACACTCATTGCTTCAATGGAATTCTGAATATGTTGATTCCCCACCAGCCAGGGATCTTTTTCCAGGGCCGCCATAACCGCGACTTCAAGTGTCAACTTGTCACTTACAGATGTTTCGGCACAAATACTTGCTGAAAATAAACCAGAAATTAATGTGCCAAGCATTAGTAAAAACCTTATGCTTTGCTTTGCAGGTGAAACTGCGATTGCTTTTATCATCTTCCTTACTCCCTGTTCCGATCATCCGCGACCATGTCCAGACAGGAACCGGTTAACTTATTGAAAAACGTTTTGGGAAGTTATTTATCCCAACCAATACAAACAGAATATGACAGCACCGTCTTGGTAAAGACGGATCTATCCTGTATTAGCGGAAAATTGGGGGACGGTAGAGGGACTCGGGGATCTGGCTGACAACCATGGATTGATCCATGGAGGAACCAGGTAACGAAGAAGGTACTTCGTTAATATGAAAAAAGTATGCGGGTAAAGCAGCGGAGACACAACCCGCCATTGAACAATCGCAATCCGCTTTACAGCAATCGTTGCTGGCTGCTTTGGCTGTTGCGACGTCTTTGTCAGATTCCAGCTCAGCTGAAATTTTCATTCCGTGAGTGGAATGATCCATCACGGTTATTTCGGATGACGGGTCGTGCGAACTTTTGAGGCAGGGCGTATAGGCGAAAACAACCGACTGTCCAACAAAGGACAACAGTATCAACAGAATTGTCAGCAGTCTTCTTTTAATAATCAACCTAAATATCCACGCTTCTTTTTATACTTACGATAGCGACTTGTCTGAAAAGTTCAACCATTATCTTTCTTTATGATCAACAGGCAAAAACCATACCTCAACTTTAACAGTATAGCCTGAAAACAGGAATAAGCCCTCTATGTTGGTACGACTCATCATGAGAATACAGAAATATTCAATTGAGATGATCCAGATCAACAGGATTGAACATGAATTATCGTAGTATTTGTAACACTTATTGAGACAGAGCAAATGCAAAGTTTCCGCAAAAGGAAAAGTAACATATAATGAAATTAGTGAAGAATACTTACTTCAATCTTTTCCTGATACTCAGCTTGGTGCTGTCACCAGTCACAGCATCTCTGGCTTCTATGAATATGTCTTCTTTAGATCAAACCATCAGTGATAGTCAGAGCTCATTTCCCTGTCATGACTTTGGACAGGCACAGAACTCTGCCCAATCTCAAAAACAGATCACCATCAATATCGATCATTGTCATGACTGTATCGATTGTCACTGCCTTGTTCATGTGGGAAGTCAGCATTGTAATGGTTTTTCTTCCTCACCAGCTATTGCAACCAGTTTTCCATTGTTTTTCCCGATTGGTCGCATCACTCATGTGATAAGCAATCAAAAAATTTACATCAGCCTGATCACCATCCCCGACACCCCACCTCCAATCGCTTAATCTCCTGAATACAGGTCATTGTTCTCCCTCCTCTTA
>JALSRM010000070.1 GCA_026984775.1 Gammaproteobacteria bacterium
TGATAACCCGAACGAGGAAGAAATCCTGAAGCCTGTCTGCTTCGTCTTCGACTTTGCGCCGACACGGGCGCTGCGGCAGGTTTCCGAATATGGCATCCGGCTTTCTCCCCATGAACAGAATCCGGAAAATGCGGTGCGGGATCTGGTGGCGTTCTTGCCGGTGCTGGCCTACGACGGCGCCAACATGACGCAGATTGACGCCGGCGGCATCCTGGACATCGCCATGGCCGGAACATCCGCGACATTGCTGGCGCGCAAGTGGGAAAGCCCCATTCTGGTGAACGTGGACAATGACACGTTGCGGCGCATCATGGACAATCCCGAAGCCCTGGCGGCGGTTGAACGCATCGAGGGTTGGCGTTTGCTCGGCGACAATGTGCTGGAAACGATCATCAACAAGAGTGAGAAGATCAAGGATCTCAAGAAGAAGGCCAAGGAAGAAGGCCTGACGAACAAGGAAAGGAAGGAGCTGACGGCGGAAGAGAAGGAGTTCAAGTCCCAGCGCAAGAAAGTGCAGGAGAAGCTCATCAAGTTCGCCACGCGCATTCCGGCTTTCATGTATCTGACTGATTTTCGGGAAAATACCTTGCAGGATGTGATCACGAAACTGGAGCCTGATTTGTTCAAGGCTGTAACCGGCTTGACCGTGGATGACTTTCATCTGCTTGTGCGCTTGAACGTGTTCAACACGGAGCAGATGAATCAGGCCGTCTTCGCCTTCCGCCGTTATGAGGATGCCTCATTGCGCTACACCGGCATCGAAAGCCACGAAGGACTGGCACACTACGGCCTGTATGACACGGTGGTGGCGAAGGAGTAAGTGGAAGGCTATGATAATATATCAATATAATATTACAAATATAATGCCTATGAGCCAATATATACTCCGTTGAAATTTATGTTCTATATGATGCCAAAAGAACCAAAAAAGATAATATTTAAAGAAGTAGGCCAAAGAGTGCTAACAGCTCATGCGCATTTCTCATGATTAGCTCTTTCCCGCGCCATCTCATCGAGCTCTCTCTTCAATTTTTTTGGGAGAAGCCCCCAATCAAAATTCTCAAATTCATTCCTTTCCATACTATATATAATATTTTCAGCATCTTTAAGGAATAACTCCTTGGGTTGATTCTTTAATAGTTCTAGCATAGATGGGCCGTGGCATTTCCGCAAGATCTTTCCGGAGCCGCAGGGGCATGGGTGATGCCCCCGATATGTTCCGTCTGCCAAAACTTTCAGTAGTGCCAGCAAAATATGAGCATCATTGGTTTGAAACAGCTCGTGGTAATATTCTCGAATACCTTGAGCCCCATGAGGGAGTTCGCCAAAGGGCATTTTGTTAAATTTTTCAAAATACGCATAGGCATACAAGTACTCGACAACCAGTGTTTCTACGAAAGTAATGAGACGTGGGTCACTTTTGAAGCGCCTCCACACTTCAACAGGTGCCCCAAGACATAGAGTCCGGTCAGGATATTGGTGGAAATCAGCCGGGATACGACTGCCAGTTTCCTGAACAATGGGCGGAGAATTTGGATAATCCTGTGGCAACATTATTAGTATTGAGAATGAATCTGCAATAGTCACCCCTTGAAAGGTGGCAGAGAAGTAGAGTATCCCACGGATTACCCGGCAACCAGGCTTATCCTCCGACAATCTTAAGTCGGGAAATGTCTCTGACAATTCCTCAAACTGCCGCCGGATCTCTGCTTCATTGCTACTCATGCATGCCCCATGGCTTGCTAGGCTTAGAAATACTGATGATTGGGGCTGTTGATGCAACAGCACTTGCAGAACTGGAATGCTTAGGAAAGACCTTTGACACTGCCTCATTGACAATGCGGTCGCCAAAGTGCGGTTTGAGATCCTCAATCATATTGCTGAGGCTTCCAGCTTGTAGAGCAGCCGCCAAATCGACCTGGACCTGCTGTAACCACTCCCGGAACTTGACTTCCTTTTCCGGGTGTTTCTTCCATTTGTCAGCAAAGTTTTCAAGTGGGTTGACTGGGTTCGCAACGAGGGCGTTGCCTTGTTCATCCCGTTCAATCAGGCTAGGCATTTTTGCAATAATGTTTTGCAACGCCTCCAAAAGATCAGTCTCGTTGTCGTAAGCATGTGCAGCAAGTGTCGTGATGATGATGGAGATCGGCTTGTCATCCTGATCATTAGCGAACATGATATCCCGGTGGCGTTTGAGAATCTGGATAGACTGTTGGAGCGGCGTTTTGACCTTGTACTCGGGAACATCCTCAACGTTGGCGCTAAGCGACTCGGCAAGTAGTTTGCGCTCTTTGATAAACTCTATACGCATTCGTTCTTTGAACCACTCGGCGTAACCAACAGGATTGCTCCGTTGCCATTGGTATAGTTCACGGTCGGTGATAAGGATCGCGCTTTCGGCCAGGTTTGTGCCGATCTCACTGGCAATCCTGCTGATCTCTTCATCTGGAATTGCTGGGAGAATGTCCATGTGGAAACGTGACGAGTCGGCATATTGCAGTGTCCAGCAGCGTTTGCCCTCTTTGAGCATCTTGCGGTATCGTTCGTTTTTCTTCAGGCGCCCCCCGACCATATCCTTAAGTTGCTTCTGGGTGACGTTTTCTTTTCTTAGAGCCTTCAATTTACAAACGAGATCGATGTCATATTCGTCCTTATCGTTTACAGGTTTGATCATCGTGCCCAGACGAAATGAACCTTGTGGATAGATTTGTGGATCATACTCAGCTATAGGCGAATCATCCTTATTCAGCCAGTCACCGACTGCCTCGTAGTGTTTTACGGCTGCTTCGTACTGTGCATCGGATATATCCAGTGAGTTCGCCAATTGCAGAAGAAACTGCCTGAGTTCATTTTTTCGTTCTATTGTCATCACATATCTCCATTGTTGAGATCCAAAAAAGCTTTTATCATTTCTGCCTTATGCGAGAAATCCCTATCAGCGCGAGATTTCAAATCGCTCAGGTCAGCCGGATCATCCAAAGGAAGCGCAGAGTCTGATTCAAAATTGATTCTTAAAATCTGTTCTGACTCCAGAAGAAGGCCCGTCATGTTGTTAGCTGTTTCTGATTGAAGATTTAGCAGCATTGAAATGAACTTTCCATGCTTCCAGCGTGTTGCAAAGCCCCAGCCCTGATATCGCTTCCACCATGGCAGCTTCTGTGGATAAAAGCTACGACTCACTCCTGTGCCGAGGGAAAACACTTTCAAGGAATCAAGGTCCTTACCAAGTCGCTTTTTGGCGTCAATTACTGCAA
>JALSRM010000071.1 GCA_026984775.1 Gammaproteobacteria bacterium
TGGATTGATGGTCAGGGTATGAATCTTGTTTTCAGGGGAAAAAAGGATGCCATATTATTTGTTGGCAGACTTCCAGGAAACAAACTCAACAGCATTCCTGCCCTGCTCCAGCTTGTAACTCGACAAAAGGACGGTGACCGGTTCCTTGAATTTGGTTACGCCTCTCTGACACCGGATAAAACACCTTTTGATACAACTGGTAACCGGATGCAGACAGTAACATTGATCGAAAATATTGCTGAAATTCATTTTCAGTACTTTGGCCGTCAGAGCCAGGGACTCAAACCACCCACATGGCATGACAGCTGGAATAGCCGCAAACTCCTGCCGCGAATGATCAAGTGCAAGATTACTCTTAAAGATGGTTCACACTGGCCTGAAATGATCTTACCTCTGCATGTGGATGATCCATCCAGTTTCAGACAGTTTTTTCTTCAAAAGTCTGTTACCTATCAGTACGACAATGAAGGTGATAACAAACTCAAGAAACAATCCGGTCCTACTATCGATCCTGATGATATTGAAAACATAAACAAAAGTTTGCCACATGAACTCTTCTGACCGGTTTATTCCTAACAGATTAAACAAGGCCTTCGATCAGAATCAAAAGGGGATAGCTCTGGTTATTGTCCTTTGGATACTGGCACTGTTATCCATTCTTGCATTGGCCTATTCAGGGATGACACGAACCGAGGGTCTCCTGGCAAGGAATATGGTCCATACCTCCCAGGCTCGGGCACTTGCAGAGTCCGGTTTCTGGACAGCCGTTCATGACCTGATCAGGCCGGTACCCTACAGAAAGTTTTCTGTAGCTGGCTCTCCAACGACTCTTTATGAAAACGAACATAACCGTGTTGTCATTCAGATTCAGGATGAATCAGGAAAGATCGATATCAATAAAGCCAGTCAGAGGTTACTTCTTGGACTGTTTCTCACAGCTAGCGCTGAACCTGATCAGGCAAATAATCTTGTTGATGCAATTCTTGACTGGCGAGATCGTGATAATCTTCGAAAAGTCAATGGTGCGGAGGATCAGGATTATGCTGCTCTCGGGCTTCCTTACGGAGCCAAAGATGGGACATTCAATAGCATTGAAGAACTCCTTCTGATTCGCGGAATGACTGCAGAGATCTTTGACAAGATTAAGCCCTCTATCACGGTTCACTCCATGCAGGCAAGGGTTCGTCTTAATGCCGCCCCTAAAAGCGTCCTCTGGGCACTGCCTGATATGACAGAAAAAATTATCGATGAGATCCTTTCTATTCGCTCGGCACAAGGACCTGTTATAATTCCTGACATCTTGCCCGCTTCCGCAAGCCCAATGGTATTTACATCCGGTCAGGGAAATGTATATACGATCACTTGTGATGCGCGGGTAGGTCAATCAACTTCCAGGTTAAAGGTCACTTTAATCTTAAGAAAAACCGGAAACAGGCCGATTACAATTCTAGACTGGCAGGAAAAAACAGCCCCACTCATACAGGAACAGACTAACTCCCATGACTCTGGATTCTAACTCATCATTGCTTGGCTGGTGGCTTAAAGGGCTCGGATATCTTGTACCAGAGAGTTTGAAAAAGCTTTTTTCCCAGAAAAAAAAGTCTATTCCGATAGAGATAAAAAACAATCAATTGATCATCACTTGGCCAAAGAAAAGCAAGGGTGATTCACAGCCCACCAACTATTCACTCGATAAAGAAAGCCAGCGAATCGAACTGGCCAAAAGAATAAACAAAGTGAATCATGAAAAGTATCATCTTTGCCTTAAAATCACTTCAGAAAAGGGACTGAGAAAAAGTCTAAGATTTCCACTTAATGCCGAGACTAACCTCCCCAGCATAATCGAGTTTGAAATTGACAGACAGACACCCTTCTCACCGGATCAGGTCTATCATGGCTATCAAATAACTGGGCGGAATCCTTCAAGCAAGACTCTGGAAGTCGAACTCAATGTCATACCTCGAAAACAGGTGGACCCACAGCTGGCAATATTGGAAAATTTAGAGATACTCCCTGATCGAGTTGAACTGATCAGAGAAGATGAACAAGAACCAATCAATGTCTTGCCAAAGACGGCAGAAAAGACCAGCAGTAACTCAGTCAAGTATTTGAATATATTCCTTATCCTCCTGGCTTTTTCTATTTTCCTGGCTATTGTTGTCTTACCTTTTGTTCATCTCAATTCAGCAATCAATAAAACACAGAAAGAATTGAATGAACTCAAAAAAACTGCCCTTGAAGTCAATCACTTGAAAACGGAGTGGCAAAAGACCCTGGATAAACAGAAGTTCATCAATCAAAAAATTGGCAGCAGAAGATCTGTCACCATGATTATCGAGGAACTGACAAGGATCCTTCCTGATGATTCCTGGCTGACCCGCCTCCAAATCAAGGGAAATACCATCCGTCTCCAGGGAGAGTCAGCTGCAGCCACCTCATTGATCGGGATTATAGAACAATCAGACTTATTCAAAGATGCTCGTTTTCAATCGCCGGTCACAACCAATATCTCCACCGGTAATGATCGTTTTCAAATCATAGCGACCTTATCAAGTGAAGACAGGTCACAGCTGGACGTCAGCAGGAGGATAAAACCATGAAACTCTCTCGCTGGCAACATGGTTTGCTGTCTTTATTGATTCTTATTGGATTGAGTATACTTGTTTATACTGCAGCCATACGCCCCGGGGTTTCATCTTATCATGCAAGACAGGAACAACTTTCCATATTACAGCAACGTCTGGACAAATACCGTGCTGTAGCTTCACAAAAAGATACACTGGAACCTTATTACAAAAAACAAATCAACAAAAACAAAACAGGAAATCAGAGCTTTCTGCCCCTGATGGCTGCATCCTTGGCTGCAGCAAAACTCCAGGAGAAAGTAAAATCCTTGCTCAAAGGAACCCCAGGACAGCTGATCAGTACTCAACCTGTTCCTGTCCAGGATGAAGGTATATTTAAACCAGTAATCGTTAGAGTGCACATGAAGTCCGATATTACTACCTTGTTGAAGGTACTCCACAACCTTGAAGCGGGCAAACCTTTGGCCTTTATCGATAATTTGCAGATTCAACGGACAGGACCTGTCAACAACAAAAGAAGATCACACATACAGACGGACCGATCACTTGACACCCGTTTCGATCTTAAGGTGTATATGTTGAAAGGACATAATGATGTTAAACAGTAAAGTCACATCGCTTTTCCTGATTGCGGTCGTTGCCACCCTTGCAAATCTACTCTACTACAGCCTAGAGGCACCTCCCCCCGGGCAAAGACAGATCGATCAGAAAACACAGGACAAACTTCCTGCTGAAACAATTTTTGAACTACCAAAGACAAGGCTGCCAAATCTTGATGCATTGAGTGAAATCACAAAAAGACCTCTATTCTCCCCTGACAGAAGGCCTCACGAGGAAAAAGTAAAGGTATCCGAATCCCCTGAGAAGAACATAATTAACACAGACTTGGAATTGACAGGGATCGTTCTCTCTGAGAAAGAACGAGTTGCTTTTTTAAGAAAGCTCCGGGATAAAAAAACAACGAAGATTGGTATTAACGAGGACATAGACGGATGGAAACTGGTCAGCCTAAGCAACAATTCAGCAACGCTGACCTCAGGTAAACAGCAACTTGTTCTCATGCTCAACAGAAAGGGAAAATCCTCTCAGACCAGTACTTCCAACTCAGAAGCTGGCAAACCTGCCATCGTACCAGGCCAAATAAAAATGCAACCTGCTCAAAAGAGCCCAAAAAAAGCATCTACGATTCAGGAAAATATCAAACCCTCTTTTCCTCCTATCCTGGACAGAAAATCCGACCCTTAACAAGGATCGGTGCTGAAACTTTTATATAATGTTTGAAATCTGAGTATCTATCCTGAAGGAGTTACATGATATGAAGAATTTCCGCTTGTACAGATTGCTGCTACTCTCTCTCTCCTTGCTCTTAATTTCTACATCAATCCTCCGAGCAGTTGAGGATATTGATGATCATCACCAGGATTCAAAAATGTTGAAACCCGTCATTATCAAGCTTGCTATTCCAGAAAAAGATGAAAACTCACCGGAAGTAATTTCAGCAATGCAGGACAAAATCCTCAAATATCTTGAGCCCTATCAGATTGAAAACATTACCCGATTTCGCTACACTCCGGCACTATCCTTGTCTGCTGGCAAAGATGCGTTGAAACTGCTCAATACACTGGACGAAGTCGAAGGTATAACGGAAGATAGCCTGAGTTCACCACATTCCAGGAAACAAAATGGCAAGAAGAAAGGAAACGATGCCCCCTGTGATCGCTAAAAAGGGATTTGGTTCACAGCCCGCTACAAACTCAATCCTGGCAGACCTTTCTCATATCAGACTTGTTCAGATCAGCCTCTGTTTCACCTTTGTTTTTTTTCTGATTTTATATCCTGGTTTTTCCCAAGGAGCTCAGAATGCAAACGAACTGGGCACTTTGATCAGAAAATACGAAAAAGAGGATGTGGTTCCTGTCATCATTAAGTTCAATACCGCAGAACAATCCGTTCACTCTGCCTCAGCAGCAACCTCAAAAAATCACTCTATCATTCAGAGAGCACTCCTCTCGAAACTGGCATTTTATCATCCCGAGGATGTGAAAACTTTTAAGCATCTTCCACTATTAGCGATGAAGATCAAGCCAGCAGCATTAAAGGCATTTTTGTCTGATCCTGCTATAGCAGGAATCTATGAAGATAGACTCAGCTATCCTATGTTGGCACAAAGCACGCCATTGATCGGAGCGGACAATGCTGTTGCATCTGGATATGGAGGACAAGGACAAACTATTGCCATACTTGATACGGGAATCGATAAAACACATCCTTTTCTTGCCAACAAGATCATTCATGAAGCTTGTTTCTCCAGTACCGTCACATCACAGGGATCGACAAGTGTCTGCCCCAATGGTCAGAATACCCAGATCGGTCCTGGAGCTGGTGTTCCCT
Source organism: Gammaproteobacteria bacterium (assembly GCA_026984775.1). Classification (GTDB taxonomy): domain Bacteria; phylum Pseudomonadota; class Gammaproteobacteria; order CAJXQU01; family CAJXQU01; genus CAJXQU01. Next base: position 4,977 of record JALSRM010000071.1, read on the forward strand.
GCTCCGGTTCCATTGCGGGTTGTAATCACGGTACTCATGTAGCAGGGATAGCGGCCGGTAAGGGTTCGGGCTTTTCAGGGGTTGCCAGAGAAGCTTCCATTATGGCCATCCAGATTTTCTCCCGGTTTACCGGCAGTGGGAACTGTGGAAATTCCAGTGTATGTGCTCTTTCTTACACCTCGGATCAGATAAGAGCGTTGGAATATGTTTACTCGCAAAGGGATAATTTCAATATCGCTGCCGTCAACATGAGCCTTGGAGGTGGAGAGTTTGCATCTGCCTGTGATGACGATCCCAGAAAAGCTGCTATCGATCTTCTACGCTCGGCAGGTATCGCCACCATTGTCTCTTCGGGTAATGATGCATTTACCAATTCAGTCAGCGCTCCAGCCTGTATCTCTACTGCGATATCAGTAGGTTCAACAACCAAGTCTGATCAGATCTCAAGCTTTTCAAACAGTGTCAGCTTCCTTGATTTACTTGCACCCGGCACAGGCATAACTTCTTCTGTACCCGGTGGATCATTTGCCTCATTCAGCGGGACCTCCATGGCAGCCCCTCATGTTGCAGGTGCCTTTGCAATCCTGAAATCCAGAATGCCTACCGCTTCGGTCAGCCAGATAGAACACTCATTGAAATCAACCGGTATCGGGGTCGTCGATACAAGAAATGGTATCAACAAGCCAAGGATCAGCGTGGATTCAGCACTCGCTGTTCTTATTCCCCCATCCATACCCACTTTGCTGGTTTCGCCTGAAAACGGTCTGCTCATTACAGGACCAGATGGAGGACCTTTTACTCCGGCAGGCCAAACTTATACATTGACAAACAATACGTCATCTGGCCAGTCACTGAGTTTCTCTGTAACGACCACAGCCAATTGGCTCCAATTGAGTACTGGAAGCGGCAGTATTCTTCCTGGTGGCAAGACAACGATCACCGCTACCATAAAAAACAATGTCGCCAATACACTTCCAATAGGGACTTATGAGGCCAATATCACCTTCAGTAATCTGACCAATGGAGCAGGTAACACGACAATCAATACCGTCCTTGTCATCTCAGGTGACAATGATTTCTTCAACAATGCAACTCCAATCGGGCAGTCCGGAATCAATAGCGGTTCTACCCAAGGCAACAATACCAATGCCTCTCTTGAATCAGGAGAACCCAACCATGCCAAGAAGGATGGTAACAAGTCAGTTTGGTGGAAGTGGACAGCACCAGCCAATGGCAGTATGCAAATCCAGACCTGTGGCAGTAATTTTGATACGGTACTTGGAATATATACAGGAACTATCGTCAATGCGCTAAGTGAAGTTACCAGCAATGATGACGGTTGTGATCTGCAAAGCAGTGCCTCTTTCGAGGCGCGAGCAGGAGTCACCTACTCTATTGCTGTTGACGGTTACAATGGTGCTGCAGGCGACATTGTCCTGAGCTGGAATTTTTCCGGAGGCTCTGTCCAATCACCCGGGATCTCCGTCGTACCTGCTACCGATATTACATTTACTGGAGCCAGTAGCGGTCCCTTCACCCCTACCAATGCAGTTTATACCGTTACGAATGTCAGTACCATTACTCAGTCATTCAATATCAAGACACCACCATGGCTATCGGCGTCATTGAATAATTTTGAACTCGTTCCAGGTAATTCCGTATCCATTACATTTACCATTGATTCCCTATCTCAAGGTATGCCACCGGGTATTTATTCGGGCATTATCGATTTTGGCTTCACTGCAAGAGCAGTGATCCTAAACCTCACTTCAGGATCACTGAGCAATGATGATTTCAGTAATGCCTTGCCTATACAGGGAAAAGTTTATTCCATCTCCTGGAATAACAACCTTGCTTCGAAAGAAGCAGGAGAACCTGCTCATGCAGGTAATATGGGAGGTAAATCGGTATGGTGGAAATGGACTGCTACTGATAGTGGCCCTGTCACCATTGATACTGAAGGAAGCACGTTCGATACTATCTTGGGAGCCTATACAGGCAATAACGTTTCACAACTGACAGAAATCGCTTCAGATGATGATTCAGGAACCGGTTTGCTGAGCAGGATCATGTTTTCTGCGATCAAAGGAAGAAACTACTATATTGTGGTTGATGGATATAATGGGCGATCAGGAAATCTTAGGCTCAACCTCCTGCTAAGCGACAACCGCCAGGATTTCAATGGTGATGGAAAATCCGACACATTGTGGCGCCATGCCCTGACAGGTACGAATATGATCAAATTCATGGACAGCTTTACTGTCACCTCAAGTAACGTTATCAATGCTGAACCAGATCTACACTGGAAGATCGCAGGAACTGGGGATTTCAATGGTGACGGGAAAGAGGATATTCTGTGGCGCCATGCTCTGAGTGGAGTCAACTGGATCTATTTTATGAACGGTTCCACCATCATTGCCAGTTCCATGATAAATACAGAACCCGATCTTCACTGGAAAATTGTGGGTACGGGAGATTTTAATGGCGATGGTAACGATGATATCTTGTGGCGTCATGAGATCACTGGTGATAACTGGCTCTATCTGATGAATGGCTCAACCATTATTTCCAATATCCAAATTAACAAGGTTGCTGATCCTGATTGGAAGATTGCCGGAGTTGGAGATTTCAATGCTGATGGCAAGGATGACATTCTCTGGAGACACAGAAACTATGGCCGGGTATGGCTTTATTTAATGGACAGTGAAAATATTCTCTCCAGTCAACATGTAGCATTCACAGGCATGGACTGGGATATAAAGGCGCTGGGTGATTTCAACGCTGATGGAAAAGAGGATATTCTCTGGCGCAATAGCAACCATGGTAGAGTCTGGGCTTTCATGATGAATGGCAGTAGTATCTTAACAAGTCAACACATTGCCTATACCAGTCTTGATTGGGAAATCAAGGCATCAGGAGATTACGATGGAGATGGCAAAACGGATATCTTCTGGCGTAATCGGGTATCGGGTCAGAACTGGATCTATCTGATGAATGGAATAGAGGTTAAAACTGAAAACAATGCAGGCTCTGTTCCTGATCTCAACTGGTATATTTCGAGATAAAATTCCCCCTGGACAATTCTTTTGGTCGAACAAATTGATCATCTCTGATTAATTCTTAGTAAAGGTTGTAAAGAAGAAAAATCACTCCGTTTGGGGTATCAGTCGCAATAAAAGAGTGGTTTTCTTAACCCTCAGTAAAATATTAACCTCCAACCTTTCTCCTGTATTTCCATTTCCTGTTTCTATTTAGAGAAATCCTTCTAATATCTGAACTGTGATGCCGGTCACATTAATCCGTCTTACTTTGCTTAAGGATAAATTAAAGTTACCGATAAAGTCATTGAATAACATTGCCCGGCACGAATGAGTACAGGAAGTATTCTTCATCCATTATAGAAACAATGCACAAATACCACGGAAGGTGATTAAGTGAAACGGTCAACTGCACTCTCCAGAATCATTCTATCCATCAGTTTTTTCCTGATTTATGGCCAGTTTAATGGTGTAATGGCTGGAGGACTCACAAACAACCCATCAATGAACCGAATATTGAACAAAGTTCAACAGAACGGTACGGCCCGGGTCATTGTCAAACTGAAATCAACGGGTTCTCCTGTCGGATTTGCGGCTCTCAGCTCTGTAATGGAAAGCAAAAAACGAAGGCTTCTCAAAGTAATGAAAGCAGTCAATGCTTCTGATATAAAACAGTTCGACCATTTTCCACTGGCGACAATGGAAATCGATACAAAGGGGCTGACAACACTGCTCAACAATCCAGACATCGAGGGAATTTATGAGGATGCACTGTTCGAACCCGCCTTGATCGACAGTACCAGTCTGATCGGCTCGACAATTACAGCCAGCGCCGGCCACGGAGGAACCGGCCAAGTCATTGCCATTCTTGATACAGGTGTTGACAGAAACCATCCATTTCTTGCCAACAAAGTGATTGATGAGGCCTGTTTTTCGAAAACAACATCCAGTTCTACTTCGCTCTGTCCCAACGGTAATAACAGCCAGACGGGTATTGGATCCGCTCAACCATGTAGCGGATATTGTGGCCATGGAACACATGTTGCGGGTATCGCAGCTGGCAAGGGGTCTGATTTTTCAGGTGTTGCACCAGAAGCCAAAATCATGGCAATACAGATTTTTTCTCTCTTTTCCGGTAGCTCATGCGGGAGCAGTACTGCCACATGTGCTCTGGCTTATACATCAGATATTCTTAGTGGTCTTGAATATGTTTACTCTAAGAGGAGTCAATACAATATCGCCTCTGTGAACCTGAGTCTCGGCGGGGGTGCTTATTCCGGAACATGTGATAGTGACCTGCTCAAAAATCAAATTGATTTATTGAAATCTGCAGGTATCGCAACGGTCGTGGCATCTGGAAACAATGGATACAGCAGCCGCATGAACTCACCAGCCTGTATCTCTTCGGCAATCAGTGTTGGGGCCACGACCAAGAGTGATCTGATAGCCAGTTTTTCAAACAGTTCGCCCTACCTCGATCTTCTGGCGCCAGGTTACAGTATACGATCATCTGTTGTTGGCTCGGGTTATGGTTATATGAGCGGTACTTCAATGGCAACTCCTCATGTTGCTGGTGCTTTTGCTGTATTACGTTCCATATTCCCAACAAAAACGGTTGATGAACTGCTAACGCTATTAAAAACTACAGGAACGCCGATTACTGACAGCCGTAATAGCCTCACCTTTTCTCGCATTGATGTAAATGCTGCCGCACAGACATTTACACCCCATGATGTTGAAAATGACTTTAACCCTGATGGGAAGGCCGATATTTTCTGGCGTAATACCGTGACTGGTGAGAACAGGGTTTATTTCATGAACGGCCCAACTATCCTTGATAATCAACCTCTTGGTACCACAGCAAATACCAATTGGATTGTTGCAGGGGTTGGTGACTTCAATGGTGACAAGGGTGCCGACATCTTCTGGCGAAACCAAATTACGGGCATGAATAGAATAGACATCATGAGTGGAACCAGTCTTGTCTCCAGCACCGAAATGTCGCTTCATTCTTCAATCGACTGGGAAGTAAGCGGTGTTGGAGATTTTAATGCGGATGGTAAAGATGACATTCTTTGGATGAATAACTCAACGGGAGAAGTTCGCATGACATTACTCAATGGTTCTTCTGTCATAAGCGACAACCAGATATCTATCGTTGGCCTCGACTGGAAAATTCAGGATACAGGTGACTTTGACGGTGATGGCAAGGATGACATCCTGTGGCGTAATACCAATAATGGAAGAGTCTGGATGTATCTGTTGGATGGCTCCACCATACTATCCAGCGCCCATGTTGCCTATACAGATCTCTCATGGAATATCAGTGGTATTGGTGACCTGGATGGTGACGGAAAAGATGATATTATCTGGAGAAACAAAAATCATGGCAGAGTCTGGACATACCTGATGAATGGCCTGAATATTGCCAATGGAACGCCCGAATCACCTGGGGAACATATCGCATTTACCTCTCTTGACTGGGAGATCAAAACCATCAGTGACTTCGATGGAGATGGCAGAGATGATATCCTGTGGCGCAATGTTTCTTCAGGTGAAAACTGGATGTTTCTTATGAATGGCCCCGCAATCACGACAAACAAGAGCGCAGGTATGGTTAGTGATCTCAACTGGAAAATCGAGAAAGGCAAGTAATACCCCCTTGTCCAGGAATGATGATGTTCTCGTCACTCCTGGATATTCATTTTTGTTTTAACCCATTTTTGCCAACTTCATCACAAGTTCAGCAAAGAGAAAACACTTTCATGCGACTATAATTTAATACTTGTATCATTGTTCGTATTGAATACTGTTTTCTTTCTTAGTCGCTATAATTTGTTATTGTCAGGCAACAATTTACGAAATTTATGTAATATTTCGTGAAATAGTCTCAGAAAGTGTGTGACTGGAGGGTTCATGACAGGATTTTTAGTCCATCATTAAGGATCCATATTCCGGTAACCAAAAATCAAATAATAAAGGCCTTGTAATATCATGTATATCCTGAAAATTATCCTGACGATCACAGTCATTACAGGCATTTTCTGGTATCTGGAACATGGAAACGATAACAATGCAGGTGGAATTGAGAAAATAGTCCACCAGAAACCTTTAGATTCCAAGCAGGGTAGTGATCAGAACACTAGCATTCAAATTCTTCACCCGGAAGAAGCAAAGGTTTCCACAAACCCGCCTCTTCCGAATACCGCTATTCACAATGACTTTACCGAGAATACTCAATCTGAGGAAAATTTTTCCACAGGCCCTTCAATAGAAGGAGTAAATAGTGCAATATATGGTGGAGGGCCGACTGTGAGCCCTGAACCAAGTCTCATTCCGACAGCCCCCGAGGATAGCCTCTCTAATGAAAGATGAAAATCAAATAGAAACTGTGGCAATGGAAACAGAGACACCCATTTCTGTCATCATCGTCAACTATAATTCAGGCCCACTGTTGGCCCGGTGTGTTCAGTCCGTCATGTCGTCCACAATGCCTGTGTCAACCATTATTGTGGATAATAATTCTGATGATGACAGTTTGACTAAAGCCCTGGCGTTATATAAAAACGATACGAGGCTTGTTACTATCAGAAACGCTGTCAATGCTGGTTTTGCACACGCTTCAAACCAGGCCTTACAACATATAAAAGGAAATTACCTGCTTTTTCTTAATCCGGATTGTATCATTAAGCCTGATACGCTCGAAAAAATGGTAAGGCTTATGAACGAAAACCCGGAAGTGGCAATGGCCGGTCCATTAATCGTCAATCCGGACGGATCAGAACAAAGAGGGTGCCGACGTACAATCCCTACTCCCTGGCGTTCCTTTGTCCGTGCCTTTGGCCTTTCCAGATACTTTCAGAAATCACCCAGATTCAAGGACTTTCTCCTGCACAAGGAACCACTGCCAGAAGAACCTGTTGATGTGGAAGCCATCTCAGGAGCTTTCATGTTTGTACGAAAATCAGCCCTTGATGAGGTTGGCCCTCTTGATGAAGGGTATTTCCTGCACTGTGAGGATTTGGACTGGTGTATGCGATTCCGCCAGAAAGGCTGGCGGATTCTGTTTGATCCTGATACGGTAATTACCCACTTTAAGGGGGGCTGCAGTAAAGAGAAACATATTTTTGTCCTCTGGCACATGCACAAGGGAATGATTCGTTTTTATACGAAATTCTTCAAAGAAAGATACCCGGGCCCACTGATGTGGCTGGTTGTCATAGGGGTCTGGCTGCGATTTGCCGTACTTGCAGGCCATCATGCTTTTAGAAAGTCACTGGCAGGTTTTCAGACCGTGAAAACAAAAATGCATGCCCATAGCAGAACACTTTGAAACTACTGATCTCGAGATCATCGTAACGGGAGCAACCAGCCTCATCGGGCACTTTCTGTTGCCCCGTTTAAAGTCTGCAGGCCATATAACCCATGCCTTCAGTCGCTCCAGACAAACGGTGCCTGGCAACTGGCATCACTATTCCGGCTCACTACTTAGTTCGGTCCCTCCTGTAAAACATGCAAACACGCTCATCCATCTGGGGCCATTAAGGGTTTTGCCAGATCTGATTGATGAATTTGCATCTATCGGTGGTCAACGGATCATTGCCTTCAGCTCAACCAGTCGATTCAGCAAGCTTGAATCCGGAAATGAATCAGAAAGAAAGATGGCAAAGGAGCTGATCGAGGCTGAGGAACAAGTTGCACTAAAGTGTGAAGCAAATAATATTAACTGGACACTGTTCCGCCCCACATTAATTTACGGTGCAGGGCTAGATAAAAACATTTCTAGCATCAGCCGGTTCATCAAAAAGTTTGGCTTCTTTCCCCTCGTGGGAACAGGTTCCGGACTCCGCCAACCAGTACATGCCGATGATCTGGCAAAGGCTTGTATTTTGTCTCTCAATAACAAAAATACTTTCAATCAGGACTACGATCTGGTTGGTGGAGAAACACTCACATATAAAGAGATGGTGGAACGTATTTTCATGGTGCTGGGTAAATCCCCCAGGTTCATCTCTATACCATTGCCTCTTTTCCGCTTTGCCATGCGGTGTGCATCATTACTTCCCGTCTATTCCCATATTACGCCGGACATGGCTGATCGCATGAATCATCCCCTCTGTTTTAATAGTGAAAAGGCAAAACACGACTTTGGTTTTAAAAACCGGCGCTTCGTACCATCTCAGGAGGACGTCGGACTAAAACTTTCTTATGCTCGATTATAAACGTCCTCAAACCGTACGATATCATCTTCGCCGAGATAGGAGCCTGATTGAACCTCAATAAGTTCCAAAGGAATCGTGCCGGGATTTTCGAGCCGATGCGTTACACCCAACGGGATATAAGTAGACTGGTTCTCGGACAGAAGAAGTTCTTCATCACCTTTCGTCACTCTGGCAGTACCTGAAACGACGATCCAGTGTTCAGCACGATGATGGTGCATTTGCAGTGACAAGCTCTCACCCGGTTTAACTGTGATCCTCTTGACCTGGAAACGATCGCCAGCGTCGATCCCTTCATAACTGCCCCAAGGCCGATATACCCGCCTGTGCATAAGCGATTCATCACGTCTTTCGTGTTTGAGATATTCGACAATTCTTTTCACATCCTGTGCCCGATCTTTTGGGAGCACCATCACTGCATCAGCTGTCTCTATCACGATCAGATCATCACAACCAACAACTGAGAGAAAACGGTGACCGGCATAAAGGAGATTGTTCTTTGCATCATGGGTAAAAACATCCCCTGATCGGACATTGCCGTCTTCATCCTTATCCGAAATCTCCCACAAACTTGACCAGGAACCGACATCTGACCAGCCAGCGTCCAGTGATATCACTGCAGATTTAAAGGCATTATTGTCTGAAACCTTTTCCATCACGGCATAGTCGACAGAGTCCTCCGGGCAGTTGATAAACGCTTCTTTTTCAAGGCGGAAGAAATCGTTGTCTTCTGTACCGTTATTAAAAGCTTCAATACAAGCATCGTGAATATCCTTTCGAAATGTCTTGATGGCATCGATCCAGACAGAGGCCTTCATCATAAACATCCCACTGTTCCATGAAAATTGGCCTGACTGGAAATAGGCTTTTGCTGTGTCAAGATCCGGTTTCTCAACAAAAGCGGCGATCTCTCGCGCCTTACTTCCATCAATAGCTCTTCCAAGCTTGATATAGCCGTATCCTGTTTCAGGTTTGTCGGGCACGATACCAAAAGTAAGCAGATACCCCTGATAGGCCAGTTCAGCTCCATCGCAAATTGTTTTATTGAACGCCTCCCTGTCCTTGATTAAGTGATCGGATGGCATCATCAGAATCACCGGATCGTCTCCATCCGCCATTGCAGCCAATGCTGACACGGTTAGTGCTGGAGCTGAATTGCGTCCTTTGGGTTCAAGGAAAATCGTCTGCAGGTCTTGCTGGATTACCCTTGCCTGTTCAGCAACCAGAAAACGGTGTTCTTCATTGGTAACGATGACTGGTGATGCAACTTCACACCCCTCATCTAGATCTTGAAGTCTCGATAGAGTTTGCTGCAGGAGCGACTCTTCACCGGTCAGACTGAGAAACTGCTTGGGGTAATGTTCACGCGAGAGTGGCCAGAGCCGTGTACCGCCACCACCGGCAAGAATTACAGGTAAAATTTTCATACCAACTCCTGTTTAAAGTCTGATCAGTGAAACACCTTCCGGCACATCCTCACGAGGGAGTTTAGCTTTGACATCATAGACTGTACCTTGGCCACCCTCCAGTAACCCGCTGACAAAACTCCACCCCCGCTCCAGATAATTCCGGTGAGGAACGGCAAAGATTACAGCCTGGGCCGGTTTGAGATCCTCCTCCCTGCAGAGAGTGATTCCGTATTCCTCTACTGCCTCTTCGGGATCAGCTTCCGGATCGGTTACCTGGACAGTGATACCGTAATCTTCCAGTTCCGCCAGAATATCAGTGACACGAGTATTTCTGAGATCGGGCACATTTTCTTTGAAGGTCAAACCCAGAACAGTCACTGTCGCATCCCGAACCGTAGCACCATCTTTGATCATCTGCTTGACAACTTCACTTGCAACATAGGCACCCATACCATCGTTAATACGGCGCCCCGCCAGGATCACCTGTGGAATATAGCCCAGTATAGCGGCCTTGTGCGTAAGGTAGTAAGGATCCACCCCAATACAGTGACCTCCAACAAGACCCGGATCAAAAGGCAGAAAATTCCATTTTGAACCAGCAGCAGCGAGGACATCCCTTGTATCAATCCCCATACGGCTGAAGATCAATGCGAGTTCATTCATGAGCGAGATATTCAGATCACGCTGGGTGTTCTCAATGACCTTGGCCGCCTCTGCGACTTTAATCGTAGGTGCCCGATGGACACCTGCAGTAACCACGGATTCATAGACCTCTGCAACAATATCCAGAATTTCAGGCGTCTGACCGGAGACAACCTTAGTGATCGTCTTGAAGGTATGTTCCTTGTCGCCTGGGTTAATCCGCTCTGGAGAATACCCTATGAAGAAATCTTCACCGCATTTCAGACCGGAAACATCTTCAAGGACCGGGACACAATCTTCTTCGGTCGCTCCCGGATAGACCGTCGATTCGTAGACTACAATATCGCCTTTCTTGAGCGCACAACCTACTGTTCGTGAAGCTGCGATGACTGGCCCCAGATCAGGGCGCTTGGCTTCATCGATAGGTGTCGGCACGGCAACAATATGGAAGTCTGCTTGTTTCAGATCTTCGGTATTATCCGTAAAAAGGATATCGGCGCATGCCAAATCAGTCTCTTCCACCTCATTGGTCCGATCCCATCCACCCTTCAATTCCTGGATACGTTTCGGATCGATATCAAAACCGATCACCTGCTCTGTCTTACCAAACTCAACCGCGACGGGTAAACCGACATAGCCGAGACCAACTACGGAAATCTTTCTGTTATGTGCCATTTACACTACCTTATAAAAATCCTTATACCAATCCACAAAATTCTGAATACCGGTTTCCAGTGAGGTCGCCGGTTTGTACCCCATATCCCTGACCAGGTCATCCACATTGGCATACGTGGCCGGAACATCGCCTGGTTGTAACGGAAGCATATTCTTCTCTGCCTTTTTACCCAGGGCCTTCTCCAGTGTCTCAATGAAGGTCAGAAGATGGACGGGATTATTGTTACCGATGTTATAGACCCGGTATGGGGCCTTGCTGGTACCTGGATCAGGTTTATCACCTGACCATTCAGGATTCGGTTTGGCAATCGTGTCGATACAGCGCACCACACCTTCAACGATGTCATCGATATAGGTAAAGTCCCGCTGATGATCACCATAATTGAAAACATCGATTGGCTTGCCTTCAAGAATATTCTTTGTAAACATGAACAGAGACATGTCCGGACGCCCCCACGGACCATAAACAGTAAAGAAACGTAATCCAGTTGTTGGCAGATCATAAAGGTGGCTGTAGGTATGCGCCATCAGTTCATTGGCCTTTTTAGTGGCCGCATAGAGGGAGACAGGATGATCGATGTTGTCGTGGATAGAGAAAGGCATGCTGGTATTGGCGCCATACACGGAACTCGATGAAGCATACACCAAATTCTCAATATCATTGTGCCGACAGCCTTCCAGGATATTCATGAAACCGACGATATTGGCATCGATATAGGCGTGGGGATTCTCCAGTGAATAACGCACCCCTGCCTGCGCCGCCAGGTGCATGACACGATCGAACTTTTCCTGCTCGAATAGGGCTTTCATACCCGCCATGTCTGCAATATCCAGCTTGACAAACTTGAAATTGTTGTGTGGAAGAAGTCGATCAAGCCGCGCCTGTTTCAGCGAGACATCATAATAGTCATTCATGTTGTCGAGACCGACCACTTCATCACCACGATCAAGTAACCTATGACTGAGTGTCGAACCTATGAATCCGGCAGCACCGGTAACCAGTATTTTCATACTCCCTCTCAAATCCAGTAATGCGGAGATTGTAGCCTTACTGATAAACTGGACAGTATCTCCGTAGTGAAAAATCGTTAATTACATTCTTTCTGAGACATTTGTTAACGCAAAGATAATCCTCCATAGATGGCAAAGGGATTATCGGCAGATATCGGGAAAGATTAAGAGGTATCTGATCGAAGAAAGGGCCACTCTGTGCAAATTGAAATCAAACAGTATTTAATCCTGAGCCTGACTGTTCTGGAACACTCTGCTGCCAGTACTTCAGACGTTGCCAATGACCACTATTTTGCTATTCGCACCCTGCCCGGTAACCCTTTCGTATTACGAACTTCGCCAAGATCAGAAGCCGCTTATAATGGTACGCATCTTTACATCAACCAGCGTTCTTTTTTCTTTTCTCATCCAGCATGGTTTTGATCTCCCCCAGTTTTTTATTAGCAGAGTTCAGGCTCTCAATTTCTTCTTCTATTTCTTCAACACTGGAAAATGCACCAAGTAATTTTGGTGTTTTCAGCATATAACTGATCTTTCGCATATCCTTTTCTATCTCACGTGCCTTATCGGGTGGGAATTCCGATCGCCGTAACCTGGAGGCAATCCGGCTGATACGTAAACTGGTTTTTTTTCTCAATTCTTTTAATTCCTCGAACCGTGCCTTCATCACTTCCAGTTTATTCTGTTCTTCATTGGCCAGTTCGGTAACCACTTGGACAGACTCCTGTGGGACGACTTCCTGAGGTTGTTCCATAATCGCTTCACCCTCTTCTGCCTCCTGGTCCATAAAACCGAAATAGACCATCCCTGCAATGGCCAGAATCAAAACCAATGCGATGACCACCTTATTCACTTTTTACTTTCCCTCCTGTTGCTTGAGTGGCATGGATTTTGAATTAACTGCTCTTATCTCAAGGCTGCCTAAAGCTAGCCGAGACAATGGCGATAAACATTCTATCAGGAACAGGCCTGGTTCAATATCTTGGATTAACAAAACAGGAAATCAGAATATGTTTAAACTGCACAACCTCACCCTCAGACAACGAATGTACCTGATTGGTTTCGTAGGCATTTTATGTATTGTTACGGTAGTCGCACTCGACCTTCTTGGCGCATCTGTCAGTGTCGTTGTTGGCGCAGGTGCTATTTTTGCCATTGCGCAATACGCCATGGCAGAGTATATCGGGCGTCATGCTACTAAACGCTGTAATACACTGGTCGAACATATCCAGAATATGAACCAGGGCGATTTAACAAAACCATTATCCATCCCGGGCAAGGGAGAATTCAGCTGGATGGCCCATGAATTCGACTCTTCACGAAAATCGATTGCTGCTCTGATTCAGGAAATTATGGGCGGTATCGATCAATTGACGGAAACAAGTGGAAAACTCTCTGGCATTACCTCCCAGACCCAAGATGGTGTGCAGAGACAGCAAATGGAGACATCCCAAATTGCTTCTGCAATCAATGAAATGACCGCCACCGTACAAGAAGTAGCCAGTAGTGCCTCACAGGCGGCAAACGCAGCCAAACAGGCAGATCAGGAAGCTGTGGAAGGCAAGAATATCGTCAATATGGCTGTTCGATCGATTGACACACTCGCCGGAGAAGTTGAACAGGCAGCAGAAACCCTGCAACGACTTGATGGAGACATCGCCAACATCAGCGAAATTGTGAATGTGATCCGGAGTATCACTGAGCAGACCAACCTGCTCGCCTTGAATGCTGCAATCGAGGCTGCCCGTGCTGGCGAGCATGGTCGTGGGTTTGCAGTCGTCGCCGATGAGGTTCGAACATTGGCAGCGCGAACCCAGTCCTCCACAATCGAAATCGAAGAGATGGTGGAACGACTGCAAAGTGGTGCCAAGGACTCTGTCACTGTGATGGAGAACAGCCGCAGTCATGCCCGGGAGACTGTGCAAACTTCTGCCAAAGCCGGAGAGGCACTGGATCGGATTACCGGTATGATCAAAACCATCGATGCGATGAATGCACAGATTGCCGAAGCCTCAAGCCAACAAACAACGGTTGCAGAAGAGATCAATCAGAGTATCGTCAATATCAGTCAGGTGGTAGAACAGACTTCAGAAGGCGTTCAGGAATCGGTACAGTCTACCGAAGTACTCTCAGCTGTTGCAGATCAGCTGAAATCATCAGTCAACAAATTCAAGGTTTAGTCTCATCCTGCTCCGGGATTTCCGGCCTTTCAGAAGATTCCGAATTCAGAGTAACAACCCTTTGCGGGAATGGAATTTCTATTCCCGCTTGTCTGAATTTTCTCATGATATTTTTTCTTATATCACTCACAATCCGCTTGCGTCTTTCAATATTTTCGACATAGGCATATAACTGAAAATCCAGAGAACTCTCCCCAAAATCGATAAAATAAACAAAAGGCGCTGGCCAAGATAGCACCTCTGATTGCTCTCGTGCAGATTCCAGAAGCAAATTCTCGACCTGTTCAATGTCAGATCCATAAGCCACACCAACCGGCACTTCTATCCGGCCAAAAGCACTCTTGTGTGTCCAGTTTACAACGGCTGTCTGCAACAGATCGGAGTTCGGAATGATCACCGATGCCCGATTAAAAGTTTCTATTTCAGTAGAACGAACATTAATTTGCTTGACCTTCCCTTCCAGATTGCCCACCACGACCCAGTCGCCGATCTTTATGGGACGCTCAAACAGGAGAACTAGACCGGAAACAAAATTATTGACTATATTCTGTAACCCGAAACCGATACCAACGGATAAAGCACCGGCAATCAGTGCCAGCTTGGTCAGATCGAGCCCCAGGGTCGACATGGCCATCAGGATGGCTATCAGAAAACCGAGATAACCCACACCTGAACTGATCGCTGTCCTGACACCAATATCCATACTGGTTTGAGGCAATAATCTATTCTCAAGCAAGGAACGGATCACCCGAGTCAGGGTAATAACAAGAAATAACACAAAGAAAGCCAGGATCAGATCTGCAAGAGAAAAAGTATAGGAGCCGATAGAAAATCCCTTGAACCAGCCTGAAAACCAGTTCACGATATCCTGGTGTGGAAACCGCCAAAGAATCAGCAACACATAGCACGCCGCCAGAATCGCAAACAAATCAACAAAAGTCATGAGCCAGAAATTCAGGCGTTTGCCGGTTTCCGGTTTGAGTGCGAGCATCTCCCTGAAGGAGTGTGCAAAACGGCTGTCACCTTCCAGCAAATAAGCCAGTGCTTCTCGGATCAATACCCTGATCGTGACAAAAACCGCGACAAGCAGATTCGTAAGGACAATTCGAGGGAGAATAAAATCGGCGATATTATGGAAACCTAGAATACTGCAAATTAGCGCTGTAAACGCAGTCAGTGCAGTGATTAAACGCAGATAGGGCCAAAACCACAGGGATGTGGATTCAGCCTGTTTTTTTTGCTCTTCATCAACGAGTTCAATTCCTTCCCATAGGGCTTTCCTTGTCAAGGAAAGCAGGATAACCGAGATTATCGTATTTTTTATAAAGGCATAGATGGAGCCAAATTCCGGAGCTCTGCCGGTATCAGCCAGTACCGCCTCAAAGGCAATTCCTACGGCAATCACAGCCACCAGAAGATGAAGTCGATGGGCTATCTTTTTTGCCGACGCATGCCTGACCCACGTCAGATTCCATTGTGGCAGACGGGGTGAAAAAATCGCCCTCACCAATGCTGCCCCGAGAAAATAGAAGATCACACCATAAAAGATCCCCCATGGCCATTTTAGTGAAGGATCCAGCTCTTCCTTCATCCAGTAGGTCCAGACAATTCCACTCAGGATCACAAAGATAACTACCGGAATCATCCCCCGGCTAATGCCTACTCCAAAAGCCGCGAGAACCTTGTGACTGTATGTTGGATTTTCAATCGAAGCATCGCGTCGCAAACGGTACAACAGCCTTCTTCTGATCCACAAACCAGCAACCATCGCCAGAAAAATGCCGACAACAAGAAAGGGAGCAACAGTGAGCAGAGGTGACCGATATCCTCCCTTCCTCCGAGCTTCCGACAATGATTTGTAGCCATTGACAAACTGGTAACCCGCTTTCATCCAGACTCTGGGGTCCAAAGGTAATGGTGCCTGTTCTGACAGGTTGGAAACAATTTGACCGATCTCAATCGTCGAAATCTGTTTCAACAGCAGGTCACTGCGCTGGACGATCAAGTCAGACTGTTTGACCTGCCCCTCTACTTCCCTTAACTGGCGTTCCAGCTTAAGCCGTTCACGTGCGACCTCCGGTGCCTCTTCAGGTTCTCCTTCTTTCGGTAACGGCCCAAGGGCATCGTAGAGTTTTCGCAATTCAATGATTTTGTCAGAGGCATTGATACTTGTAGCCAACGCCTCTTCACGTACCTTACTGATCTGTTCACGCAGGTGATTTGCAGTCTGTTCTTCCAGCCTGCCCTTCTTGATTTGCCTCTCCGCTTGATTGAGTATGGATGTCCATTTCGCATGAAGCTGAGTAAAACTAGGACCCTCCTTTACCATTTCGGCGATATTGTTCGCAGCCAAGGTGTTCCCTGCCGGAAAAGAGAACAAAATCAGAAAAATCGATAATAATCGAAGCGTTTGGATCAGAATCATTGAATGTTTTTAACGTAGGGTTGAGTTTAAAATTCCATGTGAAAAATATATTTTGGACATCTTTTGGGCATGATTTTACTCTAAACTGTCCATGACAACCCTGATTAATTTGACTCGTTGATAGAATATGATTAAAAAACTCCCCCTGTTTCTCTTATTTTTTCTCTTCACCCCTACCACCTCAGCCTCACCGGAACTGAAGATCCTCCGCATCACACCGGCCGGAGAGAATGCACCTCCCGGACAACAAATTGTCATTGAGTTTGATCAGCCCGTCGTTAGCCTCGGGAACATGCAACGGGATCAGCAAACTTTACCAATCACTATTGAACCGGCTACCGACTGCCAGTGGCGTTGGGCTGATACCCGGTCATTGATGTGCCAGCTCGATGCCCATAATAAATTGAAGCTGGCTACACGTTACACTGTCACGGTCTCTCCGGGGATTCATACAGAAAAGGGTAGCATTTTGAAATCAGTCTATCGTCACATATTTACGACAGAACGACCTGAGATTCGTTCCGTCTGGTTCCGGACCTGGTTCACACCTGGGACCCCCGTAATTTATGCTGAATTCGATATGCCAATTAAAAAGGAGTCTGTTGATGCTCATGTTTTTCTCGAAGCGGACGGAGAACGTTATGCACTGAAGGCAGAACCCGATCCAGAAAACAAATCTATCGAACCAGAATACCAACAGATCTGGGTACTCACACCACAAAAAGAGCTTCCACTGGATACACCCGTGTCACTAAAGATTGAACCCGGTCTCGTAACAAATGAAGGCCCATTGATTGGCAATGAGCAAAGAGTAGTTGACACTTTTCATACCTTTCCCGAATTCAGCTTTCTCGGTGTTAAATGCTATTCATACAAAAAAAAGGAAATGGTCACCCTTTCTGAATCAAGCATTAGACCCACCTGTGATCCACAAAGCACGGTCTATCTCTCTTTTTCTTCCCCTGTCCCACTGCAACAGATTAAGGAACAACTCGATATGGAGCCTGACCTGGCTGGTGGACGCAAGGACTACGACCCGTGGGCTGGCCAAACCTTCCACTCTAGGTTGAATGATACACACTACAAAGATCAGACCTATGACATCTTTTTTCCGGAGTTTCTCAAAGCATGGCAGCAATATGAATTACATAGCAAAAAACTGCTTGATGAATTTGGACGTGAATTGAACACACCAGTCAATCTAAGGTTCATGACCGATCACCGTCAGCCCGGTATGGTTTTGAATCCGTTCTCAGTCCTCGAAAAGAGGATAGACAGCCAGATACCTGTCTATGTTACCAATCTGGACAAACTGGATCTTGACTATTCCAAAATGATCGTGGGTAGTTTTGAGTCGGGTTTACACAGTACTGTCGCACTGCCCCAAGTCACCGATATTGCCTTCGCCCACCCCCTGCCGATTCGGAAGCTGTTGCAGGGACGTTCTGGAGTCATCAGTGGCGAACTGCAAATGGATCCGAACCCCGAGGGACATCACCCATACCAAATCTTCTCACAAGTGACACCTTTTCAAGTTCATATCAAGCTGGGGAATTTCAAGTCATTAATCTGGGTTCTAGATATGGCAACCGGTGAACCTGTCCCCAATGCCCGTGTGACCATCTACACCAGCAAACTCTCAAGTCCTTTGTTAATGAAGGAAAATATTCTTGAAACCGTGACAACCAATGCATCGGGGCTTGCCGAATTTTCTGGCAGGGACAGGCTCGATCCTGATTTTGAATACATTCACAAATGGGGTTTTGACGACAACAGACTGCTGGTCCAGGTAGAAAAGGATCAGGATATGGCTCTGCTCCCTATCAGCGGTGCATTCACTGTTTGGGGACGGGATGTCTATCCCCAGGATCGTGATCAGTACGGTTTTATAAAAGTCTGGGGCACTACGGCTCAAGGGGTTTACAAGCCAGGGGATACGGTCCAGTACAAATTTTACATCCGCGGTCAGAACAACAAGACACTGATCAATCCACCAAATCTGAAGTGGAAACTCATCATCCGGGATCCGGGCAACAAGGTTATCGATGAAATCGATGATCTCAAGCTAAATGCATTTGGTGCTTTCGACGGTGAAATTTTCATTCCCAAAAATACTGCTGTCGGAAACTACAGGTTTGAACTCAGTGCAAGCGATCCAGCAGATAAAACCAGAAGTGTATTCCAATCGGTCCCATTCAATGTCTTGATCAGTGATTTCACACCGGCACCTTTCAAGGTCATGACTGAACTCAATGGCAAAAACTTTACACCCGGAAAAGAACTGGCCGTTACCACCAGTGCCCGCCTCCATGCAGGTGGCCCTTATACACGCGCTCAGACCAGGGTAAGCGCCGAACTGATCGGACACACTTTCTCCCCGAAACATCCCGTCGCGAAAAACTTCAAATTCGACACCTACCTACCGGATTCGCCACGCTCCGAGGTTCTTTTCAATAAACAGGGGATGCTTGATGATCATGGTGATCTGGAAACCCGAGTTGAACTCCAGGACAAAAATATCATCTATGGCACCCTGCGGGTTGAAAGTCGTGTGCAGGATGATCGGGGGAAAAACGTAGCCAACCTGGCCACTGCACAATTCTTCTCTCGCGATCGGTTGGTCGGGCTGAAAAACACGCAGTGGATCTACCGACAAAATGAAGAAGCCAACATCCAGTATCTGGTTGTCGATCAGGAGGGACAACCGGTCGCTGATTCGTTAGTCAAGCTCAGAATAGAGCGAGAGGAAACTAAAGCCTCCCGTGTAAAAAGTGCCGGAAATACCTATGTCACGAAGTATCTCACCGACTGGATAGAGGTGGCAAAATGTGAAGGCAGAAGTGCAGTTGAAGCATCAGACTGTGTGTTCACACCCGAGAAGCCCGGCAGCTATCGCATCACGGCGATCATTCAAGATACAAAAGGTCGTGAACACAGTTCCCGGATTTATGCCTGGGTTGCGGGTAAGGGACAGGTGCTGTGGGAACAGCCTGAGAACAATAATCTTTCCATCATACAAGAGAATACAGAACCGAAAATCGGTGACACAGTACGTTATCTGGTGAAAAATCCCTACCCCGGCGGCAAGGCGCTGATCACCGTAGAACGTTATGGCATCCTCAAGAGCTGGGTGGAAGACTTTCCCGACAGTACCGAAATCATTGAGTTCGAAGTGGAGCCGGATTTCATGCCGGGATACTACCTTTCCATCACGGTTTTTTCCCCACGGGTGGACAAACCCGTAAGTATGAAAAATGTTGATTTGGGCAAACCAGCATTCAGCATGGGCTATGTCCAAGTACCGGTCAGTGATCCGTGGAAACAGGTAGAACTAACGATCAACAGTACGCAGGAAACCTATAAACCTGGTGAAATCGTAGAGTTAAGCTTTTCAGCGAGACCGGCAAACGGATCTCATCATGAACCAATCGAACTTGCCATCATCGTACTGGATGAAGCCGTCTTCGACCTCATCACACAGGGGAAAAGCTACTTCGATCCCTATCAGGGTTTCTATTCCCTGGACAGCCTCGATGTGACCAACTACAGCCTGCTGACCCGCCTTATTGGCCGGCAGAAATTCGAGACCAAAGGCGCCAATGCAGGAGGTGACGGCGGGGCAAGCGGAATCAATTTCCGTTCAGTAAAAAATTATGTGGGCTACTGGAACCCGTCTCTGGTCATCCAACCAGGAGATACAGAATCTGTCTCTTTCAGAGCACCGGACAACCTCACTGGCTGGATCGTATTGGCTATCGCCGTTACCAAAGGCGATCGATTTGGCCTCGGCACTAGCGGGTTCAAGGTCAATCAGGCCATTGAACTACGTCCAGTGATGCCAAACCAGATCATCCAGGGCGATGAATTCAAAGCCGGTTTCAGTGTCATGAATCGCACGGAAACAGCCAGAAATGTCGAGGTTGAAATCAAAGCCACAGGCAGTGTTGAACAGGAGACCCGAATCAACAAAAAGATCACGGTAGAACCCTTCAAACGCGAGACCGTCTGGCTTCCGATCAAAAGTAACAAGCCGGGTTCAATCCATATGACCGTAACAGCCCGATCAGGTGAAGATAACGATGCGCTTACCCATACAGTCCCTGTTCTCAAACGCAGAGTACTCGATACGACTGCAGACTATGGCAGCCTTACACAAACCACGACTGAAACATCGATCCATTTTCCGGAGAAGATCTACACTGATACGGGTGGATTGACTGTCACTGTTTCACCCACGGTTATCGGTCATCTGGACGGTGCATTCCGCTATATCCGCGACTACCCCTACTGGTGTTGGGAACAACGTCTGACCAAAGGTGTCACGGCTGATCACTTCAACCAGATGCAAAACTACTTACCTGACGATCTGGACTGGCAGGAAAGCCGCCTCCTGCCAGATAAAATCCTGAAGGATACAGCCAATTTTCAGGCACCCAACGGTGGTATGGCCTTTTGGGTACCACAGGATGAATATGTCAGTCCCTATCTCAGTGCCTACACCGCCCTCGCTTTCGACTGGTTGAAAAAGACAGGCCACACCATACCAATTCAGGTTGAAAAAAACCTGCACAACTATCTGGCCAACTTACTCAAGCACGATGTCACGCCCTCCTTCTATGACAAGGGCATGGCCTCGACCGTCCGCGCCGTCGCACTGGCCGCACTGGCAAAAGAGAGCCGGATCACCCTGGATGATCTGGAGCGTTACCGTGAACACGTTCCTCGCATGAGTCTGTTCGGCAAGGCACACTATCTGATCGCGGCAAATCATGTTGCAGGCGCCGATGAGATTGTCAGCACGGTTTCCCGACAAATTCTGGATCAGGGTGTACAAAGCGCCGGCAAGCTTCAGTTCAATGAAACACTGAACACAGGCAGTGCGCGCATACTAGAAACACCACTACGTACACAATGTGCCATTCTCAGCGCCTTTACACAAACTGCCCACTCTTCCCAGGGTAAAAAACTGATCGGTGATGCACCACTCAAACTTGTTCGTGCCATCACCCAAGGACGCGGTGCCCGGGACCATTGGGAAAATACGCAGGAGAATATGTTCTGTATCAATGCCCTGCGTGAATACAGCACCATCTACGAAGCCGAAAAGCCGGCCATGACAGTCCAGGCCTCACTTGGTGATCAATTGCTGGGTTCCACGCACTTCGATGACAAACGCGATCCGGCTGTAGAATTTCTTTATCCTTTCGATACCCGTGATTCCGGACGTAAAACCAGACTCAAGATTGAAAAACAAGGCGATGGCCGTCTCTACTACAGTACACGTTTGCAGTATGCCTTGCCGGAAGGTGAAGTTGATCGTGTCAACGCCGGAATCGAAATCCATCGTGAATACAGCATTAAACGCAAGGATAAATGGGAGATACTGAGATCACCCATGCAGATCAAACGAGGAGATCTCGTCAGGGTAGAACTGTTCGTACATCTTCCCGCCGCCCGTAACTTTGTGGTCATCGATGATCCGGTCCCTGGCGGGCTTGAGCCGGTCAATCGTGATCTTGCAACCGCTTCCATCATGGATACCGAACAGAGTGAATTCAAGGCTGCTGATGGCTCATACTGGTTCCAGCGAAACGACTGGGAGGAGTTCCGTTCTTCTAGATGGAGTTTTTATCACCGGGAATTGCGACATGATTCGGTGCGATTTTATTCGGATTATCTGAATCGTGGTGACTATCATTTAAGCTATACCGCTCAGGCAATTGCAACAGGAACCTTCTCTGTTCCACCGGCCAAAGCCGAAGAGATGTACGATCCAGATATCTATGGCCATAGCTTGCCGGCAACACTCAATGTGATCGAACAATGATAAAAACGCTGTCATTCCTTCTTCTGGTACTGTTCTCATTACTGTTCATCAAAACCCGGATAGACATGCAGCCCATACCGGAAACGCTTGATCTCAACGATTCGACGATCCAGAAACCCCAGCTGCTCGACAAAAACCTGCATCCAATCACCATCACCTACAAAAATCATTGGAACCTCCATGATGTCGTTCCCCTGCACACGATCCCGGAGTTTCTGCAGCAGGCATTTATTGTCTCTGAGGATAAACGTTTTTATCAGCATCATGGCATTGACTGGATAGCCCGCCTTCATGCCGTGTGGCAGAACATTTTCTCGATGACAAAAATCCGTGGAGCAAGCACCATCAGCGAGCAGACGATAAAAATGCTGCATCCGCGCCCACGAACCATCTGGTCACGCTGGCTCGAAGGATGGGAAGCCGTACAACTGGAAAAACACTTCAACAAAAACGATATCCTTGAATTCTATCTGAATCAGGTGCCCTACTCTGCTCAGCGGCGTGGCGTCGTCCAGGCCGCAAGATATTACTTCAATCGTGATCTGGACACACTCAACCAGCAGGAAATGATAATGCTGGCCGTACTGGTAAGAGCACCATCACGTCTCGATCCGATCAAACATCCAGGCGCGGCAAAACCAGCGGTTTCCCGGTTAGCCAAAAATCTGGAAGTGTACGTACGCGGAAAACATCGAGCAAAAGTCCAGATGGTGGGAACCCGCCCGATCAAGGCATCCCACTTCGCGAATTATATTTACCGTATAGTCGATCATGAAAGCAAAAAAATCCATACAACACTGGATCGTGATCTACAACAAAAAGCCCAGCAATTCCTGGAACAACGGATTAAAGATCTTGAAACAAGTAACGTGAAAAATGGTGCTGTTTTGATCGTCGATCACCAAACCGGGGAGATCATGAGTTGGGTAGTTGCCGGTGACAGTGATCCGGATTACCCCGGCAGTGCCATCGATGCAGTCACTGCCCCCAGGCAGCCTGGTTCAACACTGAAGCCGCTGCTCTATACACTAGCACTCGAAAATGGGTTCACCGCTGCAACCCTCATCGATGACAGTCCATTGAGTGAGTCAGTAGGCCATGGTCTGCACACCTACCACAATTACAGCCGCACCAACTATGGACCCATTTCCCTGCGAGAAGCTCTCGGTAATTCACTCAATATACCTGCAGTGAAAGTATTACAGAAAATTGGTACAGAAAACTTCCTCCACACCCTGCATGAACTTGGCATTAAGAGTCTGCAAAATCACCCTGACATCTATGGTGACGGGCTTGCACTGGGCAATGGCGAAATCACCTTATATGAACTGGTACAGGCCTACACGACACTGGCAAGGCACGGACAATTCAAACCATTGAGCGCTGTGCATGAAGAAAATTATCAAGAAACCAAACGGATTTTTACACCAGAAGCTACTTCATTGATCGCCAACATACTTTCCGATCCCTGGGCTAGAAGGCGTGAATTCGGACGCGGCGGTCTACTCGACTTCCCAACTCAGACAGCGGTAAAGACCGGCACATCCAGTAACTATCACGATGCCTGGGCCATTGGTTTCAACCATCGTTATACGGCAGGTGTCTGGATGGGTAATATGGACCGAACCAGCATGAAAAAAATTACTGGTTCAAAAGGGCCAGCTCATGTCCTGCGTTCTATCTTTTCAGAACTGAACAAGCGAAAAGAGACAAAGCCTCTCTACCTCAGTCCTAAACTCGTGCAAACCGAAATATGCAGAGAGACCGGTCTGGTCCCCATCCCACAAAAAACGTGTTCACCTTATAACGAATGGTTCATACCTGGGACAATCCCTACCCTGGGGAAGACAGCCCGTAGAACAAGAAACCAACCTTTGAGAATCCAACAACCCAGCCCTAATCTGCAACTGGCGATGGACCCGAGAATACCGGATGATAAAGAATTCTATCAGTTCTCACTCAACCAACAGCAAGGATATCAACACGTCCAATGGATACTGGATGATCAGTTACTGGAAGAGACATCTAATGGAGAATATCGATGGAAACTGACAAGAGGCAAACACAAACTTAAAGCAGTGATCAAAGATGGAAACCACATGATTGAGACTCAAAGCACTCGCTTTCTGGTGAAATGAATCTTTGCGTCTTCTGAATTTTTGAAAGGAACAATTCACTTAAACACTACCACTTTTACCCGCAATAAAACGATAATCTTTGAAAACGATCCTGTCACAAACCCAACCAGAAAACGGGGGGTTAAGATATGCTCACAACCCTTCCCGTAGCGTAATTTACTCATCCATTTATTGGACTATAATCACAACACGGCCAGGTAAAAAAAGCCTATATAGCTTGTTTTCACGCTTATACCCCAGAAATAGAGTATTTTCACAGAGTGTTATATCCCACTTTTGGGGTATATTTATAGTTATACGCAATAGGAAATGTAGTGGAATTATCGGAAGTAGTGCCTTGGGGAAGAACATTAAGCGAGTACAAAGAAATGTTCTCACTTATGAGCCGTGATCTTGATAAGAAGATCTTGGGTTGTGGAGATGGCCCAGCCTCCTTCAATGCTGAATTAACAGCCAAGGGTGGAAATGTCATATCCATAGATCCAATTTATCAATTTTCCCCAAGTCAAATACAAACACGGATTGAAGATGTTTACCCTCAAATAATGGAGCAAGTTTCAAAAAACCATGCTGACTTTATTTGGGAAAATATAAAATGTGTTGAAGAGCTTGGGAAAGTACGAATGGAAGCAATGAATACTTTTCTTAGAGATTACGAAGATAATCGAAAGTCAGGAAGGTATATCAATGCATCATTGCCAACCCTACCGTTCAATGATAAGGAATTTGATCTGGCTTTATGCTCTCACTATCTGTTTCTATACAGTAAGCATGTAAGTTTGCGTGAGCATATAGAATCAATGAAAGAGCTTTGTCGGGTCGCTAGGGAAGTTCGAGTGTACCCATTGCTGTCTATTAGCAACAATGAAGAATCCCCACACCTAAATCCGGTCATCGAAGAGTTGGAAAGAGAAGGGGTTAATACTTCATTGCTTCCGGTGAATTATGAATTTCAAAAGGGTGCCACCAAAATGCTAGTGGCAAAAAGCGTATAACAAGGCGCTCGTTCGGACGCAAACTACGCTGCGCTCCGTTTGCGCCGCACAGCTTGGTCGTTATGTTTCAAGAAAGATAAGCCATGTATAGGTATTTAGTGGTAGCAGTCTCCCTGATTTTGCTGGGAGTGTGCACGAATATTAAAGCTGTGTCTGAAATGATAAGGTCAACAGATCATTTCATTGCGCTCGATGAGAATCCAGCTATTAGATATGAACCCGGGGCAAGGGAATATGCACTTTTAATTTCTAATTATTTTGATCGATCTGTTCAGATTGTCGAGGCTAGGCAAGAAGGGTTCAAGGGCAAGGTGTTGGTGTTTGTACCTAATACCTTTGAAAGTTTTGAAAAATATTGTGCCAATCCGGTTCGAGCCTGCGTGATGGGTGGCAGACTGTTTATGTCTGCCCAAGCTAATGAAAGAAAAAAGAACATAAAAGGCATCTTCACGCATGAATTATCGCATGTGCAATTTTATCAATATGTGGGACATTGGAATACACAGCTTCCTGTTCCAGGATGGTTTGGTGAGGGTTTGACCGTATATGTTTCCGATGATGGCGGTGCTGAAAAAGTTACAAGGCAACAAGCGATTGATGCCGTATTGACAGGTAATTCAATTAAGCCTACCGAAACAGGCGGTCTTCTGTTTCCGCATTCTGGAATTAGAGATACTAGAGATGGACAGATGTTCTACCAGCAGTCTGTATTATTTGTGGAATGGTTGTATACAAGGGATTTGGATAATTTCCGCCATGTAATCGAGTTGCTTCGTGCTGGAAAAACACTTGATGAAGCGATGATGGAAGCCTACGGGTTTAGCGTCAAGGTCGGATGGAAGCAATATTTAAGCGAATTAAAACATAAACAATCGCATTCACGCCGACAGAAAAAAGCGCCGCTCCTTCGTCGCTCTGCTTTTTGCGGCAAGTGAATTCAATCGTTATGTGCTTTATCAATTTCGGAGTAATTAATGATACCTAAGTATAATTAAACGGGACGGTGCCCTTTAATTAATAATACTGATGATTTTTTGTGTAGAATTTCATTGAGGTTTCTCCTTTGTTGCAGGACAATCTGTCGCTGGTAGGATGGTAGGGTAACCTCCCAAGCCTGAAATA
>JALSRM010000072.1 GCA_026984775.1 Gammaproteobacteria bacterium
AGATAGACCTGTAACGGCAAGCAAGATACGACGTGGGTAAGCCGTTTCGTTTTTATTCCTACCAACAGTTGAATGAATTGTTTCCGTGTATTTGTGCATAAAGGCAATCTTCATTTCACTGGATAAATCCGATGTTGTAATTTCCCAGCCCCATAACTGTTCCCTTACCCACGTGAGTCCACTGGCCGAGCCAGAGGAAGGGCCAATACGGTTCCAATTTTTTTGTTTCCAGAACAAAGTCGCCTACGATCCCGCCCATTCGGATGACGGAGTTTTGCCGGGACGATCGCCTGGCCCAATCAAACCATCGAAGGTTTCGTTGTGTAATCTCGATGTGGTGTGCCTCGGTGGTCAGTTCTTTGAACGGAACATCGAGTTCCATCTCTTCATGAAAGTACATCAACATAGAATGGCGTCGCAGCAATGGTGAGAAAAGGTTGTGGAAAGTAAACGCTTCCGGAGAAACCAGTTTGCCATCTTTTTTGACCCGAAACGGGGTGTAAAACCGGATTCGGATTTTCTTCGGCAGTTCCGGTATGTGTGTTTCAAAGCCTGGCAAGGGTTGTAAAGGATTGCCCTCTTGATTCGAGAAGATGACTTGGGGTTCTTTCACCGTCGATGCCGGATACTGTTCCACTCGCTTCAATTCAAAACGGGTATTGGCCACGCCGTTGCTACCTGCCTGGCTCATCGCATAGACAACATAGGCCAGATCCTGGATAGTGTTGCCGAATAGCCTTACCTGCAAGGTATATTCGCCCCCCTTGTTCTTTGTATTTGCGAGAGGACAGATGACAAAAGGGTGTGGAACAGAATTGTATTTCCGCATTTTCATGGTGCCGGGTGGCGATGGTGTCTCGAAGATCCGTGCATAGCAACAGCTGGTGAACAGCGGACAATCTTCACAGCGTGTTTTGCGGATCACACAAACGGTTCGTTTCAATGCATGACCAAAAGCACCGCGCCAGGCAGAACCTTCATAATAGGTTTCTGGAAGAGATTTTTCGGCCGTGAAGACAAAGCGATAGTCTCCAATCCGAATTCGTGGAAATAGGGCCTGATCGACTTTATTATTTTTTTCTTCTAGCGATTGGGATTCCATGATTGCCTCCCTATGGATAATTTTTAGTACACTTCAAACAAAACCACAAGTAACATAATGTTAATCGAGTCAGGATTTTAGTCTCAGGATTCCAATACTTCTAAGATGGCAAGCTTGTCAGTTACTTTCGGATTACGCCTCTACTGACCCGTGTTCTGTAATGAATAATGAGCGTTTCAATGAGATCACCAGATATTATGAAAACAAGCAGAGTGGCCCCTCCATAGGGTAGAGCATTAGTCTGACTGTTTACTATCAAATCTATGGGTAATGCCTCTCAACAACATCATAGTCATACCCAATCTTAATAATCTCTTTTTAATTCACCTCAGTCATTCTCACCAATAAAGTTATATCGATATTTGCGGAACCAGACAAAATGGTACAAACAGTAAAATGGTGTGTATTCCGCTGTGATTCTATAAACAGATTAAACAGCAGCACTGTTATAGTTTCAGAATTCCAATTGAAGTCCATAGATTATTATTTATCTTTATTTTTAAAGCAGGCCCACTCTGCTAATTGGCATGGACCATCCGACAATATCTTCTGTTACCTTTTGGCACTTTTTGAATGAAAATCGGTCAATCCTCTTTTAACCCATGGTTGAAAACAGTGGAAATGTTTTTCTGGCATCACTGATATTCAGCGATGCCTTCGGTATGAGGAAATTGTATGCCACGTCCAGTGGCATGATAATTCCAGAGAGTTCATATTATTTGTGTTTGAACAACACAAATAATATGAACGAGGTGAGTATCAAAGTTTCCCCGAATTTTGAATATTTTTGACAGCCCACTGTTAAAAATATGTACACGAAGAGCATCTTGGTGATAAGGAATTGGCCGGTGTGACTTGTCCTAATTCCACCAGACACCTCAGTAAAGGGGTAATTCCAGAAACTGAGGTGAGAGATGATAGTGGAAAAGCTATCGAGAAGGGAATAAACAGAAGATTTCAAGCGTGATGCGGTAGTACTGATCAGAATAACATCATCGGACTAAACATCGTGATTATATTTATAATTACGGGTGGTGATAACTATATTAAGAAAACTCATGATAAAGTCTGAACTTGTTAGTATCTACATAGGAATAGATTTTCTGCCTGACTTTTGCCGTTTTGGGTCCTGCACAATTGTGCTAAGTACTGCACTTATGACTACAGATGAATATTAATTATTCTTATATTTCGAAGAGATAAAAGATAGGTGTCTATCTTCGAACCAGGTGGTCGGGAGTTCGAATCTCTCAGGGCGCGCCATTTATCTCTAGCTGTTGTTCAATCGAAGCCTGTCGTCCTCGGGTCAATATAAAAATTCAAAAAAGATAACTTACTGCTCTTGGTGATGGACAAGGCTGATTGATATGGCAGGGAAACCGATCCTTCCGATCGATGTTCATAGTGCCTGTAGACTGCCGGTTCGTTGTGTGGAGTTGTTTGTATTTCTCATCATTAGCATTGAACTGGGCCAATGATGACACACCCCTGTATCATGTCATTCCTGAAACACATCACCTAATGGAATAGACTTTAAGATTATACGGTGCTTAATGCCCATCCGAGGGTATCAATCACCTTAGTCTGCTGTTCCTTTGTTATACCTACCCACAGTGGGAGGCGGATGATCCGTTTTGATAGATCATCTGTAACCTTCAAGTCACCCACTGTTTTTCCAAACCTCTGACCAGCAGGTGAGGAATGCAGTGGCACGTAATGAAATACAGCCCAAATATCTTTTTCCCGAAAAGCAGCTATCACCTTATCCCGATCAGTTTCCGGCGCCAAAATGATGTAGTACATATGGGCATTGATTTGACATTCATCCGGTACTCTCGGTCGGCGAATAGCCCCCTTTGTTTCTAACGACTCCAAGGAGGTATGATAGTATTCCCAGCATTCCAGGCGACGATGTGTTATCTCCTCCGCTTTTTCCAGCTGTGCCCATAAAAATGCAGCGATCAGTTCTCCTGGCAGGAATGATGATCCAACGACTTGCCAGGTATATTTATCGGTTTCTCCACGAAAAAAACGGCTACGATCTGTCCCTTTTTCACGGATCATCTCCGCGTGTTGTACAAGCTCTGGATCATTGATTATCAATGCTCCACCTTCACCCGATATCACATTTTTGGTTTCATGAAAACTATAGGCGCCAAGATCACCGATACTCCCAAGCGCCTTGCCTTTATACGATGCCATGATCCCCTGTGCCGCATCTTCAATGACAAAAAGGCCGTGACGCCTTGCAATGGAAAGGATCGTATCCATCTCACATGCCACACCGGCATAATGAACCGGTACAATAGCCTTGGTTCTGTCAGTGATCGCGTCCTCAATCAGCGTTTCATTCAGATTCAAGGTATCTTCTCTGATATCGATGAAAACGGGTACACCGCCTCGTAAAACAAAAGCATTGGCTGTTGACACAAAGGTGTAGGAAGGCATGATTACTTCATCTCCCGGCTGAATATCTAGTAGCAATGCAGACATTTCTAGGGCTGCGGTACAGGAATGTGTAAGAAGCGCTGAAGTGCATCCTGTCAGATTTTCCAGCCACCGATGGCAACGATGGGTGAAAGGACCATCTCCGGCAAGGCAGCCATGGTCATGTGATTTGCCAATATAATCCAGCTCTTTGCCAGTCATATATGGCCAGTTGAAAGGAATGCGCTTATCATTCATTCTGTTGTAACTGTTTCCTCTGTTCGGTCAGGTCATGATTAGCTCTTTAAGTGATCCCTGACTGGCCATTCAAGCCCCTCTCAATATATTAAAGGATAAGAGATTGAAGTAAATCTCATCGGAAATCATACAATCATGTTAGGCACGGCTTTGTTCCATAGAAAAACTTGTAGTGCGAACGGTGATTAGAAAAAACCAAGCATAAGATATAATAAAACACACTTTTAGACAGGGAATCACTGATCTGCTTCACATTGTACCTGCCTGATGACCATCTGTCCGTAGTCGTGTTTGGAGTGAATGTTCAGCTTCCCTCTCAAGTGTTCCTTGCAGTACTGATCCAAAAGTTCCATCCGGGACTGGTCGAGAACGATTTTTATACCAGAATTACTCAATAAGGATCTGACAAATCCATTCCCTGAGTTCTCTTGTGAATAAGAAAATGTAAAGGGAGCAAGTGTAAATACCCCAAAGGAATAGAACTGAAATCGAGCTCTGATTTGTGGAGAATCAAGGACCGGGTAAATTTCCTCATAGGGAAATACAGAACCCCATACAGCAAAAGTGTTTTCAGTGATCTTGGACAATGCTTCTCGTGCCTGCTCTGCGGTAGAGTTCATGGTCCTGGAATCCGATAATACCTGTTGGCTATTGAAAAATACCAACAAACAAACAACGGTGACTGCCAGCCAATATCGCACACCTGATAAATGATTAAAAATCAAAGTAGAAACACACAACAAACCTAAAACTGGATAATAGATCCTTTCAATACCTGGCCTACCGAAAAAACCAATAAAAAAAACAACAGAGAGGAAAATCAACCAACTTATAGCAACTCTCCAGCTTGGAAAGATTATGAATAAAAAGAAAGCGCATAGTGACAAGTAAATTAATGACGAACTTAACAAGACGCCAAACCCATTGAGTGCTCTGTTTATTGCTTTTTCTGGCTCTGACACACTTCCTATATCCCTGACCATTGACGCTAGAACATTTGGATCAGCAATATCGGTGTCGACAAAGAACCAGTTTCGGATAAGTTTTATATCGTTTTCAGTGAAATTATAATGTGCCAGGATCTCATGATCTTGTATGACGGCTTTCCCAAAGCCAAAGTCTGTATAGAAGGCTCGAACAGTATTGAGATTCTTAAATGCATCCCACTCTTTAGTCTGATAGGCCATATGATCGATCACAATTGCAGCCAGTATACAGATTGTCACTACTGATACAGCATACTGTGGTGGTTTATCATTTAGAAGATTTTTCCATGGGATTACAGGAACAGAAATAATTAACAACAAAATAAACTCATGACTTCTGGTGATGAAACTGAGAAAAAACAGCACGCAGGAAAGCAAAAGATAGATTGCTTTTGGTTTCTTTGTGTAAAGCCAAAAACAACTGATAGCAGAAACAAACAGCAGGCCTGAATTTATCGTGAATTGGGGAAACAGAAGCGGTCGCAACATCAACAGGCAAAGTATGCCTATCGTCAAAATCAATCCCTTGCTCTGTTTGAATATCGCATTGAATAACACAACAGAAACCAAAGCCATTGTACCTATCGTAGCAATAGAGTAGCCAGAAACTCCTCTGACTTCTGGCACTGCGCTGACAATTAGGCCCCAAATAATATTGGAAAATACCAGATATGGACTTGCTTTCTCAGAAAGTCCGTAACCATGGGCAACCATCGACATGGCAATATCATCGTTTGTCTCCCAATAGGGCCGGAAGTCACCATAGAGAATAAAAATCAAGAAAGGGATCAGGATCAGGGAGAATAAAAACCAGAGATACGTATCTGACTTATATGACATCACCTGCGCTTATTACCCATTGGCAGCCACGATAGTTCCAGACACGATCATTGCAACTCCGATGACTTTTGCAAATGTTATTGGCTCGCTTAAAAGCCAACCACTCAATAATAAGACGATAACAAAGTTGAGGCTCATAAATGGATAAGCATGGCTAAGTTCGAACTTTGTCATCGCTGCCATCCACGCCAAGGAAGCGACAAAGGCAGCAACGAAACCTGAAAGGATCAATGGATCAGCAAGGAGTGAGAACAAGAACCTTATTTTCTCCTCCAGTTCTTGAGGAAGAGATCCATATTTTGCAATCCTCCATTTTAGAATCAATTGACCATAAACGGTGAAGGCGATGGTTGCGATAATATACAAATAATCATAATAGCGTGACATGGGTGACTACTCCTGGATGGCCAAACCAAAACCCGTCAGGCCATAACCGTTCCCGTTGTACAGCATGTATCTTTTCCCCTTGTGTTCAAAAACAAATGGATATTCAATCATTTCAGAATCCCAACCTGTTGAGGAGACATCGATTCCTGTCTCATCCAAGGCCAGTTCCCAGTTTTTACCATCGACACTCCTCGCGTAACCAATCCTGTAGCTCCCACCATTTCCTCCCCGATAAGAAAACCACATTTCAAACCCATTTTTCAGGTCACCGATAACAGTTGGTCTTGAAAAGGCCTGTGCGTTTCCGATTTCATAGGGAATCGCCACTCCTTTTTTGTTCCATGTTTGCCCATTCGATGAGCTTGAGAACTTAATAACGTGAAGCATTTCACCGTTTCCTGCATCCCACGTCAATGTTGATCCATACCATATGTAATATCCGTTATTCCCAACTTTTTGTACAAAAGGATAAGACAGACTTACGGAATCCTCATCGTCCAACTCAATAAAGGGTTGATCGGACTCCAATGATAGAGTGAAATCCTGGTTCACCATAATCCTGCCGATCTGACCGTACCAGTGCTCGTCATTTGGGCACTTCCAGCCCATGAAAAGCATGTATCTTTGCCCATTTACGTTATAACAGTTACCAATGCTTACGCCATGTTCAAAAAAGCTTCCTTCTGGCCCATGCTCAAAGAAAGGGGCATAGTATTCCCTGACAATTTTGTGTTGAACAATATCGACATCTACAGCACCTACTGACGAACGCTGTTCTGAGTCCCTGCCACTGTAATAGATTCGATAAATATCGTCTTTCAACAACACAGGCAAGGGGTTTGCTGCATGGGAAATCAACTTGGGGTGGCGTCCATTCGCGGTTGGGCAATAGATCTGCCCTATCTTTTCCCAGGCACGACTCATATCTTCTTTAGGCGTGTGCTTGGAATTCGTGACCGTTCAGTCACCTTGCCAATATAGACACCCTCTGGCTCTGCATCGGAAAGCAGGAGTGTACCGGCACCAATTACACATTTTTCACCAATTGTAATGTGGTCGCGTAATGTTGCATTGACGCCAATAAAACACTGTTCATTGATCTCGACGCCACCAGAGACAACAACATGCGAGGCAATAAAACAGTGATCATGGATCGTTGAATGATGTCCAATATGATTCCCACTCCAAAGAGTGACATTGTTACCTATAGTGACAAATGGCTGAATGGTATTGTCTTCAAAAATAAAACAATTGTCCCCTATCCTCTTGTCACTGAGAACCGTCGCCTTGGAGCTGATATAACTTGCAAGCTGATAGCCTTTTTCTTTGGCGGATAGATATTTTTCTTTTCGAACCGCATTGAGTTTTGAATAACTCAATGCGATGAACATATCATGGTCGGATGGAGGAAATTCTTCATTAATGTTACCAAAAGGAACGACCGGTAAATTACAGAAGGTTTCACTAGTTATGTATTCCTCATCAACAGTAAAGGCGGTGATGTCATAGTGAGAATCATGGGTGAAATAAAAATGTGCAAGCTGGGCTATATCGCCCGTCCCGAAGATGATCAGTTTTTTATTCATTATTGTTTTTTCACAAGTATTGTAAATTCGTATAGTCCATAGTCATGCAGAAGCGCAATGTTTTTTGCATATTTTCTTTTACACAGATCAAACAATTGACAAGGGTCCGCGTAATAAAGATCGTCCCGCATCCTATGCGGATCAGAATAGGATGTCAGGCAATTAAAGGCGAAACCTTTTCGTGAAGACTCATTCAACAAATCAAGTGTATTCTCCACATAAGCAAACCATTCACTGTCGGTTTTCTCTAGTCTGACATTGAAAATTCCGCTCGCTATTCCATAATCGGAAGTTTGATCCGGCCTGCTGCCAACAATAAATCTCGATTTGAGATTTCCTGCATGACGTATTTTCGCCGCATCAATCATCGATGCCGAAACATCGATCCCGAGATAAGAAAACTGTTTCGAGAATTCTCGCTCAAGAAAATCAAGAAGTGCACCATAACCACAGCCCAGATCATTGATGGAAAACTGTTCGGCATCATCTATGACTCTGATCAACTGCCTGAACCTGAGAAGCTGGCTTTCTTCACTATTCCAATCCACACCACCAGGTGTCATCCCATGCTGATCCAGTTTCGCAGAATAATACTCTGCAACCTGATGAAGGAGACCTGCCTTATTGTTTCCCATAAATTTTCTTGATTATCGTATAAGGGCGTTCTTTGGTTTCAATAAAGATCTTGGACAAATAGATACCAATAACACCAATGAAAGAGATGATCATACCCCCAAGAAGCCATATTGAGGCAACAATTGATGTCCAGCCACTCAGTGGGGTGAGGAAGATCCAGTGAATGATCAGATAAATAATATATCCCATTGAAATCAGACAAATCGAGATGCCGAGATAGAAAATCCAGATCAACGGCCTGTTACTGAAAGATGTTACCGAGTTGATCAAAATTGAGAATTTTTTTCTGAGCGTGTAGGTCGTTTCACTGGAATCTTTCTTATTGACTGTTTGAGGGTGCTGATCAAAACCCGTGATATGCCAGATTCCTGCCAGGAAGACCTCCCGTTCTTTGTGTAACAGTAACGCTTCCACATAATGACGCGTCATCAAACGTGCTGTGACTACATTTCTGGGTAATTCCATACCCGTCAAACGATTGAAAAGCGAATAGAACCACTCACCAGTCCAACGTTCGTATAGATTTCCCTTGCGTTGCTTCTGTACTCCGTAGATAACATCACACTGCTCCTTTTCCATTTGTTCTGAGAATGAAATAAGCCATTCCGGATCTTCTTCGAGATCGCTATCGATCAGGAAAATACGATCTCCCCTGGCATATTCGAGCCCTGTCATCATCGCCTTGTGGTGTCCAAAGTTTCTGGAAAGATCGATCACCTTTACATGTTTGTCTTGCTCAACCAGTTCTATGGCCATCTCCAGGCTTCTGTCGGGAGATCCATCATTGACAAGTATAATTTCATAATCCTCACCGACAAGTTTTTGTGCGGCTACGGTTGATCGCTCGTAAAACTCCCTGATATAAGGATCCGATTGGTAAAGTGTCGCGACAATCGAAAGCTTCATCGCCTGGCATACCTCATGAATTTTGCCGCATTCTGGCCACAGTTGAACAATAGATCGAGTATCGTCACATGGTGTACAAACTCACCCCATAGTTGAGGATATTCAGGGTAGTCACTGTAGTCAAACCAGATCAGGCCAAGCCCATGTTCAGAAAATATTGATTCATCGATATAGTCCTTTGCGGAGGGACCTGAGATATATTCAGTACCACCAGCTTGTAAACATAGATCAACAAGCCTTTCTGTCTTCCCCTCTATAAGTCGGTAATCCCAGGAATTTGAGATTATTGTCGTTATCCCAAGGTATCGGCAAATTGCTTCAATGAATTCTCGGTTGAGTGCGGAAAGATGGGTATGGTTTCTATCCATATATAGTGGCTCAAGCCACTCTGCTACTTCATCAAAGTAACTGGCCCGACGATAGTTGAGAAGTAACGTGTTCCAGTGTGTAGATCTCCATTTTTCATTTTCAACCTCTGTTTCCCTTATTTTTTGATGATATTTGCCTTTGGTTTTTACGGGTATCGTCAGCCACTTCAATCCCGAGGGTGTTTTTATTTGATTACGGTTACGCCAGTCTCGACGCGTATACTGCATATCGTCATATAAAATGAACTCATCAACAGCGGCGATCAGATCGAAATAGCCTTTCCAGGGTATGTAGTTGGATTGCAGAATGGCAACTTTCTTCATGGGATCAGTATTTTTTCGATGTATAAATCAGATATGGAGTTTCAGTGAAATCAGCTGTTCGTTCAAAGTGTTTCTGGATATACTGGAAGGTCAGCGGATGAGTATTTTTGAACCTTAACTCATCCCGTTGATCAAGCGCCAGATCGAAGATGACAACAAACCTCGGGGCAGCAGCCTTGATGCGCTCAATTTCTTTATTTTCGAAAGTGGCACTTCGTGGAAAAAGTGCATAGATCTCCCATACCGGTGACTTTCTCTCGAGAAGAGCGTAGGCCCCAGGCCAGAAAGGTGTCGCAAGAAAGCTCTCACCGTTAGGCGTGTATTTTTCGGATAGCCTTCTCAAGAGTTCAATATCCCCTGCTACTGAGGATCCCGCCTGGAGTTTGGTATTTGAAATCAGGATTTCCTCACATTGCATGTTGTAACGGCATTGCCAACCTGGATGGTAGGGGTATACCACAAGAAAACTGGAAACAACAAGAACGGCAATGATGGACCATTGAGTTCTATTGGGAAGCGAGGCTATATATACAAGGAATCCGATCAATGTTGGGAAAATTCCTTGAGCCAAATGGCTCACATCGGCACGTGAATAGGCATAATGACTGTAAGGCAGCGCCATAAAGGCCGCAGCCGTCACAACCGGATGAATTCCTTTGTCACTGAGTCTCTGCCAGAAAATCCAGCCTACCGAAAAAATGGCAAAAACCGGTAACAGTACGAAGAATAGCCCGATCAGAATCTGGCGTAAGAGTACCACCCCATCCACAGCGGAAAAATCCACCCTCCATGGCCAAGGTATGGGAAGCGGAAGATTAGTGGTCTTGACTTCAAAAAGGAACAGAATACTTTCCCAAAATGCGTTGGCAAAACCGGGTACGAAGAAGAACATGAACCAAACCGGCGCATAACCGATGATGATACCGGCAGCCCAATAGGCCATCCCTTTGAAAAGGCTGGCCTTGTCCTGATTTTTAAACGCCAGCAGGGCAAAAACACCAAAGCTTCCGATGAGGCCATAAAGTCCATGGTTCCTTCCAACCACAGCAGAAAGCCCCACCAATAATCCGGTCAGAAAATAGCGATGGTACACGGGTTTGCTGATGAGATACGCCAAGCCTGCCACCAACATGATCGAAACTGTGATATCAAACAGTTTGTGCCTGGGCAACATCCAGGCAATGAGGATAGTGGTAACGACGATCAGAAAGCTGTATTTCTTCTCTTTACAATTCCATCCAATCAGAAACAGAGCGATCAGCAAGCCCAGCGCTTGAAAAAGATAGAGTGCGATACGCTGCGTAATAATTCCATGATCGCCCACAATCCACATAATGAATGCAGACCAATAATAACGGCCTGGATCATAGGCCATAAAGTCACGGATTGGGACTTCTCCCAGCAGAGTGCGTTGTGAACCATACCAGAGGAAACCTTCGTCCCAGAGACTGAAACCCATCCATCCTTGCCATAGAAACACAGCAAGTACAGCTCCTATGGCAAGCACAGGGACCTGAAGCAAGGAATATGGGTTGTGGTTGGGTTCCACCATCAGGAATATAGTGTAAAAATAGATACATTATATTCCAGAAGGCCTATGGATGCCCGACTACCGTTCAGCTTTGAACGAAAAAGGTGGTCGGACAAATTTCAGGTTAATATCGTAGTAATCCGCCAACAATCCCGTGGGTTTCGACAAGATTCCGGTGTTCTTTTTCCCGGATCACTTCAACCTCTCCTCCAGTTTGCAGCATACGAACAGCCATTTCTCCGATAATATCGGCCTTTTCGAACAACTGATCCGAATTACAGTATGGGCACGCATCCGGCGAGGACTCCTGAAGATCCGCAATCAGACTATGGCATGAGGTACATTGCCAGCCCTTCTGTATGAAACCTGCCGGAAAGATAAGTGTGCGAAGACGGTATTCCTGATCGGCAAGAACGGTGTCAGCCACACCGGATACTGCAAGCCCATCTGACTTTTCTAATTCTCCGATCCATTTTTCAAGCGTCGCCTTTTCCTCGCGGATCTCTGCCTCCCGTACCAGTGGTGCCACTCGATCGCGTACCGTGTTAAGTGAGTCATTCATCGCCACGGTTGTATAACCAATAACCTTCTCTTGTATCACTTCTGGCAGATAATCGATCACGTGCTTGGCTTCTTGTTCATCGGGACTGGCCAGTACAAGCCACTTCCATTCGGCTTTTTGTGCCACCTTGCTAATTGCAATTCCTGCCTGGCGCAAATAACGCTTGTAATGTTCTTCCTGCCATTTCAGATGGTTATGTGTACCGTATCCATGCCATGTATGGGACTTGGACATGGGTACAGGATCCTCATTCCTGAAACTGAAGGTATATTCGGCCGCTTCACCCATGGTATAGAGGAAAAAACGTACTTTTTCCCGATCAAACAGCACAACTCCCGTCTCTGGGTGCTCGTCTCTTTGTACTACAAGGGGCGAAATTACAGGCGTTTGCCCCCAATGAATGAGATCGGCCGGGGCCTCGGGCAGATGAAAAGACATGAAAAGTTCATAGTCAACCTTTTCCTTCTTTGGCAACAGACGCATGGGAGCAACAAAAAGAGCGATTCCCTTGCCTTCAGCAACAAGTGGTTCTTTTTCCAATGCCTCTGTCACATCCTCGGCAACGGCTTCGAATAGCTGTTTAGTTTCGTGATCCCAATTTGTTTCATTTTTGTTCAGTATTGTCTTGATTCCATTCTTGAAACGGACGGGAACAGGTTCACGCTGTACCGTTTCAGGACGAGTATCCAAATAAAGACTCAGTACTCCCTTCTCAGAACTGAGTTGTTTCAGCCGGATCATTGTTTCTTCATCCAGAAAATCATACCCTCTTTCATCGTCACCGATAAGCTCTAACGAAAGCAGGTCGGGATCCATGTCTGTTATGTTCATTCTTTTCTCCTTGTTTTTAATTTTCAGTAGCAGAAATCAACTTACTGCACTGG
Source organism: Gammaproteobacteria bacterium (assembly GCA_026984775.1). Lineage (GTDB taxonomy): Bacteria > Pseudomonadota > Gammaproteobacteria > CAJXQU01 > CAJXQU01 > CAJXQU01. Next base: position 12,798 of record JALSRM010000072.1, read on the forward strand.
TTATATGGAGATACCAAATGAAAAAACAAGATCAGTTAAACAATGATTGGCTTTCTTCTGAGAAAAATTCTCAGAAGAGTCAAAACCTTACGGGAGCACTGTCAGGACCAGGGATCGATAGCGATCATCTTGATGATATCCGCATCTTTCTTGTCCATGATCGCCGTCAAGAATGTGTTTCCTGCTCTGACAGGAAGATAGCCCACCTCTTCCGGCTCATAGCCTTCCTTGCGGGCCACTTCAATCACCTTTTCTCTGAATTCTGATCGAAAGTCCGGAAGATCATCCAGGGATTTGATTTTTTTTCTGACCAAGTCTGTGGTTTCTTCATAGGGAACATAGTGTTGCGGCATGGCTTGCAGATCCGGACCACCATTCAATGAGGAAAAAAGGATACGGTTCATCTCCTCGATATCTTTGTCAGGTCTCAACGCTGTCACTAATTTGGGGCCAAAGACAGAAAGAGACTTAAATCGATCATCATCAACCTTCGCCTGCTCTTCCTGTTTTATATCCTTTGGCCGAACAACTTCAAACTGATCTACAGTAAATACCAGGTAGACAGGCCTTGCATTGAAGAGCACAGTGATTCCGTAGATCAATGCCGAGATTTGAAGAAAGGCAACCACGGCCAGGTCGAACTTGAGATACCTTTTCCTCTGATTGTAGATAATCAGGGTGATCAGCGGTCCAAGTGTCACATCAACTCCCAATAAGACCATCAGAAGCCGTTTGCCTCCCAATGCATCAAAATAGGGTTCCGGATACCAAACAAACAGCATGATGATCAGTACAGTCAATGCAATCACACCACAAATCATGAGGTGCATACCTGCTGCTTTCCACCGTGTCATTGTCTAACCTCCTTTTCTCTGTGACAGTTCATCGGTCTCGAATTGTTCACGATGTTCGGTAAGCCTTTTTTCGTCTCTTTGATACCGTTCCTTGATTTCACCAAGAACCTGGGTTTTGTCTTTTAATCTGAGCCACTGTTCCTTGTGATATTCACAGGCAGAACGACGCTCTATCAATTGCAGTTCCAATTGATGGATAGCCACATCCAGATGTTGAATAAAGGTACGAATCCCCTGCAATTCGGATGCTTTCCTCGAATCGGAAATCCTTGTGCTGAGTAGCGCGGCATAATCCTCCCGGCACTGTTTCATGTCCGCAAGCTGCCCCTCACATTGGGCGAGTAACGCCTGACTATCGGCAAGTTGCCGCGCCACATCTTCCTTCTGGTTTTCTGCCAGATTGAGAATCGTATTCATACGTCTGGAGCGTTTCATTCAGCCAGTTCCTGTTCTGTCTGATCGGATTGCAAAACAACCGCCAGCTGATCGAGACTCTCCTGCAGGGATACCTTTTCATTCATACCCTGTTGCAAAAAGCGTTTCAAAGTCGGCCGCAGGGCGATGGCCCGGTCCAGTTCTGGATTGGAACCCGGTTTATAGGCACCGACATTCAACAGATCCTGATTCTGTTCATAGAGTGAAAAATAGTGCCGAAAATCTCTCGCCAGCTGCTGATGTTCCTGAGTCGTGATCTGATTCATCGCCCGGCTGATAGAAGCCTCGATATCAATCGCCGGAAAATGTCCGGATTCAGCCAGACTGCGGGAAAGCACGATATGGCCATCAAGAATCGCCCGTGCAGATTCTGCAACCGGATCACTGTTACCATCTCCTTCCATCAGCACAGTATAGAACGCAGTGATCGAGCCACCTCCCTGGTCACCATTTCCTGCCCTTTCCACCAAATGGGGTAACTGGGCAAAGACTGATGGGGGGAAACCTCGAGTTGCCGGCGGTTCCCCAATCGCCAGTGCGATTTCACGATGGGCCTGTGCATAGCGCGTCAGGGAGTCCATCAAAAGCAACACATGTTTGCCCTGATCACGAAAATATTCTGCAATACTGGTCGCGGTGGCAGCCCCATGCATACGCATCAGGGGCGGAAGATCGGCGGGTGTTGCAACGACCACCGACCGTTTTCGCGCTTCTGCATCAAGAATGTGATCGATGAATTCCTTGACCTCACGGCCACGCTCACCGATCAACCCGACGATGATCACATCAGCACTGGTGAAACGTGTCATCATCCCCAGCAACACGCTCTTGCCCACACCACTGGGAGCAAACAACCCCAACCGCTGGCCTCCACCGACAGTCAGCATGGTATTGATTGCTCTGACACCAACGTCCAGAGGTTCACTGATAGGATGGCGTTTCAACGGGTTGATGGTTCGTCCCTGCAAGGGAAACTTTTCCTCTGCCTTCAGAGGCCCTCGACCATCCAATGGACGGCCAGTACCATCGATGACCCGGCCAAGAAGCCCGTAACCGACGGGCACATCGCCAGCCCGTCCAATGGGTATCACCCGTGAACCGGGAGCCAGACCATTGATTGAACCGATAGGCATGAGAAACAGCTTTTCACCCGCAAAACCGACGACTTCAGCCTCCGTTGTTGTGCCAGTCTGCGACTTGATTAGACAGCGATCTCCAACAGCCGCCTCACATCCTTCTGCTTCCAGAGTAAGGCCCGCCATTCGGGTCAGCTTGCCCTCGACAACGATCGGAGCAGGTGTTCGCAGGCGTTCCCTGTATTCATCCAGTCTCTGCTGCCAGATTGGATTGCGATTAGTCTGCATTGTCGTCCCGATCGGTGAGTCTTTCACCTCCCAGCATTTGTGAAATCTGTGCCGAGAGCCTTGCTTCCACCGTGGCATCGATGAAAGATGATTCAGATTCCACCAGACAACCACCCCGACTTATCAGAGGATCGGGCTCCAGATGCCAGGATTCCTCTCCTTCGCCAATAGCAAGGGCAGCCCTGACCAATTCCAAATCGTCAGGATGTAAATGAATTCTTGGATGGCGTGCGGAGATTGGCATGTGCCCCATGACCTGTCGCACCACACCGATGATTTCGCCTTCATTGACCTTGAGTTCACGCCGTACGAGATGCTTCGCCAGCAGACCCACCATATCGGCAATCGTTTTCTCTACTTCGTCATCGATCTGGGCCAGAGGATCGGCCATGAGATCAAGGATGCTTTTCAGTGTATCGAGCCTTTCCTGATATTCGGCATCTGCTCGTTCTTTCCCTTCCTTGTAACCCAGTGCCCGGCCTTCTCTGCGACCGAGATTAAAACCTTCTTCATAGGCCTGTTTCTGTAATGCTTCGATCTCTTCCGCAGTCGGTGGCCTTGTCGCAAGTGCAGAATCCATAGAAGGCAGGATATCGCCTTCAACGGAAGGCAGTTTCCAGCGTTTCAGTTCAATTTCATCTTTATCTTTGATCAAACTGGACATGATCAGATCATCTCCTCACCACCGGCCGAGGCCCCTAGGGAGATCTGTCCTTCATCGGCCAATCTTCTCGCAACGGCCAACAGTTCTTTCTGTGCTTCTTCCACTTCGCTGACCTTGACCGGACCCTTGGTCTCCAGGTCATCACGTAGCATTTCTGCTGCACGGGAGGACATGTTGGAGAAGATCTTCTCCTGCAATTCTGGTTCGGCACCCTTGAGCGCCAGAACCAGTGTATCGGTCTGGACTTCACGCAGGATGGTCTGAATACCACGATCATCGACTTCGATCAGATCAGCAAAGACAAACATCAAATCTTCGATTTCCGTACCCAGATCCTCATCGGCTTCCTTGATCTGTTCCATGATGACGGTACTTGTAGAGCTGTCCACAAAGTTAAGTATATTGGCTGCGGTTTTGACCCCGCCGATCCCCGATGATTTCATGTTTTGCCCACCCTTGAGCTGCTGCTCGAGGATCTCGTTGAGTTCGTTCATTGCCACAGGCAGAACACCCTCGACACTGGCGATCCGCATCAAGACATCGGCCTGAACCTTATCTGGAAATTCAGCGAGGACAGATGCCGCCTGATCACTGTCGAGATAGGAAAGAACAACGGCAATGATCTGTGGGTGTTCATTCCGGATCAGTTCGGCGACCGCTCTAGCATCCATCCATTTCAGTGATTCAAGACCCTTGGTGTTTCCACCGAGCAGGATCCGATCGATCATTCCGCCAGCCTTATCCTCTCCCAGTGCATTGACCAGGACATTTCTCACATACTCGTCAGAACCAACACCAAGGCCGGTTTCTTTCTTCAGTTCACCGATAAATTCATTCAGAGTGGACTCCACCAGCTCCTTGGGAACATTGTCCATCGAGGCCATGGCGACACCCACCTGCTGAACCTCTTTTGGCCCCATATGTTTGAGGATTTCTGCAGCAACATCCTCACCCAGTGCCATCAACAGCACTGCAACTTTTTCCGCGCCATTTTGGGTTGCTGTTTCCGCCATCTAGTCTGCACCGACCCAGTTCTTTGCGACTTGTGCAGCCAGTTTGGGTTCTTCCTTGACGAAATCCCTGACCGAATTCAGATTGGTCTCATAACTTTCGGAGGCACCCAATTCCAGCAGAGGGACAGCTTCTTCATCTTGCTTCTGGGTTTCAGCACCCGGTTGCGTACCTGGTGGTAATGGTTGTCCATCGGGCCCCACCATGACCACATTCTGTGTTACCGGTTCCGGTTTTTTCAACATGTTTTTCATGGTTGGACGCAGCACACCAAACAGTAGGTAGAGCACAAATAGACCACCCAGCACCTGTTTGCCCAGATCCCAGACCCAGGGTTGTTCCCAGATCGCCGGTTCCGGCAACGGTTCTGGTGGAGGGGCAACATAGAAACTTGTGGCGATCACACTGACAGTATCTCCCCGTGCAGCGTTGAAACCGACTGCATTCTTGACCAGCTGGGTAAATCGTTCCATTTGCTCCGGCGTATATTCAACCGGTATGGTGTTTCCTTCTTCATCCGTTTTGGTTGGATTGTTCAATACCACTGCAACGGAGAGTCTTTCGAGTGTTCCCACGGGTTTTTGTGTATGACTGATGGTTTTATCCAGCTCAAAGTTACGCGTTTCTTTTTTACGTAGCTGTTGTTGCTTCTGTGCCTTGGTCTGGGTACCTGTTCCTTCACCACCAGCCACTTCAGGTACTGTCGCGTTACCTGGTGGCTGATTGGTGAGTGCTCCAGGAACACCGGCAGGATTCAGACCACCAGTCCGTTGTTCCTCGGTGATTTGTTCACTTCTAACGGCCGGCAAATCCGGATTGTACAGCTCACTGGTCTGCTCAACCTGAGTGAAATCCAGATCGGCGGTCACCTCGGCACGGATTGCATCAAACCCAACAATCGGTTTCAGGATGTTTTCAATCCGATCTACATAGATTTGCTCGACCTTGGTCTTGTATTCGAAGCGTTCGGCACTGATTGCAAGCTCATTGGCGCTGCCTGCCCGTGTCAGCAACCTGCCATTTTGGTCGACCAAGGTGACTCCGGATACAGTAAGATTGGGGACGCTGGCTGCCACCATATGTGCGATTGCAGCGATCTCGCCATCTTCCAACCGGCGGCCGGGATAGAGATCCACCAGCACAGAAGCGCTGGGATCAGTTTTGTCACGGGCAAACACCGACTCTTTAGGTAGGGCGAGATGCACACGAGCACTGCGCACATTGGCCATCTTGGCGATGGAACGGGATAACTCTCCCTCGAGTGCTCGCTGGTAACGGGCCTTTTCAATGAATTGACTGGTACCAAAACCCTGTTCTTCCTGTAACATTTCAAATCCCATGCTAGTGCTCTTGGGAAGACCTGCCGCAGCCAGCTTGATCCGGGCCTCATGGAGTTTCGCTGTTGGTACCATGATCCCACCTGAAGCTTCATCTACCTTGTACGGGATGGCAGAACTCTGCAGTGCATCCATGACTGCACTGACATCACGATCAGAAAGGTTTCCATAGAGAAGGCTGTAATTGGGTGTCTGTGACCAGAGCACAACGGCCACACCCAGCGCAACACTGGCGGCAATCCCGATCAGCAATCCCACCTGTCTTAGCACATGGCTGGTCTGATTTGGTGGAGGTGGCACCATCCCCGGTGCAACCGTATTGTTCTCTGCCACTGCAACCTGATTTTCTGCCATTTAATTTCCCTGTACTCTATAAATCAGATCGGCATGTTCATGATCTGTTGATAGGCCTCAACCATCTTGTTTCTTACCTGAACGGTCGCCTGAAATTCAATATTGGCTTTCTGCAACGAAACCATAACGTCAGCGATATCTACATCCTTGCCGGTTTCATAGGCCTTGGTCATCTCTCCGGCAGCCTTCTGGGTCTCATTGACATGATCGATGGCTGATTTCATTACCGTAGTGAAGTCAGCAGAAGGCTTCTGAACAGAGTTGGCCTCGAGCCCTTGTGCACGGGCCTGCATGGCGCGCATCTGTGCAAGTACGGATTGCATGGTGATATCGGTCATAATCTTCTCCCTCAAGCCGGAATGGCTATCCCCTGCTCACGCATCTTTGCCAGTTTGTAACGTAATGTTCTTGGACTGATGCCCAGTTTCTCAGCCGCCTCCTTACGGCTCCCGCCGCATGCTTCCAGTGCATCGAGAATCAGTTGTTGCTCCTGATCACGCAGGTTATCACCGAGTTTGCTATCTTCTGGCGTATCCTGTGTGTCTTCCAGCGGGTGAACATCATCCAGTTCTTCAAATATCAGATCGTTTGCCGTGATCTCATTACCGTTTTGCAAGATCAATGCCCGTTGCATTACATTGTCCAGTTCGCGAACATTTCCAGGCCAGGAATGCTGCATGAGTTTTTCTGCTGCATATTCGGTCAATTCCGGTATATAGTTTCCGTTTGACTTCGCTGCCCGGCAGAGCAGGAATTCAGCCAGTGGGATAATGTCTCCTGGTCTTTTCCTCAGGGCTGGCATCTTGATCGGGAAAACGTTTAGGCGATAGAAGAGATCTTCCCGAAACCGCCCTTCCTTCACCTCTTTGCGGAGATCACGGTTGGAAGTCGCGATCACGCGGACATCCAGCTCCATAATCTTGTTGCCTCCAAGACGTTCCACCTGTTTTTCCTGCAGGACGCGAAGGATTTTTGCCTGCAGCCCCAGATCCATTTCAGAAATTTCATCGAGTAACAGTGTGCTGCCATGTGCCTGTTCAAATTTACCCGGACTGGCCTTGTACGCACCAGTAAAGGCACCTTTCTCATAACCGAACAAAACGGCTTCGAGCATGTTGTCCGGAATTGCAGCACAGTTGATGGCAATTGCTTCTTTGTCTGCTCGATCAGAATGGTTGTGGATATAACGAAAAAGCACCTCTTTTCCCGTTCCACTCTCACCGGTGATCATGACAGTGGCATCACTCTTGGCGACCCGTCTGGCAACACCAAGAACTTCTTTCATCCGTGGATCGACGGCAATGACACCGTCTTCCATACTCAAGACCTGCGGCATGATCTGGGCGACCTTGCTGACCAGTACAGTGGAATCGAAAGGTTTTACAAGGTAATCGACCGCACCGTCCTGGATTGCCTGAATCGCATTCTGGATAGTGCCGTAAGCCGTCATCAGCAATACGGGGAGATCGGTTCTACGCATCTTGATATTTTTAAGAAGCGTGTGACCGTCCATATGATCCATCTGCACGTCACTGATCACCAGATCCACATGTTCCTGATCGATCTTCGTCAGTGCCTGCTGGCCATTTTCAGCGGAGAGCGTGTCATAACCACCCAGCTGAAGGGTGTCGCAGATGGCTTCCCTTAGATCGATATCATCTTCAACGACCAGAATTACGGGTTTCATTTCAGCTCAACTCCTGTCCTTTGTTATTCGATGGGTAAGGTAATATCAAAAATTGTCCCGCCGGCCTCTGAGTCCCGGACACTGATCCCACCACCATGTGAACGAATTACAGCCTGTGCCACAGCAAGTCCCAGACCGGTGCCATTGGCACGCGTCGTAACGAAAGGTTCAAACAAGGTTGTACGGATCGCTTCCGGGATTCCTGGGCCATTATCCGCAACAGAGATCTGGATCATCTCTCTGTTATTGATGGCAGTTCTCTTTGCTGTAATTAAAATCGTTCCACCTGCCCCGCAAGCGTGGATAGCATTATCAACAAGGTTGCCAAATATACTCAGCATCGCCTCCTGGCTGATTCTGATCACTGCATCTTCTGTATTGGGATCCACCCGCAGGTTCATCTCGCTTTCCTGCACTGGGATTTCAACTTGTTGTATCAGTCTATGCAGGAAATCACGTACATGAACAGATTGCATTTCGAACTGTCCGCCTCGTGCGAACAGCAGCATGTCTTCGATCAATCTTTCCAGATAATTGAGTCTGGCCAGTGCCTTATCGGTAAATTTCTGTCTCGAAGGGTTATCCAGTTTGTCATTTGAAAGATTTGAAAGATAAAGAATGGCCGAAGATAAAGGTGTGCGGATCTGATGTGCCAATGCCGCTGCCATCTCCCCTTTGGCAGAGAGTCTTTTCGCCCGGTACAGTTGCTCCTGCAGCTGCCGCGTTTCCGTTACATCCTTTATCAGGAGGATCTGTCCCGGTTCATCGATCATGGGTTGTGTGGAGAGATTAACGATACGACCGTTGACAAGTGAAATGTCATGGCCATCATCCCAACGAGGAGAGAAGGCCCGATCAACAACATCGCGCCAGAATTCGTCATCCAGTGGTTCTCCCAAAAGATCCTTTGCGGATGGATTGCTCTGAACGACCCGCCCCTGCCCATCGAGCATAACGACAGCGCCTGGCAATGCCTGAAACAGATTGTTCAGGCGACGCAGTTGAGCCGATTCATTCGATTCCACATGATTGTCTGAATCGATCACATCTTTATGATCGATCAGATCCATACAGTGGCCCGGTTGGGTTTGATCAGCGTCCGGATCGCAAAGGAGATAAGGGTTGGCCAAGATGGCTTGCTCTTTCTGGTACATATCCCAGAAAGAGCAAGTAGTGTGCCAGAATTATTAGTGTTTAACTAACAAATACTTACTGTAACTTGGTGTAAGTTTCAGGAAGTTGATGTCAAGCTGATGACGCCTCTTCCTGGCGTTGCATATTGTACTTTCGCATCTTTTCAACCAAGGTTGTGCGTCCCAGTTGCAGACGTTTCGCTGCATGGGCAACGACCCAGTTGGTTTCATCGAGTGCTTGCTTGATCATACTGTATTCCAGATTGGTAAGGTGCTCTTTCAGATCGATACCACCCCGTGGTAGACGAGGCATGATGCCCTTGTCGTCGATCGTCTTTTCTTCTTGTTCCTCACCGTCGAATTCTTCCAGTACGTCTTCGGATTGATACTTCTCTGGTAGGTCATTCACTCCGACAGTGCCATTTGGATAAAGTATGGACAGCCTTTCGATGAGATTGGCGAGTTCGCGAACATTTCCTGGCCAATCATATTTACTCAGTGACTGAATTGCTGCGGGCGTCAGATGAATGCTGCCATTGCCTTCATGTTCGAGGCGCTCTGTCAGATCGTTGATCAACAGCGGCAGATCCTCCACACGATCACGCAGTGGTGGAGTTTCGATTGGAAAGACATTGAGGCGATAAAACAGATCTTCTCGGAAATCGCCATTCTCAATTGCGTCTTCAAGATTGACGTGTGTAGCTGCAATGATACGTACATCACATTTGATGGGCTTGTTACTGCCAACACGCTCGAACACACGTTCCTGCAACACGCGTAATAATTTGACCTGCATGGGTTGGCTCATATCACCAATTTCATCAAGAAAGAGTGTCCCTCCTTCTGCGATCTCGAACCGACCCTGCCGTGTCGTGATCGCACCGGTGAAGGCCCCTTTTTCATGCCCGAAGAGTTCACTTTCCAGCAGATCCGGTGGAATGGCACCACAGTTGATCGGAACAAAAGGCTTGTTCTTGCGCGGGGAATGATAGTGGATATGACGGGCGATGACTTCCTTGCCAGAACCCGATTCCCCGGTGATCAGGACATTGGCATCCGAAGGTGCCACCATCTCGATCATACGACGGACACGCTGGATACCCTTGCTGCTACCAACCAGTGAACGGAACAGTTCAAGTGATCGAGGTGCACCATCTTCATGGCGGTTTTCTCGATAGGTATTGACCTTTTCCAGGACTACGGAAAGTTGTTTCTGCCGAAGTGGGACATTCGCCTTGGCGATGATTCCTGTTTCAAGTTCGAAATTGGCCTTGGTACGTTCGCCATCGACCAGTAGGACAATAGGCAGATACGGATCGATTTTCTTGACCCGTCTGAAGACATCCATAAGGATTTTTGTTTCGGTGCAATGACCTAACAAGAGAATATGGGCCCCATCCTTACCCCCAAGATGCTGTTCCCAATTTTCATGGTCGACTGCATGGACCGGGGCATATTCCAGAAATTCAAGTACAGATTTTATTTCAGCACGTTGATTTGCATCATCTTCTATGATTAGTACACTGCCATTTGCCATTTTTATTAATCCCTTGTGTCTGATCAAAAACTAAAGCAGAGGTTGCTTGTATTCCCTGAGATCGAACCACTCTGCCTACTAAAGATAGTTGCAAAGTTCTCAAATACAAGGTCACACAGATATTCGCAATCTTCTATTGCAAATTAAAAACCTCCCTTAATACCTCATAAAGTAAAGCACTTTTATTTTCTGAGGTCAAAATCCTGTCGGTTGTGTAATAATTGTTAACGGTGTGACCTGTTTCGGGCGATTTCCCGTCTATGAAAGAGAAAAACCAGACGCATCAGATCGTCGGTGAGGTTTTCATCTGTGAACAGGATCCTTCCTTCTGCAATCGCTTCTCCCTGTCTTTCGGAATGGATATTCAGAACCTCAACAGGAAGCTCCAGTGGCAGGGGATATTTCTGACTAAGATAGATTTCTACCAGACAATGATCAGTGGTCTGCACAGACTCTTTCGGTTGCCACCAAACCCTCTCGGCACTCATCCTGATAGTCCCTGATTCAGGTATTACTTGCTGATGTTGCAGGACACGTGCCAGAAGTTCTGTAACAAAATCAAGCTTTTGCTCGATTCTGTGCAATTCGGCGGAGGTTCCTTTTGCCTCTGGATCAGCTGCTTCGAAACTCAACTGTTCGAGCGCAATGATTGCGTTCAATACTTCAGCAGCTGAATGCGCTATATCACAAATCCTTTCCTCAGAAAAAGGACCATCCAGTTTTTTTTCTCGGACAGGGAATCGATCCTGAAAAGTGAGTAGCGAAGATGTGTCTGGATCATTCATGGCTGGGACGTTTTCAGTAGAACCTGAAAAACATTAGAAACTGGGTCGGAGGAAATCGCAACTTTTTCCTTTCTGTAATGCTTGCCGAATGTTTCAATCTCTATTACTGAAGAAATTCGGCCAATAAGAGAACATGCGCATTTACAATGCAAAAGTCTTTATATATCAATTAGTTGTATTATATTTCTCATAGATTGTTAAAATGTGATAAATCTGTCTGATAGTTAACCTGCTGCCGCACTTTCTTTCTGAGGCATGGTATTCAAACCGGCAGCGATATTCTGATTGATGTTGATCAAAACTGTCATTCTTTCACGTTCGGGTTTCGCCATTAATTCAAACGTACGTCGATCGACAAACAGGCTGAGTGTGAGAATATCTTCTCTCAATTTCTTCGGCAGAGGACAATCTTCATCAGCAAGATCGGCCTGGAAAATGGTCCAAAGTTTTTGATTGTAACGCAATGCCTCATCCAGTTTCTCATCACGATCAGGAGCATCCCAGTTATCCTGCACGGCTTTCAACATGGCAGCCGCACGGTTGAGAACTGCTGCCTCCAGTTGCCGTGGTGACATGGAAGTCTTGCTGACTGACTTATACGCATTCGCTGCTTTGCTTTGCATGCTCAATAACCTCTGTTTCCCTGTTGATCAGTTTTTTCGTTACTTTCAGCGCCTTGTAATAGTTCTCATCCAGAATCAGTTCGCTGATCTCTCGGATCAATCCTTCGAAGCTCGGCGCAGCTTCAAGAACATCCTTGACCAGCATCCAGTAATTGCTGTGATGCTGAGCCAGGTTTTCCGGATCCATATACATTAGTTGAATTGTCAGGTAGATTCGCCTACAGGGTGAGTTTGCCGTTTCTTCCGTCAAGATGTCTTTCTCACGAAGAATCGTTGTTGAGTTCAGAACGCTAAACTCGCTATGGCTTTCTCCATTCATGACGACAGCGCCACCAATGTAGAGTTTTTCTCCGGGTTTCAATGATATTTTTAGCGGCATTTATCCCATTTTCTCCAGCAAGATCTGTCCTTTCGGACTGCCTAGACTCATTCCTGGCAGCAATGACAGTTCATATTTTATCTGTTCACTTCGACGCACAGCCTGTTGTCCGTCCTCCAGCATTTTCTCGCCCAGGCTTTTTACACCAGTGATCTGCTGGTAAACCGACTCAGTTTCGTTAGCCAGTTGTGAACGTTTCCCATTCAGTTTCTCAGAAGCTGAGGCAAGTTCCTTGCCAAATTTCTGGATATCGTTATCGGTTGTGTCTAGGCCTAAAGATGCAATGTTCAGGCCATCCTCCCCACCGTGAACCCCATACTGTTTGAGCGGAAACAACCCGTCATTTCCAGAGTTTTCAGTATCACCGTAGACAGCACCCCCCACTTCCTTGATGTCAGGGACGAGTGTCAATGCATCGACCTGCTTTTTCAACGCCGCTATGGAGTTCAGAAGTTCTACTTTTTCGGAACTCTGGCCCTGGAATGGCGGATACTGTTTCTCATACTGAAAGATTTCTTCCTGTTTCTCACCTATCATCCTGGCCAGGTGGTCCATAACCCTGCCAGCCTCGCGCACGGTAGTAGCAACCTTGTACAGATAGTCATTGCGACTCTGCAATTTTCCATACTCACTGTCTGTCGGCGTCAAGGTGACGTGATTCGGGAATGTTCCACTTATCTGGGCCGCATTACTTGTTGGTGTCTCTTGAGACACAGATGAATTCCCGGACGGTTTTTGAATTAGCGTAGAGATCGTTGCGATCCCTTTATTTGACTCTATCATAACGCACCTCCTCCTTGAGATAAGCGTCAGTATATTTCCATAAGAATCTGATATTTCAACGTTTTTCAACGGTGATTCATGCGTATCCCTCAAAAACGAGACGGGGCAGTCTCCTGCCCCATCCCTTTACTACGACGTTAAAAGTGTCAATCTCACGACTGTACCTTCAACTTCTCTTTCCCATTAGAACAACCTCAATACGGCCTGGTTGGACTGGTTGGCGAGACTCAATGAGATCGTACCCAACTGCTGGCGGGTCTGCAGAGCCAACATGTTGGCTCCTTCCTCATTGGTGTCGGCCAGGGTCAATTTATCCGCACCGATTTGCAACGTATTGATCATCTGGTCGGTAAATTCTTGCCGCGCACTGATGATACCCACGGTACCAGACAGCTTGGTGGATGTTGCCTGTAGCGTCGCTTTTGCAGCCACAATCTCTGAATCGATTGTGTCCAGCGTTGTACCTGTTGCACCGTCAAACGTTGTTGTCACTGAAAGCGAAGATGTATCTGAGGACACGCCACTGATGGTCAGACTGTTATCACCCTTCTCATTGAAAAGTACTTTCAGTGAGTCGGTACCTTGCAACAGATTGGTGCCCTGATAGCCTGAATCTTTAACGATATCATCGATCTGTGACAAGATCTCATCATACTGAGCCTTCAATGCCGCATCATCCGATGTATCACCCAGACTGCCCTTGGCAGTTGCAACGATACCAGCGGCCTGATCCAGTAATGAATTGATCGCAGAGATACCCGCATCGGCAGCTTTGACCACCTGGATCGCCTGTCCCATTGCATCTTTCCGGTTAGCCAGTGCATTGGCACGGTTATTATTGGCAGATGCTGCAAAGAATGCCTGGGCATTATCCAGCGCACTGTTGACCTTCTTTCCGGTCGCCAGGCGTTCCTGGGTTCGTGTGAGTAACGCATCAGTTCTTTGCAGAGACAGCAGATTGGTACGCATACCTGCGGTGAGGGAAATATTTGAAATAGCCATAGTCCTTTCTCCTTTTCTAGGTTGGCAAACATCAGAGGGTTCTCCCCGATGCCTTGTTTTACTCCATTATCACACTCCATCATGGAGTGCCCCACATCCCGTCATGGAATGTGTCAGAAAGTGTAGCGACCACTACCAAAAAAGCTTTAGGATTATTCTCATTGAAAATGAGAACTGGTTCACAAAGTAGTTAGGGCTTAATAAAAAAACAGGGCCCAAATGGCCCTGTTTCGAGAGGGTGCTGATGGAGACTTCTGTTAGAAGAGTCGTAATACAGCCTGGTTGGACTGGTTGGCGAGACTCAATGAGATCGTACCCAACTGCTGGCGGGTCTGCAGAGCCAACATGTTGGCTCCTTCCTCATTGGTGTCGGCCAGGGTCAATTTATCCGCACCGATTTGCAGGACATTGATCATCTGATCCGTATATTCCTGACGTGCATTGATGATGCCCACCGTGCCAGACAAGCTGGTGGATGTTGCCTGTAGCGTCGCTTTTGCAGCCACAATCTCTGCATCTATAGTATCCAACGTTGTGCCTGTTGCACCGTCAAACGTTGTTGTTACTGCAAGTGAAGCTGTATCTGAGGACACACCACTGATGGTCAGGCTGTTATCACCTCTCTCATTGAAAAGTACTTTCAGTGAGTCGGTACCATGCAACAGATTGGTGCCCTGATAACCTGAATCATCCACAATATCATCAATCTGGGAGATGATTTCGTCGTACTGGGACTTCAATGCCGCATCATCCGATGTGTCACCCAGACTGCCCTTGGCAGTTGCAATGATACCAGCGGCCTGATCCAGAAGTGAATTGATCGCAGCGATACCCGCATCGGCAGCTTTAATCACCTGGATCGCCTGCCCCATTGCGTCTTTTCTCAGACTCAGGGCATCTGCACGATTGGTATTTGCACTGGCGGCAAAGAAAGCCTGGGCATTATCCAGCGCACTGTTGACCTTCTTGCCGGTCGCCAGGCGTTCCTGGGTTCGAGTGAGTAACGCGTCAGTTCTTTGCAGAGACAGCAGATTGGTACGCATCCCTGCAGTGAGGGAAATTTTTGAAATAGCCATAGTCCTTTCTCCTTTTCTAGGTTGGACATATCAGACAATTCTTGTCCGATTGTTTACTGATTAATCATAAATCCACACCTCTTCTTGAGGTGCGTCAGCGTATTTAACGGCAGTGACTCATTTTTCTTTAATATCAAGTTCAACAGCTAATGGCATATATCCTGCTTTGCAGTTTTGACCTTAGTAAATATTCAAAACCGAAAATCCGACCACTGATGGAAATAACCGCCGAGAAAGATCGCAGTCAAAGAACCGTCAACCTCGAAGCAATCATCGAGGCTCAGAAGAATGGCCATCTGGCGTTTGCCAAGGAACAATACCAAAAACTGATCGAAGCAGGTTGTCGAGAGGCGATCATCTATTCAAACATGGCCAGTATCTACAGCCAGGAGGATGATAATGAAACCGCGCTCGAACTGTTGAAAGAGGCAATAAGGATCGACCCGGAGTATCTGGATGCCTATCTCAAGATGGGGTGTGCACTCGAGATACTGGCACCGGATCATCCTGAACAGATAATGGCCTGTTATCTCAAGGTCCTGGAACTTGATCGGAACAATCTGCCCGCACTGAATCTCAGTGCACAGTTTATGAAAAAACAGGGGCTCGCTGAACAATCTCTTGAATATTACAAGCGAATCGCGGCCCTGCAACCTCAGGATGCCTCTATCCAGTATAACCTCGGTGTGGTGTCGATGCTTGCCGGCCAACTGGATGAATCTGCAAATGCCTACAAGAAGGTTCTGAGAATTGACAAGAATCTAGGCGGTGCACTGGGTAAGTTCTGGTTCACACGGATGAAAATGTGTGACTGGTCGGATTATCACAGAGAATTCCCGGGCCTCAAAAAGCGCATTCATCGCATCCTGGATGAAGATCAGCCAGCCGATATTGTCAATACGATTTCACCCTTCGCCCTATTGGGGCTTTTTGATGATCCGGCCATACACTTGAAAGCATCAAAGCGATTCTGTGAGATGTTGTGCAAAAACATGGCCACTGCCTTCAAACCACAGCATTCGATGCAGAGAAAAAACGATCAACAGATCAAGGTCGCCTTTCTGTCGGCAGATTTTCATGACCATGCAACCACCTACTTGATGGCCGAGTTGTTTGAACTGATGGATGAGGGGCTTTTTGAAATCCATGCGATCTCCTATGGTAAGGAGAAGGCTGACTCCAGAATGAAAATGCGCATCGCCTCTGCTTGTCACAATTTCCACGATGTGAGAACCAGAAGCGATCAAGAAATCGCTGATCTTATATCCGAACTTGAGATCAACATTGCGGTTGACCTGAAGGGTTATACACAAAATTGCCGTCCCGCAATACTGGCAGGCCGTCCTGCACCAATCCAGATCAATTATCTGGGCTATCCAGGAAGTATGGGAGCCGGGTTCATCGACTACATCATTGCTGATCCCTACGTGATCCCTGAACAGGAGCAGTGTCACTATTCTGAGAAAATCGTTTATCTTCCGGGCTGCTACCAGGTCAATGATCGAAAACGAAAAGTCCATCCCGATACACCTTCAAGAGAAGAGTGTGGCCTGCCTGCGAATGCCTTTGTCTATTGTTGTTTCAACCAGTCGTACAAGATCACCCCGGAGATCTTCACTCTATGGATGTCTCTGCTGAAAGAAACAGACAACAGCGTCCTGTGGTTGATCGATGATAATCCATGGGCAACGAAGAACCTGAAAAAAGAGGCCAAAAAAAGAGGCGTTGATCCCAAACGACTTGTCTTTGCGGAAAAACTCCCGATCGAACGGCACCTCGCAAGGATCCGGAACGCCGATCTATTTTTGGATACCTATCCCTGCAATGCCCACACCACAGCCAGTGACGCGCTGTGGGTCGGTGTGCCCCTGATCACGATGCGTGGCAGAAGTTTTGCCGCACGTGTGGCGGGTAGTCTGCTCTGTGCGGCAGGGCTCGATGAATTGATCACAAATGATGAAGAGGCGTATCGATCCCTGGCCCTCGAACTGGCACACAATAAAGATAAACACCGGCAGCTCAAGGACAGACTAAAGACAAACCGGGATAGTTGTTCCCTTTTTGATTCCGAAACCTATACGAAAAACCTGCAAAGAGGATTCATGCACATGCTTGATTTACACGATTCCGGATCAGACCCGGAAACCTTCTATGTTTCCGATCTTGAAGACAAAGAGATAGCCAGGACCGATTCGACGACTCCGACATCACCCGAAGCAGGTTCCCTGGTAATCAATATCGTAATCATCCGTCCAGAAGGTTATATACATTCTGACGCCTTTCAAGAAATTGCCGAAACCCTTTCCTACTCCTTCAATGAGTTGGGATTTATCACGAATATTGCCGAGAACACGTTTATAGAGGATGGCATCAATATTATTCTCGGTGCCCATTTGCTGCAAGAGAATGACATGACACTTATCCCCAGCAGCAGCATCCTCTATAACTTTGAGCAAATAACCGAAACATCCGATTGGATGACACCTGCACTTTTTAATCTTTTCAATGCATTTACTGTATGGGATTACAGTCAGAAGAATCTCAAGGCGTTGAAAGAAAAAGGAATCAAGAGTCAGCTACAACATGTCCCGGTCGGTTATTGCCCGGCCTTGACACGCATCCCCAAGCCCGAGATTCAAGACATCGATGTACTGTTCTATGGCTCTCTGAATGAGAGGCGCAAGAAAATTCTCGACGCACTGAAAGAGGCCGGTCTTAACGTTGAAACACTTTTTGGTGTCTATGGACGTGCACGGGATGAATACATTGCGCGATCAAAAGTGATCATCAACATCCATTATTATGACAGCAATATTTTTGAGCAAGTACGGATCGCCTACCTTCTGGCAAACAAAAAAGCCGTTGTGTGTGAAAATTCTGAAGAAAGTGATCTCGATGACTCGCTGAAAGAAGCCGTCGCAATGGTTCCTTATGATCAGCTCGTCACGAAATGCTGCGAACTGGTTCGATCGGATGAACAAAGAAATAGGCTTGAAGAAAAGGGTTTTGACTACATCAGCTCACGGAATGCAGTTGAGTATTTGAATACAGCACTCACTGCCTTGGGAGAAGAAAGTAAAACCATAATTGATGATCTGGATTTGGCCGTGCCTCGAATACTCAATATCGGCAGTGGCAAAGACTTCAGGGAAGACTGTCTGAATATTGACCTGTCGGAAAAAAGCCATCCTGATGTCATCGCAGATTTGAGTGATGTGCACCTGATCGGAAAAACGGTACACAGCAAACGTTTTGGTGATATCACATTTGCTGAAAACCAGTTCGATGAAATAATTGCAAACGATGTACTGGAACACATCCCCGATCTGGTCACAGCAATGACCAACTGTCTTGATCTTTTGAAAGTCGGCGGCCAGTTCAAAATCAACGTACCCTATGATCTCTCCTATGGCGCCTGGCAGGATCCTACCCATGTCCGTGCCTTCAATGAACGCAGCTGGCTTTATTACACGGACTGGTACTGGTACCTGGGTTGGCAAAAAGCGCGTTTTGATCTTACCACTATGAATTTTGTCCTGAGTCCTGTTGGAACAAAAATGCAGCAGGAAGGTAAATCATCTGATCAGATCCTGACTCAGCCAAGAGCAGTAGACAGCATGTCCATCATATTGACCAAGCGATTACTTACCCCGGAAGAAAAGGCCATTGGCCAGCAGAGAATGGCAGGAGTATAAAAACCATGTCCACACTTACATTGAACACTAAAGAAACAAACAAAACCGCGAACCAGGAGATAAGAGATCTGTATCTGGACTTGATGCA
>JALSRM010000073.1 GCA_026984775.1 Gammaproteobacteria bacterium
ATCGGAGATGTATTTGAGGAAGATCAGCCCCAGCACCACGTGCTTGTATTCGGAAGCGTCCATGTGGCCCCGCAGCTTGTCGGCCATCTCCCACAGCTTGCTCTCGAAGCCCAGATTGGCGCCGTTATTGGCTTTACTCATCGATTCCTCCCAAAAATTATAAGCTCAGAGTGTCAGCCGTGCTCTGTCTCTTTATATCCCATTGTCCAAAGTCTATATCGGTTCACCCATCATACGACATCGATCGGAATTAAGAAAATGCATATCCCCAAGCATTTCAAGCCGTTATCTAAGATCACTGTTCGACTCCTTGTTGGAGCGATACAGTGGCCGTGTCAGTTTTTTGTGCCGAAGATACCACTTTCGATGACGCCATCGAAGATGAACTGAACGGCCAAGGCGCAGAGCAGGATGCCAAAGACACGGGTGATGACATGCATACCAGTGATTCCGATCAGTTTTTGAATTTCAGCCGCCAACAGCAGGCTGATCAGGGTAATCAACAGAACCACCAGCAGGGCACCAATGACGACGAGTTGCAGACTAAGATCGCCTTTGGTATTGCCGATCAGCAGGATCACGGCACCCATGGTGCCCGGCCCAGCGATGAGAGGTGTTGCCAGCGGGAAGACAGAGATGTCGTCCTTGGCCCTGGCTTCGGCCTGTTCTTCATCTGTCGCCGATGTGCCTCCGGACGTTCGGGCAAACACCATTTCGATCCCGATCAGCATGAGCAGGATCCCACCGGCTGTGCGCATGGCAGCAAGGGAGATACCGAGGCTGGAGAGCAGCCAGTCTCCCGCAAGAGCGAAACCAACGAGGATGATGGCAGCGATCAGGGTACCCCTGAAGGCCATTCGACGGCGATGGGCCGGTGTTGTATTGACAGTGAGGGCTGAGAACATGAAGGCAATATCAATGGGGCTGATAGTAGCAAAAAAGGTGGTGAAGGCAACGATGGCGGTTTCATCGAGCATGGTTTTGATTTTCCGGAATATAGGCCTATATTGGGTTGAATACGATCTTACAGGAGGCAGCAATGGCGGACAAAATGCGAGCGATGATCCTGGAAAAACCCGGCCAGGCTCTTAAAGCGGTGGAGATGGACATTCCCCATCCAGAAGCAGGAAAGATCCTGCTCAAGGTCAGGGCATGCGGTGTCTGCCGGACTGATCTGCATGTGGTCGACGGTGATCTGCCGGATCCGAAACTGCCGATCATTCCCGGTCACGAGATCGTGGGAGAGGTGGTTGCAACAAGCGATGGCGTGGTTCAGTTCAAACCCGGCCAGCGTGTGGGTGTTCCTTGGCTGGGACAGACCTGTGGCCAGTGCCGGTATTGCCTGTCCGGACGTGAAAATCTATGCGATCACCCGGGATTCACTGGCTATACTCTGGACGGTGGTTATGCCGAATACACCGTTGCCGATGCCCGCTACTGTTTCCCTCTGCCGGAAAATTACGATGATCAGCATGCCGCCCCCTTGTTGTGTGCCGGCCTTATCGGCTACCGTGCCTATACCCTGGCCGAAGAGTCCGCAAAGATTGGCCTGTACGGTTTCGGCGCAGCCGCTCACATCATCGCCCAAGTGGCAATTCATCAAGGTCGGCAGATCTATGCCTTTGTGCGCCCGGGTGATGAGGATGCGAAGCGCTTTGCACTCGATCTGGGTGCTGCTTGGGCTGGTGATTCCACACAAGCGCCACCGGAGTCTCTGGATGCGGCCATCCTTTTTGCACCGGTGGGCGCCTTGGTTCCGGCGGCTTTGCAAGTGCTGCGCAAGGGGGGACGGGTGATCTGTGCGGGCATTCACATGAGCGATATCCCGGCCTTTCCTTATGCCATCCTGTGGGAGGAGCGCAGCATCTGTTCGGTAGCCAATCTGACACGAAAAGACGGCGAGGATTTCCTTCGGATCGCCGGTGAGATGCAGATCCATACTGAGGTGCATTCCTATCCACTGATCGAGGCCAACCGGGCACTTGATGACCTCCGCGAAGGCCGCTTTCAGGGTGCAGCGGTACTGATCCCCTGATCGACTGCCGCTGCCGACCTTTCTATTTACGACGGGCTCAACTATGATTGTAAACGAATGTTACGTTGCCTTTTCTGGCAATGATACATCTGTGCAAACCCATACGAATCATGTGTTCACCGGCTTTGAGCCGGACACACAAACTTAAACGATAATAAAGGAGGGTGATTATGCAATATGTGGACTTTCTGGCCCGTTGGGCACACGTTCTGTTCGGGATTACCTGGATCGGACTGTTGTACTATTTCAATTTCGTACAAGGTGAGTATTTCAAAGAGGCCGAAGCGGATGCCAAGGCAGACGCCGTGAAGAAACTGGCACCCAGGGCCTTGTGGTGGTTCCGCTGGGGTGCCATGGGTACTTTCCTTGTCGGTTTGTATCTTTACGCAAGGCTTGGTGCGACGTCGAATCCTTATATTGCCGTCGGCGCACTGGCCGGCACCATCATGTTTCTGAATGTCTGGCTGATCATCTGGCCGGCACAGAAGATCGTCTGTGGTATTGTCGAGGGAGATGCAGGTGCAGCGGCACCCAAAGCTGCCCTGGCTTCACGCACCAATGTGCTGCTCTCGGCGACCATGCTGATGGGTATGCTGGGTTCGAAGCATGGCTTCGTGCCTGATGGTAAGGCGATCGCGTCCATTGCTGACAAAGGCCTGTCCATGGGGACGATCATTTCCCTGATCATCATCCTGTTACTGGGGTTCAATGGTATAAAAGGCAAAATGGGCCCCATGGCCAGTGTATCGGGAGTGATCGTGAGCAGCATTGTTCTTGCACTGATCATTTTTTGGCTCATGAATTTCGTCTGATCCTGCCTGCTGTCGAATAGAGAAGAGCCGCGATGTGCGGCTCTTCTTTCTCTACCCATCGAAAGTCTGATCCCACATGTCGTCTTACTTAAAAAGACTAAAGCCCTTGTAAAGAAAGCCGATAAGTAATGATAGATAGAAACTTGGGACAATGGAACCAAACGGATGGGAACGCTGGCAGCTTTCACCAGGAAGGACAAAACTGATCTGCAAAATAAACTGTTCGAATCAGCACTCGAACTCACCCGTCACAGAGATTATGTTGCGCTGACAAGAAATTTTATCCAACTGCTTGAAAACTTTCCCAGCATTCACACTGCACAGGTTTTTGAAGTGCATGGGCGTAATAATGTTGAAACAGGGATGATCATTGTTGATGACAAGCCCCGTGATAAAAAACTGGTGCTCAAGGAAGTCACCCACATTCTGAATAAGCCCTTTCCTTTGGATGAGTTCCTGGAACAGTACCCAATCTCTTCCGATCAAAGCAGAGAGCTTTCACTGAGAATTGAAGAAGGACTGATCCAGTCGACTTTTTCTATTTACAATGAATCCACTCTGGAACGAATCCTGGTTCTCAGATCACAACCGCTGGAGGGAAGGGATTGGGAAACCATCCTGTTTATGCTCAGGATTTACAGCAATATGCTCTCTGTCATCGATGAGAAGGATCGTGACCGGTTGACAGGATTACTGAACCGCTACACCTTTGACAATCAAGTCTCCCATATCGTCGAATATTCGCAAAAACAGACATTGATTGATCGTGGCGAATGTAAAAAAACATCCTGGCTGGCAATACTCGACATCGATCATTTCAAACAGGTCAATGACCGGTTCGGCCATCTCACGGGAGATGAAGTTCTGCTGCAATTTGTGCGTATCATGGAACAGAGTTTTCGTTATACGGACATCCTGTTCCGTTATGGAGGTGAAGAGTTTGTCGTGATCCTGAACGGGTGCTCGAGAGAAGGAGCAGAGGCAGCCCTGGAGCGTTTCCGGCAATCCGTGGAATCCAGCCTGTTTCCGAATGTTGGCCAGATTACCGTGAGCATCGGCTATATACAGCTCTACGCCAACAATCCGCCGGCCATTTTGATCGGGGAAGCAGACAAGGCACTCTACCATGCCAAAAATACAGGTCGGAATCGGATTGTCAGCTATTTGGAACTACTGGAAAATACAGACCAGCAAGGGCTTGCCACAATAACAGAACAGACAGCACTTTCATCTTATCAAGGCCACTAGTCGCCTCTTGCAAAGCCTGTGACTATTCACAAAGGGGCGAGCCTGCCCTGAACCCTGATTTTTTACCATCATCGTGTTTCTACAAAACGTTGGTAACTTTTCCCTGCAAACCAGTCCGATCCGCCTCAGTCTTGCCGCAAACAGTGATATGGCCTACCTTACGTCCAGGTCGTGGTGATTTGCCATAAAGATGCAGGTGCACGCCCGGAATGGCCAGTACACTGGAGCGTTCCGGAATCGTCCCGATCAGGTTAATCATCGCTGGATAGCCAATATTCTCGGTTGAACCCAACGGCTGATCACTGATCGCCCGCATGTGGTTTTCGAATTGACTGCAGACTGAGCCCTCGATACTCCAGTGGCCGGAGTTATGCACCCGTGGCGCCATCTCATTGGCCAGCAGCCGATCGCCCAGCTGGAAAAACTCAATGGCAAGCACTCCTACATAATCCAGCGCATCGAGGACCTTGCGCGCATAGGCTTCCGCCAACGTTTGTACCGGATCATCCGCCAGGCTGACGGAGACACGAAGAATACCCTCTTCATGGATGTTTTTTGCGACAGGATAAAACACCATCTCGCCGGAAACACGCTTGGCCGCAATGATAGAAACCTCACGATCGAAGGGTACTAGGGCTTCGAGTATCGCAGGCACACCGTTCAGATTGCACCAAACGGCCTCTAAATCGGTTTCTTCCCAGATCATCTGCTGGCCTTTACCGTCGTATCCGAGCGTGCGCGTCTTCAGTAACGATGGGCGGCCAATTCTTTCAACCGCCTGGCACAGGCTTTCATAACTGTCCACCTCAGCAAATTCTGCCGTTTCAATGCCAAGCTCACGAAACAGAGTCTTTTCATTGAGACGATCACGTGCACAGGCGAGTGCTTTTGGCGGTGGATAAACCGGGATCTGTTGTTGCAGAAACTCAACCGAAGACGCGGGAACATTCTCAAACTCGTAGGTCACTACATCGACCTTTTGTGCTAGCGCTTCCAACGCCTGCCGATCGTCATAGGGAGCGCAGAAGTGTTCTCCCAGGTGTGCCGAACAGGCATCTTCTGCCGGTTCCAAAATGACGAACTCTAGCCCAAGGGGATAACCTGCAAGCGCCAGCATCCGGGCAAGCTGGCCGCCACCAATGATTCCTATTTTCATTCTTCTTCTCTAGGATCGGGATGGTTGATAACGTTCTCAGTCTGCTGTGATCGAAACGTGTTGAGTGTAGTGCGAATCTCCGGGTATTTATTTCCCAGCATGGCAGCTGCTAGCAAAGCCGCATTGGTGGCTCCAGCATCACCAATGGCCAGTGTCCCCACCGGAATGCCTGCTGGCATCTGCACGATTGAGAGAATGGAGTCGATACCATTGAGTGATCTGGATTCCACCGGGACACCCAACACTGGTAACACGGTTTTTGCTGCGGCCATGCCGGGCAAATGCGCGGCACCACCGGCACCGGCGATGATCACTTCCAGCCCTCGTTCTTCGGCGGTTTCTGCATACTGAAACAGTTTGTCCGGTGTTCGATGCGCCGAGACAACTTCAACTTCATGAGGGATCCCCAGTTGATCGAGCATATCGGCGGTTTTCTTCATCGTCTCCCAGTCCGAACGGGAACCCATGATCACGCCTACCAGCGGTTTTTTCGCACTCATGTGAGAGCCTCTTGTCGAAAAAACGGTGTATTGTAAACCGGATCACCCCGATCACGAAATTTTCAGGTTTCTCTCCAACAGTTCAATCCAGTGCAAAACCGGGATCGCTGTTTTCTGTTGCAGAAACTGCTGACAGCCAATATTGGCGGTGAGAATCACATCCGGCTGATCTGCGGTGAGATGCTTCAGTTTATTGTCTCGCAATTGTTCCGCGATATCCGACTGCAAGATGGAATAGGTGCCGGCGGAACCACAGCAAAGATGGCTGTCTCTGACCGGCGACGGGGCATAGCCGATCTGTTTCAACAGTGCTTCGACACGTCCGCCCAGCTTCTGCCCGTGTTGCAGGCTGCAAGGTGACTGGAAGACGATCTTCCTCTGATCCGGTTTTAATGACAGGCAGGAGAGATCTTCTTTTTCGATCACTTCGATGAGATCCCGGCAGAGATCAGAAATCCGTGCCGCTTTTTCGGCATAGACCGGATCGTTCCTCAGCAGGTAGCCGTAGTCCTTGACCATGGTTCCGCAACCACTGGCGGTGATTACGATCGCCTCGCAGCCGGCTTCGATCAACGGCCACCAGGCATCGATGTTTCTTTTCATATGCGCCATGGTGGCTTCTGTCTGAGCCAGATGCTGGTTGACGGCACCGCAGCAACCGGCCTCCGGAACCCGGACCAGGGTGATCCCCAATGCATCCAGCACCCTGGCCGTAGCCAGATTGGTAGAAGGCATGAGCGCCGGTTGTACACAGCCTTCGAGGATCAACATCTTGCGTCGATGCCGGACGGACGGCCACGCCTGTGCATGTTTTTTTTCAGGAATGCTCGCCGCCAGTTTCGGTGGAAGCAATGGCCGGAAGAACTGCCCGGTTTTCAGTAACACGGAAAACCATTTTCGATCCGGAATGATTTTGCCCAGCCCATAACGCAGAATTCTGTCCTTGAAGGATCGCAGGATCCTCTCTTCGCTGATCCCCCGTCCGATATCCAGCAGGTGACCGTACTCGACACCGGAAGGACAGGTCGTTTCACACGCCCGACAGGTCAGACAACGATCGAGATGCCGTTGGGTGTTGCTGTCCGCCGATTTGCCTTCCAGCAGGTTTTTGATCAGATAGATGCGTCCACGCGGCCCGTCCAGTTCATCACCAAGTAACTGGTAGGTCGGGCAGGTGGCCGAACAAAAACCACAGTGGACACACTTTCGCAGGATGCGGTCGCCTTCCTGTCCTTCGGGGGTGTTTTTGATCGAATCGGGGATAAAGGTCTGCATTACAAATCCGGGTACATCTTCCCGCGGTTGAAAATTCCGAAGGGATCAAATGCCTGTTTGAGTTGCTGGTGGATCTTTTTCAATCCCGGCGACAGCGGTGAGAAGATATCGGTTTCCCCGCCATGATGCCGGAACAGAGTCGCATGGCCTTTTCGTGCGTGCACCCGCTGGCGTATTTCCTCTACCGGCCGATCGGTCCGGTACCAGCGTTGCGCCCCACCCCAATCGATCAGACAGTCTCCTTCGAGATCCAGAGGCTCGGCCGCGGGTGGCAAAGCGATTCGCCACAAGGGTCTGTCGCCAAGAAAAAAGGGATGTTTCTGTTCCCGAAGGGAATGCCAGTAGGCCTCACCCACTTCCAGCGTTTCGCCCCCGATCGTTTTGCGCGCGGATTCCAGCGCTGAAGAGAATCCGGCAAGGCGGATATTCAATCGTCCATCGTCATGACAAGCCGCGGTAATGGGCAAAGGCTGTCCCGCGAGCTGGTTCATTTTCTCGATCGCACGCTTCGCATCGAGTTCCAACTGGAGGGTGAGCTCCGCTTCCGGTTTCGGCAGCAGCTTGAATGACACCTCCAGAATCACACCCAAAGTGCCCAGTGAGCCGGTCATCAGGCGTGACACATCGAAACCAGCGACATTTTTCATCACTTGTCCGCCGAAGGTCAGATCCTCTCCCTTGCCATTGATCATGCGTACTCCCAGCACATAATCCCGCACGGCACCGGTATAGGGTCTTGCCGGCCCCGACAACCCACAGGCCACCATGCCACCGATGGTCGCCTCACCGAAATGGGGTGGCTCGAAGGGCAACATCTGATTTTGTTCGGCAAGCACCTCTTCCACTTCCGACAAGGGCGTTCCACAACGGGCCGTCACCACCAGCTCCGTCGGTTCATAGCTGACAATGCCCTGATAGCCAGAGACGGATAATTCCTCACCTGCTATGTGACGACCATAAAAGGCTTTGGAGTTTCCGCCAACAATTTTCAGTGGGCGTTTTTGGGAGACGGCCTCTCGTACAGAGGCCAGAATGTGATCTGACATACGCTGATTATCGCAGCTTGTAGACAAAAAAAAAGCCCGTCGTTAAAGACGGGCTTTCCAAAGGAAAAAGGGTTAATCTGATCAGAGCTCACCCAGTTGCCCGTACTTCTCCGCCAACAAATAGTAAAAACAGACCCGGCATTTGTTCGGATTGCTGCGGCCCATTTTTTCAATGACTTCATCGATCGCAGCATTCAGTTCATCATCACTTTCCTTACGACCCAGCTTCTTTTTCAACCAACTGTCACGAACCCGATCCAGTTCTGTCTGATCCGATCCGGAAACCAGCGAGGCATCCTTGCTTTGCAGTGCAATGCCAAGGTGATTGACGATTTTTCTGACCGCGTCTTCATCGATATTTTGGGTAAACTTTGACAGGGTCTCTACGTACGGTGTGATATCACGTGCCATTTTTGGTACTCCTCCTCGTTTTTTTTAGGGCGTCAATATCCTAACATAAAGTGTGGAATTGCCGGTAATTGGTCTGAAAAGGAGTGTCAAACTTGTGGATAGACCCACTTCCAGGTGATGAAGATGGCCAGCAATCCGATGATTCCCGCAACAACGAAAGCAGCTTGTGGGCTGATCCCTTCCCATACATAACCGCTCAGGAGAGAACCAACAGCGCTGCCCGCACCATAACTGACACTGCTGTATAGGGCCTGCCCACGCCCTTGGTGTTTGCCGCGGAAATAGCGATGCACGATCTGGATGGCGACCGCATGGTGAATACCGAATGTTGCTGCGTGCAAAAGCTGGATGAGTACAACGATCATCCCGTATTCCGGGAGCCAGGCCAGGATGAACCAGCGTATGACAGCTGCGATCAGACTCACCAACAATAGCGTCCGCAACGTATATCGCTTAAGCAGTTTCAACATCACCATGAACAGGGCAACCTCTGCGATCACACCCAGGGCCCAGAGTTGCCCAATCACAGTGCGAGAATAATTGAACTTTTCGAGGTATAACGAATAAAAGGAATAGTAGGCACCATGCCCCACCTGCATGAGGAAAAACACCGCCATCATAGCCAACACGGTGGGCTGTTTGAGCACACTCAGAATAGAACCCGACTGATCGGCCTGTTCATTTAGGGCATCATCCGGAGCCAGCAGACTGGTAATCCAAATCCCGATAATCATGACCAACGCAATCCAGGGTAAGGGGGCAACGCCAAACTGTTGCAGTGCCTTGCCAAGAATGATCACGGTTACGATAAAGCCTATCGATCCCCACAGGCGGATCCGGGTATAGGCGTGGATTTCATTGGCCAGATGGTTCAAGGTCACTACCTCGAACTGCGGCAGCGAAGCACTCCAGAAAAAACCAAACACCAGCATGACAATCGCCAGGCCGGTAAAAGAGGTGGTCACGAGTACACCGGCGAAGATCAAAATGGAGAACAGCCCGGCAAAGCGAATGACGCCTATGCGATTGCCCCGGTGATCAGCAATCCACCCCCAAAGGTAAGGGGCGACAAGTTTACCCACTACCAGCAAAGCCATCAGCTCACCGATTTCCGAGGGGGAAAAGCCAAGTGACTCCAGATAAAGCCCCCAGTAGGGAAGGAAAACCCCGACTGTGGCGAAATAAAAGAGATAGAAACCGGACAGGCGCCAGTATGGAACCTGGCTCATCCAGCAGGAATGATAGGTGTTTCGGAGGTCACATCCATGTTTTGAGCACGATGGCGCAACAGATGATCCATGATCACTAACGCCATCATCGCCTCAGCAATCGGTGTCGCCCGAATTCCGACACAGGGATCATGACGACCTTTGGTGATCACCTCAACGGGCTGCCCCTGTTTATTGATTGATCGTCCTGGCAAGTGCAGGCTGGAGGTAGGCTTAAGCGCCATACTGATGACGATATCCTGCCCGGATGAAATGCCACCCAGTACACCACCGGCCTGGTTACTGAGAAACCCTTCCGGGGTGATCTCGTCACGATGCTCGGTACCTTTCTGCTCAATACAGGCAAACCCTGCACCTACCTCGACACCTTTGACGGCGTTGATGGACATCATCGCTTTTGCCAGATCGGCATCCAGACGATCAAAGACAGGTTCGCCCAGACCTGGCGGGACACCTGTTGCCACAACATTGATGCGGGCACCGATGGAGTTCCCCTCCTTTCGCAATGCCTTCATGTATTCTTCCAGTTCCGGAACCCGATCCGGATCAGGACAGAAAAAAATGTTCTCTCGCACGGCATCCCACTGCCTGAACTCGAGTTTGATCGGACCCAGTTGAGCCAGGTAACCACAAATTTTTATACCGTACTTTTCCAGCAGATATTTCTTCGCAATGGCTCCTGCTGCCACCCGCATGGCTGTCTCACGTGCAGACGATCGACCACCACCACGATAATCACGCACGCCGTACTTCTGCTGGTAGGTATAATCAGCATGACCTGGACGAAAAGTATCTTTGATATTGGTGTAATCTTTGGACTTCTGATCAACATTTTCGATGATCAAACCGATCGGCGTACCGGTGGTTTTACCTTCGAATACACCGGATAAAATCCGCACCTGATCAGGTTCTTTTCGCTGTGTCGTGAAACGGGAAGTACCAGGTTTGCGACGATCCAGTTCCTGTTGCAGATCGGCCTCACCCAATTCCAGACCGGGTGGACAACCATCGACAATGGCGCCCAACGCGGGTCCGTGACTCTCACCGAAGGTGGTGACTGTAAATAGTTTTCCGAAAGAATTGCCTGACATTTTGTTATTCTCTGCCCCAAGGGAAGGTTTTTTCTTTATCTTATATCGGAGAGAAAAATTTTTCCTGACAAATTGAAAACAACCAGCAAGGAACTCTCTGCTATCCTTTGACTGATTGCAACTCGCTGTGGTGAAGGAGGAATACACCTTCACCTCCCTGCTCAAATTCCAACCAAATGAAGGGCAACTCGGGCATGGTTACGGCCAATCTTTCCTGCATGAGCCCCACTTCCACGATCAGCACCCCATCTTCTGTGAGATGTTCACCGGCTTCCGCCAGCATGCGCCGGACGATGTCGAGGCCATCACCACCTCCCGCCAGTCCCAGTACCGGTTCATGACGATATTCCGCAGGCAGCGTCTCGATATCGGCCTGGCTCACATAAGGCGGGTTACTGACGATGAGGTCGTACCGTTCACCCTCCAGATGACTGAACACATCTGAGGTGATCAGCTGCAAGCGATCCTGCACACCATGCCGCTCGGCATTCCTGGCCGCAATTTCCAGCGCTTGATTGGAGATGTCGGTGGCATCCACACGGGCTTGTGGGAAGGCCAATGCACAGGCAATGGCAATACAACCACTGCCGGTGCCGATATCCAGAATCCGTCGGGGCTCCCGATTCAACCAGGGCTGAAACCCTTCCTGGATCAATTCGGCAAAGGGGGAACGGGGGACGAGGACATGCTCATTGACATGAAAGGGCAGGCCACAAAACCAGGCCTCACCTAGCAGATACGCGGCCGGCTGCCGACTCTCAATCCGTTGTTCCACCCTCTTCCTGACACGAAGACACTGGGCCCCTGAAAGGGGCTCATCGAGTGCCGCCTCTGGCACATCGAAGGGGATCCTGAGGCTACCGAAGACGAGATAAACCGCCTCATCCATGGGATTATCCGTGCCATGGCCATAAAAGAGATCAGCCTGTTCGAGTTGTCTCGTGGCCCACTCGACGAGTTGCCTTAGAGTCGTAGGTTGTGCCATCACTGTTTTCTGAGCACTGCTCGCACCGCAGCGAATACCAAAATCACCAGCGAGGACATGGCCAGCCAATAGGGGATCATCTCCTCTCCCGCTTGCAACTGACTCTGGATGTCGATACCCAGCCGTTTCACCAGAAAATCCGTGATCAGACCTGCCACCAAGGCAATGAAACCCACACCGAAGAGATAGGCAAAAAGTGATTGCTGGCCCAGCTCCTTGCCGATAACACCCAAGGTTGAGATGTTGGTTGCCGGGCCCGCCATCAAAAAGACCAGCGCCGTTCCCGGCGAAACCCCGGCCAGCATGAATCCAGCAGCAATGGGTGTGGATGCGGTAGCACAGACATACATGGGGATCCCGATCACCATCATCACTAGCATGGCGGGCAAACCACTACCCCACTCGGTTAGAAAATCCGGGGGCAGGAAGGTTTTCACTGCAGCGGCAAACAGCAACCCGATGGAAAGCCAGAACAGAAGCATCGAATACAGATCGGTAAATGCGTACTCGATCCCACCAGCCAACTTGCTTAGGAATCTGTTGGCGCCCTTTCCTCTTCCGGAGTCACTACAACAAGAACCTGCCTCCCCCATCGGTTCCGAAGTACAGCAAGACGACGACTCCTCCACTACGTTCTGATCACAACATGAGGCAGCCGTTTTCTTTTCCGCAGAGCAGCAGCCTACTTCCGAGGTGCATTCGTTCTTAGCCGGTTGAGCTTCGATACGACCCACCAGTAAGCCGGCGGTGATCGCGGATGCAATCGCAGCTATCGGCCTGATCGCGGCCATGAACGGTCCCAACAGAGCGTAAGTGATGGTCACCGAATCGACCCCGGTTTCAGGCGTCGAGACAAGGAAAGAGACCGTCGCCTGCTTGGACGCTCCAGCTTTGCGCAAACCGAGCGCAGCGGGAATGACACCACAGGAACACAAAGGCAAAGGTGCGCCGAGCAGCGCGGCCTTGATGATCGGCCCGATCCCCTGCCCACCCAGATGCCGTTCGAGGAAGGCCAGCGGGATCATCGCCTTGACAAATCCACCCACGACCAAACCCAGAACTAGCCAAGGCGCAGCAGCAAGACTCAATTCCAACAGATTCTTGAGAAATTCCATGATCATCATACGAAGGGATCATTCAGGTAATATTCACGAAATGCAAGTTAATCTCCGTCTCACACTGGAAAAAAAACCGGACATCCGTTAGCCTTCACCGGCAGATTACCGGATAACCCTCGTTCAACACTAACTGGAGTTTTGACTATGAAAAAGATTTTCCGTTTAGCCCTATTCACCTTGATAGCCGTTCCCATGATGGCTACTGCTCACGGCCCTTCTCGCCAGAAGGTTGTTGAGAAGATTGTAATCAACGCTTCTCCGGACAAGGTCTGGGCTGTGGTGGGGGATTTTGCCGGGATTCACAAATGGCATCCGGCAGTGGTCTCCACCCAGATGGAAGGGGACAAAAAACGGATCCTGACCATCGGAGAAGAAGGTGGGCCCACCATCACCGAAGAGCTGAAAAAGCTTGATGACGAAAACATGATGATGAAATACAAAATCGTCGATATGAGCACGGTGAAGACAGTCGAATACAAAGGCAAGAAGTATGACGTGCCCACGGTACCGGTAAAAAATTACCTCTCGATCATCAAGGTCAAACCTGTCGATGATGGATCTGAAGTCACCTGGACCGGAAAGTTCTACCGTGTTTATCAGCTCAATTACGACAAGACCGAACCCCGCTATCCGGAAGGCCTGGGTGATGAAGACGCAGTCAAGGCCGTCACCGGGATCTACAAATCCGGTCTGGAAAACCTGAAGAAGGTAGTAGAAGGTAGCTGAAAGTCTGGATCAGACTGCATCTATCGATGAAGTCTAAATCACCCAACCCGAAGCACCCTTTCCGGTGCTTCGGGTTTTTGTTTTTTACGTTTCTGTTTCTCTCGGCTTGCGCCCAGCCCTCCGAGCCCAAAGCCTGGATCACCAATCAACTCGAGGATACAGTTTCGGTCATCGATACCCGCACACAGCAACCGATCGCAACAATTACGGTGGGGCACCGGCCAGTGGGTGTCGCGATCAGCAAACCGTATGTTTTTATCAGTAATGCCGAGAGCCGGGATATCAGCATCATCGACAGAAAGTCGATGAACGTTATCAAGACCCTTCCAGTAGGTGAAGGACCGGTTGGGCTTGCTGCAGACCCTGAAGGAAAAAAAATCTATGTCGCCGATTGGTACCGGCATCTGGTGTTTGTAATTGATGCAGGAACAGGAAAGATCGAGCACGAAATCAAGGTCGGTAAATCACCCGCAGGCATACTGATCAACCCTGCCAATGATCAACTCTACGTCGCCAATCGCGACAGCGACTCAGTCTCCATCATCGATTTGACGGACTATGAGACTCTGGCTGAGCTCCCTGCAGGCGATGCCCCCTTCGGCCTGGCCCTGAATCCGGTCAACCACGATCTGTATGCAGTCAATGTTCGCAGTAACAATGTAACCGTCATCGATACCCATCGGTTAGAGGTCAAGACGACCATCGATGTAGGCGAATGGCCTTACTGTGCGATTACCACGACCAATGGTAAACGTCTCTTTATCACCAACCAGGATGATGACAGTGTCACGGTAATCGATACGGAAACAAACAAGAAAATCGCTGTGATTGAAATCGGGGAAACACCGGAAGGAATTGATAGAACCCCTGATGGTCAGTACATCTATGCTGTCAACTGGGGATCCGGGGATGTTTCCGTCATTGATACCGAAACATTAAAAGTGACTACCACAGTGAAAGCCGGGGAAGGCAGCCGGGCGTTTGGTCTGTTCATTGACCACTGATCCGCTTGGAACATTTGCAAAGACCCGCGGGCAATATTACCCGCAGGCCATCTGACAGCGATTACCGGGCCGCAAGCAACTTTTTGATCAGCCCGATGATGACCATCAGCACACCGCCTCCAGCCGCTGATCCGGCAATACTGCCCACCATTCCGGAACCTGCACTGCCGAGCAGATTACCCAGAAACTGACTACCGATTCCGCCACCAGCAACACCGGCAAGCGTGTTTCCAAGCATGCCCAGACTCAGTTTTTTGAAAATAGCGCCGACGATATTGCCACCAATACCACCAGACACGAGACTCATGATGAGATTCAGAATTTGACCTTCCATTATTATTACTCCCTTCTTACTTTATTGTTTCATCTGAATATAGAACGTCGTTTTTTCTTCGACATTTAACATTCTCTTACAAATCAGCCCGAAGGTAAAATTCTAATGCTGCGTCGCAGCATTTTCCGAATCAATATTTATCCCTGAAAGGGCGTAAAAAACAGCTTGCTGCGCTATAATTTTCTGTTTTGGAACAGGAAGAGACCCAGACGACATGACCATCATCCGACAAGAAGATCTCATTGAGAGCGTCGCCGACGCATTACAGTTCATTTCATGTTACCACCCCAGCGACTTCATCCAGGCCGTTCACGCCGCCTACGAGAGAGAGGAATCCCAAGCCGCCAAGGATGCCATGGCACAAATCCTGATCAACTCGCGGATGTGTGCGGAAGGACGCCGCCCCATCTGCCAGGATACGGGAATTGTCACAGTGTTCATGAAGGTTGGAATGAATGTGCAATGGGAAGGAAATATGAGTGTCACCGACATGATCAACGAAGGGGTGAGACGTGCCTATCAGAATCCGGACAATGTCCTGCGTGCGTCGGTTCTGAGCGATCCGGCCGGTGCCCGGAAAAATACCGGCGATAATACCCCTGCCGTGATCAACATGGAGATTGTCCCGGGCAACACGGTTGAGATTCATGTGGCCGCCAAAGGAGGAGGCTCCGAGGCCAAATCCAAGTTTGTGATGCTGAACCCTTCCGACAGTATCGTCGATTGGGTGGTGAAAACCGTCCCCACCATGGGCGCCGGCTGGTGTCCTCCGGGTATGCTGGGTATCGGCATCGGCGGCACCGCGGAGAAGGCCATGGTGTTGGCCAAGGAATCACTAATGGATCCCATCGACATCCACGAGTTGCGCGAACGTGGCCCACAGAACCGGGTGGAAGAACTGCGGCTCGAGATCATGGATGCGGTCAACGCGTTGGGTATTGGTGCCCAGGGCCTGGGAGGCTTGACTACAGTTTTGGATGTGAAGATCAAAGATTATCCAACCCATGCCGCCAATTTACCAGTTGCCATGATTCCCAACTGCGCGGCGACCCGGCATACACATTTTGTACTGGATGGCTCCGGTCCCGCCCTGCAAACCCCTCCAAATCTAGACGACTGGCCGGAGATCACCTGGGACGTGGGTCCCAGTGCCAAACGGGTCAACCTCGATACGGTCACACGTGAAGAGATCGCCACCTGGAAACCAGGCGAAACCCTGCTTCTTTCCGGCAAGATGCTGACCGGGCGCGATGCAGCACATAAACGTATTCAGGACATGCTTAGCCGGGGTGAGTCACTGCCTGAAGGCGTGGATTTCAACAATCGCTTCATCTATTACGTGGGTCCGGTAGACCCGGTACGTGACGAAGTGGTGGGCCCTGCTGGCCCCACCACGGCCACTCGTATGGACAAATTTACCGAAATGATGCTGGCTGAAACCGGTCTCATGGGCATGGTGGGTAAGGCAGAACGAGGCCCCATGGCTATCGAAGCAATCAAAAAACACAAAGCCGTCTATCTGATGGCCGTAGGTGGTGCTGCCTATCTGGTCTCCAAGGCGATCAAAAATGCACGTGTGGTTGCCTTCGAGGATCTGGGTATGGAAGCCATTCATGAATTTGAGGTTGAGGATATGCCGGTTACCGTCGCAGTGGATGTCAACGGGGTAGCGGTTCATCAAACCGGCCCTGATCAATGGCATGAGATCATCATGGAAAGGACAACGAAAAGCGCCTGAGATGGACAGAGACACGTTGCACCGCTTTCTGATCGAGAACACGGATGTCCGTGGCGTCTGGGTACACCTCGACTCTGCTTGGCAGAAGGTTCTCGAATGCAGAGAATACCCAGCACCCTTGCGCGAAATCCTGGGGCAGGCGGCTGCGGCCGTCTGCCTCATGTCGGCCACGATAAAATTCGAGGGTTCACTGATTCTTCAAATCTCCGGAACCGGGCCGGTTACTCTGTTGGTGATGCAGGCAACTTCAGACGGACGCATCCGGGGTATGGCGCAGTGGACGGGTGAACCCGCCTCCGAAAAACTTGTGGATGTTTTTGGTGAAGGCCGGATTGTGATCTCCATCCTCACTGAAGAGGACAGTGACCGCTACCAAGGCATTGTCCGTCTTGAGGGAGAGGACCTGGCCCACTGTTTGCAAAACTATTTTGAGCAATCAGAACAGATCCCGACCCGGATACATCTTGCTGCCGATCATGAAATGGCCTCAGGGCTGCTGATTCAGAGCCTTCCCTCCCCCGATCAGCAGGCCCGCTACGATACTATCGATGACGACAGCTGGAACCATGCTGTCTGTTTGACCGACACCATCAAAAAGGAAGAACTGCTCAAGCTCGATGTGGAAACCCTGCTGCACCGTCTCTTCCATGATGAGGATGTCCGACTTTCCGAACCGAAGCGTATCCACTATGAATGTACCTGCTCTCAGGACAGGATAGAAGACATGATCCGCTCCCTGGGCAAGGAAGAAGCCCTCTCGATTCTGGAAGATGAGGAGCTGATCAAAATCAATTGTGACTTCTGCAACACAAAATACACACTGGATGCCATTGACGTAGAACGTGTCTTTGACCGGCAAATCAGCGAAGGAAATCAGTCACTCCATTGACCAGCATGCACGCGTGCTCGCACTACCATTTTGTGGTTACCATCAGCGTACAGAACACGACAGCGTGAAGAATGGCGGTTTTTCACTTGTGGCCAAGTGGTTACCATGACTGTTTATGCATAGCGAATAAACCATGCAACACACAGTCCAGATGACATTCTGGATTGAGATATCCTTCTCTTCAATACTGTGACAATTTGTCGCATTGAACCTTGGTTAACCTTCTGATTACATTTGACATTTTTCATCCGGCTTTAAAGGAATACTTTATGGAGTTTTTACTTTCTGTTTTTTATGATGTTTCCCAACTGTTATTGATACCTGTCCTTATCCTGATCTACTCATTGTTTCTTTATTCCATCTTTGAACTGGGAAGGTTTGCTTCCTTATGGTGGAACCGTCATCGATCGCACCATGACCTTCTCCAGTTTTCTGTGACAAAAGATATAAACCTGAAGGGATATCCAATCATAAACTTCCATACGAAAAATAAATCATCTGATCTTGATGAGGCCGAACTATATGCACACAAATTACTGGAACCTGTCCGAGTTGTGACACGTGTCACTCCCATGCTGGGTCTGATTGCAACCTTGATTCCGATGGGACCGGCACTGGTTGCCTTGTCTGAAAACAACCCTTATGGAATGAGTGAACATCTGCAAACGGCTTTTACCGCCGTCATACTCGGACTCGCTTCTGCCTCGATAACCTTCTGGATTGCGAGCATCAAAAAACGCTGGTTTGCTGAAGAACTGACATCAATCAAAGATACAGGAGAAGGCCGATGAGTCTTGATATCTTAAAGGAAGACGAAGAACTGAATCCGATCCTGTCTATAGTGAATCTTGTGGATGTATTCCTCATCATGATCGCTGCACTCATGATCATTATCGTCCAGAATCCATTGAATCCCTTTTCTCAGGAAGAGGTGGTCGTTGTAAAAAATCCTGATTCAGAAAATATGGAAATGATCGTTAAAAAAGGACGGGAAATAAAACGCTACAAAGCATCAGAAGGTATTGGATCCGGTGAGGGAACACGAGCAGGTGTAGCCTACCGGATGAAAGACGGCTCTTTCATTTATGTACCTGAATCCGGCAACACAACGAGTGTTCCAAATCAGTGATGGCCGCCTGCGATTCCATAGGTTGACAAGATATAGGGGACATACAGTGTAAGAAAAAGCATAACCCACCCTGCTCCCCAAGCGAATGGAAAGGCCAGTATTTTCTGGACATTGCTGCTCTCAATGAAACGAAGCCTGACAATCATCAGTACAAATGACCAAATAATCGCCACATAGGTAAACAGTCGAAATAGATGCAACCAACTGTCTTTACGGCTGGCTAGAGGTCTGGCTTCCTCGAATGGCAAGTGAAAAAGTTGAATGAAGGCGTTGGTTATCTCATTGTAGTAATGTAAAAAGAAAGACTCGCCGAGATGAGACAATCCACCCACGATCATGAGCGGAGCAAGGGCATAACCCAAGGTGTGAAAAACGTTTTTATAGTCAGTCCTCAATATTCTCGCTGCGAGATAAAACCCACCCAGCGTGACGGATAACAGTAGAATCAGGGCATAGATCAGTGCAAAAAACCCTGTTAGGTCGTGTTCAATCCCGAACATGTTTTGCACAGATACGGCTGTTTTAGACCAGATAAATTGATCGCTGATCTTGCTTCGTCCAAGCCCATGGTGAAATCGCATGGTTATTGTGATCACGCCCAGCATAAGAATATAGACCCAGACATCGATGGAGCGTGGCTTTGGAATTTTTTTCCATAAAGTTACAGAAGGTACTGTCAGCTTCCATTGCACTGAATCACACGCCTGTGCACACCCCATACAGAGTGTACAGTCCGACATACTGCCATTTTTATCAAAGTGATAAGGCTGCAGTTTGTAACTGCAGGCTTTTGCACAATCGAAGGTTTTGCATTCATTACAATTTGATTTGTCAGTCGTCAGCCATGTCGGTCCCACTCTTCCAAAAGCTCGTATGATTGCCGATACAGGACAAATATATTTACAGAATGTCATCTCACTGTAGACAAGAAAAAAGAGACCAGACAGCAGAAGAAAAACCAGAAAAAACCATGCAGCGTGTACTGGCTCTTCATAAAAGCCATCCAAGGTATAGTAGACAACCCAGTATGAAAAGATCAGGGTTAAAATTCCTATATAATAGTTTTTCCACGGACCGGGCTTACGTTTTAAACCAAACCATGTAAGATACTCACCAATAAAGCCTAACGGACACACCATGCAAAACACTGGGCCGATCATAACCAGACTGGTGATAATAAAGAACGGCCAAAACAACCCCCAAGCCAAACCGTTTGTGACCAAATTTTCATTCCTATCTGGCAGGGAAAAACCATAAGCGATCAGACTGATCAATAAAATCAGGGAAAACAACCTGATTGCTATAAGAAATTTTTTGTTCTTTATGAACCTGCCGATAGTCGGCAGGTTCAACAGATCAATTCCGTTATATCTGTTTGGACTAAACATTTTTAGTCACTGAAATTGTATTGATATGTCAACATCCACAACCGTGGTTCACCAGCACGGTAGCTCACACTGCCAAACGTATTTTTCTTGGCCTCCGCAGCATAATGCTTGTCGAGTAAATTATAGACATTGAACCTGAAGGTATGTGGCCCCTTTTCATAACTGAGCGTCACATCCGTGAGAAAATCATAACCCTCGTATTTCTGGGTATTCGCATTGTCCATCCAAAAGGAAGAACGGCTTCGAGAACGCAAAGAGGCACTGAAGCCGGATGGGTGTGAATACCTTGCGGTAAGCCCATAGGCATGCCGTGATATAAACGGAATATCATTGCCCGCTCGATCCGCAGAGAGAAGATTTCTTCCTTGTCTGACGACTTCGGTGAACTCATCATATTCATAATCTGAATAGGCATAATTTAACCCAAGCCACAGGTTATCCTGTAATGCGACCTCACCAATGAATTCAAATCCTTTTTTATCCACCTTACCCGCATTGGAAAAGACTGTCTGCCCTGGCAAACGTATCTGTGTAATTTCATCCTTTACCGGGTTGTAGTAGAAAGCGGCGTCAAAGTAATAATTTCTGTCTCGGCCTTTGATTCCAATTTCATAACTCAGGGACTTGGCTACATCCAATCTGTGGGGTTGGTTTGAAGAAAGATTGGATGTGATTTCTGATGTACTGGGAACTTGATCAGAATATCCAATATTCAAATATGTGTTAATCGCGTCTGTCAATGCATAACTGATACCCAGGCGGGCGGACAACAAATTAAAGTTGTCTTCAATAGTTATACTTTTCCGATCATTTACGTATCTTTTTCTTCCGAAATCATAGCGGATAAACTGCTCTTCACTGATTTCAAGATCTTCTTTGTCATAGCGGAATGATAAATCCATCAAGAGATCTTTCATCGGTTCAAAGGTCTCCAGAAAATAAATGCCGTAAAGTGTTGTATCCGAGTTGCTCACTTCCGCCAATTGTCCGATGGCATCACTCAGCGTTCTCTTTATCTGTTGCGATGGTCGGCCACGTGAGATCACCGTTTCAAACTCTACATCGCCGTAGGTATATTTCTTGGCATCATCTGTACTGTCGTTTCGAAATGTGAAACCAAACAGTAATTTGGCTTGGTTTCCAAAAAGTTGATGACTCCAACCGAATTCAATATCGCTGCCGACGACCAGATTATCGTCGGAGTCATTGATGATACCTGTTACAGGATGCCAATGCTCCCACTTGTTTAAGTAAAAACGTGGTTTGAATGAAAAGTCGCCTATGGTTTGCTGATAGTTACTGTTAAAGAAAAGAACCTTGGAGTCCCTTGCAGTGTTCTGCCATTGATAGACAGTATCACCTTGCTCACCTTTCGCCTTGAATGTTTCAAATTCTGACTGGTTCATTCGTGCTGGTAAATCAAGTGCCACATCTGTATAGGCCAGTTCAGCCTCAAATGTTGATCCAAATGTGAACTCATGACCATATTTAAGAGAGAGCTGATCGGAACGGAATTCATTTTGCGGACGCCAGTCGTTATTGGCATCTTTATGGGTAAATGTCAAAGCAAAATAGTCGTTGTCTGTCAGGTTTCCACTGTATCTTGCATTGATCAGCTTGGTATCGAAATCACCATAACTGAGTTTGATACGGTTATTCCCGGGATCAAAAACGGACCGCGAAATAATGTGAAGGACACCACCCGCAGCACCTGCTGAGTATACGGATCCCGGACCTCGTACAACTTCCACTTGCTCTATATCTTGGGTGTCGATCCAATCGAATCGAGTAAAACTGTCCGGATCGGTAACGGGAACACCATCCCGCATCACCATAATCTCGCGCACTCCGAACGGAGCTCTTACACCTGCTCCACGAATATAAAGCCGGGTGCTATAACCACCTGCCCCTGACTCCACTGTGACTCCAGGCACATACTGCAGAGCCTGACTGATATTCCTCACATTGTATTCTTCAAGTTGTTCTTCACTGACCACCGTAATATTCTGCGAGACTTTCTGTGTCGGGCGGATATCCCGAGTTGCAGTCACTGACACCTCGTCAAGATCAATACTATCCTCTGCCATGACAGCGACATGGCTGTAGACAGCCAGTACAGTAAAAAATAATTTGGCAGAAAAAAAACTTTTGTTATTCACAACCTGCATACCCCTTTTTTTGTCTTGATAGAACGTTATTTCGTTAACAATCACTGGTTCTGATAGCTGCAATTGTTTACTTATTGATCACATCACTTCCCTGTGATTCCTCATTTGTTCCAGAATGAACCCCGCGATAAAAAGCAAAAAGAAAATAGCTATCAGATAAAGTTTTTTATATATCGCCTCTTCTTTCTCCTGATGGATTTGTTCTTCCAGTCGAACACCTTCAACCTGTTCCACTGCAGATTCTTGTGCCGGGTTTACCTTGCTCTCATTAGGTGTTGCAGGCTTCGGCATCGAAAGACCAAAACCTTTGGTTTTTTGCTCGAGAAACTCCTTGAATTTTTCATTACTGGTAAAAACATCATGTTCTTTCAGAACCGAGAGATAGGTTTCCACCAGTGCTTTGACTGTCTCTTCCGAGGCTTCCCAATACCCTTTTCGTATTGCTTCGAGCATTCTCTCGGCAATCTGTGCAAGTGCAGAGGGATGGACTTTCTTGAACCACTCATCAACACCTAAATCCAGTTTATCCTGCGTATAGATTTCAAATAACTCCTGCCACTGATCCGGGCGAACACTCGTCTCATCCATTACATTCCAACCCCAGAAGTTATTGATGATGTCCAGAATTTCGTTCGCTCCGGAGTAATTCTCTTTCATCATTTCCTTAATCCACCTGGGGTGGTAGTAACGTGTTCGAAGTTCTTTTGCCAGGAAGTCGGCTACGGTTTCATTTCTGAAATTTCGTGTATTACGCAGATCAGCAATGTACAGCTCCGGTGTCTTACCATCGAGATAACGCACGGCCATACCAATACCACCCAGATATTCGAAGGGATGATCTAGAGAAAGGATTCCATGGTTGTTGGTACTTCGGGAGAGAACGGCCGCCTTGGTTCCGCTTAAATTTTCTGCAAAAAGATCAATATCTTTTAATTTTTTACTGTGCGTGCCTGCCTCGTTACCAAACATATAGCCCATACGTGAAAGGTACATTTTTGCCAATGGCTCATCGTCCTCCCAAATATCACTGGCCAATGTCGCCTCAGGAAGGTTCGTTCCATAAACACCACTTTCTGCGCCAAACAGTCTAATTTTGGCGTAACGCTCTGCTTCTTCTTCTGTCAGCCCCTTGGCGAGTAACTTCTCTTTTGTGATCAACGTATGTTTGCGGACAAAGTTGTCAGGCTCTTTCAAAGCGGCGACTTTGTTAATAGCGCCTTGTAAAAGCGCCATGACTTCTGGCAGGTTATCCCGGTAGAGACCCGTGAGTGAAAGTACGGCGTCAATTCTCGGCCGTTGTAGTTCTTCCAGAGGAATAATCTCGACGCCTGTCACTTGATCACGTTCATTCCAAATGGGACGTACACCCAGGACATAAAGAATCTCGGCTTCAATCACACCAAAATGTTTAAAGGTTTCTGTAGACCACATCGAAAAAGCCAATTTATCGGGATAAACGCCATGCTTTTCCTTGTATCCATCAATCAGGCTTTTTGCCAATTCAATACCGGCCTCCCATGCAGCCTTTGTCGGAATTTTCTTCGGATCAAAGGCATAGACGTTTTTACCGGTAGGGACGGCATCCGGATTACGTAGCGGATCATTGCCTGTACCTGTTGGTACAAACCCGAGTGATAATGCATCGAGCAGATTTTCAATCTCCTGCTCCTGCATAAAATTTTCAAAATGCCTTTTTGCTTCTTCGAGATAACTTCTCAACTCGGTAGGGAAAGTCTCTATAGGTTTGTTTTCAAGAATGGCCTCTTTGAGTGCCAAAAAGCTTTTTGATTGTGTCTGTTCTTCATATGGCCGGGCAAAAACTTCACCTGCCTTTTCTCCTTCTGCCTTTTCCAAATAATCAGGACCGAGGATCTGCAGAATCGTCAGTAGAATATGATCCGGTTCTGCAGTTGAGCCGAAGGTATGCATACCCAGTGGCTGTGCTGTACCGGCAATATCATCAACATAGTTATGCAGTTTTTCGATGAATTTTGAATCATCAGACTCCATCTCTTCCCTTGAGATTCCCATATCCTTGTCAAACCCAAGTTCCTGAACCAGTTTGATGATCGCTTTCTTGTTACTTTCCTTGACTCTGCCCTCTTCCATTTCCTGATCACGGCTCAGGAGTTCATGTAGTTTGATCAAATCACCATACAATCCTGCAGGAGCAAAGGGGGGCGCATTGTGTGAAATTACGGTTGCGCGTCCACGTCTTCGTGCGATCAAGGCTTCACCCGTATTGGCAACGTTATAAGGATAAACGACAGGAACATTACCGATTGTGCTCCAGGTGTCATCGTAGACCCATTGAGCACGCTCCTTTCCTGAGAGCCACTCCTGCGTTCCATGTGTACCCAGGTGAACAAATGCATCCACTTTATCCCTGTGTGCGAACTGAAAATACACTGCCCGGTAAGCGTGATGCACAGGACGTTTTTTGTCATGGAGAATGTCCTTTTCTTCTGATCGTCTTGCCCCTCTCAGAGGTTGTGGAAA
Organism: Gammaproteobacteria bacterium; assembly: GCA_026984775.1. GTDB lineage: Bacteria > Pseudomonadota > Gammaproteobacteria > CAJXQU01 > CAJXQU01 > CAJXQU01. Next base: position 24,782 of record JALSRM010000073.1, read on the forward strand.
TAAATAGATGTTTCCAAGCTTCAATCGGGGGATAATAAAATATTTCCTGTTCCCCTCCGTCAGTGTCAGATAGGTGTCTTCGGGTCCTCCCCATGTTTTGTCCATATCTTTTCGTATCTTTTCGGGAAAGGATGAAAGCCATTCCTTGTATTCCTCCAAGGGAAGCTTCTCAGCCAAGCCTTCTTTCAAAAGGGAACGGAGCATTTTGTCATCCGAGGTTCGATAATAAGGTTTGATCAGTTTCTTCAGCTTCTCGATAATCTCCATGTGCCCAATGGGCGGGAGGGTGTAACCCGCTTTGCGCATGGCATCGAAGATATCTTCCAGACTTTCTGGCACGTTCAGATAGGATGCGCCAAAATTTTCCTCGCCTTCAGGTGAATTCCAAACCACAAAAGCAATCTTTTTATCCTTGTTTGGTTTTCTCTTTAATGCGAGATAGTTTTTGATACGTTCGACCAGCGCATCCATTTGTTCCGGGATAGAAACATGCTGTTCATCACTCTTTCTGATCGCTGCAACGACGATGGCATCGATATATCCAGCCAGTTCAGCATTGATATAGAAAGGACCCATCGCGTAAAAAGGCCACCCTCCTTCATCTTCATACCACTCTTCAGCCGTACCATTTCGATAGGTCAACGCCGAGATTGCAGGTATATTCATCGCATCCAGTTCGCGGTGCCTCAGTTTTGGACTGTTCATGACGCCACGGAATGTCACGATCAAGTCCAGACCTGGAACGCGACCGTCATCCTTGACTGTTTTTTTCTTCGGTGGTGAAGCTGAACTCACTGCATCCGATGACACCTCTTTTTGTGAAACCTCATCTTTTTCCTTGCCTGCCTTTTTCTGGATCCTTTTGTTTTTTCCATCATGACTTATCGTCCTGTACATGACATCACGACTGGATTTATCGGTAGGGTGAAAATAAGCCACGGGAACAATACCTTCTTTCTCAAGCCTGTGAATCAGATCAACAATAGGAAGCATCATTTCAGAAGAAAGCCTTAGACGATGAAAACCAATCCCTACTCGTGGCTGTTGTGGTGAAGGTTTTTTCCATGCCAGATATTCATCCAGGTTTTTGAATACCAGTTGCGGGGCATCCGGATGGTAGATTCCGGTTTCAGGGAAGATGATCGGGGGCTTAACTTCAATACCTTTCTCGCCAAACAGCTCTCTCCGAATATAGGTGAACATTCGCCGGTAATTTTCCTTTCCTCCATTGTTGTAATACTGGAAAAGGATTTTTGACTGTTCGGGTGTCAGACCTGGATGAAGCTCACGTTTATCATAGAAAAGTCCAGGAAATACCTTCCCAGGATGTTGTTTCAGAACATCCTGCCAGGCCGTCAGAATTTCCATATATTGGTTCGGGTAAACATAATCCACCAAGATCAGATCCTGTTGCAGGATTTTCTCTCGAATGAGTTCAGGATCGTCACCGGAAATATATTGCAGAGAAAGTTTGATTCCCTGCTCCTGGGCCAACTCAGCAAGCAACCTGCCTTTGGCGGGCTCACTCGGGCTGTTCGCCAACCATAAAATGGAAGGTGCCGATCCTTGTCCGGCAAAAACCGCAAATGACAGGAAACTGCTAAGAAAGGAAGGCAAGAGGAGAAGCATCCTGATGTCTATAAACTTGAAAAAACTCATTTATTCATCCCTGTTTACCCACCTATGACACAAGGAAAAACAACACACGCAGTCAATGCGTCTGAACAACCGGCCAATGAACAAGAAGTTTGTCTCAAAACTCCATTGCTATAGCGATCGGAGCCACTACGAGAAAACCTCGATGATGGAGAAAAGCTTGAGCCACGTTGCTGGAGATTCCCTTGGGATTGTTTTTTTTAAAATGATAAGTAAAAGGAATACATCAGGGAATGTGACAAATTGTCACGTGCGGCAAGACGTCGCAGGCGGAGGGGGTTAAGCTGTCTTTCGGTGACGCGCTTCAGCTTCGACAAAGATCCGCTTGACGTTGGGGTATTGCTGTTTGATTGCCTGACTCAACCGTTCAATAGCCTCTTCGATATCATCCGCTTTTGCGTCATCCCGAAAAGTTGCACTGATATTGAGCAAAATAAATTCTGGCCCCATGTGCATTGTCAGCACTTCATTCACATGTTCGATTTGTGGCTGTTGATTGATGATTTTCTTGATCCCTTCGATCACCGGTAGATTGGCCCGTTCTCCGATCAAGAGTCCTTTGGTTTCTATGGCAAGCAGGACCGCGGTTGTACCCAGGATCAAGCCAATGATCACAGAAGCAATACCGTCAAACTCGTAAATTCCTGTGATCCATGAAAGTGTCACCCCCACGGCCGCCACCAACAATCCCATGGTCGCTGCGAAGTCCTCGAACAAGACCATGAAAAGAGAAGGATCCTTGGCCCGCCTGATCGCCTCGAAATATCCCCATTCCCCTTTCACCTTCTTGAACTCCTTCAGTGCCACCAGAAACACCGTGCCTTCGAACAAAAAGGCGAGTCCCAGCACGACGTAGTTCACCATTACATTGGAAATTGGCTTGGGATCGATAATATGATGGATACCCTCATACAGAGAGACGCCCGCACCCACGGCAAAGATAAGGATAGCAACGACAAAACTCCAGAAATAAACCTCCTTGCCGTAACCGAAGGGGAAGTCTTCATCTGCCGGTTTTTGCCCCTGTTTCATGCCGTAGAGCAGCAACCCCTGGTTTCCGGTATCGACCACGGAGTGAATCCCTTCAGAGAACATGGCTGAGCTGCCGGTGATCGCAGCCGCAACGAATTTGGTGACTGCGACCAGCGCGTTTCCCGCAAGCGCAGCCAAGATGGCTTTTTTTGAACCTGTCGCCGACATATTCCCCTCTTCTTCGTTGTTCTTTTCTAAAGAAGTTTAACAATTCGCCGCTAAGGTAGCCATGTCTCAACTATCCGAACATCGTTTTCTCGAGATCAAAGCGACCGGTGATCTGCCCTCGCCTACGGGTGTTGCGCTCAATGTATTGGAACAATTGCAGAACCGTGAAGTATCCACCGACGATATCACCAGTACCATCCAGGCCGATCCTGCACTGGCCGGGCGCTTGATCAAACTGGCAAATTCCTTCAATCGTGGCTCTAATGGATCGAGGCCGGTCGTATCACTGACGGAGACCATCTCACGCGTCGGTCCGGGTGTTGCACGCCATATCACGGTCGGTTTATCGGTACTCTCAACCAATATGGAAGGCCAATGTCAGGGCTTTGATTATCACCAATTCTGGTCCTATTCGCTGGCGATGGGAATCAGTACAGAGTTGTTTAGCGAACGTGAGAAGCTGTTCCCAAGGGATGAGGCTTTCACTGTTGGACTGTTGAGCAACATTGGCCGACTTGGGCTCGCCAATGTCTATCCCGATCAATACAGCAAAATTCTTGAACAGCATGGTGAAGGCCCCATAAATGAGCTACTTGTTGCTGAACAGAAGATCTTTCTCACCGATCATCTGGAAATGGCCCATGCCATGATGAAAGACTGGGGCCTGCCCGCAGTGCACTACGATGCTATTCCCGGCATGTATGATCTGGATCGTCTCACCAGCACCAATCCGCGCACCCGCTCCCTGGCACAGTACCTTAACCTGTCCACACGGATTGCAACCCTCTGCATTCAGGAGCAAACTACAGATCATCCCTTGTACCGTGCACTGGAACGTGAAGCCATCAAAGTCGGTGTTGATGCACAAGAACTGTCCTCCATTTTCGAAAACACGCTGGAGGTATGGCGGGAATGGCGCAAACTGCTTGATGTTCCGGTAGATGAAGCAGAAGAACTTGAAAAGACCTGCCAGGACTTCAAGATCTCACCCGAGTTGATTGATCTGGAACAAACCCAAGATATGGGCCTGCAGGTTCTGATCGTAGATGACGACGAGTCAACCACCACCCTGCTCTTTCAGCAACTAGTCGATGCCGGTCATACTGTGACCATCGCCCGGACTGGCAAAGAGGCCCTGCAATTGGCGCTGGAAAATAAGCCCCAACTCATGATCACGGATCTGAAAATGCCGGAGATGAGCGGATTCGATCTATGCCGGGCGTTACGCCGCACACGTATTGGCCAAAAGATCTATATTATTGCAATGACTGCAGATACCGAAGAAAAATCTCTGATACAGGCATTCAAAGCGGGGGCCGATGACTATATCGAGAAGCCTCTGCGGCCCAATGTGGTCCGTGCACGGATCCGCGGCGGTCAGCGTGTCTTCAAATTACTCCAGGCCATCAAGGAAGAGCGAAAGGAGAACCGCCGGATCCTTGCTGAGCTGGCCAAGGCCAACAAACATCTGGAACAAGCCGCCCTCACCGATCCCTTGACCAACATCCCTAACCGTCGCTATGCCACCAGCCGACTGGAACAAGAATGGGCAAGCGCTGATCGTGAAAAACGTCCCCTGAGTTGTATGCTGGTGGACATTGATCATTTCAAGCAGATCAATGACGAATATGGCCATGATGTGGGTGACAAGGTGCTGTTCGAAGTGGCACAAACCCTCCGCTCGGCTGCACGTGTTGGAGATGAGGTCTGCCGGATCGGCGGTGAGGAGTTTCTGGTCATTTGTGAGAATACTGATCTGGCCGCCGCACAAATCACAGCGGAAAGACTCCGCTCTGCTGTAGAAAAACTGACCTTCTCTGTTGCTGATCAATCCCTTAAAATCACGGTCAGTATAGGTATCGCAACACGGCATGAACAGGATACTGACATTGATGATCTGCTAAAAGCAGCGGATATTGGCGTCTATCAGGCCAAGTCAAATGGTCGTAACTGTCTTGTCACAATCTCCGAACGCAACGGAGACCGAAAAAAAGGCCCACCTAAAGTTGCGCCACAACCCTGTGAAGTAGAACCTCTTGCATGATCACCATCGGTATTTGCCATACAACTCCGGATTTGCCCAATATTTACTGTTTAGCCAGTCGGGCACGCGCTTGTAGTTCTCCAGTGCAAAATACCAGACCTGTTGTTCCCCTGTGTCAGCGATTTTTCGTAAACCAAGCCCGACAAGATCGGCGGTACCCAAAGAGGACCCAGCAGGAACGACCAGCAGTAGCTGACGTGCATGGATATCTCTCAATTCTGCAATCAGATGTTCCGCCTGATCCTGTTCCAACCTCTCCAGCAAACCATTGACCACCACTACATCAAATTGACCTTGATCGGCCAATTGCTCCAACTTGTCTATCGAAAGATGCAAACCGTTCTTGTTGTCGATCAGTTGTTCAGGTATCTCGCCAAGTAACAGGAAACGCTCTACTCCCATACAGATTTTACTGATCAGTCGTACCAGTCGATTCTCCATCAGAACCTTTCCAGATCAGGAAACGGCAGTTCACCGTGGTGTACGTGCATGGCACCCAGTTCGGCACAACGTTGCAGAGTGGGTACGGCCTTGCCCGGATTTAATAAACCGTCCGGATCAAAAGCAGCCTTGATCGCATGAAACTGTTCCAGCTCCGGTGCATTAAATTGCACACACATGGGTTTTAGCTTTTCCGTACCGACACCATGTTCACCCGTCACAGTGCCGCCGACTTCAACGCAATGTTCCAGGATCTCTGTTCCCACTGCTTCGGCATGTTCCAGATCGCCGGGTTTGTTGGCATCGTACAGGATCAGTGGATGAAGATTTCCATCACCGGCATGGAAAACATTGGCGACCAGCAATCCATGTTCTTCTGCAATTTCCTTGATTCGATGCAGGACAGAAGCAAGGTGCTTACGTGGGATGGTGCCGTCCACACAGTAGTAGTCGGGCACCAGACGGCCTACGGCAGGAAAGGATGCCTTGCGCCCGGCCCAAAACGTCTGCCGTTCCTTTTCATCTTTTGCCACCCGATAGTCGATAGCACTGTTTTCATCAAGGACATTGACTACGCGTTCGATCTGGGCATCGACCTCTTCTTTCGTACCATCGAGTTCACATAACAAAATCGCCTCCGCATCCTCCGGGTAACCGGCATGGATATAGTCTTCCACCGCCTGAATGGTCAGTTTGTCCATCATTTCGAGACCGGCAGGCACAATCCCGTCGGCGATGATCGCTGCTACCGCCTGTCCCGCCTTTTCTACATCATCGAAAGAAGCCATGATCACCTGCACATAATCAGGAACGGGAATGAGTTTGACTGTGACAGCGACAATAATCCCCAATAAGCCCTCTGAACCGGTTGCCAGGGCCAGCAGATCATATCCCGGC
>JALSRM010000074.1 GCA_026984775.1 Gammaproteobacteria bacterium
ATCGCGCCCGGTGCGCGCCCGCTGCGGCGCCATGTCGCAGGCGGCGAAGGTGTCCTTGAGCTGCTTGTCCAGATCCTTGCGGTCGGTGACCAGCACGATGCGCGGGTTGTGGATGTCCGGCTCCTGTGCCAGGGCGCGGGCCAGCATCACCATGGTCAGCGACTTGCCGGAACCCTGGGTGTGCCAGACGATACCGCCCCGGCGCCGGTTCTCGACATCCCGCTGTTTCACATGCCCGAGAATGCGCCGGATGGCGAAATACTGCTGATAGCGGGCGATCTTCTTGATCCCCGCGTCGAACACGGTGAACTTGTACACCAGTTCCAGCAGGCGTTCAGGGCGGCAGAGGCTGTGAATGGCCCGGTCCTGTTCCGTGATTTCACGCTGACCCTCGGCCTCCAGCGCATCGAAAAACCGGCGGGCGGTGGCGAAGTCACCCGAGAACAGGACATCCTTTCCCTCATCCGGCAGTACACGGTGAATACTTTTTGCTGCCGCCTCTTCCTTGTCCTGCCGCTCTTTCCACAGCGACCAGAACCTGGCGGGCGTGCCCACCGTGGCGTAACGGGCGGCGTTCTTGTTCACCCCCATCACAAGCTGGGCGTAGACGAACAGCCTGGGGATATACTCGTCGCGCTGGTTGCGGATGGACTGGGAGACGGCCTGCTCCACCTCCACCTTGGGCGACTTGCACTCGATGACCGCAAAAGGGATGCCGTTGACGAACAGCACGATATCCGGCCGCGCGGTCTCCGTACTGCGGCTGCGCGCCACGCTGAACTCCGCCGCCACATGGAAGCGGTTGTTGCGCCAGTCATCCCAGTCCACGTAGCGCAGGTTGAAACTCCGGGTGTCACCCTCGACGGTCTGCTCCAGCGCCGTGCCCAAAGTCAACAATTCGTAGATGGCCTCGTTGGTCTTTAACAGACCGTCGTACTTGACGTTCTTCAGCTTCTGAACGGCTGACTGGATGTTCTCCTCGCTGAACAAATATTCCTGGCCCTTGTGGTGGATGCTGTTAATTTCCCGTAACTGTTCACGCAGCACATCCTCCAGCAACACGTTGCCGGTCTTGCCCTGACGCGCGGCCAATGTCTGGTCCTGCGGCAAATATTCAAAGCCCAGATTGATGAGTTGTTGCAGTGCCGGGATTTGGGAAAGGTATTTTTCGTTGAATCGGAAGCCTTTGAGCGTCATAACCTCCTCCCAAGCAAACCCGTAGCGACAGGAGGGATGAGTCCCTTGATCACTTTTTCCGCTTCTACGATATATCCACTGGAATCCAGTGAGTTAGCTCTGTCGGCTAGTTGTTTCGCTCGGTCAATGGCTTCACGCTTCCATTGTGGGATGAATATCCCGGCGTTCATATCGCCAATAAAGTCGAAGAATAAATCCTTAAGCTGTTGTTGTGTGAAAAGACCATAGAATCCAAAGCCATGTCGGACAATATCTTGCTCCAGACTATATGATTCAAAAGGGTACTTGTTTTTAGCATTCCAGTACTTGATCAGCCGAACCAGCGGCTTGATCAGGTTGTTGTGTGATTGATTGGCCCGGGTGAGTTCATCATTAAATCCTGTAGGGTCTGTATCAATCCAATTCTGATAGCACGAAGCACTAGCTGGTATTTGCAACCCACTCCACCAATTTTCGATAGCTGGCACAAGCTCAAAGTGAATGTGATTTAGCGAGAGAATAATTGTCGGCGTTGATTGCTTGATTTCAGAATGCACATAGAAACGTTCAACAAATCTCCTTAACCTGTCCAGATAAGTCTGCGGTTGATATGAGGAATCCGAGAACACAACCATATAGTCAATATCAGAATTTATATCCATGCTTCGGGGTAGGATGGTGCCTCGGCTATAAGATCCAAATACAAACTGATTGGATACCTGGGAACCAAAATGTTGGGCAAGGCGAGTTCCTAAGGTAACAATCGAACGTTGGATTCCTTCGCGTTCCTGATCCCTCACGATGGCGGTACCCGCAAGGTTTGTGAGATAACTATTGACAGTCATGCATCACCCCGATCAACTCGATACCGGCTTCGTCCCTCGTCGATATCTTTTTTTGCCATTTCATAATCCTTACGAGGAATCCCTGGAGATGCTTGGTTTAGTTCATCCCGAGTTTTGTTCAGATCCATTAGCCGTTTTTTGGCTTCTGCCAGATCCAGCTCATCTTCCAGTTCAATATCCCGAAAAATCCGTGTCCGATTTCGCAATGCAAGATAGTGCCCAGCAACTGCTTTATGATTTTCTGCATGTTCTGAGGGCTTTAGGAATGTTAAAGTCGTCATAAGTGCGGTTGAGACAATGGCGAGACTTCCTGCGAGAATTGGCATATCGTTGAATGCAGACCCACCAGCAATAGCGGCGATAACCGAGGAAGGTAAGCCTATCCACAGGTGATACCTTGCCCAGTGATCAGCAGCATTGAAGTGCCCTTTTGCTGAGTGCTCGGCATCCTCTTCAATACGGCGGGCCTCTGCGATAAGTTTATCTTTTAGATTTGTCATTCTGATGCCTAACCTATTCATTCGGCAGGTAGCTGCTCATTAATGCGTTTGAATAATTGCTCAAATCGATTGATTGTTTCTTCGCTGACTTCCAGGGTAGCACCCAAATCAGTTAGACCAGCCCGTGATGGGGCAAAGTGATTAAATCTGGTATCGGGAGCATTCGAAGAGAAATACTTCTCGATTCGCTTAACGATACGTGGTGACTTGTCCAGAACATCAGATGAGAGTTTGTCTTTGATGTCAGGGTACGCTGAGCCCACCAGAGAAAGATATTCCTCTTCGGTGAACAGATCCTCAATATCCGCTTCCTTTTCATCGACGAATTCGTTTAACTGTATGATCTTGTTACGATCGAGAAAGTGGTTTCTTATCAGATTATCAACACGTTGTTCGTCCTTTTTTGATATATCCATAAGAACGCAGACATTCAACTCATTTGCCCCGATCAATGAAACAAAGGTCGCCAGTTTATCTGCGCCACCTACTGGAGTTATCACCCACTTATCACTCAATACCTCTCGTTCTTCACTGGACAGTATTGCCGACATCGTTTGCAAGTAGAGAAGATCAGATGGGCCTTCCACAAGCAAGCAGTTAGGGCCGAGAAATAATGTCTGTGCCAGGCTATACCCAAGGGCCGCTTGTAGAGGAAAGACCGTATTGGCGTCCACGCTCAGACATTCCGAGGAGACCTTGACTCCTTCATTATCGATATCCTCAACCGTACGCACGCGCTTAAACCGGTGTGCATCGACCATGAATGGTGAATGTGTTGTGTAAATGACCTGATGATCAGGCGCCAGAATATCCTCAACAAATCTCAGCAAATCGGATTGTGCACTGGCATGAAGATTGAGTCCCGGCTCATCCAGAAGGATGATCATTTGTTCGTTGTCCTCAGATAACTTTTTGAAGGCAGTAAGGAAGGAAAAGAACCAGACAAACCCCCGTGAGCGTTCATCGAAGGGGACTGTCACGCGGTGCTTGTTATTCTTGATGCGCACATGGAATTCACCTGGCTGATTATTTCCAGGGGATCGATGAACATCAAATTCCACCTCGAGTGATGGATTCTGCTTCCAATAGTGGAATACATCATCCGTGATCTCATTGGCTATGGCTTCGAGGTTTGCTTTATGATGCTCATAATCCGCGTTATTTTGGAGTTCCCGGGCTGTTATGCCGGCCAAATCCAGCAAATCCTTCAGAGTCCTGATACCTTCGTCTGCCGATGAATCGATTTGGTCCAGCGCTGCCCTTCCTTTCATTATCCGATAATCATCGAAGAAAAAAATCTTTGGGACTCGATCCTCCAAACACTTTTTCCACACTTCGATAGAAATTCCTTTGCCCGATATACTATTCAGGTAAGTCAAATATTGCTGGGCAACGGCGTCTTCGTCGCATTCTTGTAGAGCTGAAATCAGTGATTCAAGGCTCTTGGTTGCCTTTGCTTTTTGGGCAGATGTGCCGGAGAGAGTGCTAGTAGAGGTATAATGCTTTACCCATTTCTGCTCATCTATATCCAGACCAATAAGCATGGAGCCATCATATTTTTTGCTGATAGTTAATATTGTCCCTGGCGCGACGCATTCACCAAATTCTTCTATAATTGCCGCAATATCGTTATTTTCCAATTCAAAGGTCGCAGTAATAACTTTTGCAGACTGTTCTCGCCCTGCCTTCACATTTCGTTGATACTCACGAAGGCGCTTACGCGGATAGTCCTTCACCTCGTCATATTCGGCATTATCGACAGGATTCAGGCGATAAAGTGCCTGAAGCAAAGCAGTCTTTCCTGCCTCATTCTTTCCGACGAAGCAGGTTACATTTTGATCGACGATGATTTCGTTGGAATCATCGATATTTTTGTAATTCCAGATTTGAAATGATTTTAGCTGCATGGCCTAATCCTCCTGATAATTTTTCATGATTTTACCCACCACTGTCCGGTTAACAGTTTCTGCATCAATCCGTGTTTCTGTTGCCGATATGCATCAACCAGTTCTTCCATTAATGTTATTTCATGCTGGGCGATGTTAAGCGTTCTTGCAATTGCCTGCTGCTCCTTTTGTGGCGGTAACGGAAACGGGATGGCTGCAAAATCACCGAAGCTTACCGTTTCGCGCACACTTCCCTGCGCACTCTTTTTGATTCTTTGTTTTGATTCGTGGGATGACAGCCAGTGCAGGAAGAAGTCTGTATCGACCTTCTTCTCGTCAAGCTCAAACACAACGTACATTGGGCTAAGAACACCTTCATTCCAGTCATCCAGGCGAGCTATGGAGCCGACGTTGATACGTGATGGGTTGTAGGCATACTGTCCACGCCTGACAATTTTGTAGTTGCTCAGATCACTGCTGGCTACTCGCCGTTCAAACTGATCTTCTGGCAATACGAAGCCACTGTGGTTGGTGACACTGAGCACTTGACCGGTTACTTTGTCACGGTTGCGCGTTGACACTTCTGTAGCGAAATCACGGATGAGTCTGCGTGGATAGCTTTTGTCGGAAATCAGACAGCTGAGCAACCACAAATACCGCTTTTCCTTCGCCGCGATCAGCTTCTCGGTCTTTTCGATGGCGGCATCCCAGGTGGAAAGCAGGTCGGCGATGGCGGTTTGTTCCTCAAGTGGAGGTAGAGTTATAGGATATTGCTGGATCTGCAATGCGCTTATATGGGGGACGGCTGTTTCTGTTTGCACGCCTTTGACATATTGCTCAAATTTATGACTTCTGAGCAACAAGTAAAGAAAGTATGAATCAAGGTCATTTTTTGCGCGCAGCCTTGCTACACGTTGCACGAGAAGGCACGGAGTGTCAGGTTCGGTGATTGGCGCTATTTTTAATCCTGCTTTAATCCATGTACGATCCATCGCTATCACAAGATCACCACGTTTTAGATGGTATTTTTCCAGTCCTTGCGCTAGAGACGATGGCCATTTTTTTGCGTTTTCCCACCTAAGTTTTCCTTGGGCAATATTGTCACCTCTAAGCAGTCTGATATCAGACGCATTATCAGTGTACTGTTCACTCTTGAAGGGATATCCCGTGAGCAAATCAACATGATTCCCTAGATTGGAATTTATCCAGGAATTCATTCTTTATTACCTCTTCTTCCTTCCAACTGCTTCACCGTGTTCTCCAATGCCTTGATAGATTCCGCTTCACCCAGTGCTTCCTTGCGCCCCCGTCTGCGCTCTGCAAACCGCTCATACTCCTGCCGGGCGTGTTCATTCGCTGCCTTTTTGCTGACTGTCCCGGCATTAGGCAGCACCTTGCGCTCGTTGAAGGCCAGGAATTCGTCGAGCTTGCGTTCCCAGTCCTGCATGAAGATCTGTTTGCGGCGGCGGGCCTGGTCTTCGGCGAAGTCGAGCCACATGGTCATGATGCCGACCGGGGATTTCAGCTTACCGCAAAACCTTCTTCCGTCATTCCCGCGAAGGCGGGAATCCAGCTGTGCCAAGTGAGATTCAAACAATCTCATCGTATAAATCCTTCCAGCCGGGGTTGTTTTTCTCTATCAATGCAAGTTTCCACTGCCGTTTCCATTTCTTGATCTGTTTCTCCCGTTGAATGGCGGCTTTCATATCCTGGTGCACCTCATAATAAACCAGCGTGTGAACATGGTACTTTTGGGTGAAGCCTTCCACCTGGTTATTCTTGTGTTGCCAGATTCTGGCACCAAGATCGCTGGTGACGCCTGTGTACAGGGTGCCGTTGCGTTTGCTGGCCAGCAGGTAGACGGGGGGATGTTTGTCAGCCATGGCGGTACCCTCTCTGGATTCCCGCTTGCGCGGGAATGACAGGTAATTTCGCGGGAATGACGGTGGACGGGTTATAGTGTTTCACTTTTCGCAGAACCTACCTGTTTCTCTCGGTGGCCCAGCGGCGGAACTGGGTACCCCGCTGGCTGCGGACCCGGTAGCCCACAGCGAGAATGGCGTCGAGGTTGAAGTGTTTTACGTTGTATTCCTTGCCGTCGGTGGCAGTTGTTCGGAAAAACCGAACAACTGAATCTTCCTGTAACTCGTTGTCCTGAAAGATATTCTTCAGGTGTTCGCTGATGGTAGCCTTGGATTTCTGGTACAACTCGCAGAGCATGGCCTGGCTCAGCCAGATGGTCTCATCCTCGAAACGGCATTCAAGGCGGGTGGTGCCGTCCTCGGCTTGATAGAACAGGATTTCGCCCCGCTGCGAGACGATGTCTTCGTCTTCCTGACTCATCGTTTGACCTCCATCCGTTTTTCAACCCGGTTTTCCAGCAACAGGGCCATTTGCTGAATAGCGATCTGGTTGAGTTTTTGCAGCCGTTCCGCCTGATTCAGGCCTTCCTGAATCAGGTGGGCATTCAGGCTTTCAAGGTTGGCCAGGCA
>JALSRM010000075.1 GCA_026984775.1 Gammaproteobacteria bacterium
TTGATCTGGATTTTGTGGATATACACATGCCTGTTCGAAAACTGAAAAAAGATGGCCGTTATTTTGCGTGCACAGATTTTCGTGAGAAAGGCAGCAAGGAAAAATTTTATGACATTGATTTCTGGCTCGATGACACTACCGGTGAGATTAAAGTGGGTGATGTGAGGATTCACAAGATTCCACAAAATGTCGACGGTCGTTGGATTCAGATCCCGAAATACAATTTTGAAGGATTGGATTTTGAAGAAGTCCATTGATGTTTAACACTAAAAAGAGGAAAGAATATGTATAGCAAATGGAAAGCCATTACTATCTCAGCAGTTCTTGCGAGTGGAAGTATTTTGATGGCATGTAATGCCTCAGAAAACCCAGAAGGGAAGACGGTAAATTTGTTGAAAGGATCGACAAACTCCGTGCATGAGGAGAATAAAAAAGAGTCCATGATCGTTGATCATACTCCAAAGGTCCTTGCCGCAGTTGATCAACCCATCCCTGAGGCAAAAAAAGAAGTGGAAGGCCTTCCGGAAATTTCTGGTTTGGAAACAGGCAAGTCAGCACCTGAACTTGCTAAGGATACGAGTGTTAAATTGAAGAACCCTTTTACCGGTGATCCGGAAAAGATAGAAGCGGGCAAGAAAAAATGGTTTTCATTTGGTTGCAGTGGCTGCCACGGTGGCGGTGGCGGTGGTGGGATGTGTCCTTCGGCGATCAATGAAAAATGGGTCTATGGGGGTGGTGATAATGTATTGTTTCGTTTGATAACGCTTGGTTCTGATCAGTTAATGAAGCAGGGATATAAACGTATTAAGAAGGAATCGGTTGTAGCGCCGATGCCACAGGTCGGCGAAATGACGAATATGACTGTCGAGGATGTATGGCTTGTCTTGACCTATCTACGATCAAAGTTCAAAGGAAGAAAAGAAAAAGTCGAATGGTGATCTGTATAAATAGGGACAAGTACAAATGAAAACACATAAATATTTATTGCAGGGTATTCTTTTTAAATGCTATGTGTTCATGATTCTGGTTTGTGGTTCTGCTGCAGCTGTAGCTGCAGCAGAACCACCTTTGACGATCAATATTGCATATTTCGGAGAGAGTGATAGTTCCTCTGCTTTGGGTGTGATTCTAGGTATTGATGAGTCCAATCTTCAGGGTGAGTTCATGGGGCAAAAATATGTGGGTAAAACCTACAAGCCTGTTGATCTGATTCCTGTTAAAAACCCAAAACCATCGGCGATACTTGTGGATGCCGATGTAGAGAGCCTGCGCATACTCAGCCAGTTGAATCCTGATGTTCCCATTTTTAATTTAACCGAAAGGCATGACATTTTACGTCACCTGTGTTTGCCAAATGTCTTGCATGTGAGCCCCAGCGAGAAAATGATTGAAGACGCCCAGAAGCAGTGGAAAGAAAAGCATCCTGAATCAAAAGCTATGGCCCAGTCCTGGCATCCGGAATACAAGCGATATGCTTCTGGAAACTTGAGTAATCGATTTCGTAGAGTGGCCATGAGAAAGATGGATGATGCTTCTTGGGCAGGCTGGGCCGCAGTGAGGATGGTCGCTGAAGCTGTCGTTAGAACAGAGTCCAGTGAACCCAAGGTCCTCCTTGACTATTTGAAAAATGATCTGGTCTTTGATGGCAATAAAGGGGTAAAAATGAGTTTTAGAGGTAACGGTCAACTTCGTCAAAGGTTGTTTATGGTCGAAAATGGTAAGGTCGTTGGTGAGGCTCCTGTCGCAGGTGTCGTAAATCCTGCTGATTTGGATACACTTGGTTTTATCAGTAAGGATTACAAGCAAGGATGTAGATGATCAATACCAAGATAAACAGTATGGTGACGGAGGGCTTGGCCTTTTGAAAAAAAGAGCCACCCAGATGGTGGCTCTGAAAATGAACAACTGTTAATAGTTAAGAATATCAAGGAGTGAAAATTCAAGAAATATGAAACAGATCCTTTCTTAATCTTCAGGAATTATCTTAGCCACATATTGCTAATTGGTCATGAGCAGTATTCATGAAAATAAACGGAAAAATTCATAAATATAGTGAGACATATTCTTGTTTCTATGGTGAAAAAGTAATTCATATTTCAGATAGAGTGTCATGGCAAAGAAAGCAACAATTCTCCTTGTAGATGATCACAGTGTCTTACGAAGCGGCTGCAAGGAATTATTGATTCAAGCAGGTTTTGATGTGGTTGGTGAGGCAACGAATGGAGAAGAAGCACGTGAGCTTTTTCCAAAGTTGTCACCTGAGATTGTATTGATAGATTTGACAATGCAGGGAATGGGAGGGTTAGAGTGTATCCGTCGTATATCAAGTATAGATCCCTCTGCAGGAATTATCGTTTTGACTATGCATGATGACCCAAGTTTTGCAGCACGTTCAATCAAAAGTGGTGCAAAAGGATACGTAACCAAAACGAGTTCACCAGAAATACTGGTGCAGGCAATAAAAAAGGTACTGAAGGGAGGAGCATTTTTTAGTCCAGATATCGCACACAAGCTTGCTGTCGGTTCGCCCCTATTACATTCAGACCCCATTTCAGCGCTATCAAACAGGGAGTTTGATATTTTTATTCTTCTTGTGGAGGGTTATTCGACAACGGAGATCGCCAAGAACCTCTCATTGACCCAGAAGACGGTTTCAAACTATCTACTCAAAATAAAGCAGAAGCTGGACGTGAGCAGCGTCGCCGAAATGGTAAAGCTGGCTATCAACCATGGAGTTGATAAACAGAATATAATTAATTCAAGTCACCAATCGTCAGTTTGAAATTCAAATATGCCTAAAAAAAGCCCCTGCTCCGGATGGAGCAGGGGCTTGCTTTTAGCACCTTCCCTAGAAATTTACACGAATACCAAGCCAGCCTCCAAGCGGTGCGCCTGCACCGAGAAATCGCGGATCGGACATCGCTGGTGAGAAACCGGGTGAGCTTCCATCGAAAACCTCATCCGGTTCACCCAAGATTCCAAACGTTTCGTAATCGGTATCAAACAGATTATTGATCTTGGCGAAGACGGTGACCACTTTATTGATGTGATACTGCGCGTGGAGGTTTACGACGGCATACGCATCGGTTGTATCCAGCAGGTTGGCTTCATCACCTCGGAGATAGACACCACTATTGTAGGTCATGTCTGCGCCTATGCTGAAGGCATCGGAGAAAGCATAGTCTGCACCGACTTTAAGCGTGTGTTCCGGAATACCCGGGATATGATCTCCCACTTCGACCTGGATCAGACCATTGTCATCGGCCAGTGGATGGGTCGGACTGTTAGACAGGAATGGGGTGTCGAATGTAGCCCTGACATAGCTATAGTTCAGGAACCAGTTGATCTGCCCGTAGTCACCATTGATACCCAGTTCAATACCCATGCGTTTGGTGTCGCCAACATTGTCGAAGAAGCCAACATTGCCAGTTGTGCCTCCGGTTGACTGGAAGATGATGTCATCCTTGTTGATGGTGTGGAACAGTCCGAAATTCCAGTTGATCATGTCCGCATAGTTACCACGAAGGCCGCCTTCGAAGCTCTTGGCAACCACCTGATCCAGTGGTGGGTCGGCGAGGAAGGCGTTGGGTAAGCTGCAAGGAGCATCCGGATCGGCACATGCGAGTTCCACAGGTGTTGGTGCACGGGAAGATTCACTGTAGCTGGCATAGACATTGAGGTTGTCCATCGCCTGCCAAGTGAGTCCTATAGCCGGGTTGAAACGGTTGAAGCTGTTATCACCGTTCAATTCCGGAGTAAGTCCACTTTCGTCCCGGGTTTTGACTTTGGTATCGTTATAGCGACCCGACAAGGTCAGATCGATCGTATCCGTAAGTGAAAGTGTGTCGGTGAAATAGATGGACCATGTGTTAGTGCTGGTATCGACCTGCACACGATCATCGGGGATAAAGCGGCCAGTGCGTGTGGTGAAACGGTTTTCCAATAGTGAAGCCACTTCAACCTGTGAGGCAAAGTTCGCATCTCCCCTGAAATATCCAGCGCCAACGATCAACTGGTTCGCACGGGCAAACAGATCCTGGAGGAAGGTCAGCTGGAAGGAACCACCATAGGATTTCTGATCACGCTGGCTGATGTTATTGATGGCATTGAAGTCCTCATTGACTGTCAGGCCATTCTGATCTTCAATCGGTGTGGCACCTGCATGATCAGCAGCCACGTCACATTCTTCAGGATCCCCTCCCGCTTCTGGATCAACATCATCTTCCTGAAATAACAACCCAACATCACTGCATCCAACATAAGCTGTCCCGTCTCCATTGAAAGAATCGGTATCATTCCAGCGGATGAAGATATTTCCTGAAAGCTGAATGTTGTCGTTCATCCAGTGCGTGCCTTCAAGGTCGATCAGGTTCATATCATTTTCGGTGATATCGACAAAGGTAAAACCAGCCTCTCTATCAATAGCAAGGAGTTCAACCGGCGCTGGCCCATTACCTTGAAGATGTGATTTTCCATGTGCAAGTATAAGATCTAGCGTACTGTTTTCTGAACGCCAGCTCAGTGTACCAAACAGGTTTTTGGCGTCTGAATCTGAAAAATCTCGCCAACCATTCTCATCAAAATAAGTACCGGTCAGGAAATAGCCAAAGGTTCCGTTATTCCCTCCGGTTGAAATACTGCCCTGTAGTCGATCGAAAGAACCGTAGGAGATTTCTACACTGTTTCCTGTGGAATTAAACCCGTTTTTTGTTTCGATTGAGAGTGCGCCTCCAAGTGTATTCAGTCCAAACAAAGGACTTGTACCACCAATTAAGTTGATACTGTGGATAGCGGACTTCGGAATAAGATCCCAGTTGACGGTGTCACCAAAGGCTTCGTTGATACGTACACCATTCTGGTACACAGCAAGCCCTTGTGGTAGACCCAGTAACGGTGATGCCGTGAAACCACGGAACTGTACATCTGGCTGCAATGGGTTGTTCTGTGCATCATTGATGTTGACGCTGCCCAGGCTGCGGTTCATGTATTCAGTCAGATCAAGACTTTGGGTACGCTCAAGGTCTTCTGCTGTGGCACTCTGAACGCTGGATGGAATCTTGTCCACTGGCAGACCAACGCCATGCGTCGGTGTAACACCAATGACTTCTATTGATTGCATAGTTTTCACATCATCGGCAGCGATAACCGTTCCTGTGATCAGGACGGTGCCAAGCATCGCAGCGACAGGCTGGAATACATGCCGTTTTCTTTTTCTCATGAGAATCCCCCTTTGAGATTTTTATTTTTAGAATAAAAACAGAATGATCATAGCAGGGAAGACATTCCCGAGGCATTGGTCTATATTCCTTTTATGGATAGGAAAATTTCCCAATTATGAAGTATGAGCGTAACCAGGAGGGGGAAGAGCGTATTTCAATAAAAAAACAGCCCGGCAACGGCCGGGCTGTTCAGAGAGGTTAGTGGTACTTCGGTTTTTATGGGAGACTGAAAACACTCAGTACGCCACCGAGACGAGTAAAGCTGTTCAATCCCTTGTAGGCACCAACTGCACCAAGTCCGTCAGTATCGTTGATCAAGCCTGCAGCCATACCAATACCAGCCCAGCCTCCAACACCTGAGAGAACACCCACATACTGTTTGCCTTTATGCATCCAAGTGTGAGTATTACCAATGATGCCTGATGGAGTTTTGAATTTCCACAGGAGCTTGCCGCTCTTTGCATCAATGGCTTTCAGGTAGCCTTCAAGGTTTCCGTAGAAGACCACGTCACCCGCAGTGGCCAGTGCACCTGACCATACAGAGAAACGTTCTGGGATTGACCAGACGATCTTGCCAACAGAGGCATCCCAGGCAATGAAGTTACCCAGATTGTTTTTCTCTTCGTTATTGTTCGGACAATCAGGACATACACGGCCTGCCGGGAACATGTTCAACACAGCGTTGACATAGGGCTGACCCGCAATGTAGGTGCCGCCGCTGACAGGTTCATAGTCCATACAAACATGGTTTGTCGGCACATAGAAGAGCCCTGTTCGTGGTGAATAGGCTGCCGGTTGTTGGTCTTTGCTCCCCAATGCTGCTGGACAGATATTGGTTGTATTTACGTCTTCACCGTTATGGTGTGTACTGTAACGCAACACTTTCTGCGGGCGGCCGGTTTTCATATCGACGTGGGTTGCCCAGTTGACGGCAGGATCGTACTTCTCGGCGACCAGCAGTTCACCTGTCACCCGATCCATGGTGTAGGCAAAACCGTTTCGGTCGAAGTGGACCAGTGCCTTCCGATCCTTGCCTTTAACTTTCATGTCCACGAGAATCATTTCATTGATACCGTCATAGTCCCATTCGTCGTGTGGTGTCATTTGATAGACCCAGTAGGCCATGCCGGTATCCACGTCACGGCGCCACATGGTCATGCTGTATTTGTTGTCACCTGGACGAACCACTGGATCCCAAGTGGAGGGGTTACCAGAGCCGTAGAAGAGGGAGTTGAGATCGGGATCAAATGGCCACCAACCCCAAACAGAACCGCCACCAATTTTCCATTGATCACCTTTCCAGGTTTTGAGTGAAGAGTCCTTGCCAACCGGTTTTAGCATAGAGGTGGTTTTGTTGCCATCGACAAGGATATCGCTGTCCGGTCCCATACTGTAGCCTTTCCATACCAGATGGCCATCATTCAGGTCATATGCAGCGATCCAGCAGCGAACACCGAATTCGGCGCCTGACATACCGGTGATGACCTTGTCTTTCATTACATGTGGTGCATTGGTGTTGGTTTGACCAAGTTTTGGATCCCCGTTTTTGGTAGACCAAACTTTTTCACCAGTTTTGGCATTTAAGGCAACGAGAGTTGTATCTGCCTGTTGCAAAAGGATCTTGCCATTACCATATGCGAGCCCACGGTTGACAGTGTCACAGCACATGACCGGAACAGTTTCATTATAGTCCTGCACAGGGACATATTCCCAAACAACTTCAAGTGTATCGAGATCAATAGCAAAAGTGTTATTGGGGAAAGCGGCATGTATGTAGAGTGTATCTCCATCCAGGCCTGTTGCACTTGGTGGAAGAACCAGTGGACCACCTTCGTGACCACGCAGGACACCAGTTGAAAATGTCCAGGCAGCCTGAAGCTGGTGGGCATTTTTGTTATTGATTTGGTCCAGTTTACTGAATCGGGTGCCGTTGTAATTACCTGCAGGCATAACCCAGTAATTCGGGTTTTCCTGCAGTTTTATGAGCTCATCATTTGCTGTAACTGCAGAACTGATCCCCAATGCCAGAGATGCAGTCACAAGTTGAGTTTTCAGAGATATTTTCATTTTTCCTCCTCCTGTAGGCGATGTTTACGCCCAAAAGTAGTCGATAATTCGTTATTTGTTTTTCAGGTGTCCACCACCATCAGCACCACACACAGCGCCAGTGAATTTACCGCAGACAGAAGGATCCTTGGCACCAGTCCCGATTTTTCCTCCGGCATAGGTTCCTTTGCTGTCTCCTCCATATTCATAATTGACGAGATTGCCCTCCATGTCCCTTCCCGGTGCATCCGTCATTTCCTTGGCAGCTTCGGTTACGGCCTCTTTTGCAGCATCAACCGCTGCGCTCGTGTCGACCGAAACTTCATAACCCTTTTCCAGGATTGAACTTGAAAAGGGGGTTTCTTCTGCGTGAGCGGAACCGGTCGCTGCCAAGGAGACAGCAAAGGTGGCGCCCAACAGCGTGTTCAGAGAACCTGCGGACAGTTTCTTTTTCATTTTTAACCTCCTATGAATGGATTCTAGATAAGCCCTCTTGATGTCTTTATCAAAGGTAAGGGCTAGGCGACATTTTGCATTTCATACCTTTTAATAGATATATGCCCAAGCCGGATTCTGAAATATTCACGTGAAGATCAGGAAGATTTAATGGGTCAATCTCTCTCAAACTCCCTAGTATGTTTGGGCAGCTAGGAAGGACTGGCGGTTGAAAAGCTGAGAGAAAAAACGTAAGTCAGTGGTAGTATTTTTCAAGTTCCATGCTAAAGGTGCTCGAGCGTGCCCATTTCAAGTTAGTGGTTTCCTTCCGTGTGGATTTGATCAGTCCGATGCCAGGTGCATACCAATCCGTCTGCCTTACTTCTACATTGACTTTTCCGATTTCTGATCCGGTACCTGTGGTTTTACCAGAACCGTCTACTCGTATGCAGTTGGAAAAGCTTCCTGCGGGTGTCCTGACGGTCTCATTGGTAGATGTGATTTCATTGCTGACTTTTAAGGGGTGCAGGGACAAATCTCCGGAGAGAGAGGCTTGTCCTGCATTGATCTCGCGGACACTTTTTTCGAGGAAAAAGGGTTTGCTGGTCAATACCCATTTTATACCTGTCTTAACCGGAAATCTGAGAACGAAATGGTTTTCGGTATCACGGCTGAGATTCTTGCCTGCTTTCTGATAACCGATTCGAAATATTCCCTTTTCATTTTTTTTATAATAGGCAACGTCATCATTATGATACTTGCGGGCAAAGGCCTGTGTCCCATCTTCCAACATAATATATCCGAGGTTGGTGACAATAATTTTATGTCTGTTCAATTTCCTGCCCGCTTGGAAGGTCGCATCATAATGCCATACCATACCCTCAATAGCGGGAAACAGATCGGAGGAGGTAGCATCGGAATCACAACCTCCAATGAGAACCAAGATTAACGGAAAAAAATATCTCCCAGTGATTCGAGAATTCATCTCTATGCCTGGATCAATCCATGGCGGATGGCAATACGGGTCAGTTCTGCCACACTACAGACGTTAAGTTTACGTTTGATTTGCGTGTTGTAATTGGCAACGGTTTTATAGTTGAGTGATAATGTATCAGCGATGTCATGGATATCGAGACCTTCCGCCAGCAGGCGGGTGATTTCGAACTCACGGGGAGACAATGATTCAAGATCGGAGTTGATGCCTTTGCTTTTTTGAAAGGCCATCTTCTGTGCAATAGCCGGATCAAGAAAGATATCGCCTTTAGCTACTGTTCGTATTGTCTTGATCAGGATCTCAGGCATGCTGCTTTTGGTGATATATCCCAGTGCACCGGCCTGAAGTGCCTGTTCGACGAAAATCAGATCTTCGTGGAAACTGAAAACAACAATTTTTGCTTTGTTGTCACGGGACAAAATCCTTCTGATCGCTTCGATCCCACTGATGCCAGGAAGAGAAAGATCCATGATCACAAGATCCAGTTTATGCTGACGGTAAAGCATGCAGGCATTCTCCCCATTTTCAGCTTCTGCCACCACATCTAGATCCGGTTCACTTTGTAACAGCATCTTATAGCCTTCGCGAACCACGGCATGATCATCAACCAGCATGATTTTAATCTTTTCCATTTTAGAATTAGGTCGTCATGTGTTTTCTACAGTCATATCCTAGAGTCGTTGTCTGAAAAAATCATGAGAACGAGGATAAAAAAAGACATGAAATATTCCTGAAATGGACGTGAATACATCCTTGGGAAATATAGCGAACAAGGATTGTGAGCTGATCGCTTAGGCTGCCAAGTTAAACAGGAAAGTTAAAGTAAAATATGATCTTGCCGAATTGGGAATCATGTTCTAGATTTATTCTAGTGGTGCTCTCTTCTACTGAGCATCGCTTTCTCATTACTTTGTAAGTCCCGGAGTATTCGCAATGAATACCACAATGAAAAGAAAGCCTGACCTGTCAGACTTTTTGTCATTCAACTCAGCGAAGCTATCAGGAGAATTCTTTATGACCGAACAATATGTACATGCCGTCGAAACCCTTCTTGCTACAAATTTCAACTTCAAGCGTTTATATGATAAACACAGCCAGCTTGATGAGCAGGTCAATGCTGCATATGAAGGGGATATCGCAGTCGATGAAATGTCATTGGAAAAGATGAAAAAGGAGAAACTTTATCTCAAGGATCAAATGGAAAGGATGATCATGGAATTTATACAAAGTAATCAGGCCGTTGCCTGACTGGAGACCGACAGGTCTCAAAGAGGGGGCTTTGGCCCCCTTTATTTTTACGTATTATTGATTGGTTTCAGTGAACAACACAAATTGCATCCCAAAGTTGGTGTAGTCAGCTCAAGACGTATGCCAGACCTTTAGGACAGTTGTCGTTGAGGACTACCGGTGCTGTGAAGCCTTCTTTCAGGAACAGCATACGGCCACCCGGGGCGCAGGGACCAGGGTGCTCTCCATGAGGTAGACCACGTAGGGTTGCCAGGGGGAGAGGAGCCAGTAGAGTTTGATGCGTCCGTCCGGGAGGCGCTGAGTGAAGCGGGGCAGAACGTAGGGGCCGTAGAGCTCGCCCTGGCCGCCCAGATGCTCGGTGCGGTCGTCGCCGATATAGCGGCCGAAGGCGGGGCCCCGACCGTAGTCCGCGGCCGGGTCGAAGAGGACCAGGGAGGCGCTCCAGGGCCCCCAAGGGGTGTCGGCCATGCGCAGGCGGATGGTCTGACGTCCTGCGTTGTAGGTGGCCACCCACTTCTCCAGGACCGGATTGTAGTGGACCAGGGGCTCGCCGAAGCCCCAGTCGTGGGGCACCTCGGACATGATGCCCGGCCCCTGCGCGTGTTCGATCTGGAAGAGGGCCACCGAATCCCCCTCCTCCTCGGACCAGGCGAGCCGGGCCGAGCCGTCCGGGCGGAAGTCAACGCCAGAGAGGAAGCGCACCTGAGAGCGATCCCCATCCCGCAGGCTCTGCAGGGGCGCGGCGGCCAGGTAGACGTGGTTGTGCTGTTGATCCCCGCTGCCGAAGACCAGCGCCCAGGGCCCCTCCCCCTCCAGCCCAGGGATGGGGCCGTCGAACCGCTGGGCGAAGACGTCGATGAAGTGGGTGTCGCCGAAGTCGTAGACCTTGCGGAAGCTGCGGCCGTCGTCGTCGGAGCGGGCCAGGAGGCTGCGGCCCGCGGCGTCGGTGGTGAACCAGACGAACATGCTCTTCCCGTCGCTCAGCCCTGTGACCGGCACGTTGAGCGCGCCCAGGTCCACGCAGTCATCGTCCCCTTCCGCCGGGCAGGCGATGACCGGGTTCACCAGGCCCCGAGGCCGGTTGGGGTCTGTGAGGAAGGTGAGGGAGAATTCCTGGATGGTCTTCGCGTCGGTGAAGGCGATGGTGTCGTCGTGCCACTCGTCCCAGCCCGGGGCCTCCGGGTCCGTGTCCCCGAAGAGGAGCCAGAGCTTGCCCTTGTGCTCGAAGGGGGAGCCCAGGTCCGTGAAGGCCACGTTGAAGCGGCTCTCCGTGCGCTGGCGGGTGGGCTGCAGGGTCTCGAAGTCCAAGTCCCCCACGATCTGCTCCCGCTTGCGGGTCTCGGCCAGGATCAGGGGCAGGTAGAGGTCGTTGGGGGAGCGACGGGTCACGGTGATCTGGCCCACGTTCAGGTTGTAGGTCACAGGACCGCCGCCGGCCGCGGTGAAGTAGAAGCTGTTCGGGCCGGTCCCCTTGGGGATGATGCCCGGAATGTAGCCGGCCAGGAAGCGATCCGCCTCGCTCCAGGGGCCCCAGGGAGTGGGGGCCTCAAAGAGGGCGCCGGCGGGGTTGCCGTCCTCCAGGGTTCCCACGAAGCCGGAGAGGAAGAGGAAGCGATCCAGGCCCGGGTGGTACATGGCCGCGCCTTGGGCCAGGGTGTGCAGGCCCGGCAGGGGGGCGGCGTCCGTCTGCTGGGCGGACCAGATGGGCAGGCCGCTGGGTTTCAACCCGGCGAAGTACTGGTAGGCGTCGTACTCCAGGAGCTGGTCCACGGGCGCGCGGGTCAGGTAGATGGCCTGGCGCCGGGGTGGGCTGGCGATCTCGTCCTGGATGCCCAGGGCGTAGACGTAGCCATCCCGGTTCAGCTCGTAGGCCTGGCCCATGTTGATGAACATCATCACCTTGAAGGGACTGTCGTCCCCCCAGGGGGAGCCCTCCACCTTGGTCCAGGTGCGGCCATAGTCCTGGGAGTAGGCCAGGTAGCCTTGGGTGGGCTCGCCAGGCGGGTAGTGGAGGGGCATGATCAGGCGGCCATCTACGAAGAGGACGCTGGAGGGCTTGTCGGAGTTCTGGTAGACCTGGAGATCCCCGTAGGGGATGTGGCGGCTGACCAGACACTGGTCCGAGCCGTCACAGGGGGCGAAGTTCGGGACGGGGCCGGTGAGCTCCAGTAGGCCCACGGGGGTGTAGAGGCACTGGGGACGGCACTGGGAGCACTCCCCGAAGACCTCACAGTACTCGTTGTCCGGCTCCTTGGGCACGAAGCAGCCCGGGGTGACCTCGTTGTAGGCCGCGTCGAACTCGTCGGGTTCGTCCAGGAGCAGGGTGGGGTAGCAGCCGTCCAAGCCCGTGCCGTCCCCGAAGGCGGTGTAGAGCTTGTCGTTGTCGGCCCAGGTCATGGGCCACAGGTCCCCCACGTAGGGGATGGAAACGTACTCCGCCGTCACCTCAACCGAGTCGATGACGCAGGTGGGGCAGTCCGGGACCGTGCTCTGGGAGACGGTCTGGATGGTCTCTTCGTCCCCGCCGCAGCTGGCCAGGAGGAAGGGAACCAGGAGGAAGAAAAGCAGCCAGGTCCACAGTTTGGGTTTCATCATCGTAATGCCTCCATGATCGAGAGGGTCAATTCGGGCGCCGATTCAGCTCGCCATGACATCGAGATGCATGAAATTCGCTAGGGCGTACACCCGACTCCGCCCCGCTACTAACAGGCGTACTGCCAGTTGATCTGCAGGTCGTCGAATTGCGAAGTATTAGAAGTATACTCCTCTTTTTCGCTGAAAAGACCACCTAATCACCAAGAGAACCCACGGTGTCATTTCATTGAGAGAGACAGTCAATTCCATCGTTACGGTTTATCAAAGGGAATCGGCGACTGGACGCTGCCAGGTTTTTTTACTTCCACTATCATTTGACTCCCCAAGCATCTATAATAAAAAAGAATAAGTCATATATTCTTTATTCATTTTTGTTTGTAATCCAATCATGAAACTGCAACAGCTCCGCTATATCTGGGAAGTCGCAAAGCATGACTTGAACGTCTCTGCCACCGCCGAGAGCCTGTTTACATCGCAACCGGGTATCAGTAAACAGATCCGGTTGCTGGAAGACGAACTGGGATTACAGATATTTTCCCGTAGTGGCAAGCATCTCACAGAAATTACGCCTGCTGGCAGAGATATAATCGAGCTCGCCGGGCGTATTCTCGGTGAAGTTGAGAATATCAAACGGGTTGCGGCGGAGCACAGTGACGAAGCACACGGTTCTCTTACTATTGCTACAACCCATACCCAAGCGAGATATGCTTTGCCTGAAGTGATCAAGGCGTTTATGGACAAATATCCAGGGGTATCACTGCACATGCAGCAGGGCACGCCCATGCAAATTTCTGAACTGGCGGTGAACCGTAAGGTGGATTTTGCCATTGCTACCGAGGCATTGGAGTTATTCTCAGACTTGATCATGCTTCCTTGTTACCGCTGGAACCGAAGCATCGTGGTACCTAAAGGTCACCCTTTGACACAGCTGGATGAATTGACACTGGAGAAAGTGGCAGAGTATCCCATCGTGACCTACGTGTTTGGTTTTACCGGGCGCTCCCATCTCGACAAAGCCTTCAGTGACAAGGGACTAGAACCCAGAGTGGTTTTTACCGCCGTTGATGCCGATGTGATCAAAACCTATGTACGGCTTGGCCTGGGGATTGGGATCATTGCAAAGATGGCTTACGATCCTGCAGTGGATACCGAGCTTGTGGCTTTGGATGCCAGCCACTTATTCCAGATGGAGATCACCCAGATCGGGTTCCGGAAGAACGCATTTTTACGGGGTTACATGTACGATTTCATTACCCAGTTCGCGCCCCATCTGACCCGTGAGCTCGTCGAGCAGGCGATGGCCGCGAAGGATCGTGAGGCCATCGAGCGGTTATTTGAGGAGATGGAATTACCTGCCCGTTGAGGGTGAAACGCCGAGCACCTCTTTCAGAAACTTGAAATAGATGGTGTAGACGGTCTGGTTGCCGTTGTCATCCTCGACAATGAAAAAAGGTGCAAGATCGATCTTATGTCGAGCTGCCAGCTGCATGCCTGGACTTTCAGGATCACGCTCGTCGGCGAGTACCGTCTCGTCGATCCGATTCAGCAAACCCGCCTCACTCAGTCGTTGCTCCACTTCCCGGCATTTTTTACACGGTTCTCCATTAGATTTTATTTTTTTGACGAAAGTGATTTTCATGGTTGACAGATTACCAGAAAACCCATCAGGGAAAACAGTTAGGCAGTGTGTCCATATTATCCAGGCAGCGGTGTCGCTGCTTTTTCGGCAGAGAGCCGAGGTGTCGAACACGCTGGTAAAAGAGCTTGAGGTCTCCGTCAGAGCGATCGAGCAAATCATTAAAAGCTTCTGTTAATTCATGGTAGGTTACAACGGAAGCAATCTTCGCGTTGTTGAGATCCCGGGACATCCATTTGTCATAATCGGGTGGGTCTTCCCAGGTGGATTTCAAGTGTTGATAATCCGCACGCATCTGATTGAAGATCGCTGCCTTGCGTGAACGCATCTCTTTTTCGGGCAGAGCCGTGCCATAGAGTTTCTCGAGCTTGGATTTTACGGTAAGGATCAACCCGATGAATGCATGCTCCCACCGTTTTCTTCTTTCATATTTTGCAAGATCAGTTTCTCGGCCGTTGCTTTTCAACCACCGCCGTACACCAATCTCACCCACTGCAGTAGCAAAGGCTTCGTTGAACGCGGTATCGTTTCTGACATAGACAAGCTGATGTGCCAATTCATGGAAGATCACTTCTGCCAGCCGGGATTCACCGTAGGCCAACATGGAGCTCAGCACCGGATCATCAAACCAACCCAAGGTGGAATAGGCAGAGACTCCAGCCACATAGACATCATCGCCTTTACTTTGCAGTTCAACAGCGTGATCAATGGCATCATCTCTGTTGAAAAATCCTCGGTATTGCAGGCAACCAACGATTAGAAAACAGGAGGTAACAGGTTTCACTGAAAACTCCGGTGCAGCAAAGACGTTCCACACAACAAACTCACGTCCCAGCTCAACATAACTTTTGTAACTTCTGTTATTAGGTAAAAGTAAGGACTCACTTGCGAAGGAACGTATCTGTTGAATCTTTTGCAGTACTTTCTTTTTCTCAATGGGGGTCTCCTCTTTGTGAAGGAGATCGGAAATCGGCATCCGCTTAGACATCACATCCAGTTGGCCCCGAATAGACTGGGAATAATATCCAAGTGTGGAACAGGCAGATAACGATAAGGGAATCAGCGTGACTGACAAAACCTTTAAGATCAGTTGCTTATGCTGCATTGCAGGAAAATAACACAGTTTTATCGGTAAAGAAGGCTGACATTGCGCTGATTTAAGTTAATAATATGTAAATAAATGTGAAATAATATGTATAAGACTATAATTGACAGTGAAATACTGGCCAATTATCTGGGAGACCCAGAGTGGATTATAGTGGATTGCCGCTATGATCTGTTGGATTCTGCAGCGGGCCGGAAGGCTTGGGAGGAATCACACATTCCGGGTGCAGTGTATGCGAGTGTCAGCGGAGAACTCAGTGGAGATCCGGTGACCGATCATGGCCGCCATCCTTTGCCAGCTCCACAAACGATGATGGGCACCTTTTCATCACTTGGCATCGACTCTGGAAAACAGGTGGTTGTCTACGATGATACCGGCGGTGCTTTTTGTGCCCGTCTGTGGTGGATGCTTAAATATATGGGACACGAAGCGGTGGCAGTGCTGGATGGTGGATGGTCAGCCTGGCGGAAGGATGATCGTAAAGTGGAATCCGGTGAGATTATCAACCAGCGGAGTTCTTTCTTCGGCAGACCCAACCGCGATCGTCTGGTCATTGTTGACCAGCTCCCGGAGGTGCCGCTGTTGATCGATTCCCGGGATCCCGATCGCTACCAGGGAAAACTGGAGCCGATCGATCGGGTCGCCGGACATATCCCAGGAGCGATCAATCATTTTTGGCAGAACAATCTTGATGAGCAAGGCCGTTTTCTTCCACCTGATCGACTCGCTGAAAATTTCACCAGACTTCTGGGTGATACGGCACCGGAGGATGTGGTTTTTTATTGTGGATCGGGTGTAACTGCCTGTCACAATATCGTGGCATTCACTCATGCGGGCCTGCCGCAGCCTCGACTCTATGCGGGTTCATGGAGTGAATGGTGTTCTGATCCTTCACGACCTGTAGCGACGGGGACGGAATAAGAATATGGATGGCAATCAGACATTGGAATCTCTACTGCAAAGTGTGCAGAACTTGTCGGCGGCACAGATCTGGCTGCTGATTTCGATTCTGGTATTTCTGATCTGTGCAGTCCTGACCATCATCACGTTTCGCCAGTTTGGACGTACTCAAGGCAATCTGAAAGATACACCAGATCTCAGAAGACCGGAGGCGATTCTGATCGATGCCGACAAGGTTACACCGTTTGAGAAATACACCATCACAGACAAGCCCGTGATGATCGGTCGAATCGAGGCCCACGATAGTAAACTCTATGACTCTATAGTTGTGCCCGAAGTGACGGTAGGACGGCAGCACGCTGTAATCGAATATGAGGATGGCGCTTACTGGCTCCAGGATCAGGGGAGTGTCAATGGCTCTTATGTCAACGGCCGGCGAGTGCAGGATCGCCAACAGTTGAAGGACGGTGATCGCATCCGCATCCATAAATACACCTTCAGATTTGTCGAACATACGATGCCGGTCATCAATCCACTTGAAGAAACCATTGAAACGCTCGAATCAATACCTCCCTTTTCCACTGTTCTCGATCCCCAAACAGTGACGCCCAATGCAGTACTCGCAGATCATCATGAAAAAACCATCTATGAAGTGCCTGACACGTGGATGAGCCAGCCATCCCAAACGGAGGAACACCAGCGTACACAGGTACTCTACAAGAATGAACTGGAAGCGAGTTTTACGAGTCTGCAAGCAAAGTCAAAGGGGAAAGCGGATGAGGAATTGAGAAAGGATATACAGGAAATGACCGTACAGTTGTTCAGAAGCCCGAATGACGACAAGACTGTCCGACTTTATTCTGATCTCCTGGATGGGCCTCCCGAGATACGACCAGAGTTTTCCAGCCCTGAAAAACCGGCAGATTTTTCTCTGGTTTCGCAGATCCCAGATATCGATGAGAAAGTTGCCGAGGCTTTGGGAGAGTTTTTCAGTGACACACAGGACGATCTCAGGTTACCCGATCACCTGGAGTTGACCGGCAAGGGAGATCAAATGGCAAGGATAGGACACTTTTCTGCTGCTTCGCCAGAACATTCAACGACGGTGGATGAAAAAACTGGAAAAAAATAACCTCCTGACCACGGGCACCACGCCCATTGATCGGATTATTCTCACCAACTTGTCACCCTTCCAGGTAACCGATTTGTCCCAATTGAGGAGACGGATCGATCATCATGCGTTTTCAGTCGAGGATCTTTATTGTCGGTTACAGTTTTTTCAGGCATGTGGTCTGGCATTCAACCAGCTCAATAAAGACGGCTGTCGGCTCGAAGGACCACTGGATTTGCTGGATACGGATCAGATTCATGCACAATTACCGGCATCAGTATCATCTCTTATTGAATCCCTGACCTGGCACAGTGTTACCGAATCGACCAATAAAGAACTGTTGAATGCCACCCTTTCGGAAAGGGGGATTGCTGTTTGCATGGCTGAATATCAGACCAGAGGAAGAGGACGTCACGGCAGAAACTGGATTGCCCCTTTTGCTGCGAGTCTGTGTCTTTCAGTATGCAGTCAAATTTCCCGGAAGATCGATAATATACAATTGATCAGCTTCCTGCCTGCCGTTGCACTTATTCGTGTATTGCATCAGATTGGGATCCAGAAAGTGGGCGTCAAATGGCCCAATGATGTCATCTGTAACGGCCAGAAACTGGCAGGTATCCTGATCGACATGACAGCCAGGGGTGCCGTTGTCATCGGTATCGGGATAAATGTTTATAATAGGGCCGGATATTTTGGGCGAATTCAGCAGCCGTGGACCTCTATCGATCAGCACCTTACCACAGTACCCCCACGCAACGAACTGACCAGTCTGATTCTCTCTGAGTTGGTGAGCCTGATGCAAGTGATGGAAAATCAGGGACTTGATGGAATCAGAGAGGAGTGGAGTACGTATGATCTCTGCAGGGACAAACATGTGATCATGGATAACGGAAGTCAGATACTGGAAGGAATTGCACAGGGTATCACTCGAGACGGATCACTTTGTGTAGAAATTGGCAATGAGACCAAATACTTCATTAGTGGTGAGATCAGCATCAGGGGCATCACCGATCTGGTATGAACAGATTATTGGTTGATATAGGCAACACGCGGGTCAAATGGGCTCTAGCTCGTGCGGCAGACTTTATCGAACAGAACAGGTTTGTCTGGGAACTGGGGGCCATGCAGCGCTTGCTGGACTGTCAATGGGGACAGTTGGATCGGCCGGAAAGCATTGCGATCTCAAATGTCGCAGGAGATGTAATAGAAGAGGCAGTAACGGACTGGTGCAGGAAGAATTGGTCGATCAATCCGGACATTGCTGTGGTCAGCAGAAAAGCCTGCGGTGTGACCAATAGTTATTCGCAACCACAACAGCTGGGAATTGACCGCTGGTTGGCGATCCTGGGCGGATGGAGCATGGTCAAAGGAAGCGTCTGTGTGATCGATTGCGGTTCGGCTGTCACCATTGATGTGCTGGATGCAAACGGAGTTCATCAGGGTGGCCTAATCGCCCCAGGCCTGTCACTGTCTGCGCGTGCATTGACAGATCATACGCATGCGCTGAATGCTGAAGTCCGGAAAAACTTTCCCATGCTGGCAAGCAGCACGGAAGATGCGATCAATTCAGGATGTTATCATCAGTTTATCGGTGGCATACAGTATATGATCGGACGGATCAGGCAACAGTTTGGATCCAGTATCCAGTTCATCATAACCGGGGGTGATGCAGAACAGGTCATCCATGCCATTGATGATGAATTGATCTCGGAGCCTGATTTGGTTCTTAAAGGTTTGATGTTAATAAAATGATGAAATGGATCGCGATTTTTCTGTTGGTTGCCAATGTTACCTATCTGGGATGGCAGATGAACCGGCGTATCGATCAGGTAGTCCCGACGACTGCAATTGAGGAAGAGAGCAGTTCCGGTCAGGATAGATCGCTAACCCTTTTGAGTGAACTCGATGAGCCGCCTCCCTTGCGTAATGAAGAAGTCGTTATCAGTGAAGAACCGATAGATCCTCAGGCAAATGATCGAACCGGAATAGACGCGCAGTCCTTCCCCGGGGGAGACAAGTGTATTTCGATTGGACCTTTCTCCGACGAGACCCGGTTTCGTGAAACAGAGACTTGGTTTATTACACATGATATCCCGGTACACAAAAGAGCGGAGGAAGTGCGCACTCAAGAGCGTTATTGGGTCTATCTGGAACCACGGAATGAAAAGGAGGCAAAGAAAAAACTCGAGGAACTCAAACGCAAGGGGTTGAAGGACTATTATTTAGTCAGCAAGGGTGATATGAAAAATGCTATCTCATTGGGTCTGTTCAGCTCACAGGATGCAGTCAATCGCAGGCTCGTTGAGTTGGAGAGAGAGGGGTACCATCCCGTGGTTGTCCCCCAACACAAGATCACTCAGGTCTATTGGCTGGATATCCAGGCCGTTGACAGGCAAACTTTGCCAGATTTGCCTGAAGAGATAAAAGTTATCGATAAAGATTGTCAGGAGATTGCACTTCTCGGCGCTCCGCAATAGAATACACCACCTCAGCCGGTATAGCTCAGCTGGTAGAGCAACTGACTTGTAATCAGTAGGTCCGGGGTTCGACTCCTCGTGCCGGCACCATTATCCGAAACGGCCGCAAACTGCGGCCGTTTTTATATGCCCTCTTGCTCAAACAGCTTTTTCTGCAGTTTCTCAAATTCTCCCTTCCGGTTGACCAGCTTCGAAACGCTCACACCCAGCAAACGGACCTTGCGTCTGCCAGCCTCAGTTTTTGCCAGTAACTCTGGGATGAGTGCATTCATGGTGTCCAGATCGAGCGGTGATTCAATGGTCTGGCTGCGGGTAATGAGTTCAAAGTTGTCGTACTTGATCTTGATTGTGAACGTATGGCCTGCAAGCTCCTTTTCATGGAGGCTGGTGGCAACGTTGGCTGCCAGCGTTTCCAATTCACGCTGCATCTCAGCAGGATTGTCGAGATCCGTCGCGTAGGTCTGTTCTTTGCCGAGTGATTTACGGATCCGGACTGGGTTGACAGGGCGTTTGTCGATGCCCCGTGCAATGAGGTAATAGTGGTGTCCGACCTTTCCAAAATGCCGTACGAGATCCTCTTCGGACCATTTTCGGAGCTCGCGTCCCGTATGAATACCGAGTGATTTCATTTTCGCTTCTGTAGCCTTGCCAATGCCGTAGAATTTTCCGATTGCCAGATCCTCGACGAATTTTTCGCCCTGCGCCGGTGTAATGAGGTAGAGTCCATCCGGTTTGTCCATGTCCGAGGCCATCTTGGCAAGGAATTTGTTGTAGGAGACACCCGCGGAAGCGGTGAGCTGGGTTTCCTGGAAGATTGCGCGTTTGATGTCCCGGGCAATCAGAGTTGCCGATCCCTTGAAGAGTTCGGACTCGGTGACATCGAGGTAAGCCTCATCCAGAGA
Source organism: Gammaproteobacteria bacterium (assembly GCA_026984775.1). Classification (GTDB taxonomy): domain Bacteria; phylum Pseudomonadota; class Gammaproteobacteria; order CAJXQU01; family CAJXQU01; genus CAJXQU01. The sequence goes on from JALSRM010000075.1 coordinate 20,669, forward strand.
GAGGGGTTCTACCTGATCCGTATAATGCCTGAAGATGGCGCGGATCTGTTCCGATACCTTGCGGTAGACCTCCATGCGTGGGCGGACGAAGATGGCCTCGGGACAGAATCGGCGCGCCCGGGAGGCGGGCATTGCAGAATGAATGCCGTAGTTGCGTGCCTCATAACTGCATGCCGCAACCACACCACGTTGGTCTGGATCGCCACCCACGATCAGCGGCCTGTCCCGGTATTCCGGATGGTCGCGCTGTTCCACAGAGGCGAAGAAGGCATCCATGTCGATGTGGATGATCTTGCGCATGGGTTTGCAGAGTTAAAATTCTCGATAACCCGATGTGATTGGGTAACGGCGATCCCGCCCAAAGGCACGTTTGGTGATGCGCACGCCTGGTGCCGCTTGGCGCCGTTTGTACTCGTTACGATCGACCAGGGTCACCACACGTTTGACGGTATCGGGATCAAAGCCTTCTTCGATGATCTGCTGAGGTGGCTCGTCCCGTTCGATGTAGGCCTCGAGTATGGGATCGAGAATTTCGTATTCGGGTAGATTGTCGGAATCTTTCTGATCAGGTGCCAGTTCGGCGGAAGGAGGGCGATCGATGACTCGTTGTGGAATCACATGAGAGATGGAATTGCGCCATTCCGCGAGACGATAGACCATCGTTTTCCAGATATCTTTCAACGGGTTGAAACCACCATTCATGTCTCCGTAAAGTGTGGCGTAACCAACGGCCAGTTCACTTTTGTTGCCGGTGGAGAGAAGCAGCTTTCCAAATTTGTTGGAAAATGCCATCAGAATGATGCCACGGCAACGCGCCTGAATATTCTCTTCCGTCGTGTCTGGGTGTGTACCGGCAAACGCCTCGCTGAGGCACTCGAGAAAGGCATTGAAAGGCTTCTCGATGGGAATGATCTCATATTTGATGCCCAGTGCCTTGGCCTCGGCAACGGCATCTTTGGTGCTGATCTCACTGGTGTAGCGTGATGGCATCATGACCACCTCCACATTGTCACTGCCGAGTGCATCAACAGCGATAGCCGCCGTCAGGGCAGAGTCGATGCCACCGGAGAGCCCGAGCACGACGCCTCTGAATCCATTCTTCCGGGTATAGTCACGCACACCGGTAACCAGCGCCTTGTAGATGCTTTCTTCAGGTATGAAGGGGCGAGGTTGAGGATAGGCATGACGGATCGTGTTATCAGGGCTGATCTCCACGACATAAACATTTTCTTCAAAACTGGGTGCCAGGAAACAGTATCTGGCCTTGTCGTCCATAACCAGTGATCCACCATCGAAAACCAGTTGATCCTGACCGCCCACCAAGTTGACATAGACCACCGGCATGTTGCCTTCATGGATGTTGGCGACAAGGGCTTCATAGCGTTCGTCGGATTTATCCTTGTGATAGGGTGAGGCGTTTAGATTGATGATCAGGCTGGCTCCAGCATCCCGGGCCTGTCTGCCTGTGCCTGGTGTCCAGATATCCTCGCAGATACTCAAGGCGATATGTCTCCCCTTGATTTCCACCACCACCGGTTTGTCACCCGGAACGAAATAGCGTTTCTCGTCGAAGACACTATAGTTGGGCAAGTGTTGCTTGTTGTAGGTGGCAACGATTTCCCCATTTCTGATCAGGGAGCAACTATTATAGAGAAGCCGACCCTCTTTCCGCGGGTGGCCGACGATGAGATCGATACCGCTGACCTCGGTACAGATCCGGTTCAGAGCCTCGCGAACCATCTCGTGAAGATGAGGCCGTAGCAGCAAGTCTTCGGGAGGATAACTGGTGATTGTAAGCTCGGGATAGACAATCACATCGGCTTTTTGTTCATCACGTGCACGGATCGCGGCGGTGATGATTTTATCGGTATTGCCTTCAATGTTGCCGACGTGCAGGTTCAGTTGTGCCAAAGAGAGGCGGATCGTTTCATTCATTTCAACAATTCTGCCAACGTCTTGCCCAGTGCGGCCGGAGAGTGTGTGGTGGTGACTCCGGCAGATTCCAACGCATTGAATTTGTCGGTGGCTGTGCCTTTACCGCCAGCAATAATCGCGCCGGCATGGCCCATACGCTTACCCGGTGGTGCGGTGACTCCGGCGATATAGGCGACAACCGGCTTGGAAATATTTGCGGCAATGAATTCGGCAGCTTCCTCCTCGTCCGTACCCCCAATTTCACCTACCAGAATAATCCCTTCGGTTTCCGGATCGTCCTCGAACAGGCTCAGGCAATCGATGAACCCCATCCCATGAATGGGATCGCCACCAATACCGATACAGGTGCTTTGCCCCAGATCCAATCGGCTGGTTTGATAGACGGCCTCATAGGTCAAGGTTCCGGAGCGGGAGACGATCCCAACCCTTCCGGGAGTGTGGATACTGCCGGGCATGATCCCGATCTTGCTTTTGCCCGGTGAGATGATGCCGGGGCAATTCGGGCCGATCAAGACAGTTTCCGGGTATTGCATGAGGCTGGTTCGGACTTTCAGCATATCGAGGACGGGGATACCCTCGGTGATACAGACAATGATTCGGATCCCGGCCTCTGCCGCTTCCACGATGGCTTCAGCAGCAAAGGCCGGAGGAACCATGATCATGCTGGCCTCGGCACCGGTTTCCTTGACAGCTTTATAGACAGTGTCGAACACAGGCAGGCCAAGATGGGTTTCTCCTCCGCGACCTGGTGTCACACCGCCGACCATTCGGGTACCGTATTCCAGCGCCTGTTGGGAATGGAATGTACCCTGTTGTCCGGTAATTCCCTGACAAATGACTCGGGTGTTTTCATCGATCAGAATCGCCATCAGATTTCTCCCTTCGCGGCTGCGACGGCTTTCAGTGCTGCATCATCGAGGTCTTCTGCGGTGATGACGGACAGGCCGCTTTCCTGGATGAGCTTTTTACCTGCTTCCACATTGGTGCCTTCCAGTCGAACGACTACTGGAATGTCGATATCTACTTCGCGGATGGCCGTGATCACGCCTTCTGCAATCAGATCACAGCGAACAATCCCACCGAAAATGTTGACCAAAATGGCTTTGATCTTGGGTTCGGATAGGATCAGCTTAAAAGCTTCAGTGACTTTCTCGGCCGTCGTGCCACCGCCTACATCGAGGAAATTGGCGGGCTTGCCACCGTGAAGCTTGATGATATCCATGGTGGCCATGGCCAGCCCGGCACCGTTGACCATGCAGCCAATCTCGCCATCGAGTCGGACAAAGTTAAGATCAAAACGTTTGGCCTCACTTTCCAGTGGATCTTCTTGTTCCGGATCACGCCATTCGGCCAGTATCGTCTGGCGGAAAAGGGCGTTGTCATCAATGGTTACTTTGGCATCGAGCGCCTTCAGATGGTCCTGATCGTCGATAATCAGTGGATTGATCTCGATCAGGCTCAGATCCTTTTCCATGAACAGTCGGTACATGGATTTGAGTATGTGGTCCAGTTGCTTGCGTTGTTTTTTGTCCAACCGCAAGGCATGTCCGAGCTGGCGGCTTTGATAGGCCTGTAACCCCATGATTAGGTCGATGGTCAGTGAGAAAATTTTATCTGGATTTTGCTCCGCAACCTCCTCAATGTTCATCCCTCCTTCGGTAGAGGCAATGATCGAAATCCGCTTACGGGATCGATCCACCAGCATACTCAGGTACAGTTCGTCTCGAATCTCGGTATTCACCTCTATCAGTACACGGTGAACCGGCTGACCTTCCGATCCGGTTTGTTTAGTCACCAGATTCCGGCTCAACATCTGGCTGACGATGGTCTTGACTTCATCCAGGTTTGCGGCCAGTTTGACACCACCGCCCTTGCCACGGCCTCCAGCATGGATTTGGGCCTTGATCACCCAGCCATCACTGTCGAGCGCTTTTGCTGCACGAAGCGCTTCTTCAACTGATCGGGCCGGACTGCCTGCCGGAACAGGAATCCCGTATTCTGCAAAGAGCTGTTTGGCCTGATATTCGTGCAGATTCATAAAGTCAGCTTCCTGTAGCTATTGTGCATGATATTTGCTATTTAGAACGTATGATAAATCTTAACGTAAGTGAAGGTGAAAAGCAGTGCCCGGATTAATCAGATTGATCCTTCTGGGTATTTTGATCGGAGTCGGCCTGTCCTTCTTCCGGAAATTTCAGCGGAACCGTCTGCGCTGGCAGGACCGGGGATCTGTTAAAAGAAACAGACAAAAAACAGCAGCCAAAAAAACTGTACAGTGCGAGTATTGCGGCGTCTATGTTCCGGAAGAAGAAGCCGTACGGGACGGTGATCATGTCTTTTGTAGTAAACGGCACAGGTTGGCTCATAAATCTTGAATAAGTATTCCACTACACCAGCCTGGCGTGCACTCCGGCTGTTCAGTTACTACCGCATTATCCTTTCAGGATTTCTGCTCATTCTAATCGCAAGCGGTCACCTGCCTGCGCCTTTTGGTGCCTATGCGAAAGGTCTTTTCATGGTTGCCGTGATCGGACTCTTGGGCAGTGCGATCTTCCTCCTGCTCTTGGTCAGATTCCGGCGTCCCGCTTTCCGTCAACAAGTCTTCATTCAGGTCTTTGTCGACTTTATCGCCTTTGGGGTCATGATGTATGCCAGTTCCGGAGTCAGCAGTGGCATTGGACTCTTGATCGTCATGAGTGTTGCCGCCGGTAGTCTACTACTGATGGGACGTACTGCATTTCTGTTTGCGGCTATCGGAGCGCTGGTCATCCTGGTGGTGGAAGTACTGGTTCTGTTGAATGACGTTTACCAACCGAACTTTACCACCGCTGGCTTGTTGGGTGCAGTGCTCTTCGCTACGGCGTCGCTTGCACATACGCTGGCGAAACGGATCCGTGAGAGCGAGGCATTGGCAGCCCAGCGTGGCCAGGATTTGGTCAGTTTGTCACGTATGAATGCCCGTATTATTCAACGTATGCGTTCCGGTTTGCTGGTGCTGGACAGAAAGGGAGTGATCCGCATGGCCAATGTCTCTGCTACCCGGTTTCTGGGGATCAATGGCCGAATCGAGGGTATGCCCTTGATCAGGATCTCCACTGAACTCTATGAGTTACTCAAGGCTTGGCTCAAAGGCAATCAGGCGACGAGCCTACTGAAAGTTGACTCCGGCCCGACAGAGATGCAGGTTTCTTTTACCTATCTTGGCCAAGAGGGAGATTCCGATATTCTCATCTTTCTGGAGGATGCCGCGACCATGCGCCAGAAAGCGCAGCAACTTAAATTGGCTTCACTGGGACAACTGACTGCCAGTATCGCTCACGAGATCCGGAATCCATTGGGAGCGATCAGCCATGCAGGGCAACTACTGTCGGAATCATCAAAACTTGATGAGGCTGACCAGAGGCTTCTACAGATCATCCGCGATCACTCCACACGAGTGAACCTGATCATTGAAAACATTCTCAGGCTTGGGCGGCGTGATGACTCGGTCCCGGAAAGCTTTCTGATCAAACCCTGGCTGGAGCAGTATGTGACAGATTTTTGTCTGCAGCATCAACTGTCTGAAACAGAGATGATCCATTCTGTGGAACCGGAAAATATCCGCGTGACCATGGATCAGAGTCAACTTCACCAGATCCTTACCAATCTCTGTGAAAATGCCCTGCGTTACAGTCAGCATGATCCAAAAGTCGTACTGCGGTGTTCTGTGAGCAAAGGTTCTGAACGTCCCTGTCTGGATATTATCGATCAAGGTCCCGGGATAAGTGAAGAGCGTATGGATCAAATCTTTGAACCGTTCTTTACCGATCGTTCCGGTGGTACTGGCCTTGGCCTCTATATTGCTAAGGAATTGTGTGAAGCCAACCAGGCCATCCTGGTTCTGCACAAGAATACAGAAAACGGATGCTGTTTTAGAATTATTTTTGCACATCCGGACAAACAGATACATATCGAATAGAAATGGTCGCGAACACTCTTATCGTCGATGACGAACCCGATATTCGTGAACTGCTGACGATCACACTGCAGAGGATGGATGTCCCCAGCAAGGCGGCTGCTGATCTGGACGAGGCACGCCGACTGTTGGAGAATGAAGCGTTTGATCTTTGCCTCACAGATATGCGCCTGCCCGATGGAGACGGGCTCGAGCTGGTGGAATATATACAGCAGAACCACCCTGATATCCCGGTCGCCGTGATCACTGCACACGGCAATATGGAAACAGCAATACAGGCGCTCAAGACCGGCGCTTTCGACTTTGTTACCAAACCGGTGGATCTGGACAACCTGCGTGCGCTTGTTTCCAATGCTTTGAAACTCGCGGCAAGAAGGTCACAAACCGGACCCTCCATTATTGGTGAATCGACCCAAATAATCAAATTGCGGAATACCATTAAAAAGTTGGCACGCAGCCAGGCGCCCGTCTACATCAGTGGAGAATCGGGCACCGGCAAGGAGCTGGTCGCCAGGATGATTCATGAACAAGGCCCCAGAGCAGATCGCCCCTTTGTACCGGTCAACTGCGGCGCGATTCCGGCCGAGCTGCTGGAAAGTGAACTGTTCGGGCACATAAAAGGGAGTTTTACAGGCGCTCATACCGACAAACAAGGTCTGTTTCAGGTTGCCAATGGAGGCACGCTTTTTCTGGATGAAGTGGCCGAGTTACCTTTGCACATGCAGGTGAAACTGCTGCGCGCCATCCAGGAAAAGGCTATCCGGCCTGTCGGTGCGGATAAAGAACAACCCATCGATGTAAGAATTCTCAGTGCCACGCACAAGGATCTGGCAAAAATGGTTGAGGCAGGTGAGTTTCGCCAAGATCTGTTCTACCGTATCAATGTGATCGAACTCAAGGTTCCGCCCCTGCGCGAACGGGGTGACGATGTCTTGTTATTGATAGATCATTTTCTTACCGATTTGTCTGTTAGTACAGATAGTGAATACCTACTCTCACCGACGGCCAGAAAGGCGCTCATAAATTATTCCTTCCCTGGCAATATTCGTGAGCTGGAAAACATACTGGAACGCGCAGTTACTCTGTGCGAAGGAAATGTGATCGAAGAAGAGGATCTGCAATTACCGGAGAATGGTTCTTTCAATGCGCTTGAAGCCTCCGGAGAACTGCACCTTGAAGCCTATCTCACCTCCATCGAACGCGAACGCATTATTGATGCACTGGAACAGACCCGCTGGAACAAGACGGCTGCTGCAAAATTGCTCGGTATCAGTTTCCGTGCATTGCGTTACCGTTTGGAGAAGTTGGGGCTGGACTGAGCTGGACCCTTCATCACACCTCTACCCAAAGTGACGAAAATCGTCACATTTTGCCGAAAATGCGAAGTCGTCCTGTCTGAAAAGACCAGTGTGCCGTCTGGGTGATCAACGGTCAATTCTAAAAATATTCAAATAAAACAATAGGTAACCAACCCTAGGAGGATGGATGTAAAACATGGCACGCAATCTGCATTTCCCCAGACAACTCACAGTGATGAGTTGGCGTCCGGAAGTATCCACCTTGTCTTTAGCGACCAGGCTAAAGGTTTCGAGACAACCGGCGATACATATCCGGGATGACCGTTTCATTCAACGTGTCGCCAGGATGGCAGCACATAAATCAACAAATTAGGAGAAATTGATTATGAAGAAAGTTCAACAAGGTTTTACACTGATCGAACTGATGATCGTGGTTGCTATCATCGGTATTCTGGCAGCCGTGGCCATTCCTGCCTATCAGGATTACACAATCCGTGCACAGGTTGGTGAAGGTCCGACGATGGCTGCCAAACTGAAGACTGCTATGTCAGAATATTTCGCTGACAAGGGTGCATGGCCTACTTTGACACAAATCTATGGTGCGGGTAATCCAGGTGCAGCGGCAGCCGATCACTCTGGTAACTATGTGTCATCCATGAACATCAACGGTGGAGCCATTGATATTACCTATGGTAACAATGCGAACGCGACGATTGCTGGGCAGATTCTGACTATCCGTCCATCGCCTGCAAACTCTGGTGATATAGCATGGGTATGTGCCGGTGCAACTGATCCGAATGGTGCGGCTGTAGGTGCAGATTCAACAACTATCCCTCAGAAATATCTGCCAGCTTCCTGTAAGTAATTACACTTTAGGTGGTCAAGAAAAGCCCCTCACTCGAGGGGCTTTTTTTATGTCTGGATTTTGTTTAGGCGCTGGATGATCTCTTTGAATATTTTCGGGTTTCCGGCCACGACACTGCCCGTCTTCATGTGTTCACTGCCCCCGTTGATGTCGCCGACCAGACCACCGGCTTCCTGGATCAGCAGGGTGCCGGCAGCGATGTCCCAGGGTTGCAGGTGCAGTTCCCAGAAACCATCCAGGCGTCCACAGGCAACGTAGGCCAGATCCAGTGCAGCGGATCCAGCCCGGCGGATGCCGGTGGTATCCTTGAAGATGGCTTTGAAAGTTTCCAGATAGCGTTCCAGCTGATCGTACTGCCTGACGGGAAACCCCGTGCCGATCAACGATCCTTTGAGCCCGGGACGTTGACTCACCCGGATCCGACGGTTATCCAGAAAGGCGCCGCGGCCACGGGTCGCGGTAAACAGTTCAGTACGGTTGGGGTCGTAAATCACGGCCTGCTCCAGCCTGCCCTTATGCCGGAGGGCGATGGAGACGGCATATTGTGGATAGGTGTGGAGGAAATTGGTGGTGCCATCCAACGGATCGATGATCCACTGGTAGTCCTGATCGGCGGCATGATCTGTCTCGCCGCTTTCTTCTGCG
>JALSRM010000076.1 GCA_026984775.1 Gammaproteobacteria bacterium
AAAGTTTAAAAAATATGAAACTCTTCTGGATAAAATCGGCTTTCGGTTGGTGAAAAATCCAGAGTAAAAAATCAATGAAGGGAGAATAGTTATGAAAGTCATCATTGGGCTTTTGGTGATCGCGTTCATCGTCTGGATGTATGGATCAGCAATCAGGGATATCTATCATGCATTTAAGGTTCGGGGATTGCTGAGGGCGCTTAAAAAGCTGGAGAAGGAAGCGATTTCTGAAGAAGCTGAAGCGATTGTAAAAGCGGGTAAGAAACGTGATCTTGATCGCTTTGGAAGTCTTGTTGATGCTGCAAGCCCAGATACACTCAGAGAATTATCTGTAATTGATTTTCAATCACCGTTGATTGAAAAGCTGGCAAAGAAGAACCAGGATAATCCGCGTGCACGGTTTCTTTACGGGAACTCTTTAATCGAAGAAGCCTGGCGAGTCCGGGGTGGCGCCGTTGCCAGTAAAGTCTCAAGAAAAAAAGGTGAAACATTTCTTTCTTTATTGCGCGATGCCGAGCTGGAATTGCTCAGATCCTATGAAAAGGATCGTGATTTTGCGGGTGTTTATGCACCTTTGATCCGTGCGGAAATGGGAGTCAGCAACCGTGAAAAGGCCCAACAAGTCTATAATGATGGACGCAGAACGGTTCCCGATCAACTGGATTATCACTTGAATATGCTGACCTTGCTGACAGAAAAGTGGCTGGGCTCAACAGAAGAGATGTTCCAGTTTGCACGCGAGAATGCTGCTCGCGCAAATGGAGCATTGAATGGACTGATCCCGGCAGCACATTTTGAAAACTGGCTTGAACTTGAGGGCAAGGAAGGAGACGAATATTTTTCAAAACCTGAAGTTCAGGAAGAAATACAAAAAGCCTATGACGGAATGAAAGATCAGCCCGGAGGGCAGGGCTTTATGGAACGACACCAACGTCATCTGGCGCTCAATTATTTTGCGGCCGTGTTTCATTTTATGGGCGATAACAAAACAGCCAGAAGTATTTTTGAAGAAATCGGTGGTAACCATACCTATCGTCCCTGGGCCAATTTGGGTTTGCGTCGGGATGTGACCTTCATGAACTATCGCAAAAATGTAATGAAAGTGGCTTAATGTGTTAAAAAAAGGGAGCGTTACCCTTCAATCAGATTCATCCGCATTTCATGCCATTCGAACCCACCATGAGAGGATGCTGATTTTCCACAATCGACGAAGCCCATTTTTTGATAAAAAGGCACGAGGTACGGCTTGCAGAGTAACATGATCGACGCTTTATTCTTTTGCCGGGCCTGTCTTGTATAAACTTCCAACAACTGGCGCGAGATGCCTTTTCCCTGAAATTCCGGTGTCACTGCCAGTGAAAATATCACCAGATTTTTTCCAGCAGGATCATGACCGACCATGTCTTTGAGCTGTTCATCAGACAGGTCGGGACGGTCTGTTGCAGCAGAATTGATAAAACCGATCACTCTCCGGTCTAACTCGGCAACGATAAATCCTTCGGTGTAGTCTTGTAATCTTTTCAGGATTTTTCTTTCGGTGGCTGCTTCTGAAGGATCGAAGCAGGCAGCTTCAATTACATGACACGACCCGATATCTTCGATTTTGGCATGCCGGATCAGGATTTGTTCCATACGTTCAACAGAGAGTGGATGATTGATAATGTTTGAGAGCTATTCTATGATGAATTTTTATAACTAGAAAAACAATGACTTGAATAACAGTACCAGGCAAGGAAAAACTCACTGTCTGTGCTACATCATCAGTACACTTGCGTGGTCGAAGCATTCTAGAGGAGGAGAATGATGAACAACACCGCTCTGCAGTATCTCGATAAGGCCATGAACCAGTTGCGCGATCTTGGTTTGATGCCCGAAAAGGTCGAAGAAGCTCCGATTTTATCCCTGATCGAACGTATTTCCGATATCGACGAAGACAAGGCAGTGGCCATTGCCAGAACACTCTCGCAGGCTTCAGTCTTCAATGATGTGGTTCGCGAGCAGGTCAGCCAGATGCGCATGGGCGAACGGTATAACGAGATCACCGAGGCCTTCAACAGTATTCGTGACGACGCCAAAAGTATGGTCCAACAGGTGGAAGATGGCAAAATTGATACCTTTGAACGTATCGGAAATATCTGGATGAAAGTGACCCGGGGTGACATTGCCTCCCGGTTCGATAAAATCAAGCAAACCTATCTTGAGGTCGCCGAGGATTCCCGCGATCAGATCGAACGTGAACGGATCATCTTGAATGCCTATCAGGATTTTCGTGGGGCACTCAAGGAAGCAGAGATCTTGGCCCTTGAAATCCTGCAGCAGGCCGAAGCCCTATGGAACGAAGCCAAGGGTCGGCTTTCTCAGGCGGCGGATACGGTGGAGAATTTTGAGGGTGATGATCTAGCGGCACGAGCGAAGCTGGAACTGTCCCGAGATGAGCGATTGCGGGAACTGCAATATGCGGAAGATCGCTACCAAATCGCCAAGGATTTGTCCGATAACCTCACCGTCAGTTACAACACCTCGGAAGTGATCATGGCCCGCCTGATGCAAACCACCAGTGCCAAGGATCGGGTCTACAAACAGGCTATTACCTTTTTCGGTACCAATGAGACCGTACTTACGGCTTTGACGGCATCATTTACCGGCTTGTTTGGACTGCATGAAAGTACCCAGACACTGAACGCGATGAAAGATGGTGTTTCCAAGAGCCTGGAAGATCTGGCCGACATCGGTGGTAAGGTGCAGGAGGCGGCTGTGCGCGCAGGATATGGACCAACAATTCGTGCCGAGTCCGTCAAAAAACTTGTGGATTCCGTAGTCAATTTTCAGCAGCGGACGGCCGAGATCATTGATGAAATGCGTAAGCTATCGACCAAGAACGCCGAGGAAATCCGCGATGCGGTCGAGGATGGTAAACGTCGTCTGACGGCGATTATTAACAGAGGGAATTCGTTGCCCCTCGCTCACAACGTTTCTTGAAAATAAACGGTCTGTAGCTCATGGGTGAGGAGAAAACCGCTCCACTGGAAGATCTTATGGTGGCGATGGATGTGGTGGATACGCTTCGCCATCGCCAGCAACTGATTGATCGTGAACTGGATGCCGATGCACGTCGTGAACGGTTGATCGAAAAACTGCGCGAGATCTACAGAGCACAAGGCATTGAAGTCAGTGATCAGGTGCTGGCTGATGGGGTCAAAGCGCTGGAAGAGGATCGCTTCAAATATACCGCGCCGGAGAAAACCTTCTCCACCCTGTTGGCCACGGTTTATGTCAAGCGCGACAGATGGCTGAAACCTTTTCTTTTGTTGTTGATTCTCCTGACAGCACTTTGGGCGTCCTACCATATGTTTGTTATCCGGCCACAGCAACTCGCACAAAATGCACTGCCCGATGATCTGCGCCAACGCTATGAGGAGGTCCTACAACTGACCGATGACAACGCGGCACTTGCCAGGGCTCATGAGTTGCAGACCAGTGGTAAACAGGCGCTCCACAACGGGCACTTTGATGAAGCCCGCTCAAGCATTGAAGCGTTGGAAAGACTGCTTGCTCGGCTCAAACAGGTCTATACGATTCGTGTAGTACAGCGATTGGGTGAACGCTCAGGTGTTTGGCGGGTGCCTGATGTCAATACGCGTGCCCGTAACTATTATCTTATCGTTGAGGCTTTGGATCCAAAAGGGAATGTCATCTCACTCCCAATCACGAGCGAAGAGACCGGAAAGACAACGATGGTCGATCGATGGGGACTGCGGGTGGATAAGACCACTTATCAGCGTATCGCCACAGACAAAAGGGATGACGGAATCATCCAGAACCGTGTGCTGGGCGAGAAAAAACGTGGGCAACTTGAACCGGAATACCGTATCCCGACAACGGGTGCGGCGATCACCGAGTGGTAAGGCAAGTGAATTATGTTGAGTGGAATTCAGACATTACGATATCTTGATCAAGGACTTGCCTCTGTACGCGAAGAGATCAACCGTCTTGATGAAGAGTTGAATCATATCGCTCAAAAACTGCATGAAAACCGTCGTCAACAGGCGGGAATCATCAAACAGATTGCAAAAATACGTCTGGATGAGTTGACTCAGGGTTCATTGATTGGTGATCTGGATGCAGCTGATCACCGTGCACTTGAATTACTCGAACAGCGGAACCAGGCATTTCAACAACTGGAAGGCGAGATCGACAGAGAATCGAAGGAACTGGAAAAACTGGAGAAGGAGCGAGGCAGAGCACAGGAAGAGGCCAATCAACGGGCACAAGCTGTCATTGATTGTGAGCACAAAGTCCAGTCCGAATTGGAAGATGATACAGATTACCAGTCACAGCTCAAAGAGGCTCGCCGTCTCGACAGTATTGCCGATCAGGCCGAACAAAAGGCGCGGCAGGCAGAGAAGGATCGGCAAGAAAAGGGCAAACCCTACGAAGAGAATGCCCTGTTCATGTATCTTTGGAAGCGCAAGTACGGCACCCCGGAATACCATGCTAATCCATTGACGCGGTGGCTTGATGGATGGGTGGATAGGCTATGCAACTATGGCAAGTACCGGGTCAATTACTGGACCTTGCTGGAGATCCCGAAACGGCTGACAGAGCACGCTTCACTGGCCCGCGGAGATGCAGAACAGGCACTTGAAGTATTAGCAAATTATGAGACAAAAAAGGCAGAACAGGCCGGATTGCCGGCCCTGCAGGAAAATCACAAAAGGTCGCTGGAAAAGGTCGATGCCATTGATGTTGAGATCGAACAAAAGGAAGACATGCTAAATGAACTATTGCGTAAACGAACCGGGTTTGTTGAAGGCAGAGACACCTATATGGAGGAGAGCCTGAAGACACTCTCCAATGCGCTTGCTCATCGATCAATCTATGACTTGAACGATGCTGCACATCAGACACCCACTCCAAAGGATAACCAATGGATACGCGAGTTGGCGGGGCTGCAGGAGGAAGTAGAGGATCTGGAGGCGGAGCTACGTGATCATCGTCGCATGCACGAAGCTAAACTTGATCGTTTGCAACAACTGGAACAGGTCCGACGACAATTCAAAAACCATCGTTACGATGACATGCGATCGGGCTTTGGAAATGAAGGCCTGATCACCTCCATGTTCAGTCAATTTCTCAATGGTTTGATCAGCAGTGGTGAACTCTGGCGTGTCTTACAACGCCACCAACGTCATCGCGATGTGGGTGCATGGCCAGATTTTGGAAGTGGTGGTTTGGGCATTCCAACCCGTCGCAAGAGTCCCTGGCATTTCCCGAGAGGCAGAGGTGGACTGGGTGGTGGTATTTTCAAATTGCCCCGATCTGGAGGTTTCAGTTCCCGAGGTGGTGGCGGAGGTGGTTTCCGTACTGGTGGTGGATTCTAATCCGGGCACTGCCCTTACAGAACCTCTCCGGATCGCGATCAGTCACCGAACGATTGGATGGATTGTGATAACGTCTGTGATCGCCTATGCTGATTCTGGACAATGGTGAAATGCATGGGAGCGATGCCAGCCCTGATGACAGTTCCCCGAATTTTCCAACCGCTGTTTGCGGAAAGGCGCGAGATCTGGCTGACAAGCCGGCTTTTTCTCCGTCTTTTGGCCTGCATCTACTTCATTGCTTTTGCTTCACTCTCCGTCCAGATCACCGGACTTGCCGGGCCCGAGGGTATTTTGCCGTTTACGGATGTGCTCGATTATGTGAGGCTGGAAGCGGGCTGGTGGGGATGGTTTAAACTCCCGACTCTCTTCTGGCTCGATGCCTCTGATCTGGCGTTGTACGGTGCCACTCTGGCGGGATGTGTTTTTTCCATTCTGCTATTGTTCGGTGTGCTGGAACGCCTCGCCACGATCGCACTCTTTGTTTTGTATTTGTCACTCTATCATGCGGGGCAGATCTTTCTCAGCTTCCAGTGGGACAGCCTATTGTTGGAGGCCGGATTTCTGGCCATCTTTCTGATCAGTGGACCGACGTTTTTGCTGTTATTGCTGTACGAATGGTTGTTGTTCCGGTTTCGATTTATGTCGGGTCTGTCGAAACTGCTTTCAGATGATCCGGTCTGGGCAAACTTCACCGCACTGGATCATTATTTTGAAACCCAGCCTCTGCCGCATATCGGTTCCTGGTACGCCCATCATCTCCCGCACTGGCTGCACAGTTTCGGCGTGGGCTTCACTTTTTTTACCGAACTGATCGTTCCGTTTTTGATCTTCATGCCACGACGCTACCGGATCGTCGCAGCGCTGATCACGATTTTCATGCAGCTGCTGATCATCGCCACCAGTAACCATGCCTTTGTCAATCTGCTGGTGATCGTGTTGTGTATCCTGCTGCTCGATGATCGCTTGATCGAACGCATACTGCCTTCACCACTGATCCGGTGGTTGGGCAAAAATCATTATCGTTCTGGCGGGTTCAACAAACTGGCAGTCTCGATCGTGGGTGTGTTGATTCTGTTTGTCAGCACAACGTCTTATTACATGTTTTCAACCCGGCAAATGCTGCCGGAGTCGATTGTGAAATTCGATACCGCCGTGCAGATGTGGGGGATCGGCCACATCTATCACATCTTTCCGACCATGCAGACGCAACGGCAGGAGTTGATCATTCAGGGCAGCCTGGATGGAAAAAACTGGAAGGAGTATGAATTCAGATACAAACCGGGAGTGCTGGATAAAAAACCGGCGTTCATTGTGCCACATCATCCACGCCTCGACTGGATGATGTGGTTTGTTCCGACCCAGGATGGAAGACAATTGTACTGGTTCAATAAATTTCAGAATCATTTGAAGAAAGGCACGCCGCAGGTATTGGCACTGCTGAAAACCAATCCGTTTCCGGACAAGCCACCAAAATTCATGCGTGTCAAAGTCTGGGAATATCATTTCACCTCACCGCAGGAGCATCGCGAAACGGGTCACTGGTGGAAACGAAAATACCTGGGGTTGTTTCCTTATGTGCCTCCCCGGATACCGTGAAAATTTCAGTCCGGATGATCTGGATCAGCAAGGACTTCACAGAGGTTGTTATCCTTGCACAGAAAAAACAATGGAGGTAGACACATGAGTTTCACAATTCAATCTCCGGCTTTTGAAAACAAGGGTCCCATTCCCCAGATTTACACCTGCGATGGAGAGGATATCTCACCTCCGCTTGCCTGGGGGAATGTCCCGGAGGGCACAAAGGGTCTGGCCCTGATCGTGGATGACCCGGATGCGCCTGATCCAGCCGCACCGCAAATGGTCTGGGTACACTGGGTGCTTTACAACCTGCCACCGGGTTCGGTCGGGCTGCCGGAAGCGGTGATCGATCTGCCACCGGGCACGCGGGAAGGTATCAACGACTGGAGCCGTACTGGTTACGGTGGACCTTGTCCACCCATTGGTAGACATCGCTACTTTTTCAAACTCTATGCACTGGATACGGTGCTTCCCGATCTGAATGAACCGACCAAGGATGAACTGCTGGAAGCGATGCAGGGCCATGTGATCGGCGAGGCTGTTCTGATGGGCACCTATGAACGCTAAACCGTGAAGGTGACCAACGCAGAGATCGCAGCGATATTCAACCGGATCGCGGATATTCTCGAGATCCAGGACGAGAATCCCTTTCGCATCCGGGCCTACCGTAATGCGGCGCGAACGGTGCAGGGGCTCACTTATAGCCTCGCGGAAAAGGTCGCCGCAGGGGACAATCTCGTAACACTGCCGGGTATCGGCAAAGATCTGGCGGGCAAGATCCGGGAAATCGTCGAGACAGGTACAACAAAGAAACTACAGGAACTGGAAAGGGCTGTGGCCCCTGAACTGATTGACCTGCTCAAGGTTCCTGGTCTCGGTCCCAAACGACTCAAACGTTTGCGTGACTATCTTCAGATTAACAACCTCAAAGATCTGGAAAAGGCAGCCCGCGAAGGACGGATCCGGCAGATCCCAGGCTTTGGTGAAAAGACCGAAAAAAACATGCTCGCAGAACTGAGTGAACTGCAACGCCGGATCACCCGTTTCCTCTGGTATGAGGTGGAAGAGATGGCGGAGCAACTGGTTACCGAACTGAGAAAGGTCGAAAAGGTCAAACGGGTCGAAATGGCGGGCAGTTATCGACGGCGGCGTGAAACCGTTGGTGATCTGGATATTCTTGTCATCGCATCGAAAGACTCTCCCGTGATGGATACCTTTGTCTCGCTTCCCGTCGTCGAGCGGGTGATCGCAAAAGGCAGTACCCGATCGACCGTGGTGCTCCGAACTGGTCTGCAAGTGGATCTGCGTGTGGTCCCTGAAGTGAGTTTCGGTGCCGCCTGGCATTATTTTACCGGCAGCAAACCCCATAACATCGCTGTTCGCATCATGGGCGTGCAGCGTGGCTTGAAAATCAACGAATATGGCGTCTTTGATCGCAAGGGAAAACGTATTGCAGGTCGGACCGAAGAAGAGGTTTATAGACAGGTGGAGTTGCCCTGGATCGAACCGGAGTTGCGGGAAAAACGGGGTGAGCTCGAAGCGGCTGCCGAGGGCAAACTGCCACAGCTGATCGAACTTAGGGATCTGCAAGGGGATCTGCATTGCCATACTCAAAAAAGCGATGGCAAAAATAGCCTGAGAGAGATGGCTGAGGCCGCCAGGGAACTTGGACATCAATATCTCGCCATCACGGAACATACCCACGCGCTCGGGATCGCGAGCGGTCTGACTCCGGATGAATTACTGGCACACTGCGAAGCGATCGACAGGCTCAATGAGTCTCTTGAGGGGATTCGAATCCTCAAGGGGATCGAGGTGGACATCAAGGAAGATGGAACACTGGACATGACCGACGAGGTGCTGGCCCGACTGGATGTCTGTGTCGGTGCGATCCACTCCGCCTTTGGACTGAATCGCAAAAAACAGACAGAGCGGGTTCTGCGTGCCATGGACAATCCCCATTTCAATATTCTTGCGCATCCCACCGCGCGTCTGATCCAGAAAAGACCTGCCTGTGATCTGGATTTGGAGACAATCATGGACGCCGCATTCGAACGGGGCTGTTACCTCGAACTCAATTCTCAGCCCGAAAGACTCGATCTCCATGATCTGCACTGTCGCATGGCGAAAGAACGCGGGCTGAAACTCGTGATCTCATCCGATGCCCATTCCATTGGCCAGTTACAGTTTCTGCGCTACGGTATCGCCCAGGCCAGGCGAGGCTGGCTGGAAAAGAAAGACGTCCTGAACACGCTCGATCTGAAAAAACTCCTGAAGGCACTGCACCGCTCATGACCACCGAAGAAAGACCACTCAAGCGATCGGCCGGTATCGTCATCGTCCGGGCGGAAAACGATCGATGCCTGTTTCTGCTCCTGCGATCCTTCAACTACTGGGACTTTCCGAAAGGTGAAGTGGAGCCGGATGAAGATCCGTTACAAACCGCCATTCGAGAAGTGGAAGAGGAGACGGGGCTCACTCGATTGACCTTCCCCTGGGGCAGGGACTATTATGAAACCCGGCCTTACCGAACGGGTAAGTTCCTCAAAATCGCTCGCTACTATCTCGCCAGAACCGATCAGAAGCACATCAAGTTGGGAATCAGCCCGGAACTGGGCGGGCCCGAACACCACGAGTGGCGCTGGGTGACTTCGAAAGAAGCAGAAACGCTGCTCAATCCTCGCCTCAAGGCTGTGCTTGAGTGGGCGAGCACGCTCAGTGGATGTAACGATTGATCAATCAGGATCTCTCGAGTGCCCTTGATTTACTAAAACTTTTTACTTTGTTTTTGTAAATAGTCACCACGTTTCCGGAAACGTAATCCATCAATACCCTGGATCCGGTATAGAACCTCTGATCAACTTATCCATAAATTGTCCGAAGGCAAAAATAAAAAAGCGACTTTTATATTTTCAATGAGATATGCCATTGAATCTGGCAGCATACCCTTTCCTTATGCTGAGAAAACGCTGAATTAATACAGTGTTTTTTTTAGGACTTGATCGTTCTTTTCAAAGGGATCGGTTGGATCCTGCAGGAAGAAGACACCATCGCAAGTCCATATTCCAGTCTCCCCTATCCCGATTCATTGTGTAGGCATGTCTGTTGAATTGGAGCTTCCCATAATTATATGGTCTGTTTCCTCACTTTTACTGGACAGTTAAAAACCGGTTTTTCTTCTCCAGAGTACACATTTGTAAATGTGTGACCTGTTTCACATTTCAAGGTATGAGTAGCCTAAGAAAACAGATTTTACTTTAAGTGTAAAAAAAGCACACTATAATAACCGGTAAGCGTGGTCATAATGTACACGCTATGGAGTTGCAGACAATACGGATAACCCTGAATTTCATATTGAGGATCACTGGGTTACATTTGACAGGAGAAATATTATGAAAAGACAAATGATGAGAAAGGAGATTTTCCTTGGAATGCTATTATCCGGCATTACAGTTACCCCTGTTTTTGCCATTGATTTAGCGGAGATCGATAGGAGTGGACACTCTGGCAGTATTCAACGAACTGGAAGTCCCGGTTCCAATGACCGTGTAGAACGGCTTCAGCATGAGCGATATGAACGAACTGAACGTGAACATCACGAGTTAGCTGACCGGCCCGAATACACAGAGCAGCTTGACCCCGATCGTTATGAACACGCAGATCGGCCTGATTACGATCGCCATGAATATGCAGAGCGACCCGAGCATGCTCAGTACGAGCATGCGGAACGCCCAGAACTCATGGAACGCCCAGAACTCATGGAACGCCCAGAACTCATGGAGCGTCCAGAACTCATGGAGCGTCCAGAACTCATGGAGCGTCCAGAACTCATGGAGCGTCCAGAACTCATGGAGCGTCCAGAACTCATGGAGCGTCCAGAACGGGACTAGAATTAGTAACCAGCATTAGATAGGGTATAGTTTTGAAATGAGAGAGGTGGGTAGCGCTACCTCTCTTTCCGTTTTTTGCAGATGGGGACGATTTAGACCAATGTTAGAGTGTTCTCGTCTGTAAACGTTTTTAACAAAAAGGGGTAACCTTCGTTATGTCTATCAGTAACAACAATGCAAAACCTATCTCTTTTTCCAGAAACCTGCTTGGTAAAAGTCTAATCATCCTGGGAACTCTTTTTTGTATATGTGTTCAGGCAGAAGAGACGGGTTCCTTTAAAGTCACCACAGGGTTCGACTATAGTTCCGGTGATTACGGTAACGCCATCGATACAGAGATTTGGTATGTGCCACTAACATTGAAATACAAAGCCTTTCCCTGGACCGCAAAAGTAACGATCCCTTGGCTTGAGATCACGGGTCCAGGGGGCGTTGTAGGTGGTGGTGAGTCTTTGGTTATCGTGGATGGTGGTACCGTGGTTAGGACGACCGAATCCGGTCTTGGTGATATCGTGGCCGGTCTGACGTACAGCTTGGACCCTGTCACACCTGCGTCAATACTCCTAGATTTCACCGGGAAAATCAAATTCCCTACTGCCGATGAAGACAAAGGTCTCGGAACGGGTGAATTCGATTACACCATCCAGTTGGATGCATCAAAAAATATCGGCAGGCTCACACCTTTGGCAACCTTGGGGTATAAATTCCGCGGTGATCCCGACGGACTCGATTTTAATAATTCTTTTTTCATTTCCTTGGGGGCAGCATACAAGATCAATGAGCAATTTAGTACGGGAGCTACCCTGGATTTCCGGGAGGCAGCGACAGATCGTTCGGATGATGTAGTTGAGTTCTTTGCCTATTTCAACTGGAAGCTGAATAGACAATGGTCCCTGAATACTTATGGTGTTGCCGGTTTTACAGACGGGAGCCCGGATGAGGAGGTCGGTATGCAAATCAGTTTTCGTCCATGAAGTAGAGCAGTTACGACGATCATGCCTCCAGTTCAAGGTGACATGACCATCAACGATCATAGGATCACGCACGTGATACAAGGATGTGTTACCGTGTGTACAAAAACCACTATGTGAAGTCCTCTTTGACTAGGTTTCGTCTTTCGCGGGACCATTCGATTGCTTTTACCTGCCTCAACCGTCATTGTTTTCTCTATTGAGCGGAGTTCTTCCCTTGTAATCACCTCTGTAGGTAAAACGGAGAGAGGTGTATCGAATTTTAGCTCCACAACAACGGTTAATCGTGCGGAAAAGGTGCAGTGGAAGCCGCGATTATGCTAGAATGCATAGCTTGGATTTTTAAATAATAATCACTGAATCAAGCATATATGGCCGATTTCGCCAAAAACCTCTCGCAGATCAATATCGAAGATGAAATGAAGGAGTCGTACCTCGCTTACGCCATGAGCGTAATCGTGGGGCGTGCCCTTCCCGATGCCCGTGACGGTCTCAAACCCGTTCATCGCCGTTCGCTCTATGCCATGCATGAGCAGAACAACGACTGGAACAAGCCCTACAAAAAATCGGCGCGTATCGTCGGTGATGTCATGGGTAAATATCATCCTCATGGCGACAGCGCGATTTACGACACCATTGTGCGTATGGCCCAGCCTTTTTCTCTGCGCTATATGTTGGTGGATGGACAGGGGAACTTCGGTTCGGTGGATGGTGATGCACCGGCGGCCATGCGTTATACCGAAGTACGCATGGCTCGGATCGCCCATGAAATGCTGGCCGATATCGACAAGGAAACGGTCGATTTCCAGCCAAACTACGACGAATCTGAACAGGAGCCAACGGTCTTCCCGACCCGGATCCCCAATCTCCTGATCAACGGTTCCAGTGGTATCGCCGTGGGGATGGCGACCAATATTCCACCCCACAACCTGACCGAGGTGATCAATGCCTGTGTGGCTCTCATCGATAATCCAGAATTGGATATCGATGGCCTCATGGAACACCTGCCCGGACCGGATTTTCCCACCGCTGGCATCATCAATGGCGCCAAAGGTATACGTGAGGCTTATCATACCGGGCGTGGACGTATCCATATCCGTGCCCGGGTCGAGATTGAGGGTGGCGAAGATGAACGTCAGGCCATCATCGTGCGAGAACTGCCCTATCAGGTCAACAAGGCGAGGCTGATCGAGAAGATCGCGGAACTGGTCAAGGAAAAGAAGATCGAGGGAATTCGCCCGGATGGTCTGCGCGATGAATCGGACAAAGACGGCATGCGGTTGGTCATTGAGCTGAAGAAGGGCGAGTCGGCGGAAGTCCTGCTCAACAATCTCTATAAACAGACACAGATGCAGGTTGTTTTTGGCATCAACTGTGTCGCTCTGATCGATAATCAACCCCTGTTATTAAACTTGAAGCAGTTGCTGGATGCCTTCATCCGCCACCGTCGGGAAGTGGTGACCCGCCGCACGATTTACGATCTGCGCAAGGCCAGGGAAAAGGCGCACATTCTTGAGGGCCTGGCCATTGCCCTCGCAAATATCGATCCCATCATCGAGCTAATCAAAAAATCCGCAAATCCCGCCGAGGCGAAGTCAAAACTGCTGGCTGAGATCTGGTTGCCGGGTGTGGTTGCAGATCTGTTGGATCGGGCAGGCGCTGATGCCTCGCGTCCGGAAGGTTTGGGTTCTGAGTTTGGCCTGACCGAAAAAGGCTACCGGTTGTCGGAAGCACAGGCGCAAGCGATTCTGGAATTGCGTCTACACCGCCTGACCGGGCTCGAACAGGACAAGATCGTTGCCGATTACAAGGATTTGATCAAATTGATCGACGATCTGCTTGATATCCTCGCCCGGCCCGAACGGCTGATGCAGGTGATTCGTGATGAACTGGTTGAGATAAAGGAACAGTTTGGAGATGAACGTCGAACCGAAATCATCGAATCCCATCTGGATCTGAGCCTTGAGGATCTGATCAACGAAGAAGACATGGTCGTCACCCTATCTCATGCCGGCTATATCAAGGCTCAGCCACTCGAGTTGTATCGATCACAACGGCGCGGAGGTAAGGGTAAGGCGGCAACGCAGATGAAGGAAGAGGATTTCGTCGATCGGCTGTTTGTTGCCAATACACACGATACGATTCTCTGTTTTTCGAGCCAGGGCAAGATTTATTGGAAAAAGGTCTATGAACTCCCGCAGGCAGGCCGTACCGCACGGGGCAAGCCCATTGTCAATATGCTGCCATTGGAAGAGGGGGAAAAGATCACGGCGGTGCTTCCGATCAAGGAATTCCGCGAGGATCACTATGTCTTTATGGCGACCCGTTCCGGCACCGTCAAGAAGACTTCGCTGATGGATTTCTCCCGTCCCCGGGCCAGCGGCATCATTGCCATTGATTTGATTGAAGATGATCAACTGATCGGTGTGGCCATCACCGCTGGTGACGATCGGGTCATGCTGTTCAACAGTAATGGCAAGGCCATCTGTTTCCGCGAAGAAGATGTGCGGCCTATGGGGCGTACAGCACGGGGGGTTCGTGGGATCAGGTTGAGTGAAGGTGAACGTGTCATTTCCCTGATCACTCTCAATGATGCCGATATTGAGGCCGATCGCAAGATCCTCACCGCAACGGAAAACGGCTATGGCAAGCGTACACGGATTACAGAGTTTTCTGTTCAGGGGCGCGGTGGACAAGGCGTGATCGCGATCCAGACGTCGGAACGCAATGGCCAGGCCGTGGGCGCGGTATTGGTCAGTGACGATGACGAAATCATGCTAATCAGCAACAAAGGCACACTGGTACGGACACCGGTTGCCGATGTTTCTGTCGTCGGTCGAAACACTCAGGGTGTCAAATTGATCAATCTTGGCAACGATGAGGTGCTGGTCGGTATCGAGCGGATCGTGGAAACCGATGAAGAAGAAGGTGGAAACGATGATCACGGATTGCCCTGAGTTAATGAAGATCCTTCGATGACAGACAAACAACGACTCCATCAGCTCAGGGAAAAGATTGATCGCATCGATGATCAGATTCTAGAGTTGATCAGCGAGCGCGGTCGGCTGGCCGAGGAGGTTGCCAAGGCCAAGGGTGAGCCACCAGCACAGGGGGGGTATTATCGACCTGAACGGGAAGCAAAGATCCTGCGTCGGATTCTGGAGAAAAACCAGGGACCCCTTTCTGATGAGGAGATGGCACGGTTGTTCAGAGAGATCATCTCAGCCTGCCTGGCGCTGGAGAAGCCCTTGCAGATCGCCTTTTTGGGGCCGGAAGGCACATTCACCCAGGGTGCGGCACTGAAACATTTCGGACATTCCATCAAGACCGAACCCTTTGATGCCATCGATGAGGTGTTTCGTGAAGTCGAGGCTGGAAGTTGTGATTACGGTGTCGTTCCTGTGGAGAATTCCATTGAGGGTGTCGTCAATCATACCTTGGACAGTTTCACCCGCTCACCCCTGAAAATCTGTGGTGAGGTTGCCCTCAGGATCCATCACCATCTGCTGAGCAATGAGACGGATCTGAAGGCCGTTCGGCAGGTGATCGCCCATCAGCAGGCCTTGGCCCAGTGCCGGCAGTGGCTGAATCATAACCTGCCCAATGCCGAACGTGTTCCTGTCAGCAGCAATGCGGAAGCAGCCCGGCAGGCGGCAAAACGAGCCGGGACTGCGGCTATTGCCAGTGAGTCAGCTGCGGAACTCTACGGACTTGGTAAGCTGGTCAGCAATATCGAAGATGATTCCACCAACACCACCCGTTTCCTGATCATCGGTGCGACTGAGGTTCCGGCAACCGGAGACGACAAAACCTCGATTCTGTTCTCGACACCCAACAAACCCGGCGCGCTGTTTCATACCCTGGCGGTATTCGATCATTATCAGATCAGCATGATGAAAATTGAATCCAGGCCTTCGCGTCAGGAGATGTGGGATTATCTCTTCTTTGTCGATATCGAAGGGCACAAGGATGAAGCTCAGGTCAGCAATGCATTGTCGGATCTGAGAAATCACACCTCGATGCTGAAGATACTGGGTTCCTATCCAAAGGCAGTTTTATAATTCGGTTCTTTCAGATTGAAATGCATAAAATATGACGATTGATTTTGTATCTCTCACGGCACCGGGTATTGCGGGGCTGCACCCTTATCAACCGGGCAAACCTGTCGAAGAGTTGGAGCGGGAGTACGGTGTCTCCAATGCGATCAAGCTCGCATCCAATGAGAATCCGTTGGGTGCCGGGAAACGGGCCAGTACCGTCATCCAATCTGTAGCAGGAGAGATCCACCGTTATCCTGATGGTAACGGCTTCCGTGTGAAGAGTGCTCTGGCCAGCCAGCTTGGGGTGCGAAGTGAAAATCTGACCCTGGGCAATGGTTCAAGTGAAGTATTGGAGCTGGTTGTCCGTACGTTTGTCAGCCCAGAGAACCAAGTGATCTTCTCGCAACACGCCTTTGCTGTCTATCCAATCCTGACTCAGGCAGTCGGAGCGGAAGCTGTTGTGACACCGGCAAAGGATTGGGGGCACGATCTCGTTGCCATGCACAACGCGATCACCGATCGCACACGTCTAATTTTCATTGCGAATCCAAACAACCCAACCGGAACCTGGTTGCGCTCCGGTGAGCTTTACTCCTTTCTTTCCGGTATCCCCGATCATGTACTGATTTTGGTGGATGAGGCCTATTTCGAATATGTACAGGAAGAGGAATATCCGGATACGGTTCGATGGCTGGATGACTTTCCCAACCTGATCGTGACGCGTACCTTTTCCAAAATCCATGGACTTGCCGGATTGAGAATTGGTTATGGTGTCTCGCACCCCGATCTGGCCGAACTGTTGAACCGGGTGCGTCAGCCATTCAATTCCAACTCCATTGCCCTGGCCGCTGCGGAGGCCGCCCTTGAGGATGCCGATCATGTACAGAAGAGCATCGAAACCAACGTATCCGGATTGCAGCAATTGACCGCAGCTTTCGAAAGATTGGGGCTCGAATTTATCCCTTCCGTAGGTAATTTTATCTGTGTTGCCTTTGACCGGCCAGGTATGGAAATCTATGAGGCCTTGCTGCAAAGAGGCGTGATCGTGCGCCCTATCGCTGTATACGGGATGCCGGACTATCTGCGTGTTACTGTCGGGAGTGAAGAAGAAAACGCTCGTTTCATCGAAGCGTTGGAAAAAACTCTTGCATCATGAATTTTGGACACTTGACAATCATTGGTGTTGGCCTCATTGGAGGATCGCTTGCCCGTGCCCTTAAACGTGCCGATGTCTGTGACCGAATCATCGGCTGTGCACGCTCGGTTCCAGAACTTGAAAAGGCGGTAAGGTTGGGAGTGATTGATGGTTTCTGTGTGGATCCGACGGAAGCGGTAAACAAGGCGGATATGGTGGTGATTGCAATTCCACTAGGCGGCTACGAACAGGTTTTCGAGCAAATCGCACCGGCTTTGAAAAACGATACTATCGTCACCGATGCCGGTAGCGTCAAAGGCAGTATTATCGAGTCGGCGCGCCGGAAGCTGGGTCGTCACTTTTCCCGTTTCGTGCCAGGCCATCCCATCGCTGGAACCGAAAAGAGCGGTGTCGAGGCCTCTTTTGCTGAACTCTACGATAACCATCGGGTGATCCTGACACCGGTTGAGGAGACCGATCCTCTGGCACTCGATACCGTCCGAAAGATGTGGGAAACTGCAGGAGCTGGTGTGGATTTCATGGACGTGGAACGGCACGACGAAGTCCTCGCAGCTACCAGTCATCTGCCGCATGTGATGGCCTACTCCCTGGTCAGTACCTTGTCGAAGATGGAGGAATCCGGAGATGTCTTTCGTTTTGCTGCCGGAGGTTTTGCGGATTTTACCCGCATTGCCTCCAGCAGCCCACACATGTGGCATGACATTGTTTTTGCTAACCGTGAAGCTGTGCTCGACATGTTGGATCGCTATGAAGCAGGAATTGATGAACTGAAAGAAGCCCTGCGCAACGATGATAGTGAATTTGTGATGAATATGTTGACTGAGGCCAAACAGGCACGGGATGACTTTGCCGACAATCGTAAACGGCGGCATGTGGATCCAGAAACAGAAGAGGGTGAAGAATAGCGCCATGGCTGAGACGTTCATCATCCAACCTGGAGGGAAACTCACAGGCACACTCAAGGTGCCTGGTGACAAATCTATTTCCCATCGAGCCATTATGCTGGGGGCAATTGCCGAGGGGACGACAAAAATCTATGGTTTTCTCGAGGCAGAAGATACCCTTGCGACCCTGGCTGCATTCAAAGCCATGGGCGTTCGTATCGATCGGCCCGCTACCGGTGAAGTGATCATCCGAGGTGCCGGAAAGCGAGGCTTGCAGGAACCGGCATCCGAACTTTATCTCGGCAACTCCGGGACCTCTATGCGGCTTCTCAGTGGTTTGCTGGCGGGGCAGTTGTTTGATGTGGTTCTTACTGGTGATGCGTCTCTTTCCCGACGTCCTATGCAACGGGTGACTGAACCACTTGCTACCATGGGAGCAAAGATCGAGTGCGATAAAGAGGGCACGCCGCCCGTCCGTATCCAGGGTGGGCATCCATTGAAGGGTATCACCTACGATTTACCCATACCCAGTGCTCAGGTGAAATCCGCACTGTTGCTGGCGGGACTCTATGCCGAAGGTGAAACCCGGATCAATGAAAAGGGTGTGTTGCGGGATCACACCGAACGCATGCTGGAGGCCTTTGGCTACCCAGTTGAATACGGTAAAGGTCATGCCCGATTGGTCGGTGGCGGCGAGTTACAGGCACAGAGCATCACCGTGCCGGGGGACATCTCCTCCGCGACTTTTTTTATTATCGGTGCCTGTATTGCAGAAGGGTCGGATCTGATTCTGGAGAATGTTGGAATGAACCCTACCCGCGATGGTGTGATCCGGATCCTCAGGCGTATGGGTGCAAAGATTGAGATCTTGCGCGAATACCGGGCGGGTAACGAACCGGTTGCTGATTTGCGGATCCAGCCTTCGCCCCTAAAGGGGATTGTTATTCCTGAAGAATATGTGCCACTGGCAATTGACGAATTTCCCGCGATTTTTATCGCCGCGGCGTGTGCTGAAGGAACAACCGTCCTCCGTGGTGCGTCTGAGATGCGGGTCAAGGAGAGCGATCGCATCCATGTCATGCAGCAGGGGCTTGCGGCATTGAATGTGGACGCCAAAGCGTTACCGGATGGCATGGTCATCACCGGAGGGGGCGTCCAGTCAGGCACCATCGACAGTCAGGGCGATCATCGTATTGCAATGGCTTTTGCCATGGCAGGACTTCGGGCAAAAGGTGAGATACATATCCTCAACTGTGAAAACGTGAAAACTTCTTTCCCGGAATTTGTCGATTTGGCCAGCGAATCGGGTCTGAAGATCAAAACTGCCTCATGAACAGAAAACATGTCCCTGTGATCACGGTCGACGGGCCGAGCGGAACCGGTAAGGGAACTCTGTGTGGATGGCTGGCAAAACGGCTTGGCTGGCATCTGCTCGACAGCGGCTCACTCTATCGTGTACTGGCTTACGTTGCAGCAACCCGGCAGATCCCGATCGATGAGATTGATGCATTGGCTGATGCGGCCCACACGCTGGATTTGAGTTTCAGAAAGGACGATGAGCTGGTCTCGGTTTTGCTTTCGGGTAAGGATATTTCTTCGGAAATCCGCAGTGAAGAGTGTGGTAATCTGGCTTCAAAGGTGGCCTCCATACCAGAAGTCAGGACAGCACTGCTGGAGCGTCAGAAAGCTTTCCGGAAGCTTCCGGGACTGGTCGCCGACGGGCGTGATATGGGTACAGTTGTATTTCCTGATGCGGATTTGAAAATCTATTTGACCGCAAGTCCTGAAGTGAGGGCTGAAAGACGGTATAAGCAGTTGAAAGACAAAGGGAATGATGTTAATGTCGCGCACCTTCTCAGAGAAATTGCTGAACGCGATCTCCGAGATAGCCAGCGCCAGGTCGCGCCTCTGAAACCGGCAGAAGATGCGATTGTAATCGATACCAGTGATATGGATATTGATGAAGTGGAGGCGGAGGTTATGGCTCTGGTAAAAGAGAAAGATATTGTCTGATCATTCTCAACAGACAAAAACAATTTTGGGTCTGCAGGTTCTGCCGGCCCTTATACTTTGGGTGACTGAATGACGGGATTCAAGGATTCTAGTTCAGTTGTTTTATTAACTTTAACCCGCTTTATGCGGAAGGGGATCTGGCATAAAAGGCCGGATCTGGAGTCTAATTTATTATGTCCGAAAGTTTCGCGGAATTATTTGAACAAAGTCAAAACGAATTAAATATCAGCCCCGGTGCAATCGTAACCGGAACGGTTATGGAGGTCGGCCCCAAATATGTGGTGATTAACGCCGGTCTGAAATCCGAAGGTATGATCCCGATCGAACAGTTCTACAATGAAAATGGTGAACTAGAGGTAGAAGTCGGTGACCAGATCGATGTTGCACTGGAAGCCTTCGAGGATGGCTATGGCGCCACTCGACTCTCCCGCGAAAAGGCCAAACGTGCAATGGCTTGGACCAAGCTTGAAAAGGCTGCTGAAAACAACGAAACCGTTACCGGTATAATCACAGACAAGGTCAAAGGCGGTTTCACTGTGGATATCGATGGGATCCGTGCTTTCCTGCCGGGTTCCCTTGTTGATGTTCGTCCTGTTCGGGATACTAGCTATCTGGAAGGAAAGCCACTCGAATTCAAAGTAATCAAGGTTGATCAGAAGCGCAACAATGTCGTTGTTTCCCGTCGTGCAGTGGTCGAGAGTGAAAGCTCTGCGGATCGTGAGGAGCTCCTGAATAGCCTGGAGGAAGGCATGGTGGTCAAGGGGCTGGTCAAGAACCTCACTGACTATGGCGCCTTCGTTGATTTGGGCGGGATCGATGGTCTGTTACACATCACAGACATGGCCTGGAAACGTGTCACGCATCCAAGTGAAGTGGTTTCCATTGGCGATGAGATCGAAGTCAAGATCCTCAAATTCGATAAGGAAAAGTCCCGCGTTTCACTTGGTCTGAAACAACTGGGTGAAGATCCTTGGGTCGATATTTCTCGCCGTTATCCAGAAGGCACACGCCTGTTCGGCAAGGTTTCCAATCTTGCCGATTATGGTTGTTTCGTCGAGATCGAGGAGGGTGTCGAAGGTCTCGTCCATGTTTCTGAAATGGACTGGACCAACAAGAATGTTCACCCTTCCAAGTTGGTCCATCTTGGACAGGAAGTGGAAGTCATGGTGCTGGATATCGACGAAGAACGTCGTCGTATTTCTCTTGGCATGAAACAGTGCCAGCCGAATCCATGGGATGAATTTGCTGCCACACATGCACGCGGAGACAAGGTTACGGGTGCGATCAAATCGATTACGGACTTTGGTGTCTTTATTGGACTTGAAGGTGGCATTGACGGGTTGGTTCATCTTTCTGATATATCATGGAATGATTCTGGTGAGGAGATTGCACGTAACTTCAAGAAGGGTGATGAATTGGAGACCGTTATCCTGTCGATCGATCCCGAGCGGGAGCGTATTTCACTGGGTATCAAACAGCTTGATGGCGATCCCATCAGCGAATACATGAATGAGCATCCCAAAGGTCAGGTCGTCAAAGGCAGGGTTGTCTCTGTTGATGCGCGTGGAGCTGAAATTGAACTTGCTGATGGTGTCATAGGATACATGCGCGCATCCGAGATCTCCCAGGATCCTGTTGACGATGCCCGCAAGGTCCTGAAAGAAGGTGATGAGGTTGAAGCCATGCTGGTTGGTGTGGATCGCAAGAAGCGTTCGATCAATCTTTCAATCCGCGCCAAAGATAGTAAGGATGAGAAAGAAGCCATCAGGGAATACAGTTCCTCGTCCGAAGGTGGTACTACCACTTTGGGCGACTTGTTGAAAGAGAAACTGGAAAACAAGTAATCAGAATTTCTGATTGACTTGATTTGCAACGGGGTGGGTACCCATATTGAAGATAGGTATCCACCCTTCTCATAAATTTATCGAACGACCGACAAAATCCTGAGAAG
This sequence comes from Gammaproteobacteria bacterium, assembly GCA_026984775.1. Taxonomy (GTDB): domain Bacteria; phylum Pseudomonadota; class Gammaproteobacteria; order CAJXQU01; family CAJXQU01; genus CAJXQU01. The sequence continues at coordinate 21,865 of JALSRM010000076.1, forward strand.
AAAAATGACCAAATCTGAACTGATCGATGCTCTCGCCAGCAAACAGACTCAACTCAAATACAGTGATATAGAACTCGCTGTAAAGACCATGCTGGAACACATGGCAAACACACTGGCCAATGGGGAGAGAATTGAAATCAGGGGGTTCGGCAGTTTTTCATTACACTACCGGCCACCCAGGATTGGACGTAACCCAAAGACAGGCGAGCAGGTTTCGCTTCCCGGTAAATATGTTCCCCATTTTAAACCTGGTAAGGAACTCAGGGAGCGTGTGAATGCTTCCATGCAAAATGGGAAGGTATCATCCTGATCCTTGTATTCAGGCATCCCCTGGAAAAGTTTCATGCTAATATTCCTACCGCCGACATGAATCGACTGATAATGGGGGAAAAATGCTTGGGTTTCTGAAATTACTTTTTGTTATTATTATTGTAGCTATTGGTCTGGCATTTCATATTAATAATGACAGCCCTGTAACCCTTGATTACTATCTGGGCACGGTTGAGATCAGCCTTTCCGTCGTCGTCATCACATCAGTATTGATCGGCGCTATTCTGGGACTTGTCGCAAGCCTGAGCATCATCATTCCCTTGCTTCGGGAGAAGGCAAAACTCAATAAGGCAGTAAAAACAGCCGAGAAAGAAGTTTCAAATCTGCGATCCATCCCGTTGAAGGATGCCGACTGAGTTTATTACAGGGCTCCTCTTTCTGTTGCTGCCTGTTGCTGCTGCCAGTGGCTGGATTGCCGGCCGAAAGAAATATCTAAAATCCTCCACATCCTACGTGGACGAGGTCGCACCTGAGTATTATAAGGGTCTGCGATACCTTATCAATGAACAACCGGACAAGGCCATCGAGGTATTCCTCAGGCTTTTGGAAGTGGATAAGGATACCGTTGAGGTTCATCTTGCTTTGGGCAATCTGTTTCGCAGGCGAGGTGAAGTCGATCGGGCAATAAGGATACATCAGAACCTGATTGCAAGGCCGGTACTGAGCAATGAACAGCGTGCCCAGTCTCTGCTCGAACTAGGTGTCGATTATCTCCGTTCAGGTCTTCTCGATCGAGCTGAAGATTTTTTCCGAGGTTTGCTCGATACGACATACAGAACAAGGGCTGCTCGGTATCTGGTGGAAATCTACGAAGCAGAAATGGACTGGGACAAGGCAATGGAGTGTGCACGAATTTGGTTGCATGACGATACGGAAAATCTGAACCGGCGTATTGCTCACTATTACTGTCACAAGGCCGAAGAAAAGTTTGGTGAAAATGATCTAAAAACCGTCCGCCAGTTTTTGAAGCAGGCGTTGAAGCAGGATCCTGATTCTGTTCATGTCAGCTTACTCGAAGGAAGGCTGGAGATGGAAGAGGAAAATTACAGGGCAGCGATCCGGGCATTCCGACGGATTGAAAAACAGAATCCAGAGTTTATTGGAGAAGTACTCAATGACATGAAAAGATGTTACAGGGAACTTGACAGAACCCAGGATTTTCTCGAATACCTTCACCAGTTACCCTCTTCGGAAACCGGGGTCAATCATGTCATCGAGATGTCTGATCTGATTCAGGAAAATGAAGGAGTAGAGAGTGCCATCCGTTTTCTTGTTGGCAGGATAGAACAACTGCCTTCGGCCAAAATGCTGGACAGGTTGGTTGATCTCTCTCTGCTGACAGAAGATGATCATCACAGAAGCAAACTCAAATGTTTTAAACGGTTGACTGAAAAACTGGTCGAAGTCGGAACAACCTACAAATGCAATTATTGTGGTTACAATGCCCGCAAACTCTACTGGCAGTGTCCGGGCTGTAAACACTGGGATACCGTAAAACCTGTACGTGGAACAACAAGTGAATGACTCAAAAATAATCATAGCACTCGATTGTAGTGATGCTGGTACGGCCCTTTCCTTCGCATTACAACTTGATCCGGAAAAGTGTCGACTCAAGGTGGGCAAGGAACTGTTTACCAGCGTTGGGCCCAAACTGGTGGAGCGTTTTGTCGGCCTGGGGTTTGATGTATTTCTTGATCTTAAATTTCATGACATCCCCAATACCGTTGCCAAGGCCTGCACAGCTGCTGCAGAACTGGGTGTATGGATGGTGAACGTCCATGCCAGTGGGGGGCGCAGTATGTTGAATGCTGCACGTGAAGCTCTCGATCAGTTTGAGCAGAAGCCGTTGCTGATCGGAGTTACGGTCCTGACCAGTCTTTCCGCCACAGAAATCCATGAAATCGGACTTGAAGGAACACCGGAACAGGCTGTTCACCGTCTGGCTCTACTTGCACAATCCTCTGGGTTGGATGGTGTCGTTTGCTCTCCACTGGAGACAGCCATGCTGAGAGAAACCTGCGGAGATAATTTTCTATTGGTGACACCAGGTGTCAGACCAGCAGGTTCTGGACAGGATGACCAGGCCCGTATCATGACACCCGAAGATGCGATCAGAAATGGTTCAGATTATCTGGTTATCGGCCGCCCTATCACGCAGGCACCCGATCCAGTCGCTGTATTGGATTCAATTACAGAATCCATTCGTTTCATCTAAACGAGGCTTATGAGCGATAACGATTTACTGAGCCCGTTTACACCTCCTTTGCCTGAAAACAAAGGTGATCGGTTGCGTTGGATCGGTCTTTACGGTTCCAGCAAGGCACTGGCAATCGCCAATGCTCTGAGGATACACAATGGCCCCATTCTGATTATCACTCCTGATAATTTGATGGCAGAAAAACTGGCCGATGAGATCGGTTTCTTTGTCTCCGACGACAAACTACCAATACGGCATTTCCCGGATTGGGAAACACTGCCTTATGATCAGTTCTCTCCGTATCACGATATTATCTCCGATCGTCTTACGATTCTGTCAGAGTTGCCTGGCATGAAACGGGGAGGGCTTATCTGTTCTATTTCGACTCTTATGCACCGTTTGCCGCCCCCTGAATATGTCAGGGCAAACAGTTTCTCGATTTCAGTAGGCGATATTCTGGATGTTGATGATTTCCGCCGGCAACTCGAACATAGTGGTTACCGTTACGTTTCGCAGGTGCTGGAGCATGGTGATTTTACCATCCGTGGCTCACTGATCGATGTTTTTCCCATGGGCAGTGAATATCCGATCCGGATCGACCTTTTCGATGAGGAGGTGGAGACCCTGCGCTATTTTGATCCGGAAACTCAGCGCTCGACCGAAACCCTGGAACGCTTTGAGATATTGCCCGGACATGAGTTTCCGCTCACAGAAAAAGGTATTACCCGATTTCGTCAATCCTGGCGTGAACATTTTGAAGGTGCGCCTGGTGAATGCCCGGTTTATCGCGACATCAGCGACGGTTTGGCCGCGCCGGGAATCGAATACTACCTACCTCTATTTTTCGGGCAGACCAGTAGTCTCTTCGATTTTTTACCCGAGCACACCTTGGTCCTGATGGATGCTCAGGTCGAGGAAGCTGCCGGACATTTTTGGGATGAGTTCAGCGGCCGTTACGAGCAACTGCGTCATGATCCCAAGCATCCAATTCTGGAACCGGAGAAGCTAATTTTACGGGTCAACGAAATTTTTGAGGCTATTCGGCTACGGCCCTCGGTACAGGTGATGGGAATGGATACAGAACCGGCAGCCAACACCCAGGGCAGCCGGATCGGTTTTTCAACGACCATGCCGATGCCGATCCCGATCGATCCCCGGGTGGAGGAGCCATTAGGGTTGTTAAAGCGTTTCCTGGAACAGTTTCCAGGCCGGGTTTTGATTGCGGCTGATTCCAGTGGTCGCCGCGAAACCTTGTTGGATATTCTTCGCCGACATGAACTGCGGCCAAAGGTTTACACGGACTGGAAAGATTTTCTTGATGATGAGGCAGAGCTTGGGATCACCGTGGCTTCACTGGACCAAGGTTTGCAGATCGAGAACCCGGCCGTGGCTGTGATCAGTGAGCCGCAGATGTTCGGTCAGAGGGTTTCCCAAAAACGCCGGCGGCGACGTTCTGGACAGGATCCCGAAGCCGTTGTTCGCAACCTGACCGAACTGACCCTGGGGGCACCAGTGATCCATGAAGAACATGGTGTGGGACGCTATCAGGGGTTGAAGACATTAACGGCAGGCCAAGTGACCGAGGAATATCTTGAGCTGGAATATGCCGATGGTGACAAACTTTTCGTTCCGGTGGCATCCTTGCACTTGATCAGCCGTTATTCGGGTGTCGATCCGGAGCATGCCCCGCTACACAAGCTGGGCAGTGGGCAGTGGCAGAAAGCGAAATCGAAGGCCGCTGAACGTGTACGTGATGTGGCCGCTGAACTATTGGAGATCTATGCCCGTCGCGAGGCTCGTAAGGGGTATGCCTTTCCTGTCGATGAAGATGCCTACCGCGCATTTGCCCAAGCCTTCCCCTTTGAAGAAACTCCCGATCAGCAAGCGGCGATCGAAGCGGTACTTACGGATATGCAATCGGAACACCCCATGGACAGATTGGTGTGTGGGGATGTGGGTTTCGGCAAGACGGAGGTTGCAATGCGTGCCGCTTTCGTTGCAGTTCACGCGGGCAAGCAGGTGGCCATTCTTGTGCCAACCACGCTCCTTGCCCAACAACATTATGAAAATTTCAAGGATCGGTTTGCCGACTGGCCGGTGCGTGTGGAACAACTTTCCCGCTTCAGCGGTTCCAAGACCTCAAAAGAGACCTTGAACGCCCTGACCAAGGGGACTGTGGATATTATCATCGGTACCCACAAACTGATTCAGAACGATGTCAAATTCAAACGACTGGGATTGCTGATCATTGATGAGGAGCACCGTTTCGGTGTCCGCCAGAAAGAACGCATGAAGGCGATTCGGGCGGAGGTAGACATCCTCACCCTGACGGCTACACCCATCCCTCGATCTCTGAATCTGGCTCTGACAGGCACACGCGAGCTTTCGATCATTGCGACACCGCCGGCGAGACGGTTGGCGATCAAGACCTTTGTGCGAGAATGGAATGATGAGGTGATCAAAGAGGCAATTCTCCGTGAGATCAGCCGTGGTGGCCAGGTTTACTTACTGCACAACAAGGTGGAGACCATTGAAAAGATGGCCAAGGATGTGGCTGCATTGGTACCGGAAGCACGGGTGCATTTCGCGCATGGACAAATGCGGGAGCGCGAACTGGAACAGGTGATGCAGGATTTTTACCATCGGCGTTTCAATGTCCTGGTCTGTTCCACCATCATCGAGACCGGAATCGATATTCCCAGTGCCAATACGATCATCATAAACCGTGCCGACAAGTTTGGTCTGGCCCAACTCTACCAACTGCGTGGTCGGGTCGGGCGCTCTCATCACCGTGCTTATGCCTATCTGTTGGTGCCCAGTATCAAAGGACTCACCCGAGAGGCCAGAAAAAGGCTTGAAGCCATCGAAGCATTGGAAGAACTGGGTGTCGGTTTCACCATTGCAACTCACGATTTGGAGATCAGAGGGGCAGGGGAGATCCTAGGTGAGGATCAAAGTGGCCACATTCAAGAGATTGGTTTTGGCATGTATACGGATATGCTGGAACGTGCCGTGAAGGCATTGAAAGAGGGTAAACAACCCGAATTGGATCGGCCCCTTGATCACGGCACTGAAATCGATATCCATACCCCCGCTTTGATTCCGGAAGATTACTTGCCCGATGTGCATACTCGGTTGATAATGTATAAGCGGATTGCCAGTGCAGAAAGTGAACAGGCGTTGAGGGAGTTACAAGAGGAAGTTGTAGATCGGTTCGGTATAATGCCCCAGCAGGCACTGAATCTTTTTGCTCTTACTCGGCTCAAGATCAAGGCGGCTCCGCTGGGTATCCGAAAAATGGATTTTGGTGCATCGGGAGGGCGCATAGTGTTCAATGAACAACCAAATATCGATCCGGCGGTCATCATTCGCATGATCCAGACCCAACCCGGAAATTACAAACTGGAGAATACAAAACTTCGCGTCATCAAAGAAATGCCGGAACCGGAAGACCGGTTCAGAACCATCGAAAACCTGCTTGAGCAATTTACTACAAGAAGTGCTGCGTGATGATGAAGAAAATAAAATCCTTGCTGATCACACTGTTGTTCATAACCGTCCAGAATGTTTATTCTGCACCAATCTACAAGGTAGAGGTTTTGATTTTTGAGAATCTCGTGGATATGGGTATTGACGGTGAACAGTGGCGTAAACTTAAGGAACGTCCTGCCAGATGGAACACGGTTCCGGTTTCTGCAGGTGAAGGGCCGCTCAAAGCGATGTCATCAACCGCGCTGAATCTTTCACAGGTACGGCATCGGCTTGAAAAGTCAGGAAAATACCGCGTGCTGTACCATGAGGCCTGGAGTCAACCGGTACTCTCAAAAGAGGAAAATACAGCGGCATGGATTGAGTTACCAGGCCAAGTCGAAGGCAGTATCAACCTGTATAAGGGACGTTACCTTCATCTGATCGCTGATCTGGTTTTCAGCAGTTATGATGGGGAGGTACGGCTCAATCAGCATCGCAGGCTCAAGCCGAAGGAACTCCATTACCTTGATCATCCCTTGTTTGGAGTACTCGTCCGCGTCGTTCAACTGTAGTTTCCTTATCATTGTCAACAAATAACCAGCAACTTACCCGTAAGGAGATCCGTAATAAGGCGCTTCTTCGATATAAAAAAGATCGCCAGAGAAACCTGCTTGCCAAATCGGGAAAGCATAAATTTATTCTTGTGCTGGATAATCTCAAGGCAGGTTTCAACGTAGCCAAACTGTTTCGTAGTGCAGAGGCTTTTGGTGCATGCGAAGTGCATCTGATCAATATTGGTTTTTTCGATCCTGCCCCTGCAAAGGGTTCCTTTCGTAAGGTTCCGGCCAGGTTTCATGAAACGTTTGAAGCTTGCCATGAGAACCTAAGACAAAGGGGATACGAATTTTTTGCACTCGATCCTGAAGCGGAAGCTACACTTCCCCGAACAAGTTTTCCTGCCAGAAGCGCTTTTATTTTGGGGCATGAAGAGGTGGGACTGAGCATTGCCCTCGAAGATTATCCGGAAATCCGTAAAATCAGAATCCCTCAATTTGGACAGGTGCAAAGTCTGAATGTCAGCATCGCTGGTTCGATTGTCATGTATGAATATATACGGCAGTCAGCTGGGTAGGCTGGATTAATTCATCGATGAATTATCAAAGCAGGAATAAGGCAAAATGCGGTTTTGCCGGTTTCCTCATTTTCAATAACGGCATGTCCTGGTACCGCGGAAATTCCAAATTACTCAGAGTGACCTTTTTATTTATGTAAGGATTCACAATTAATCCGGTTTCCCTATCTCTGGCAACTCGATTTCGGGACGCTCCACATCGGGACGCTCCACATCGGGACGCTCCACATCGGGACGCTCCACATCGGGACGCTCCACATCGGGACGCTCCACATCGGGACGCTCC
>JALSRM010000077.1 GCA_026984775.1 Gammaproteobacteria bacterium
CTGCTCCGGCTTGGCCAGATCGAGCGTGGGATAGGGGCAATCCCGAACACATAATCCACAGCGGATGCACGCCGATGTGAACGCTTCTTCCGGCAATGCCCCGGGTGGCCGGAACGCAGTTGCCGGCCGCGCCTGACTCTTTTTAGCCAGACTGGCCAAGCCCATGGAAATGATCGCCGTGGCACTGGCGAGCCGGGCAGAGTCGATCAGAAATCGCCGCCGGTCATAGGGTGTTCTGGTTGGGCCCTGAGACATTCTTGATTCTCACCTGTGTCGGATCAGGCCTTGTACACCTTGACCGCACACTTTTTATAGTCCGTTTCTTTGGAAAGCGGACAGGTCGCATCCAGTGTGACCTTGTTGATCAGACGACTGGCGTCGAACCAGGGTACGAAGATCAACCCTCTGGGCGGCTTATTACGCCCACGTGTTTCTACCATGGCTGTGATCTTCCCCCGTCGCGACTCCACGACGGCATTCAGTCCCCGGCGTAACCCGCGCTCTTTTGCATCCTCCGGATGCATGAAGATCACGGCATCGGGTACGGCACGATAGAGCTCCGGAACACGGCGGGTCATGGAACCGGAATGCCAGTGTTCCAGCATCCGACCGGTACATAACCACAGATCAAACTCTTGATCGGGGCTTTCAGCCGGTGGCTCATAAGGCGCGGTGATAATATTGGCCCGACCATCCGCATTGCCATAAAACCGGATCCCTTCGCCCTTGGCCACATAGGGATCATATCCTTCACGGTAGCGCCACAGGGTTTCCTTGCCATTGATCACTGGCCAGCGCAGACCCCGTGCTTCGTGATAACGGTCAAATTCGGCCTGCTCATGCCCCTTTTTGGGGCCTTCATGCTGGAAACGTCGATATTCTTCAAACAGACCTTTCTGAATATAAAAACCAAAGCTTTCCATCTCATGATTGTCGTAAACATTCCCTCTACTGTCCGTCACATTCTGGGCAGGAAATTTATCCACCTGGCCATTGGCATAAAGAATCTCGTACAGCGTTTTACCCCGATATTCCGGTTTTTTATTCAGTAATTCTTCAGGCCAGACTTCTTCAGCCTTGAAGCGTTTAGAAAATTCCACAATCTGCCAGAGATCGGATTTCGCCTCACCCGGGGGCTGGACCTGCTGGCGCCAGAACTGTGTACGGCGCTCGGCATTGCCATAGGCACCCTCCTTTTCTGTCCACATGGCGGTGGGTAGCACCAGATCCGCCGCTTGGGCGGAAACCGTCGGGTATGGATCGGAGACGACGACAAAGTTCTCTGGATTGCGCCAGCCGGGAAAGGTTTCCTGGTTCATATTGGCAGCCGCCTGCATGTTGTTGTTGCACATGACCCAATAGCAATTAAGCTTGCCATCGTGCAACATCCTGTTCTGTAAGACAGCGTGATAACCCACTTTACCTGGAATTGTCCCCTCGGGAAGTTTCCAGATCTTTTCCGCAAAATCACGATGTGCTTTTTTCTTTACCACGTAATCGGCTGGCAAACGATGGGCGAACGTCCCTACTTCGCGTGCAGTGCCACAAGCAGAAGGTTGACCTGTCAGGGAAAAAGGCCCATTGCCGGGTTCCGAGATCTTGCCCAATAACAAATGAATGTTATAGATCAATCCATTCGCCCATGAACCTCGTGTATGCTGGTTGAAGCCCATGGTCCAGAAGGAGGTGATTTTTCGATCTGGATCGGCGTAGAGTTTTGCCAACCGTTCCAGTTTTTCTGCAGGCACACCGGAAAGCTCAGCCGTTTTTTCCAGTGTGTAGGGCTTGACGGACTCGGCATACTCTTCAAAGCTGATCGCTGTCAGCTTTCCTTTACCGGGGTTCTTGGCCTTTTTCTCCAGCGGGTGCTCGGGACGTAATCCGTAACCGATGTCCGTCGGTGTTTTCTTGAAATTCACATGCTTGTCGATAAATTCCTTGTTATAGGCTCCGTTCTCAATGATGTAATTGGCAATATAATTCATGATGGCAAGATCGGTCTGAGGCACGAACACCATCCCGTTATCAGCCAGTTCAAAACAGCGATGCTTATAGGTAGAAAGGACATGAACTTCACACCCCTCTTTGGTCAGGCGAGTATCGGTAAGACGTGACCAAAGTATGGGATGCATCTCTGCCATGTTTGAACCCCACAGAACAAAGGCATCAGCATGTTCGAGATCGTCATAGCAACCCATGGGTTCATCCGCACCAAAAGCCCGGATGAAACCAGCAACAGCGGACGCCATACAGTGACGGGCATTAGGATCAATATTATTGGAACGGAAACCAGCCTTGTAGAGTTTGGAAGCAGCATAACCTTCCCACACCGTCCACTGACCTGATCCAAACATGCCAACAGTTGAAGTGAGCTCTTCGGCCGGCTTGCCTTTGTTCGCTTCCAGGTCTCGTTTGATCGCGGCCTTCCACTTCTCGGCCATGATATCGAAGGCCTCGTCCCAGGATACCGGCTCAAATTCTCCATCCTTGTCGAAGGTGCCATTCTTTTTACGCAACATCGGCGTGGTCAGACGATCCTTGCCGTACATGATCTTGCTGAGGAAATATCCCTTGATGCAATTCAGCCCGCGATTGACCGGCGCATCCGGATCTCCCTGGGTGGCAACCACACGCCCATCCTTTACGCCCACAAGGACGGAGCATCCTGTCCCGCAAAAACGGCAGGGCGCCTTGTCCCAACGTATCGTTCGGTCTTCCTTCGCCGTAGTCATGCCTGGAACCGAAATTCCAGCGGCAGCAGCAGTCGCTGCGATGGCATTTGTCTTTATAAAGTCACGTCGGTTGATTTTCATTGTGACACTTCCTCCACGTTCTCGAATTCCTCACTCGGCATGTTGATAGATCAAGGCCGCCGACAACACACCCTTGATATCATGAAAACAACTAATGACCTCGGTCATTTTTGGCTCCTCCGGGGGGGAGCTATTCTCAACTGTAACGACCAAGCGATCATTGTCGGTAATAAGATGTACTTCCACTTGAGGCCATCTTTCCAGTTGGTCTCTCACAAGATCCGTAAAGCCTGGCTTTACATGAACCAAGACACCGCACACTTCGATATCTTCTGTCATCTCGACTTTTCCTCTGCAATAACGATGGCTGAAGTGGGACACACGCTGACACAATCACCGCAGCCAGAGCATGCATAAAGATCGATTTCCGGTTTTGAAACACATCCGACAACCAAATGAAACCGGATTGCGGATTCCTCACAGACTTCACTACAGGCACGACATTCAACACCCTTCATAGCCAGACAACGAACGTTTATCGATGCCTTCAGTTGCCAAGGTGATTGTTTCAGCGTAGAAAACGCGTCCACAGGACAGGCCTTGACACATTCCCCACAGAAACTGCAGCCACCCAAATTGAAATCCACGACTGGAAAACCACCAGCTCCTGCAACTATAATCTTTTCTGGGCAAACTGCTTTACAATCTCCACATTGGCGACAACCGAAACATTGTTGAATAAAATATTTTTCTTCTTTGCACCATGGCGGTCTTATAGGAGTGTTCTCCTCACCCCAATGGCCACGCAAAAACTGAGCACGACTGACCTTGACCATAAATCAACCCTTTACGTCCTGTTGACTGTTCCAGATACGAAGAATCCTAAAAGTAAAATAACCAAGTTCACTTGATGCAAATCAATTTTTCGTAAAACATCAAGCTGTTTACATAGAAAAATTGATTTGGATCATTTTTAGCGTGGTTTTCCACGTCCATAATCGAAACGAAAATTCGTTTACTATCTTGATTGGGGAAATACAGTGATCAAAAAACCGGTAATGAAAAGATCTCATAGACTCTCGGGGATTTTAACGGCAGCCCTGCTTGCTTCAGCAATTCCTGTTCAGGCAGCAGATACATTCTGGACAGCAGTAACAGGCGGCAAGCCGGATTTCAGCCTGCGCCTGCGTTATGAACGTGTGGATGAAGAAGGGAAACCACGGTACGCCAATGCAAATACGGCACGGATCACACTGGGCTACCGGACTGGCAGCTTCTACGGATTCGGTTTCTACGGTGAGATGGAACATGTCCAGGAGGTCTTCAGTGACAATTTCTCACACCCCGCCCGGCCCCAACCAGGATTCCCGGTGGTGGCCGATCCGGAAGGCACAGAAATCAACCAGGCTTATCTCTTCTTCAATGGCATCGCCGATCATGAATTCAGGCTCGGACGTCAGGCTATCACCTATCGAAAAGCACCATTCCATCGCTTCATCGGTACGATTCTCTGGCGCCAGAACTGGCAAACCTTCGATGCCTTTTCCGTGGTCAGCACCGCCTTACCGGACACCCGGTTAAGTTATGCCTATATTTGGAATGTGAACCGGATCTTCGGTGATGATGCGCCCGATCCACTCAACGACTTCGACAGTAATTCACACTTTTTCAATGTGTTGTACACCGGTTTCTCGAATCTGAAGCTTGAGGGCTATGCCTATTTGCTGGAGTTCGATAATGCCGAGAAATTTTCCACCAATACTTATGGTCTAAGGGCCAACGGCACATCCCCCCTTAACGAGACCATGCAAGTGGTGTACACCGGAGAATATGCTCACCAGAATGATGCCGGAGACAACCCGAATCCTATCAGTGCTGATTATTTTCTGGGCGAACTGGGTGCAAAATTTCAGTTTAAAGGACCATTGGAATCATTACTTCTCAAAGCCAGTTATGAATTGCTCGGAGGTAATGGTGGTGCGGATCGTTTCGTGACCATCCTTGGCACCAATCACGCCTATCAGGGGTGGGCTGATCGCTTCCTGATCACACCCGGAGATGGAATCGAGGATCTCTACTTCACTGCCGTGGCCAAAGCATTTGGAGCGAAGTTCGTGGCCGTCTACCATGACCTGTCCGCTGATCGCAACGGCTATGATTACGGTACTGAGCTGGATCTGTTGGCCACCAAGACCTTCTATAAACACTACACGCTAGGCGTCAAGTACTCTGACTACAATGCCGACAAAAACAGCCTCAACACTGGCTCCACGGCACTGGATATCAACAAGTTCTGGGCATTCCTGCAGTTCAAGTTCTGATCCCTCGGCTCCAAACGCCCCTGTGTTCTCTGCCAAACTTGTTGAAAGGAAGAGGACACGGGGAGTGGTTGGGCCACACCGGTATCATTCCCTGTCACTCCGGTGGCGTTTCCAGGGGCTGCGCAACCACTTGCCCAACCTGTGAGCCGCTTTCTCTACTTTGGAGATTCTCTGCTTACGCATCTCCAGGGCACGTTCATACAGCCGCACATCCCGGGAATGAAACACCTTGAGCTCCCACCGCATGTGTTCGTCGATCGGATAGCGCTTGCCCTCGAAACCGATATTGACTCGTTTCGGAGGAAGGGAAGTACCAAGGTAGTGTTGGGAAAAAAAAGCAAAATCTTCATCGTAGTGTTCGGTGATCCCGATGAATGAAAAATATTCGAGGGGAAACGCAAAAAGAAACTGCGTGTAAAAATCCTTGAGTTCCTCTGAAAAACAGAACCTTTCCAGTGACCAGTCCTCCTCAACGATCTTTTTGTGTAAAGGAGGCGAATTTTCCGGATTGTACTCCCTCCTCCAAAAGTAATAATGGGACAGGACTCTTTCCACTGGATCACGCATCCAGGTCACGAACTCAACATTCCGCCTGTTCGACAAAAGCAGATATTTCGCCGGAAGAAAATGGCCATGGATACATTCGATACCATCGAAATTTTTCTCGGCATTATCAAGGCTTGCCTGGAATGCATAACGATTGCGCTCATAAACAGGCTTGTTTATTGGAAAATCTTCATAGTCTCTCAATAACTTTGAGCCAAAGTGATCTTCGAGAGAGGACAACAGACTGGAACCGGCTGTCTTAGGTAGATGCACCGAAATTAACAATTCACTTCCCCTTTTGTCGATAAATTCTGAATACTTGAAATTTTCCGGAGGAGTACGATCTCTATCACAAGAACCCCTTATCCATTACCTTCCAGAGATCTGAAATTTTCACCCGCCGCTTACTCTGAATCTGTTGGCGTTTTGACCAGACAGATCGAATACCCTTGATTGCATCCCATTTGGCTCGGCAGACAGCCCCGGCCCGGCCCTTGATCGTAAATCTGAGCATATTTCCAAAATTGACCGCCACATGCAAAGGTAACAGCAGCCAAAACAAAACAGCGGGCATATTTTTAACGAAGGTCCAGATCAAATTACGTTGACCATGATAGACAGAAAAGTCACTGTGCCGATCACCGGTTAGCGCCGAGCCGACATGGGTGACAACGGCATTCGGCACATAAATGGCCCGATATCCGGCAAGGCGCAACCGAAAGCCCAGATCCACATCCTCGAGATAACAAAAAAAATCCTCATCAAATCCACCCACGAACTGGACCGCATCCAGCCGGTACATTGCCGCCGCTGCACACGGGGAGAAAATCTCGCCAGCAGTGGCTTCGCCCATGTTTTGTGAACGACCAAAATCCCTTCTTTTCACCAGACCGCTGATATGGTAAAGATCACCCGTACCATCCAGCCTCTCCGGCTGAACATGACAAAGCTGACGAGAACCAAAAGCAACCATTTCCGGATGCTCTTCAGCCGCCTTCACCAGTGCCTGTAACCATTCCGGTTCGGGAAAGGCATCCGGGTTCAGAAGCACAACCCACGCTGTCTCACACTGTTCAAAGGCAAGGTTGTTCGCAGCGGCGAATCCCAGGTTTTCCTGCATGCGCAAAAGGCGGACATTTCGCCGATCGCTCGCACACGCGAAAGAGTGATCAGAGCTGTTATTATCAACCACGATGATCTGCTCGGGAACATGTGTTTGACTGTCGAGTGCCTCGAGGCATTTTCTCAGCAGATCGCCAGAATTCCAATTAACGATGATCACGGTCACGTCCACAGAAAATGCCCCGTCACCCCTGGATCAGCCGGACTTCAGGCAGGCAACCGAAATCCACGAATGAGGTCATATAGCTATTGCCGTCTGGCAGAACCCTGAACATGGCGATGTCGATCAGGCGATGCAGATAACACTCGCTTCCATTTACATCACCCATCACACCGGCATTCAAAAAGTAAACCCCCGAGTTGAGCAGACAGTTGAAATGAAACTCCACCTGATACACCGATCCGGCAGCCACCATGGGAATCTTTCCGGCCGGGGAACGGTTCGAAATGGCGCCTCCCAGCCCCACACCGGAGACCGTTTTTATCATCATGCCGAACTGTACATGGGTTGCACTCTGGTTGAATCTGACGCGGTAGGTGTAACGGTAGCTTCTGCCACGGACGAGATGATTCACCCGCTTCCCACTTGCAGTGAGAATCATAGGTTCCTCGATATAGGCACCATGAGATTCGTATTCGATAGTGCTGGTAGGTTTCAGCTCCGGATCGAACCGCTCCTGGAGTCCGGTTTCGGAGACTACGGACTCAGGCTTTGAACTTTTGGCTGCGGGTGATCGGGTTTCTTTTTTAGTTTCCATCCCTGCATTTAGTTGCCGGATCTGTACCCGCACCTCCTCCTGCTTTTCAGCAGGGGCATAGAGCAATTTCTGATAACAACCGACGATCTGCTTCGGAGTCGCAGTTGCCAGTCTTTCCCCTGCATCCAGCAACAGGGCACGATCACAAAGCTCCACGATCGTCGCCCCAGAATGAGAAACAAACAAGATAGTCGCCCCGCTTTTCTTGATCGCTTCGATACGAGAAAAGCATTTGCGCTGAAACAGTTCATCACCGACGGACAAGGCCTCATCTACCACTAAAATCTCCGGGTCCACATTGATGGCAACGGCAAATGCCAGTCGTACCATCATGCCACTGGAATAGGTCTTGACCGGTTGGTCAATAAAAGGGCCGATATCTGCAAAGGTGACAATATCATCATAACGCTGATCAATTTCTTCACGGGACAGGCCCATGATGGCGGCATTCATATAGACATTTTCACGCCCGGTGAAATCGGGGTTGAAACCGGAACCCAGCTCCAGTAAAGCAGCAATCCGTCCATTTGTTTCCACTCGGCCATTCGTGGGAAAAAGTGTTCCGCAGATAATTTGCAGCAAGGTCGATTTGCCTGAGCCATTGCGCCCGACGATACCTACAGTTTCGCCCTTCCGGATCTGGAAAGAGACGTTCCTCAACGCCCAGAACTCATCGTAATATCTTGGTGGTTCCTTTCTGATCAGCCGGTATAGCGGTGGGATAAGAAACTGTTTCAGTCGATCATGCGGTGTTTCATAGATCTGATAGCACTTGCTGAGATCCTCCACCTGGATCGCAATTTCATCAGAGGACATCGGCAAACCCTTTTCTGGTTTTCTGGAACCAGGCATAGCCGACCCAGGCAAAAATGGAGGCAAACACCGTGTACAGGATCAATCCAGACCAGTCGGGTGAGTGGCCCCAGATCAATACCTCCCGTGCTTGTTCGATGATGAAAGTGAGCGGATTGATGAACAGCCAGTGCCGGTAGGCTTCAGGCAGAGCTGAAACCGGATAAAAAACCGGTGCCAGAAACAGCATTACCATGGTGACAATATTGATCGTCAAACTAATGTCCCGCAGATAAACACCGAGTGACGCCAGGATCCAGGCAGCACCCAGAATCAATATCGCCAGCGGCAGGATCACGAAAGGGAAAAAAACGATCGTAGAGGGCAAGGCGCCCTTGATGATCAGTGCCGCAACCAGTAACACGAGCAAACTGACGATCGTATGGAAAAAGGCAGAGATGAAACTGATGACTGGTAGGATTTCCAGAGGGAAAATGACCTTTTTGACATAATTGACGTGACTGAGAATCAACCCCGGTGCGCGGTTCAGAACCTCCGCGAGCAACGCATGTACCGTCATACCCACGAACAGGACCAGAGCAAACATTGACTTGGTTTCCTCCCCGCCGCTACCCCAACGCGCTTTGAAAACCACCGAAAAGACAAAGGTGTACACTGCCAGCATCAACACAGGATTCAGAAATGACCAGAGCAACCCCATGACCGAGCCTCTATAGCGGCCGATCACTTCACGCCACGCCATTTGCCGGATCAATTCCCGGTGTTGCCAAAGGCTTTTGAAGAGTGAAGTCGGGGAGGTGGGCTGTGATGCGTGTGGATTCACGGCCATACCCCCACTCTGATGTGAAAATTATGCACGCAGGCCCAAAACATCCTGCATATCATAGAGCCCCATCTGTCGCTGAGCAATCCAGCCCGCGGCACGAACGGCCCCGCGAGCAAATGTCATGCGGCTGGATGCTTTGTGGGTGATTTCGACCCGTTCTCCCTCAGCGGCAAACATGACGGTATGTTCCCCCACGATGTCTCCGGCACGGATGGTCTCGAAGCCAATGGTTTTGCGATCACGTTCACCTGTCACCCCATGGCGTCCATAGACGGCACAATCTGCAAGATCACGCCCCAGTGTTTCGGCAACGACTTCCCCCATGCGCAAGGCCGTGCCTGAAGGGGCGTCGATTTTGTGACGATGATGGGCTTCAATTACCTCGATATCAACCTCATCGCCCAACACACTGGCGGCCATTTCCAGCAGTTTGAAACAAAGATTCACTCCAACGCTCATATTCGGGGCGAAGACAATCCCGATCTGCTCTGATGCCTCCTTGATAAGGTCCTTTTCCTGATCAGAAAACCCGGTCGTTCCGATAACGATACTTTTTCCGGTCTCACGGCAAACAGCAAGATTTTCAAGCGTTGCATTCGGTACGGTGAAATCAATCAGCACATCGAAATCATTAATGATTTCCGATAATGAGCCGTTGACTTTTATCCCCAAGGAACCCATGCCGGCCAATTCGCCCGCATCGACTCCGATCAGGCTTGACTCTGGTCTTTCCAGTGCACCGGTCAGTTCTATACCGTTCGCCTGCTGACAAGCTTCGATCAATGTCTTTCCCATCCGGCCTGCAGCGCCGGTGATAGCTACTTTTACCATGCTTATTTTGATCCCAAATCTTCAAAAAAACCCTTTACCCGATCCAGCCATGAAGACTCCTGAGGACTGTGGCGTTTGCCACCCTCCTGCATGCTCGCTTCAAACTCACGCAGCAGTTCTTTCTGCCGTGCGGTGAGATTGACAGGGGTTTCAACCACAACCTTGCAGAGCAGATCACCGGTATGATTACTACGCACTGTCTTGACCCCTTTGCCTCGCAAACGGAAAACCTTCCCGGACTGTGTCTCTGCAGGTATCTTTAACGAGACCTTGCCATCCAGTGTTGGTACTTCGAGTTCCCCACCCAAGGCTGCTGTGACAAAACCGATCGGTACTTCGCAATACAGATCAGCGTCTTCGCGCTTGAAAATCGGGTGCTCTTTGACGCGTATATTGACATAAAGATCACCAGGAGGCCCACCATTTTCACCCGGCTCACCCTCACCGGCCAATCGAATCCGATCACCAGTATCGACACCTGGTGGGACTTTTACCGAGATGGTTTTGTGATCACGCTTCTTTCCCTGACCATGGCAATCAGGACACGGCTCCCTGATTATTTGACCTGTACCACGGCAGTCAGGGCAGGTCTGCTGGACCGAGAAAAATCCTTGTGACATCCGTACTTGACCGTGACCATGACAGGTCGGGCAGGTTGTTGGAACAGTCCCTTTCCTGGCACCACTACCACCACAGGTGGTACATGATTTCCAGGTTGGTACACGGATTTTTACCGTATTGCCAGCGACGGCTTCTTCCAGTGCCATCTCCAGATCGTAGGCAAGATCGCTACCCCGATAAACCCGGCGCCCACCGCTGGCACCACGAGCAGCACCGCCAAAAATATCGCCAAAAA
Organism: Gammaproteobacteria bacterium; assembly: GCA_026984775.1. Lineage (GTDB taxonomy): Bacteria > Pseudomonadota > Gammaproteobacteria > CAJXQU01 > CAJXQU01 > CAJXQU01. Next base: position 10,827 of record JALSRM010000077.1, read on the forward strand.
CGGAATCAAAAATATCGCTGAAGTTACCGGGACCATAATTACCGCCGCCAGCGGAGCTATCAACACCGGCATGACCAAACTGGTCATACGCAGCTCGCTTTTGGGCATCGGAAAGAACTTCATAGGCTTCTTTCACTTCCTTGAATTTTTCTTCAGCCTCTTCGCGGTTCTCTGTGTTGCGATCAGGGTGATATTTCATCGCCAGCTTGCGATAGGCTTTTTTCAGTTCGATTTCACTGACGTTTCTACTGACGCCGAGTATTTCGTAATAATCACGTTTCGCCATGTTAATTATAGATTCCGTTAACCCTTTCAAAGACAACAGAGCCCAGACAGGTCATTCCACCTGCCCGGGCCAGCCATAACACTTTATCGTTTCCGGTTACTTGTCGTCGTCTTTGACTTCCTCGAAGTCAGCATCGACGATGTCATCATCACCAGCAGCTTCTGCTTCAGGGGCTGCTTGTTCCCCTTGTGGTTCTGCTCCTGCAGCATAAGCCTTCTCGGCGATCTTACCTGACAACTCAGCCAGCTTTTGTGTCTTGGCTTCGATATCGGCCTTGTCATCGCCCTTGACGGCCTCTTTCAAAGCTTCGATGGCCGCTTCGATCTCAGATTTCTCGGAAGCCTCGACCTTGTCTCCCAGTTCATCCAGGGATTTTTCTGTTGCGTGGATGATCTGATCTGCGGTATTTCGTGCAGTTACCAGCTCATGCAGTTTTCTGTCCTCTTCTGCATGTGCTTCGGCATCCTTGATCATCCTTTCCACTTCTTCCTCTGACAATCCACTGGAGGCCTTGATTACGATCGACTGCTCCTTGCCGGTCGCCTTGTCCTTGGCCGATACATTGAGAATACCGTTGGCATCGATATCGAACGTAACCTCGATCTGAGGTACACCTCGTGGTGCCGGCGGTATGTCTGTCAGGTCAAATCGCCCCAGTGACTTGTTCGCCGAGGCCATTTCACGTTCGCCCTGCAATACGTGCACGGTGACTGCTGTCTGGTTGTCTTCGGCAGTCGAGAAGACCTGTGTCGCCTTGGTCGGGATCGTGGTGTTCTTTTCGATCAACTTGGTCATGACACCACCCATGGTCTCGATACCGAGGGAAAGTGGCGTCACATCCAGCAGCAGAACATCTTTTACGTCGCCACCGAGTACACCACCCTGAATTGCGGCACCCAGTGCAACGGCCTCATCAGGGTTCACGTCTTTTCGTGGTTCCTTGCCGAAAATCTCTTTAACCTTTTCCTGTACCTTCGGCATACGAGTCTGTCCACCGACGAGGATGACGTCCGTGATATCGGAAGCAGAGAGTCCCGCATCTTTCAATGCCATTTCACAGGGTTCCTTGGTACGTTCGATCAGATCTTCTACCAGTGATTCCAATTTGGCCCGTGTCAGCTTTATATTGAGATGTTTCGGACCACTGGCGTCTGCCGTAATATAGGGCAGGTTCACATCAGTCTGTTGGCTTGAAGACAGTTCGATCTTGGCTTTTTCAGCCGCTTCTTTGAGGCGCTGCAAAGCCAATGGATCATTGTGTAGGTCCACCCCCTGCTCTTTTTTGAATTCATCAGCCAGGTAGTCAATGATGCGCAGATCGAAGTCTTCGCCACCGAGAAAAGTGTCACCATTGGTAGCCAATACTTCAAATTGATGTTCGCCGTCCACATCGGCAATTTCAATGATAGAGATATCGAAGGTACCTCCACCGAGGTCATAGACTGCGATCGTGGCATCGCCTTCTTTCTTGTCCATCCCAAAAGCCAGTGCAGCAGCCGTCGGTTCGTTGATGATACGTTTTACATCAAGCCCTGCGATCCTTCCGGCATCTTTAGTGGCCTGACGCTGGGAATCATTGAAGTAGGCCGGAACGGTAATCACCGCTTCCTTGACCTCTTCCCCGAGATAGTCCTCGGCGGTCTTTTTCATCTTCTGCAGAACCTTGGCCGAGACTTCAGGTGGGGCCATTTTCTTGCCATTCACTTCCACCCAGGCGTCACCATTGTCTGCCTTGACGATCTTGTACGGCACCATTTTGATATCGCGCTGTACGACTTCATCATCAAATTTGCGACCAATCAACCGCTTGATTGCGAATAATGTGTTTTCAGGGTTGGTTACTGCCTGTCGTTTCGCCGATTGGCCTACCAACACTTCTCCATCACTGGTATAAGCAACGATTGAAGGTGTGGTTCTACCACCCTCGCTGTTTTCAATAACTTTGGGCTTATCACCTTCCAGCACTGCAACGCAGGAGTTGGTGGTACCCAGATCGATTCCTATAATTTTGCCCATCTTCTGATTCTCCGTAGTATAAATCTTGTTGGTTTATTTATATTGTTGGCTGTTATATGAGGTCGTCTATCCTTTTTTCAAGTATATGTGCGGGTTATTTGGCGACAACCACCATTGCCGGGCGGACCAGCCGACCATTCAATAAATAACCCTTTTGCATTACTTCAACCACCGTTCCTGGTTCCACACCCGGCTTTTCGATCATGGACATGGCCTGATGCAGTTCCGGATCAAATTTTTCTCCCAGTGGATCAACCTCTTCAACTCCACATTTCTCCAATGCATTGTTGAATGCCTTGAGTGTCAGTTCCATACCTTCAACCAGACTTTCGACCGTGGCATTCTCAGAGGCGCTCAACCCCAGCTCAAGGCTGTCTTTGACCGGGAGAAATTCGCTGACCAGTTTTTCAATCGAATACTTGTGTGCATTCTCAACGTCCTTGGCTGCGCGCTTGCGAACATTGTCCGCCTCAGCCTTGGCCCTGAGGGCAACTTCCCAGTTTTCATCAGCCTTTTTACGGGCTGCCTCCAGTTCCTGCCTGAGGTGCTCAATCTCGTTTTCACCTTCCTTGGACTCGGCCACTTCTTCCTCGGCCGTTTTTCCGTTTTCGGTTGTCGATTCGTCGATCGGTTCTTCTATGGGTTTGTTGTCATTCACCATTCTTCTGCTTTTCTCCGGAAAGTTCAAAATATTTTCACATATGGGGTTTAAGACATGGATTTCAAGGCAGAACCGAGAATTTTTGCCGTCACATCAACAATCGGAATGACCTTCTTGTAAGGCATTCGTGTCGGACCGATAATGCCCAGCACTCCGAGTATCTCTCCGTCTGATTCATAGGTCGAAGTCACAATACTACAATCTTCCAGGGCCTCATAACCGGACTCTTCGCCGATAAACAGCTGAATACCTTGCCCCTCCAGAGCCTGATCGAGCAAATGGAGAATATCCTGCTTCTGGTTGAATGCTTCAAACAGTTGTCGCAGTTTGTCGAGATCCGCCATCTGGTCATATCCCATCAGATTGGTCTGGCCCGCAATGACGTAATCTTGTTGCTGCTTGCCCAGATCCAGTGCATTGGTCATTTCGATGACTGTTGCCATCAACTGGGTCATCTGCTCTCTGGCTTCTGACATTTCATTCAAAATATGGGAACGCACCGAGGAGAGATCGCGGCCAGCGAATACCTGATTGAGATAATTGGCGGCCTGCTCAAGTTCGGAACTGGTATAGGGTCGGCGGGTATGGATCACCTTATTCTGGACATCCTTGTCATTGATGACCAAGATCGCCAATACCCTGTTCTCTGATAGTGGCAGAAACTCCACATGCCGGAGTGACTGGGCCTCGATCCGGGGCACCATGACCAAACCGGCCAACTGGGTCACTTCGGACAACAGTGACGAGGTTTTGTCGAGAATCGCCTGGATATTATCTTCGGCCTCAATCCGGTTGCAAATCCTCTCCACCTCTTCCTGTGTTGGCTTTTCAACTGTCAGCAGGGAATCCACAAACAGACGATAGCCCTTGTTCGTCGGTATTCTACCGGCAGAGGTATGAGGAGATTTGATCAAACCCAAATCTTCCAAATCAGCCATCACATTCCGGACAGTCGCTGCACTCAAGCTAAGTCCGGATTCCTTAACCAGCGTGCGTGATCCGACCGGCTGGCCATCACTGATGTAATGTTCGACCAACGCCCTCAACAAATGCTGCTGCCGTTCAGTCAACTCATTGAAATCAGCTTTTTCAGACATCTTTTTCTGTCTCATAACCTCATACCGCGCGAGAATTTAGCACTCTACCACTAAGAGTGCAAAAAAACTCCCCCGTTCCATGATTTTTGACGATCTGTTAACACTTTAATTCACTAACAAAAACAGGAATCTGAGAAAAAAGATTGTGGCTGACAAACTGAAATGCTAACTTCTCACACCATGTTCAAAAAAATCGGTCTCATAGCAAAACCGGACGATATCCATGTCAAAGAGGCACTTGTCCAGGTGATCAGGTTCCTGAAAAAACGTGGACTGGACATCGCCATTGATCAACAGTGCGCCAGGCAGCTCAATAAGAAGGAGATTGAGGGCCTTAAGCTGTTGGACAGTGAGAACCGTGATCTCCTCATTTCCATTGGCGGTGACGGTACTCTGCTCCATGCTGCACATAAATTACCGAATTTCGATGTACGCCTGTTGGGTATCAACCTCGGAAAGCTCGGTTTCCTGACCGATATCTCGCCAGCGGATATCGATGGCGAGCTTGATCGAATTCTAAACGGCGAGTTCATCGAAGAGCAACGCGCCATCCTGAGTTGCTCCGTGGTTCGTGACGGTCGAGTCTTGACCACACACAATGCCTTGAATGATGCCGTCATTCAAAAATGGGATACTGCTCGTCTGATCACGTTTGATACCTATGTCAACGATATCTTTGTCAATCGCCAGCGTTCCGATGGTGTGATCGTCTCGACTCCTACGGGTTCCACTGCCTATGCTCTCTCCTGTGGTGGCCCGATCCTGCATCCAGGCCTGAATGCGATTGCACTGGTCCCTATCTGTCCCCATACCTTGAGTAACCGCCCAATCGTGGTCGATGGTAGCAGCAAGATCACGGTTGAAGTCAGTACACCAGAGGCCGAACATGCGCGTTTGACCTGTGACGGAGATGTAAAATTTGCACTGGCACAAGATGATCAGATCACGATTGAAAGAAGCGAACGTTTCATCCGACTGATCCATCCCAAGGATCACGATTATTACGCAACACTGCGTGCAAAACTGCAATGGGGTTGAGACATCTCTCAGTAAAAAATTACGCGATTGTGGATCAACTGGAGCTGGAATTCAGTGACGGCATGACGGTTTTCACCGGCGAAACAGGTGCCGGCAAATCGATCATGATCGATGCTCTGGGGTTGGTACTGGGTGATCGAGCCCAAAGCAGTGTCGTTCGAAAGGGTGCTGACCGGACTTCTATCAGTGCAATCTTTGATATTTCCGATTTACCCAAAGCACGGTCATTGCTCAAAGAGCAGGACATCGACCTGGAAGATGATGAATGCCTGTTACGTCGCCAGATCAGCCGTGATGGCCGATCACGTGCCTACATCAATGGAGTTGCCGTCCCGCTGCAAACGCTGAAGGAACTGGGTGAGCGCCTGATCGATATTCACGGACAGCATGCCCACCAATCCCTGCTACGAAAAGAGATCCAACGTGAAATGCTGGATGAATTTGCTGGGCATGAGGACCTGGTAACAGCAGTCAGGCAAGCCACTGAAAACTGGAAACAGATCAGTACCGAACTGGAATCCCTGAGTGGCGATCCGGCCGATCGTGAAAGCCGCAGGGAGTTGCTGCGTTATCAGATCCAGGAACTGGAAACAGCTATAGTCAGCCCTGATAATCTATTGTCTACACTCGAGCAGCACAAGCGGCTGGCCAATATGACACGCATCGCTGAGGCCTGCCAGCAGGCAGATATCCTCTTTCGGGATGAGGAATCCATTATCTCGCGACTGCAGAAATCCATCAGTATGCTGCAACATATCAGTGATTACGAACCTCGGATCACACCCATCATCGAAATCATGAACGAAGCGGGTATTCAGCTTGGTGAAGCTGAAATCCAGCTCCGACACCTGACCCAGTCACTCGACTTCGATGAGACCGAGTTTAATCTCATAGAATCACGACTTGGTACACTGCATGATCTGGCAAGGAAACATCAAACCCGGATCGAAGCACTGCCTGAGACATTGGAACAGTTACAGAACCAACTGACCCTTCTGGAAAACAGTGAACAGCGTTTCTGTGAATTACAGGAACAGCAGGCAGCTGCCCATCAGCAGTACCAGCAGGCGGCTCAAAAACTCAGTAAAAGCCGCCATATCCACGCAGAAAGGTTATCTGATCAGATCACAAAAGAGATGCAACAATTGGGAATGTCGGGTGGCAGTTTCGAGATCCGGATTACGAACAAAGATGAAGGCAGCCCATCAATAAACGGACTCGATCAGATCGAATTTCTTGTCAGCACCAACCCTGGACAGGATCTGCAACCGCTCAGCAAGGTAGCCTCCGGTGGAGAGTTGTCGCGGATCAGTCTGGCCATCCAGGTCATCACTGCCTGTGGAAAGGGCGTACCAACACTTGTATTCGATGAAGTGGATGTCGGAATCGGAGGTGGTGTAGCAGAAATCGTTGGCCGGAAAATGCGACAACTGGGTACAAAACGACAGGTTCTCTGTGTCACCCACCTGCCTCAAGTCGCCTCACTTGGGCATCATCATTTTCTCGTGGAAAAAGAGAATGATCAGGAAACAACTTGGACTCGCATCAAGCCCCTGGACGATGATTCACGAATCAATGAAATTGCACGCATGCTGGGAGGGCTGAAGATCACGGATCAGACACTCGCTCATGCAGAAGAGATGCTGAAGAAGCACTGACAAACTAATTTAAAGCAGTGTTATAATTCTGAACAGGCGTTTTTTCATTCAATCACTGATAAAAACTACAAAAAGACGGGAATAGAAAGATGAGTACCAACCCAGGCCAGTCCCCAACCCTTACGTCACCACGGAACCCTCTTTTCAGCTCGCTACGTGGCCTTATTTATGATCACACGTTTACCAAATTGACTGTCGAGTGGAACCGCGCTGTCCTCGATCGTTTGCCACAGGGGGCCAAGGTGCTTGATGTGGGCATCGGTACTGGTGGTGCGCTGGCAGGCAATGCTGCCATGATTAGGCAAAAAGGGTTGAAAATTCTCGGACTGGATATCGATCCGGATTACTTGGAACGCTGCCGGCAAACACTGAGCAAAGCAGGACTCACCGAGAATGTGGAAGTCCGTCTCGAATCAGTCTACGACCATCAGGGTGGTCCTTATGATGCTATCTATTTCAGTAGTAGTTTCATGCTATTGCCCGATCCGGTAGTGGCTCTTGCACATGTTCTTCCCCAACTCAAGGCTGACGGGAAGGTCTACTTCACCCAGACTTTTCATGATAATCACTCACCGATGGCCGAGAAGATCAAACCTATCCTGCACAAGGTTACGACTATCCATTTTGGCCAGGTCACCTACTGGGATGATTTTCAGTCTGTGCTGGAACGGGCAGGTGCAAAGGTTTCGGATATGGTGATTCTGAAACAAATGCGTAATACCTCATTTCGACTGATCGAAGCAGAGCCTTCAAACACCACCTGACGCGACGACCCTTTACGAAGAAAATCAAAGAATGTATTTTTGCATATCCTCGTCCTGAGCCAACTCACCCAGCTGCCTGTCTACATAGGCCGCATCGATTTCTACCGATTCCCCTTTTTCACCTGCCTCGTAAGAAATATCTTCCAGTAATCTCTCCATCACTGTATGCAGCCTTCGAGCACCGATATTTTCACTGCTTTGATTCACCTGCCAGGCGATCTCGGCAATCCTGCGAATACCATCTTCAGTAAATTTTAGATTCACCCCTTCGGTTGCCATAAGTGCTTGATACTGCTCGGTAAGTGAGGCATCGGGTTCGGTCAGAATGCGAACGAAATCTTCCGTCGTCAATGCTTTTAGCTCCACGCGGTTTGGGAGGCGTCCCTGGAGTTCAGGGATCAAATCAGAAGGCTTGGCCAGATGAAAGGCGCCCGAAGCGATAAACAGAATGTGATCTGTTTTTACCATACCGTATTTCGTGGATACGGTGCACCCTTCCACCAGCGGCAAAAGATCACGCTGAACCCCTTCTCGGGAAACATCTGCCCCGCCGCCGTGTTCTGATCGCTGCGCGACCTTGTCCAGTTCATCGAGAAAAACGATACCGTTCTGTTCCACTGACTCCAAGGCGGCCATCTTGATTTCCTCTTCATTGATCAGTTTGGCAGCTTCTTCTTCGAGAAGCAGTTTCTTTGCCTCCCGCACCCTGACCTTGCGCAATTTTTTACGGCCACCACCCATATTTTGAAACATGCTTTGCAACTGGCTGGTCATCTCCTCCATACCCGGTGGAGCCATAATTTCGATACCAACCGGAGTCGTACTGAGTTCAATTTCAATTTCTTTGTCATCCAGGGTGCCCTCTCGCAACATTTTACGGAAGGTCTGCCGAGTTCCTGATTCCTCCAGTTCATCCCGCTCTTCACCGAAAGTTCGTGGTGGAGGTAACAACACATCAAGGATCCGTTCCTCCACCGCGTCTTCGGCTTGACGGTGGACTTTTCCCATTTCCACTTCTCGATGCATTTTTACAGCGATGTCGGCAAGGTCGCGAATAATTGACTCAACATCGCGGCCAACATAACCCACTTCCGTAAATTTGGTCGCCTCGACCTTGATAAAAGGCGCATTGGCAAGCTTTGCCAGTCGCCGGGCGATCTCGGTCTTGCCTACCCCGGTAGGCCCAATCATGAGAATATTCTTGGGTGTGATCTCGGCGCGCAATTCCGGTTCCACCTGGGCACGCCGCCAGCGATTTCTGAGTGCTACGGCTACCGCTCTTTTTGCCACGTCCTGACCAATGATATGTTTATTCAGTTCATGAACGATTTGTTTGGGTGTAAGTTCAGTCATTTGACGTCCAGTTCCTCGATGACAAGATTCGGATTGGTGTAGATACAAATTTCAGCTGCAATCTTGAGTGATTTCTCGACAATAGTGCGAGCATCCAGTTCGGTATTATCGATCAGGGCTTTGGCTGCCGATTTGGCGAATGAACCACCTGATCCAATCGCCAGGAGACCATTTTCCCTCTCTTCCGGATCGATCACATCACCATTCCCGGAAATGATCAGTGAAGTCTCCTTGTCGGCAACGATCAACAACGCTTCAAGCCGTCTCAACGCCCGATCCGAGCGCCAGTCCTTGGCCAGCTCAACTGCTGATCGCATCAGGTTACCCTGATGTTTCTGTAATTTGCCTTCGAGACGCTCGAATAGGGTAAAGGCGTCAGCTGTGCCTCCGGCAAACCCAGCCAGTACGTCGTTACTCCCGCAGTTGAGGCGACGCACCTTGCGTGCATTCCCCTTGAGTACCGTATCACCCAGCGTGACCTGTCCGTCTCCGCCGATCACGACATGCCCCTGCCGGCGCACAGACAAGATGGTTGTTCCTCTGAATTGCTCCATGCTTCGCTACCTTTAATGATTAATACAACAATAAAAATGAATCCTTCTGATGCATTTTATTGACATTTTGAAATACGTCTGCACCTGTGTGAAGTTGCTTGTATCCCAGAGCTCGAATCGGTCTGAGCCAATGCCAGCACTCCGTGTACCGTTTATTCAACCGTCAATCCTCATTGCCGGATAAGAAAGAGCTGGAATTTTACACAAATTCTCTCTCTTAAGGATACTCTAAGGACAGATCTGATATGATTGACCCGTTTAATTGCTTCAAACAATAACAACAAATCTGCAAGGGATAGTATGACCAGATCTCAGGGAAATTCAGATCAAAAGTCGAAAGAACAAACTCCGATAGCCGAATCTTCGCGGCTTGCTTCCCTCCTTGGTGCATCCACCTTCATGTTCGCATGCCGGGTCCTCGGGGCTGGACTCGCCTTCCTGACACAGTTGTTACAAGCCCGCTGGATGGGCGCACATGAACTGGGTATCTATCTTTATGCTTTTTCCTGGTGCATTATCCTCGACTATTGTTGGTATGGGTTATGAATCGGCCTCTTTCCGTGTGATCGGGTAGGCCATGAGCAAAAAACGATTCGATTTGATTAAAGGCTTTATTTTGAGGGGGCAGCAACTCCTTATCGCCATCGGTGTGATCACTGCAGGTCATGCGAGTAAAAGTCCGACTGATCTTTTACCAAGTCATCGTATGGATCAGCTGCTTCCCGATCTGTCAGAAGTGTATGATTTGATCATCATTGATGCCCCCCGTTCTTGCTATCCCTGATGCACGAATTCTGGCAGGCAAAGTGGATATGAATGCCTTTGTCGTGAGATGGGCAGAAACGTGCAGGGAAGTGGTTTACTTTGCACTGAAACAGTTGGCTGATGCAGGCGCTAAGCAGATTGGAACCGTCCTGTCTATGGTTGATGCCAAGAAACATGCCCAGTATTCTTACGCAGATTCTGGCATCTATACCGGCAAGCTCGTCAAATACTATATTGAAGACTGAATAAGAAACTTTATCCAAAGAAAACCTCAAGAATATCCCCTTTCCGCCGTTAAGATTCAGGAACCCTTGAGTCAGGGCCTGGCAAGTCCGGGACAGGGAAGCAAAAACACTCTAATCCAATGATGGTCGCAGAATAAAACAAATGAATTCAGAACAGGATATTCTCGAAAATCTACCGGAATTTCTCAGCAAATCGTTTCTGCCTTCACCACCGGAAATCCTGATCAAGATCAGACAAGCAGACTCCGATCTGGAGCGGATTTCGAAAGTCATCAATGCGGACATGGGTCTTTGTGCCAGTGTTCTGAAGACTATCAACTCCCCTTTTTATGGCTTGAAGAACAAGGTGATTTCCATCCCTCAGGCGGTCACCCTGCTCGGTTTGAAAAGTGTGATGAGTATCGTAAATGCCCATCTACTTCTGGTGGAAATGAAATCCGGTGAATATGCCACCATACTGGACGATTTCTGGCATCTTTCCAATACGATCGCAGAGACCTGCGTTGTGGTGGCCAAGGCGCTGAATTATCCGGCAACAGAGGATGTGTACGTCATGGGCCTGTTTCATGATGCCGGCGTCCCCATGATGTTGAAACGATTCACAGATGCCCTGGACACCTTGCAGTCAGCCTATCGGCAATCCGAGCTGCGTATAACGGACATTGAAAATCAAAATTACAACTGCAACCATGCAGTAATTGGCTACCTTATCGCAAAAAGTTGGCATCTGCCCCAAGAAATTCGAAATGTGATCAGAGATCACCATAACCTTGAACAATTAACCCTCGGACTGAGTGAAGAGACAAATACCAATACCCTGCGAGTGATTCTGAAGATCTCGGAATACATCTCAAATGCCCACCAGGTTTTGGGTGGGCATCCAGTGAACCATGAATGGGATAAAATTAAACCTTATGTCCTTGAATACCTTGGCTTCAGTGAACCGGATTTTGAAGACCTAGAGGACTATGTCCACGAACAAATGGGGCTGGTGCCTGCCTGAACCAGAGGCGACCCTGGAACAGGCGAATACTACTTTTTCCGTTTGTCGGGATCACGAACTTCCTCCATCAAGAGGCGAGCAAAGCGTTTTATCTGCAGATCATAGAGTGCGAGTTCTCCCCCTGTCTTGATCGCAGCCATAGCCAGCCTACCGATCAGCATGAGCAACAAAATGACAATGATCCAGGCAAGAAAATAGGAAATCCTCAATGTGTCTTGCTGTTCCTGTTTTGGATTATCGATCAACCCTTCCTTCTGTTTGCTACGGCGTGGTTTTTTCGCAGCAAGGGATGCCAACACCTTATCCAGATTGGAACCTTTGTCGATAGCATCAGCAAACCGTTCGATATGCTGGGGCCCCCGATAGATTGCCCAAACTTCCACAATGACTTTGACACCCATCCAGAGACCGACAATCAGCATGAAAACACCCATCAGACGTACAACAAATGCCATATAATCGGTCGCTGCCGATGACGCATCTTTTTCTTCTCTCATCACGGTTCTTCGCTCCTGTCTGATCTCGTCCCTGTCATCGGATTTGAATTGAAACTGTGCCATATCTTTCCAGACTCGTCTGTGGTTTGCGCGCTATAATACTTGAATTATTCTTCACAGACCAAACGTGACTGACAACAGCATTTTATGCTCCGCTATCTTTTTATTCGTCTAGGCAGCGCGCTGCTCGTAACCTTTGGGGTCATCTGCATCGTATTCTTTTTGTTGCACCTGATCCCGGGTGATCCCGTAGAAGTAATGCTGGGTGAATCTGCACAACAGACTGATCGTGCAGCACTGCGGCATGAACTTGGACTCGATCTCCCTTTGTTGAATCAGTTTCAAACCTATCTCACCCGCCTTATACACCTCGACCTGGGCCATTCCCTGCGCTCGAAACAATCGATCGTCGCGATCCTTTCCGAACGGGTACCAGCAACTTTCCAACTGGCTGTCGTTGCCCTTTTGTTCGCAGTGATGATCGCCCTGCCACTGGGATTGCTCTCTGCGCTTCGCAGAAATACCTGGGTTGATCACAGCGCCATGGGCTTCGCCATGATCGGTGTTTCCATCCCCAATTTCTGGATGGGGCCTCTCCTGATCCTGATCTTTTCCCTGTGGCTGGGCTGGTTCCCTGTCAGTGGCAAGGCAGGGTTCGGATCCATCGTTTTGCCTGCCCTGACACTGGGAACGGCTCTGGCGGCTATTCTTTCACGCATGGTGCGCTCGGCCGTACTGGAAGTTCTAAATGAAGAGTTTATCCGAACAGCACGTGCAAAAGGCTTGAATGAGTGGCGGGTCATCCTGAAACATGCACTTGGCAACGCCCTACTGCCTGTGGTCACCATACTCGGACTCCAACTCGGTGCACTGCTGGGAGGCGCCGTGATCACGGAAACCATTTTCGCATGGCCCGGAATTGGGCAACTGACTATCGAAGCCATCCAGCAACGAGACTATCCGGTTGTACAGGCCTGTGTTCTCATCATCAGTCTGACCTACGTAGCTATAAATACGCTGACGGACATCGCCTATGGTCTGCTGGACCCAAGGACGAGATTGACATGACCAGATACCCAATTGACCGACTGTTTCCTCTGACCATTCTTTTGCTTTGGACGATCCTTGCCCTGTTTGGAAACTGGATGGATATGGCGCCGGATCAGATCCACCTCGAAAAGATCCTGGTTCCGCCCAACGCCCAGGCATGGTTTGGGTTCGACGACCTGGGCCGTTCTCTGTTCGATCGCCTGATCACCGGTGCCCGTACCTCCTTTCTGGTCAGCCTTTGGGTGGTCTCCCTGTCCGCAATCATCGGTACCCTCATCGGAATGCTTGCAGGTTGGAAAGGTGGATGGCTCGATCTGCTGATCGTTCGTATTATCGATATCTTTCTTGCCTTTCCGGGAATTCTCCTGGCGATTGCTCTTGCCGGAATGCTCGGTCCCGGACTCAATAATATCGTCATTGCACTCACCGTTGTCGGCTGGGTCGGGTTTGCCCGTCTGGCACGAGCACAAACATTGAGTATAAAAAATCGTGAGCATATTCAGGCAGCAAGAGCATTGGGAACATCAACCCAGAGGATACTGATCAGACACATCCTGCCCCTGATCGTGGCTCCCCTCATCGTGGAAGCCACGTTTGGAATTGCCAGTATGGTCATTGCCGAGGCCGGTCTTTCTTTTCTGGGCCTCGGTATCCAACCTCCAACCGCTTCATGGGGAACCATGATCCGTGACGGCACGAGATACATGCTGGTAGCGCCACATATGGTGATCGTTCCAGGCTTGACCTTGTGTCTGGTGGTTTTGTCGGTCAATATGTTAGGTGACAAATTACGCGACTGGATGGACATACGCATCAAATCATGAGCTTGGGCCCCTTGATGATCGATCTGGTCAGCACCGAGCTGACCGCTGAAGAAAAAGAGCTGATCCATCACCCACTTGTGGGTGGCATTATTCTCTTCAGCCGCAACTATGAATCTCTCGAGCAGGTGACGGCACTGATCAACACAATTCAGAGTGACCGCTCTACCCGGCTGATCATCGCGGTCGATCACGAAGGTGGCGCCGTACAACGTTTCCGCGAGGGTTTCACCCGGCTTCCACCCTGTGCTGCACTTGGCCGACGTTACGATCAGAATCCGGAAGAAGCGCTCGATCTGGCCTATGATCATGGCTGGGTAATGGCAGTGGAACTACGCAGTATCGGTGTCGATCTCAGCTTTGCCCCGGTCCTGGATACAGGAGGTATCAGCCGGGTCATCAATGATCGCGCTTTTCACAAGAACCCCCATGTTATTTCGAGACTTGCCTATGCCTATCGCCGAGGCATGCATGATGCAGGCATGGCCGCCGTCGGCAAACATTTCCCCGGCCATGGTTCCATCGCCGAGGACTCGCATCACGAAATCCCGATAGATCATCGATCATTCGAACAGATCGAAGAACACGATCTGATCCCGTTTAAAAAGATGATCCAGAATGGGTTGGAAGCTATCATGCCTGCCCATGTGATCTACCCGCAGGTTGACACGTTACCGGCGGGATTTTCTCACTTCTGGTTGCAGGAGATACTACGCAGGAGAATGAACTTTCAGGGCGCAATCTTTTCTGACGATTTGAGTATGGCTGGTGCTGAGATCGGAGGTGACTTTCTCGAACGCACCCGTACAGCATTGGCGGCCGGTTGTGATATGGTTCTTATCTGTAATGACCAGAAAGGCACTATCCAGGTAATCGATGGGCTGGGCGATTATAATGAACCTGTATCACAAGTAAGGCTGATTCGCATGCACGGCAAAGGGGAATTGGAACGGGAACGACTCCTGCATGATAAAGAGTGGCAGCAACGTGCCAACCAACTGGAAAAACTCAACCCCGATCGTGAACTCGATCTGGGCGACGATGAACTGTTATGAAAAAACTGATCAAAACGCTGTTACTTTTTCTTCTCGGTTTCTACGGGTTTTCGACAGCTCAAGCGGAACTCTCTTGTGAACCACTAAAGCTGGCTGCTGAAAAACCTGTCGTCCCGCCCCGTCATGCCCATGGCCTGTTGTGGAAAGTCAGCCGAATCGGACTGAAACCAAGTTATCTTTTTGGCACCATGCATCTGCCGGATAAGGAGATCACCACCCTGCCAAGGCCAGTCCTGGAAGCACTCGATAATGCCATGAGCGTGACACTTGAAGTCAAGTTCGATGTCAACACCTTCTACGAAATGTCAAAGGCTATGAACTTTGCCGACGGCTCTACATTAAAGGAAAAGATTGGTCCAGAACTTTATGCACGTACACTGGCCCTGCTGAAGAACTATGGCTTCAATAGCGAGATGGCAGCAACACTCAAGCCTTGGGCAGCTTACCTCGCCATCAGTATGCCACCCTCGAAAGGCGGCCTGCCGCTGGACATGGTCATCCTCAACCGGGGTAAACAGTTTGGGGCCAAAATTTACGGCCTGGAAACCCTGCAGGAACAGCTCGGCATCTTCGACACGTTGAGCGATGAAGATCAGGTTCAGCTCCTCAAAGACATGGTCTGCAATTATGATCAGTTTCAAAGAGATCTGGCCGAAATGAAAACGATGTATCTGAAACGTGATCTTGCCGGCCTTGCCTGGATGCCGGAAAAATATGAACCTGACGAGAAGGATCGCTACAAACAATTCATGGAAAACATGATCAAAAACCGCAACCACAGAATGACTGAGCGCATGTTGACACGACTCCTTGAAGGCAATGCATTCATTGCCGTTGGTGCCCTGCATCTTCCAGGAGAAGAAGGCATCCTCGGTCTGTTGGAAAAACAGGGTTTTATCGTCGAACCTGTTTACTAAAAAAACAAAACTCAAACCATGTCATCCGATCTATTGAACACCTTGAAGAGCTTTTTTAATGGTGAATCCTGGATTATCCAGATCTTCATTGTTATCTTCCTCACACTACTGGCAGCATGGCTGGCAAGACGTCTCCTGAATCGGCTCTATGCTCGCCTGACAGAAACCGGCACCCACTGGGATCACGCCTTTATCGACGCCCTGCGCAGACCGCTGACCTGGCTCATCTGGGTGATCGGCCTCAGCTTCGCCATTGAGATCATTCAGAAAAACAATCCCATTGAACTCTTCACTGCTGTCGAAACACTGAAACAGGTTGCCATCATCGGGCTCATCGCCTGGTTCCTGATCCGGTTCATTCGAATCGCTGAAGAAAACATCGTCAAGGAAAAACTGAAAGAAGCCAGCTCCTACGATCGCACCACACTGGACGCGGTCGCAAAACTGTTGCGCCTTTCCGTTCTCATCACTGCGGGGCTCGTCATTCTGCAGACTCTGGGATTCAGCATTTCCGGTGTGCTCGCTTTTGGCGGCATCGGGGGTATCGCCATCGGTTTCGCTGCCAAAGATCTGCTGGCGAATTTTTTCGGTGGATTGATGATCTATCTCGATCGCCCTTTCAACGTTGGTGACTGGATCCGCTCACCCGATCGGGAGATTGAAGGTACTGTTGAGGAAATTGGCTGGCGTCTCAGCGTGATCCGAACCTTCGACAAGCGCCCCCTCTATGTGCCCAATTCAGTCTTCAACAACATCTCGGTGGAAAACCCTTCCCGCATGACCAACCGCCGGATCAAAGAAACTATCGGCATTCGTTATGAAGATGCCAACAAAATGGATGCGATCACACAAGACGTAAAAACCATGCTCAGAGAACACCCTGAGATCGATCAGAAACAAACCATGATCGTGAACTTCAACACCTTTGCGCCTTCGTCACTGGACTTTTTCATTTACACGTTTACCAAGACCACCAACTGGATCCGGTACCATGAGATCAAACATGACGTTCTGCTCAAGGTTCTGAAAATCATCGAAAGTCATGGTGCCGAATGCGCCTACCCAACCTCAACCATCCATCTGTACAATGAAGAATAATCCCTTTACATACCTCGACGAGATTGTACAACTCGCACTGCGTGAAGACATCGAAAGCGGTGACGTCACCGCCAGCCTACTGCCCGAAAACGCACGTTCGAAAACCCGGGTCATCACCCGAGAGAAGGCTGTGATCTGTGGTATTCCCTGGTTCAATCACGTTTTCAAAACACTGGACGAAAATATCCATATCGAATGGTTCGTCCACGACGGTGATCATGTCGAACCCGATCAGGAACTCGTCCGACTGGACGGCCCAACCCGTCCTATTCTCACCGGCGAACGTACCGCGCTCAACTTCCTGCAAACCCTGTCGGGTACCGCAACCACTGCATACGAATATGCCCGCCAGCTCAAAGGTACAAAAACCAAATTACTGGATACCCGAAAAACCATCCCCGGCCTGCGTGAAGCACAAAAATACGCCGTACGCACAGGAGGCGGAAAAAACCACCGTATCGGCCTCTATGATGGTATCCTGTTGAAAGAGAACCACATCGATGCGGCCGGATCCATTACCAATGCTGTCTCCGAGGCCAAAAAACGCTATCCGGAAATCCCCGTGGAAGTCGAAGTCGAAACCATGAAACAACTCGAAGAAGCGATCCACGCTGGCGCCGACATCATCATGCTCGACAACTTCGATCATGCACAAATGAAAAAGGCCGTTATCATCACAGCCGGCCGTGCAAAACTCGAAGCCTCCGGCGGGTTCGACAAAGAAACCCTGCGAGCCGCTGCCGAAACCGGAGTCGACTACATCTCCGTAGGCGCATTGACCAAACACGTCACAGCGATCGATCTATCGATGCGCTTTCTTGACTGACAAATTACAGCACAACATTCATCCAGGCGATAAAAATCCTCCGACCGGGCTCCCTACCAGAAAACGCCAAGAATGACTTATTGGAAAATTACAAAAACATGCTGCTCTGAAGAACAGAGCAACTTTAGTGATTTGTGATAGCCCTACCTCTATCTCGTCAGACCACTTACCCCACCAACCCTGATGATTCTGATTCG
Organism: Gammaproteobacteria bacterium; assembly: GCA_026984775.1. Taxonomy (GTDB): domain Bacteria; phylum Pseudomonadota; class Gammaproteobacteria; order CAJXQU01; family CAJXQU01; genus CAJXQU01. Next base: position 28,728 of record JALSRM010000077.1, read on the forward strand.
ATTAAAAATATAATTCCGATCTTAATTAAAGGGTACCCTCCCTGAGGGCTCAAAAACGGAATTACATTTCTAAGCTGCCTGTGCGGCAGTGAA
>JALSRM010000078.1 GCA_026984775.1 Gammaproteobacteria bacterium
CATGTGTTGTCATAAGCGCCACGCGTAAATCGGGTGTGGCCAGCATCATGACTGGCTGGTAGCCACCGGTTTTTTTTGCCAGGTATTCTGTGTGGCCGGTGAAGGGTAACCCCGCATCATTGATCACACCTTTATGTAGCGGTGCGGTAACCATGGCGTCGAACAGCCCGTTCATGCAACCCTCACAGGCGATATCGAGCATGCCAATGACATAGCCCGAATTATTTTTGTCGAGTTGACCTGCTCTGACCTTGCGTGCAAGGGAATGTGGAAGAACAGTAAGCGACCCGGGGCGGTGCATTTTTACATTGTCAGGATCGAAGAGATTGATCGAGAGAGGGAACTCCCGCTGCGCAGCTCTTTTCCGGATCAATTCCGGGTCACCGATGACGACGAGTTCAGCAGAAAACGGTTGTTTTGCGATCAATGCACATAGGTCGGGGCCAATCCCGGCCGGTTCCCCGGAAGTGATGGCAATGCGTAATGGCTGAGTCAATGTGTTCGCTACGGTCAGGTTAGAGGCGGTATTCGACGTAGGCTTCGTTTCTGAGACGCATCAGCCAGGACTGTTCTTCTTCCTTGGCCTTGCGTTTCTTGATCGCAGCTCTGGCTTTCGCAATGGTGAGTTCTTCTGTGCCATCGTACTGCCTGCGGCCGAGAACCTGAACAATATGCCAACCGAAGCGAGTCTTGAAGGGTTCGCTTATCTCGCCGGTGCTGAGAGAATCCATTTCTTTTTCAAAATCAGGAATCATATCACCTGGGTTGATCCAGCCAAGATCACCACCCTTGACAGCCGAGGCTTTGTCTTCCGAATAAGCTTTGGCCAGTTCGGCAAAATCCTCACCTTCCTCGATTCGATCTTTCAATTGCTCGAGTTTTCTGCGAGCTTCATCATCGGAGACCAGTTCACTGGTGCGAATAAGAATATGGCGTGCATGGGTTTGTGGAATCATCTGGATATCGGATGAACGTTTGTCCACCAGTTTAATGATGTGATAACCACTGTCGTTTTTCAGCAGATCACTGATCTCGCCCTTATCCAGTTCAGGGAGAATAGAAGTGAACAAGGAAGGAATCTCCTCTGCCTTGAGCCAACCGAGATCACCTCCTTCAGAGGCATTGCCAGCATCGGAAACCTCTCTTGCAACCGTTGTGAAATCTTCTCCCGAACGTAACTGCTCCAGTACCTTCTCTGCCTTTTGTTTTATCTTTTTCTTTTGTTTTTCATCTGCATCTTCCGGCATGGCAATGAGGATGTGCTGCAACCGGTATTCTTCAACGTTGTTTCCCTGCTGGGACTGGGTAGCAAGATAGTTTTTGATCTCCTGATCAGTGACAAAGATCCGATTGTCGATCCGTTCTTGTCGCAGACGTGTCAGAGTGATTTCATTACGTATATCTTCACGGAACAGGTTGAAGTCATAGCCCTCTTTTTCAATGGTCTCGCGGAATTTTTCCAATGTCATGCCATTTTCCTGAGCAATATTACCAAGCGCATGGTTGAGCATGGTGTCATCGACCTTGATTCCAGCCTGCTCAGCCATATGTAACTGGATCTTGTTCATGATCAGGCGTTCCAGTACCTGTTTTTCAAGGATATCCCGTGGAGGTAATTTAACCCCACGCTGAGCAGCTTCCCTCCTGACTCTCTCGATGCCGCGTTCAAGTTCACTTTCCATGACCACATCGTCATCGACGACAGCGACGATTCTGTCAAGCTCTTCTGCAAGAATCTTCTGATTGAAGATGACAAACAGGCTGATCAGGACAGCCAAAAGATTGATTCCGGTTTTCAGATTTCTGTGTGTTTTCATAAAGTGATTCAGGATTAAAATTCTTGATGATATCCAGGTATATTGCGTTGCAAGAAGTCACGTGTCCCACGGCCAAATCCGCCGAGTCCCTTGAGTTCAAACTGGAAGAAAACAGCATTGTCGAAGTCACCTTCGGTATTGCGGATGAAGCGCCTTCCCACCAAGCGAGTGGCCCAGCAGCAACTGTTGTACTCGAAACCGAACAGGCTTTCAATCATGCGATCATTCTGCAACGAGTAGTTGAGGCGCCCAACCACACTCCAGTTTGGATTGATGGGCCAGCGAATAGACGCATCCACCTGTTCGATATCTGTGAGATCCTTGCGCATACGATAGGCGAGATTCAGAACAGCATTCCGTTGTGGCTGGTAGCGGATATTGAGCGAAGCTTTGTTGGTCTGGTTTTTGTGTGGATCCCATTGGATGTCATAACGTGCAGTCCAGTCGTCGTTTGGATACCAGGAAGCCAGTGCAACGATGTCTGATGAAGATGTGGTTTCCACCGGTCTACCGGGCAACGTGACTTCCCGATCGCGAAAATATTGGGTTTGACCAATACTGAGGCTCATTCGTTCCCGGCCGGTCTGTTTATTGATCAGGCGACTGGTGAGAGCCACGGTCAGCTGGTTTGCATCGCCCACACGATCGGCGGCATTGAAACGGTCATCTGTAAACAGTTGGGCGAAGGAGGTATCGTATTCACCGGTATCGAAGATTGGGATCTCTGATTGATCTGTCTCTGGAATGTAGAGATAGAACAATCGTGGTTCCAGTGTGTGGAGAAAGGACTTTCCCCCGAAATCGAAATCCCGCTCGAAGAACACGCCGCTATCCAAACTGAGAATTGGCAAAGTCCGGTCAGGTGTGTCGTCAAGCCCGTCGTCACGGTTGAGTAAATACCGGGTATGGCGTAGCTTCAGTCGTGGAATGAAAAAGCCTGCGGCTTTGCGTATGGGGTAATTCAGCTCCGGCATAAGGTCGAAACGGCCGCCGGTGATCCCAGTTTCGCGATCGAAATAGACTGTTTCAGCAGAGAGCTGGAAATTCAGATGTTGGTTCCTTTGTGGGAAGAGTGTGCGAAAGTAAAACTGGGGCATCCGATCATAAGGGTGCTGTTCCGGCAGCAGGCTCTTGTCGATAACCTGATAGGTTTGTATCCGGCTGAGCAAACTCCACCAGCCACCGTTCCAGATGACATCTGCACGCCGATCCAGAAGACGTTGACTGGTGACGTCGATATTGGTACCCAGATCCTCAAAATATTCCTGATCGGAAATCTGGTTGAAATCAATGGAGATCAGTCCATGGTGATTGCCAAAGGATTCGGTAATCTGGGCCCGGGCAAGATAGCGATCATCTCCGTTGAAGCGATTATCATAAGGCAAATACTCAAGCTCCAGGATTCCCTTGCCGGTGGGTCGCAGGTAACGGAACTGGCTGCCGAACATAAAACCGCGATCACCCAGAATACGAGGAGTGAAGGTGGCATCTTTGTCCGGTGCAATGTTCCAGTAGAAAGGTGTTCGTATATCGAATCCTGAATCCTTGGTAGCACCGATTGTCATGGGCAGAAAGCCGGTCATGCGTTCATCGGTCAGAGGGAAAGTGAGGTACGGAACATAGAGCACAGGGATGCCACGGATTTTCAGAATCGAGTGCAGTGCACGTCCCCAGTTGGAATCGTGATCGAGTTTCAGATCCTTTGCTTTAAGCCGCCAGACTGCTTTGTCCCCGGGACCGTCAGGGCAGGTGGTGTAATCGACATTTTTCAGACGGGTAATATCCAGTGCTGGCTTGTCAATGATCTCTTCAGCCCTGCCGTGCCCGCGTTTGTTCAGCAGCTGGTAATCACCTTTTTCAAAAATGGAAAGTGACTGTTCCCGATCAAGAATGGCCCTGTTACCGTGCCAGTAGAGTCCTTCGGTCCAGAATCTGACATTGCCACGAACCTCGACTTTTGATCTTGTCTCGTCATAAATCGCGTGATTGGCATAGATGGTTTCACTGTCATGCTGAACCTCGACTTTGCCAGACAAGATCGTTTCACCTTCTTCAGAAACTTCCATCTCATTGGCCTCGATTACGGTGGTGCCTGGTTCGGGAACCGCTTTTACGGAGGGCGGGCGCCATTCTGCATCGGCAGGTTCTGGTGGGCAAAGTTTCCAGAGCTCACTCTCGGTAACACTGCCCGCAAGGGCCTTGCCCGAGAACAGGGCAATAAGGGCAAGCGGGAGAATGGCCTGAATGGTTATTATTTGTTTTACAGGTATTTTCAAGACGACTATTGGCGACTTCGCCATTAAAAGGCAAATTTAATGATAACATTCTACTCTTTGAGCGAATCCTGATAAAGCTGTAACGGTGAGGTCTTTTTTTTCATTCGTAATCTTTATGCTCTTGGCGGCCATGCTTGCGGGAGGTTGGCTGTGGCTTGATAACAACCGGCCTGAAGTGAAGCCGAAGTTGCACGAGATCATGCCTGCACGGGTGGAAGCCAGCATTGTTGCCCGGCAGGATGTACAACCCGTGACCCGGGTGACCGGCCGCCTGGTCCCGGCACGTATCACTCGTCTCAATTTTGAGATCTCCGGAAGGCTCACGGAGCGGCATGTCGAAGTGGGCCAGCAGGTCACCACAGGTGACGTGTTGATGCGTCTCGATGGAAGCGATTTGGAGAACGCCGTTGCGGAAAAGCAATCCAGATATGAGATGGAAAAGGCCGCAGTCGGGCGTGACAGAAAGTTGTTGCAACTGATTGGCCAGCAAATCACCCTCCTGCAGCGGGAAATCTCCCGCCAGGAGAAGCTTAAGAAGACCTCCTTGAGCACACAGGCCAGAGTTGATGAAGTGAAACAGCGATTGTTGCAGCAACGGACTGAACAGGGACGACTGAAATATAGTGTAGAGACCGCGGAAAGCCGATTGAGGTTACAGGAACTTGCACTCACAAAAGCAAAAAGGGATTTGCAACGAACGGTTCTGAAAGCACCTTTCCGGTCGGTAGTCAATGCCGTGTGGGCCGAAGTTGGCGAAGTGATCACCCCCGCGACAAACGTTGTAGAACTGGTGGATCGAGATAATCTGGATCTGGCCGCCGAGGTGACCAGTCAACTCGCCTCTGCTCTGAAGATTGGCCAGACGGTTACCGTCCGGGTGGAAGAGAAGCAATTTCAGGGGAAATTGATCGCGTTGGCCTTCAATCCTGATCCAGGGACCTTGACCCATTCAATCAAGATCCGACTTGAACAACACAGGGATTTGATTCCTGGACAGCTTGCCGAAGCCTTCCTGCCCGGTAGAGTCATCAAAAATACCCTGACCGTTCCCATTACCGCTGTTCTCCATGAAGATGGTGAGAGCTTCGTCTTCCGCATCAACGGTGACCAGGTTTTTCGTATCCCCGTCTCGGTACAAGGGCGGGATGGTGAACGTTTGCTGATCGATCAGAAGCATTCATCGATCAAAGCTGGTGATCGCATCGTTGCCACAGATGTTGCCGCGCTTGAGGATGGGCAAAAGGTTGTGATTGGGGAATGAGTTTTAATAAGCCACTTCAGCAAGGCGTGATAAATGGGCATCATCCGCTATTCCATTCGTAATCCTCTGATTATCAACCTCAGTTTGCTGTTGATCGTGATCATGGGTGTTCTCGCCTGGCGCATGATGCCGCAAGAGATGTTCCCTGTGTTTGATCTGGATCGGGTCAAGATTACGACCGTCTTTGAGGGAGCCTCACCCGAGGAAGTTGAAGCTCAGGTGACGCGGGTGATCGAGGAGGAGTTCGACGGGATGGCCGATATTGATGTCATCACCTCCATCAGCCGTGAGGGGCATTCAGAGATCCGCATCAAGCTGAAATCGGGCACAGATGTGGATGATTTCATGCGCGATGCTCGCACTACGCTCGATCGAATTACGGATCTACCAGATACCGCAGAAAGGCCGGAGATGATGCGTATGAAAACTCGTTTTCCGGTGATCACCCTGACACTCTATGGGGAAGCGGCAAGTTACTGGAAATATGATTTGGCTGAGGAGATCAAACGACGGCTGATGCAGATCGCCGGCGTGGCCAGTGTAGGTATGGCCGGGGTCAGAGACTGGGAATTGTGGGTCGAAGTCGACCCCTGGATGTTGTCTGTACGGAAGATTCCATTGAGTTTGATCACCCAGGCCTTGCGTCAAAACATGGTTGATCAACCAGGGGGGGCCATTGAGTCCGCTGAAGGCGAGATTTTTTTGCGTGGCCGGGGTGTGCCGCCTGAACCCGAGGCCATGGCTGGCATCGTTCTGCGCACCAATGCCGATGGGGGACAGCTAAAACTGGGGGATGTGGCAACCATCACACGCCGTTTTGAAGAACCGGAAACCCTGGCTCGTTATAATGGCAAACCAGCGATCAACCTGACGGTGACCAAGACAGCGGAGGCTTCAAGCATCTGGCTATCTACGAAGATCCACGAACTGGCAGATGTGATCCGATCGGAACTGCCGCCTTCGGTGGATATTGGTCTACACACAGATACCTCTATCTATTTGAAAACACGATTGAATACCGTCAAGTCATCAGGGTTGGTGGGGTTGGTTCTAGTACTGATCTCGCTCTATCTGTTTCTGAATTTCAGGGTTGCCGCGATCACCGCGCTTGGGATACCCGTTT
>JALSRM010000079.1 GCA_026984775.1 Gammaproteobacteria bacterium
CAAAGCATAAAATACAAAACCGGAGTGAAGGCAGAAAAGCTACTGGATCTGGAATCCGTGCAAAAGGCTGCACAGGAAGCGAAGGAAAGAGGTGCAAGCCGGTTTTGTATGGGAGCGGCCTGGAGAGAACTAAAGGATCGAGATCTCGATAAGATCACTGGCATGATCAAGGTTGTCAAGGATTTGGGACTGGAGAGCTGTGTTACGCTTGGAATGATCACTGCAAAACAGGCCCAGGTAATGAAAGAAGCAGGCCTCGACTATTATAACCACAACCTGGATACATCGGAGTCCTTCTATAAAAACATTATCAGTACTCGTAGCTACGAGGATCGCCTGCAGACATTGGAGAATGTAAGACAAGCCGGAATTAATGTCTGTTGCGGTGGAATCATCGGAATGGGTGAAACAGAGGGTGATCGGATTGATCTCTTGTTATCCCTGGCAAATATGACAAAACAGCCGGAAAGTGTTCCAATCAATGTGTTGGTCAAGGCTCCGGGAACACCACTCGAGAACGAGCAGGATATCGATCCATTTGATGTGGTAAAAATCATTGCCATCGCGCGGATTATGATGCCAGCTTCCATGTTACGGTTATCGGCAGGTCGCTCGGAAATGAGTGACGAGCTACAATTCCTTTGTTTTATGGCAGGGGCCAATTCAATCTTCTACGGTGAGAAGCTACTCACAACCGAAAACCCACGACATCTCCAGGATCAGGCCTTACTGCAGCGCACAGGGATGAAACCCGTATAAATGCTACTTGATGACAGACTGAGTAAAGAGCTGGAGAAACTGAAAAGGGAAAACCTGTACCGGGCTCGAACAGTAAGACAGGGAAAGCAGGGTGCCCTCATCCGTATTGGTGAGTGTGAATATCTCAACTTTAGCAGCAATGATTACCTTGGGCTTGCCAGCCACCCGTTAGTGATCCAGGCATTCAAGGCGGGACTGGATACCTATGGTGTTGGTAGTGGTGGATCTGCACTGATCACAGGCAACACCCAGATCCATCAAAAACTTGAAGAAAAACTGGCAGAACGTACCAAGCGAAGCAAAGTTCTCCTATTTAATAGTGGTTTCACTGCAAATGTCGGCATAATCGATGCACTTGTTGGGAGAGGTGATCATTTGTTATTGGATAGACTGTCTCATGCCTCATTGATTGATGGTGCCAGGCTGGCCGGAGCGAAGCTACTGCGCTACCGTCATGTGGATATGGATCATCTCGATCAACTCACAGAAAAAAAGCAAGCAAAAACGTGGGTGGTAACAGAAAGTCTCTTCAGCATGGATGGTGATCAGGCGCCATTGCAGCAGATTGCTGATCTTTGCGATCGACGATCTGCGCATTGTTATGTAGACGATGCGCATGGATTCGGAGTTTATGGTGAAAATGGTGCAGGGTGTGTGAATGCGGCAGGGCTATCACAACAAGAGGTTCCCGTTTTGATAGCAACGTTCGGTAAGGCCGTTGGTGTTGGCGGTGCTTTTGTCGCAGGATCAGAAGTGTTGGTTGAGACACTAATCCAAAAGGCCCGAACCAGTATCTATACAACAGCAATGCCTCCTGCACAGGCAGCGGCTATACTTCAATCCCTCGAACTGATCGAGAAAGAAGCGTGGCGCAGGGAGAAGTTGTTTGAGCGCATAGCGCAGTTCAGAAAGGGTGCCTGTGATCGGCAAATACCACTTGCGGACAATGCTCACGGCCCTATTCAGCCAATAATTCTGAAGGATAGTGAAAAGGTGATGAACGTTAGCAACGCGTTGTTGAACAAAGGAATAAAGGTTTCAGCGATTCGCCCACCCACTGTACCACGAGGGACCGCAAGGCTACGCATCACGATCACGGCTGCCCATAAAAAGGAACATGTGGATAAATTGCTGTCAGCGTTGAGTGACATTCTGAATCATGTCTGAGCAGCGATCCCAGATGATAATGATTCATGGCTGGGGGTTCGATTCTGGAGTTTTCAAGCCTATTGCCAAACAGCTTGAAAAAAACTACCAGGTTAAACGGATCAACCTCCCAGGATACGGTGGATCAACAGTAGATAGTGTGTACTCACTCCATGGATATGCACGCTATGTTATTGATAAAATAGAAGAATCCGCGATTGTGGTGGGTTGGTCCCTTGGGGGGCTGATCGCTTTGGAGACAGCGAGGTATGAGCCGGATCGAGTGAAAAAGCTGGTCTTGATTACAACGACACCCTGTTTTTCCAGAAGGGTGGACTGGCCCCACGCCATGGACAGGAGAGTGCTTGAAAACTTCATCTCAGCCTACAATAAAGAACCACAGGAAACACTGGAGAAATTCAGGTTTCTAGCCACAGAAGGAAATAGACACCCACGCAATTGGATCAGGAAATTGAGAAATTTTTCAGAAGGGTCCGTCGATCAAAGAGCCTTGCAACAAGGGTTGGAAATCCTTATGTATTGTGATTACAGGGAACAGATGAAATCAGTAGAAAAACCTGTACTCATGATTTTTGGGCAGAACGACACCCTGGTTCCTGTAGCAGTTGAAAAAGAAATTCGTGCACTGAATACAAATGTTGAGACCAGGATCATTGCCGATTCTGGACATATACCTTTCCTCACTCACACGAATGTCACAGCAGACTTGATAAATGAATACAGTGCTGGATAAGAAAAAAATAGCGCGATCGTTCAGTCGGGCTTCTTCGACTTACGAAAAAGCTGCGATAATCCAAAAAGCGGTTCTTGAGGAACACCTTGATCGTCTAAAATTTACCCGCATCGAACCACACCGGATTCTCGATCTGGGATCGGGTACAGGAATAGGCTCCGAGCAACTACAAAAGCGATACAGAAAGAGTAACGTGGTAGCCATCGATATTGCACAAGGGATGTTGCAGGCCCATCAGAAAAAACTGTCAAGGTTTGCTAACAGAACAAAACTCTGTTGCGCTGATCTGGATAAATTACCACTTGCAGAAAACTCTGTAGATTTGATTTTTTCAAACCTCGCTTTACAGTGGAGTAACGACATCGAAGGTGCCTTGAGAGAAATATTAAGGGTATTGCGCACAGGAGGATTGTTGAGCTTTACTACTGTTGGACCTGACACCCTGAAAGAGCTGCGTGACGCTTGGTCCAAGGTCGATAATGAGGTACATATTCATGATTTCATGGATATGCATGTGATCGGCGATATGTTGATCCGGCAGGGGTTCGGTGCACCAGTTTTGGATGTTGATCGATATACCCTGACCTATCCTGATATACACACACTTGTGCACGATTTGAAAAGACTGGGAGCAACCAATGCATCAACTCACCGACCCAAGGCAGTTCCAGACAGGAATATCCTGAAAAAACTGGAAATGGTTTACGTAACACAGGATGATGGTAAGTTACCACTTACTTACGAAATCATTTATGCACACGCTTGGGTTCCAGAAAAAACTATGCGGCCGCAGGATGGAAGTACCGTTTCACGTTTTCCCGTGGCAGGGATAAAACGCCGGACATGAGTAAAGGTTTCTTTGTAACAGGTACGGATACAGGTGTAGGTAAAACGTTGATCACTGCCGGGTTGCTGTGTGCACTGGGAAGAAGAGGGATCAAAGTTGCCGGTATGAAACCGGTTGCCTGTGGTTGCAAGCAAACAAAGCAAGGCTTGCGGAATGAAGATGCCCTGCTGCTTGAGGAACACACAACAGTCGATATAGAGTATGACATAATCAACCCCTATGCATATGAACCACCCGTTTCTCCCCATTTTGCGGCAACAGTCTGCGGGCGACCCATCCGATTAGATACAATTATCCAGAGATTTCGTCAGATCGAAGAAGTCACGGATCGAGTTATTGTAGAAGGCGTAGGTGGCTGGCGCGTCCCTATCAATGATGAACAAGACATATCGGAAGTCGCAATAATACTCAAGCTGCCAGTTATACTTGTTGTTGGCCTGAGGCTTGGTTGTATCAATCACGCATTGCTCACAGCGAAAGCCGTTCAAGAGGGAGGTCTGAATGTGATTGCTTGCGTAGCAAGTCTCATCGATCCAGAATACCAGAATGTAGAAGGAACACTGATCACTCTGGAAAAGCGCCTGAAGGTAACGGTTGATCTTGTTCCTTGGAAAAGTAATTGCCAGCCAGAACAGATCACTCACTACCTGAAACAGACAACAAGAAAAATTTATGAAACTGTTTAATATTTTGGCTAGGCTGGCCCTTCTGCTGGCATTTTGTGTGATTGTTTTCGGTGCTTATGTCCGGCTTTCAGACGCAGGGCTTGGCTGTCCCGATTGGCCAGGCTGTTACGGACAAGTGGTAGTACCGGAAACAACAGAGCAGATCAATGGTGAGTATCAGCGTCAACTGGAGCCGGAAAAGGCATGGAAGGAGATGATCCATCGTTATCTGGCTAGCACGTTGGGTTTTTTGATCTTTACCCTGTCCGTTCTGGCCTGGCGGAATCGCGATGATCCCAATCAACCCGTTTTTATACCACTTTTTCTTGTGGCGCTGGTGGTTTTTCAAGGGATGTTAGGGATGTGGACAGTCACATTGTTACTCAAGCCACTGGTGGTCACCGCCCATCTCATGGGAGGAATGACGACTCTGGCCTTGCTGGCTTGGCTGGTGTTAACAACAAGGGATCGAAAAATCCTGCCGATGCTGAGTAAAGAAAGCCCTGTGTTATGGCCAATGGTTTTTGTGGCACTTGTTTTTCTTGTTTTGCAGATCTTCCTTGGTGGATGGACCAGCAGTAATTATGCAGCCATGATCTGCCCGGATTTTCCTACCTGCCAAGGCCGTTGGTGGCCGGCGATGGATTTCAAGGAAGCTTTTACTCTGTGGCGAGGAACAGGAATCAACTATGAATATGGTGTACTTAAAGCAGATGCGAGGACGGCAATACACATGACGCACAGAATTGGTGCACTGATAACGTTTGTGATCATAGGTCTGGTGTCGTTCCTGGCCATGAGAAGTCAACTGGGTACGATTAGAAAAGCAGCATTTATCGTTTTATGCCTGTTGCTGGTTCAGGTAACCTTGGGTATCAGTAATATTGCTACTGGATTGTCCCTGCCCATTGCTGTCGCACATAATGGCGTTGCAGCGTTGTTACTGATCAGTCTTGTAAATCTGTTATATCGAATTAAAAGTACAAGATGATGATTCGCCAATAATTACAGGATCATGATATAAAGTGATCTGAACAATTATAAAAAAGGGGAATGACAGATGCGAATCCTACACACCATGCTCCGAGTGGGGAGCCTTAACCGATCTCTGGAGTTTTACACCAGTGTTATGGGAATGAAATTACTCCGCAGGCAGGACTATCCCGAAGGAAAATTCACCCTGGCCTTTGTTGGTTATGCCGACGAATCAGAATCTGCAGTCCTGGAACTGACCTATAACTGGGAGATCGATAGCTATGATATGGGCAATGCATTCGGTCATATTGCAATCGAAGTCGACGATGTTTACAAGGCAGTAGATGACATCAGGGAAAGAGGTGGAGAAATTGTACGCGAAGCGGGGCCAATGAAAGGGGGCACGACAGTGATTGCATTCGTCAAGGATCCTGATGGCTATTTGATCGAGTTACTGGCGGCAAAAGGGGCTGAATAATAATCAAATGGTTGGTGGTTATAGATTGGAAGAGAACCAAGACGACAGAAGAAAAGTCCTTTGCCGACCAATGTTTTGGATATTAAACCCCCGGGCATAGCGATTGCCCGAGGGATGCTGAAATCGTCTATCAAGCTGCTTCTTTTTCCATGACCGTTCTCAGTTTTTGCATGGCTGTTTTTTCAAGCTGACGGATCCTTTCTGCAGAGATACCATATTCATCAGCCAGCTCATGCAAGGTGGCTTTCTTGCCATCTGTAGCGAGCCATCGCTTTTGCAAAATGTCTTTTGACCGATCATCCAGTGTTTTGAGTGCCTCATGCAGTTGTTCATACTGCTGAGTATCGTGTTCTACATTTTCGACCAAAGTGTCCGGTTGGAAACGTCGATCTTCAAGATACTGTGCTGGTCCAAAGGCGTGATGATCATCGTCATCCAGTTCAGGGCCAGGATCAAAAGAAGTATCATGTGCATTCATGCGCTGTTCCATCTCAAGTACAGTCTTTGGTTTTACACCCAGATCTTCAGCGACTTCTTCCACTTCCTTCCGGGTCAGCCAACCAAGGCGCTTTTTTGCACTGCGCAGGTTGAAGAACAATTTTCGCTGTTCTTTGGTCGTGGCAACCTTGACGATACGCCAGTTTTTGATAATGAATTCATGGATCTCGGCACGGATCCAGTGAACTGCAAAAGTCACCAGACGTACCCCCACTTTTGGGTCAAAACGTTTGACCGCTTTCATCAAACCGATGTTACCTTCCTGAATCAAGTCGCCTTGTGGCAGACCATAACCGCTATATCCTCGCGCGACCTTGACCACGAAACGCAGATGAGACAACACAAGTTGACGTGCAGCCCGTAGATCATTGTGTTTTCGAAAGCGTTCTGCCAGTTCTTTTTCTTCTTCGGCAGAAAGTATTGGAATCGTATTTACCGCCTGGATATAGGCATCCAGAGACCCTGTTGGTAACGGTAGTGATTGTTGCAGTGCAGCTAAATTTGTCATTTCTTCTCTCCTCCTCAATTCCCCAAACTCAATATTAATTTTAGCACTCACAGCGTTTGAGTGCTAACAATTTTAAAAGTTCCAGAAATTTTAGAGTTTTTTTTGATTTTTACGGTAAAAGTCCCCATAGAGAAGGGATATCGTTTTCTAGTTTTAAATAAACTCGCTGGTTTCCAGTTCTTTTTGATAAAAAGCGACAGCAATCCACGAGCTGATAACACCCAGTAGCACACCACCCACGATGACGAGGAGACAAACCCTAAATAATGGGGAAGATGAAGCGCTCGGACTCAATTGCCATGAGCTGACCAGTTCATGTAGAGGTTCGGAAAGCAGCGACCAAGAAGTCAGAAGAAGAACGCAGGCAATGATCCCGCCGATCAGGCCATAGAGCGATCCGCTATAGAGAAATGGCCGTCGTATGAAGGCCTTTGTGGCACCAAACAACCTGGAGATCTGGATCTCCTGCAGCCGGGATTGGATCCCGATGCGGATCGTAGTGCCGATGATCAGCACAACAGCAAAAATCAACAAAGCGGAAAGAACAAGTACAAACCGGTCCAGCAATGTGATTATGGACTGCAGCCGGCGGGCCCAGCCGCTGTCAAAAACGACCTGATCGATACCCTTCAGTGATTTGATAGAGCGTACCAGTGAATCCAGTTGTTTGGGAGATGCCTCGGCAGTTGGTACGATGTGGAGCGTGGTGGGTAACGGGTTTTCATCCAGCAGATCAATCAGGTCGCCCTGGCCGGAAAGTTCTCTGAACTCCTTCAATGCCTGATCGCTGGAAATAAAGATAATGTGATTTACACGTTCATCTTTTTCCAGTTTATCTCGGATGGCCGTGACGTGATCATCGCTAATGTCTTTTTTGAAATAGAGAGAAATGGAGTTAGTCGTGTTCAAACCTTCTGTCAGAGTTTGAAGCTGGTTGACTACCAGTATCAGCCCGGCTGGAAGCGCCAATGCAATACCGATTACGGTGACAGTAAGCAGAGTCGTTGTGGGTGTGCGCAGAAGTTGCCCGAGGCTGGTAAGAAAACAGCGCAAATGGGTTTGCCACCAGCTTCGGACTTTGTCTTCGAGTCTTGATGGTTTGGTGATACCCTTCACAGTGTATGCTCCTGTAAGGATGCATCATCCGGCGTCATCAAGCGGCCATCTTTAAGTGCGATAATACGGTGTCCCGTTGATCGAGCCAACTCCACTTCGTGCGTGGCGATGACAACAGTGACACCAATACGGTTGAATTCCTCGAACAATTTCATGATTTCGATGGAAAGTTCCGGATCGAGATTACCGGTAGGTTCATCCGCCAGCAAGATGGGGGGGCGATTAACCACCGCACGGGCAATCCCGACACGTTGCTGTTCACCGCTGGAAAGTGTCACCGGAAATTTATTTTCCTTGTTCAGTAGCCCAACCTTGTCTAATGCTGCGTGGACACGGCGAGGGATCTCCCGGTGATCAAACCCGGCGATAACGAGGGGCAAGGCCACATTGTCGAATACGGTTCGATCATTGAGGAGCCGGTGGTCCTGAAAGATAAATCCAATCTGCCGACGCAGGTAAAAACGGTGTTTTTCCGGAATCTTCTGTATATTGATCCCGTCGATAAGGATCTGGCCACGGGTGTGGGTTTCCATCAAAGCAATGAGTCGCAAGAGGGTGCTTTTACCAGCACCAGAATGACCGGTAACAAAGACCATCTGTTCTGCTGGAATGAACAAACTCAGAGATTTCAATGCCTCGCCTTGTCCAGGGTAGAGCTTGGTAACTTCAGAAAAGCGGATCATTCTTCGATATCGAGCAGGGCATCTACAAATTCTTTTGCATTGAATTCGCGCAGGTCTTCTTTTTGCTCACCGACGCCGATAAAACGGATCGGGATCAAGAATCGTTCAGCCAATGCGAAGACCACGCCGCCTTTGGCTGTACCATCAAGTTTGGTCAAAGTCAGCCCGGTGAGACGGGCTGCCTGATTAAATTTTTCCACTTGGCTGAGCGCATTCTGTCCGGTAGTGGCATCGATTACTAGCATGACCTCATGGGGGGCGCCTGGCATGACCTTTCCGATCACGCGATGAATCTTGCCGAGTTCATCCATAAGGTGTTGCTGTGTCTGTAACCGCCCGGCAGTATCCGCGATTAGAACATCAATATCTTTAGCCTTGCAGGAAGAGACTGCATCATAGATCACGGAAGCCGGATCGGATGAACCACTATGTGCGATCACGGTGACATTATTACGCTCACCCCACGCCTGCAACTGTTCCACGGCAGCCGCACGGAAGGTATCGCCCGCAGCGAGCGCTACGGAAAGCCCTTGTTCTTGAAAACGTTTTGTCAGTTTGCCGATCGTCGTGGTCTTCCCTGCACCATTGACACCCACCATCAGCAGAACAAAAGGACCTTCAAGATCGGTAGAAATTTCCAATGGCTTGCTGACAGGATCTAGCAGTCCCATCATCTGATCCCGCAGTGCCATCTTCAGGGATTGACCATCTTCCAATTTCTGTTTCTTGAGCCGATCCCGCAAACCCTGGATAATCTTTTCCGTTGCCTCGATTCCCACATCCGACATCAACAGATGATCTTCAAGCTCCTCGAGTGAACGGGGATCAATCTTTTCACCGCGACGAAAGAGATCTGTAATACCGCCGGTGAGATTTTCACGGGTGCGACTGAGGCCATCCTTGAGCACCTTGAAAAGGCCTCTTTTCTCTTCCTGGGTTTTGGCAAGCGTCTTGTCGTTACTCTGGTCAGACAGGTTGGAAGTTTTTTTCTTGCGTCCAAAAGTAAACATGGGTTATCTCTGGGAACTAATATTGAGAATACGCTATCCTACCATCCAAACGGAAAAACGAGGAGATAGAAACGGTGTTTCACAAGTCCGGAAAAAAATATGCAGCTTTGATATTTGTCATCAGCGGTCTAATACAAGGTCTGGCACAAGCGATGGAGAGCAACACGACCCATGAGTATAAACTGGAGAATGGTCTCAAACTGATCGTGCAGGAGGATCACCGTTCACCCGTGGTCGTCACTCAGATCTGGTACAAGGTGGGTTCAAGTTATGAGCACGAAGGGATCACGGGCCTCTCGCATATGCTGGAGCACATGATGTTTAAGGGGACAAAAACCCTGAAGCCGGGAGAGTTCTCCCGTATCATTGCCGAGAATGGTGGTCGTGAAAATGCCTTCACCAGTACAGATTACACGGTCTATTTTCAACAACTGGAAAAGTCCCGCCTGCCCATTAGCTTCCAGCTTGAGGCCGATCGCATGCGTAATCTTGTCATCGCCGATGAAGAATTTCTCAAAGAGCGTCAAGTGGTCGCTGAAGAGCGACGTATGCGAACCGAGGACAATCCACAAGCGCTTGCCTATGAAACCTTTCAAGCTACGGCCTGGCAGACCAGCCCGTATCGCAACCCTGTGATCGGGTGGATGGCCGACATTCTCCATTATGAGCCGCAGGACATGCGTGATTGGTACAACATGTGGTATGCGCCGAACAATGCTACCGTGGTAGTCGTGGGTGATGTCAAACCGGATGAGGTTTACCAGCTTGCCCAGGAATATTTCGGTCCGTTGAAGCCAGAAAAACTGGCGGTGCTGAAGGAACGCCCTGAAGTGCCGCAACGTGGAGAAAAGCGATTGTTTATCCAGGACGATGCCAAGGTGCCCTATCTGTTAATGGGATATAAGGTACCATCACTGGTAGATTCTAGAAAACATCCCGAAATGATACCGGAGCAAGATATCTATGCATTGGAGGTTCTGGCTGGGGTACTGGATGGTGGGAACAGCTCCCGCCTCACGCGAAACCTGATCAGGGGACAAGAAGTTGCCGCCAGTGCCGGCGCCGGATACAGCATGATGTCGAGATTGGGCACCCTCTTTACCTTTGATGGAACACCTGCCCAGGGACAGACCATAGACAAACTGGAAAAGGCCATACGTACGGAAATAGAAAAGATCAAGAAGGAGCCATTGGATGTTGGGGAACTGGAGCGGGTCAAGATTGGTGTCATCACCAGTGATATCTACCAGCGAGATTCGGTGTATTATCAGGCTATGGTGATCGGCATGCTGGAAACCGTAGGATTGGGTTGGCCTACACGCGATGAATATGTAGAAAAAGTCCGGGCGGTTACTGCTGAACGGGTTCAAGCTGTGGCCAAAAAATATCTGATTGATGACCATCTGACCGTGGCTGTCCTGCAACCTGCAGCCAGCAAAAAAGAACAACAATTGAGTGCTGTCACCTCTCGATAAGGAAAACATATGACTAGAAAAATTATCAGCTTTCTTCTTTTTTGTTTTGTTACCATTACTCATGCGGCGCCGGATATTCAAAAGTGGGAGACCAGCAACGGCGCTGTCGCCCTTTTCGTCGCTGCTCCGGAACTGCCAATGGTCGATATCCGGGTTGTCTTTGATGCGGGCAGTGCACGTGACGGTGATAAATGGGGAATCGCTGCACTCACCAACGCAGTCGTGGCCGAGGGTGCAGGTGGGATGAGTGCAGAGCAGATCAGTGAAAAATTCGACGACGTTGGAGCGATCCTTGGCAGTGGCTCCCTGCGAGACATGGCATTTGTGAGTGTTCGAACAATCACCGAGAAGAAAAACTACGATACGGCACTTGAGGGCTTGGCGACAGTCATCACTAAACCGGATTTTCCTCAAGCTGCTTTCGAGCGACAGAAAAGACGCACCCTGATCGGACTCCAGCAGAAAAAACAGTCGCCTTCAGCGATCGCTGAAGAAGCCTTCTACAAGGCTTTGTATGGTGATCATCCCTATGCTCATCCTCCTAGTGGTGATGAGGAGAGTGTAGGCCAGATCACGCGAGAAGATCTGGTGGCCTTCTACAACAAATGGTACACGGCAAAAAATGCAACCATTGCCATCGTCGGTGATTTGACGTTTGAACAGGCTAAACAGGCAGCGGAAAAAGTCATCGGGGAGCTGCCATCGGGTGAGCCCGCACCCTGTCTGCCACCGGTCAAAGATCTGGAAAAAGAGAAAGTTATCAGGATCCACCACCCCTCATCCCAGACCACGGTATTGATAGGACAACCTGGCATGAAAAGAGGTGACCCCGATTACTTTGCCCTCTATGTAGGTAATCACTCACTAGGTGGCAGCGGTTTGGTTTCAAGGCTGAGTAACGAGGTCCGTGAGAAACGGGGTCTCTCCTACAGTGTTTACAGTTACTTCTTGCCGATGCGGGAAAAGGGTCCGTGGATGGCTGGCATGCAAACGCGCAACGAAAAAGTCGAAGAAGGGCTGAAAGTCATGAGAGAGACGATCCGGACGTATATCGATCAGGGTCAGACAGAAGAAGAATTTGCCGCCTCAGTGAAAAACATCACCGGCGGCTTTCCACTGCGGATCGATAACAATAGTAAGATTGTGGAATACCTTTCCATGATCGGATTCTATGGTTTGCCATTGGACTATCTGGATACCTTCATCGATAAGATCAAAGCCCTGACCGTTGACCAGACTCGGGAAGCCATGAAGCGTCGCTTGCATCCAGACAAAATGGTTACTGTCGTCGTCGGTGGCAGTGTGGAAAAAACTCTAGCAGGACAGTGAGCAAACGATCCATACCGGGTTATGTACGCATCATTGCGGGTGAGTGGCGTAGTCGCAAGTTGCCGGTAGCCAATGTGCCCGGATTGCGGCCGACTACCGATCGAGTACGTGAAACCCTTTTCAACTGGTTACAGCCATATCTGCGGAACGCGCGCTGTCTCGATCTGTTTGCCGGCACAGGAGCACTGGGATTCGAAGCCGCCTCCCGCGGTGCGTCAGAAGTGGTGTTGATCGAAAAGAGTGACACGGCCTTAGGCATGTTGCATTCAAACAGACAGATGCTAAAAGCGGAAAACACCACCATTGTCAAGGCAGATGCTCTCGGCTGGCTGACAGATATGGGTCGGCCTTTCGATATTATTTTTATCGATCCACCTTTTGATCTGAACATTGTCTCGGTTTGTTTGCAGAGACTGCTTGATTCTGCATGTACGCAATCCGGAACACTTGTTTATGTGGAAGAAAGCAGAGAGTCACCTGATCATCCCGAAGACGATCGCCTGGTGTCGGTTAAACAGGGCCAGGCCGGGCAAGTTCGATATACACTTCTCAAAGTAGGTTAAAATATCCATCATCACCTGACGACAAGATGCTATGAGCAGAAAAGCGATCTATCCGGGTACTTTCGATCCCTTGACCAACGGCCATGTGGACCTCATCCGGCGTGCCTCCCGGATCTTTGATCACGTGGTGGTTGCCGTCGCCGACAGCACGTCTAAAAATACACTCTTTACCACACAGGAGCGTATTGCGCTCGCACAAGAAGCCCTTTCTGATCTCTACAATGTCAGTGTGGTTTCCTTTAATCGGTTGATGACAGACAGCGCACGCGAGCATGGTGCCATGATCATCATCCGCGGTTTACGCAGCGGAGCAGACTTTGAATACGAGTTCCAGATGGCAGGAATGAACCGCAAGCTATTTCCTCAGGCAGAGACGATCTTCATGACACCGGATGAAAAGCTCACCTGTATCTCATCCAGCCTGGTTCGGGAGATCGCGAAACTCAAAGGTGATGTAAGTGAATTTGTACCAGATAATGTGTTTGAAGCACTGCAAGAGAAATTTTCCTGATGGCACTCAAAATTACCGAAGAATGTATCAATTGTGACGTCTGTGAGCCGGAATGCCCCAATGGGGCAATCAGCCAAGGCGAAGAATTTTACGAGATCGACCCAAATCTCTGTACCGAGTGTGTCGGCCATTACAATACGCCACAATGTATGGAGGTCTGTCCAGTGGATTGCATCTTGATCGATCCGGAACGGCACGAAACCCGGGAAGAGCTGGAAGCGAAGTATCGCAGCATGCTGGGCCAACAGATTTCAACTGAAAAGTGAGAAGAACCCATCTCCTTTTATTTTTAATCACTGTTTGTGCCGTTTGCCGGGCGCAGGCGGAGCATCCGGGAGCCATCGCCTCTGCCCACCCTATTGCCACCGAAGCGGGCCTTGAAATTCTTCGTCAGGGCGGTAACGCTTTTGATGCCGCTGTTGCGGTTTCCGCAGTACTTGCAGTAGTAGAGCCCTACTCTTCCGGGATCGGAGGCGGTGGATTCTGGCTGCTGCACCGTGCTCGTGATGGCAAGCAGATAATGATCGATGGACGGGAAAAGGCACCGAAGAACGCGCATCGCGATATGTATCTGGATGCAAACGGGAAAGTCATACCTGGGCTGTCGCTGAATGGTCCGCTGGCAGCGGGGATTCCCGGTGAAATAGCTGCCTTGGTGCATATCGCGAATAACTATGGTCGTCTGCCCTTGGCGAAGACACTGGCGCCTGCCATTCACTATGCTGAAAAAGGCTTCGTGGTTACGGATCGGTACCGAAAACTGGCTGCTTTTCGACTGGACGTTCTGCGCCGTTATCCTGAGGCAGCAAACATTTTTCTCGTGGCAGGAGAAGTGCCGACACGTGGTCACCGGATTGTGCAGAAGGATCTTGCCTCAACCCTGCGCCGGGTTGCCGAAAAAGGACGGGATGGTTTTTATGACGGTGAAATAGCAGCAAAGCTGGTCCTGGGTGTGCAGGCAGCCGGCGGGATCTGGACAGAAGCAGATCTGAAAAACTATGCTGTTGAAGAGCGATCGCCGGTTATAGGCTCCTACAACGGAATAAAAATCACTTCTGCAGCGCCGCCCTCTTCTGGTGGTATGGTGCTGGTTGAGATTTTGAACATGCTGAAACATAAAAACCTGCCTGATCTTGGCGGTATCGTCAGAAAGCATGTCATCATTGAGGCGATGAAAAGAGCCTATCGTGATCGTGCGGAGTATCTTGGTGATCCAGATTTTATCACCATACCTTTCAGTTTGGTCAGTAAGCCCTACGCGACCATAAAGGGAGCATCCATCAAACTCTATCGAGCCACACCAAGTGCCCTGCTGGGAGGAGGAAAACCGGAAGAAGCAAAAGGAACGGACACAACTCACTTTTCCATCCTTGATACGGAAGGCAACCGGGTAGCCGCAACGTTGAGTATCAACTATCCTTTCGGTTCCTGCTTTGTTGTGCCTGGTACCGGTGTATTGTTGAATGATGAAATGGATGATTTTTCCATTCATCCAGGTGTACCCAATGTTTATGGATTGATCGGCAATGAAGCCAATGCCATCGAACCTGGAAAGCGGCCCTTGTCGAGCATGACACCAACTTTTTTGGAAACTGAAGACCGTGTCGCCATTCTGGGGACACCGGGTGGTAGCCGAATTATCAGCATGGTCTTGCTGGCAGTGCTGGATTTTGCCGAAGGTAACCCACCGAAATCGTGGGTTTCATTGTCCCGGTATCATCATCAGTACTTGCCGGATGAGGTACAGTTTGAACCAGGTGCCTTCACTGAACTGGAAAAACAGACACTGAAAAGACTGGGGCACAAGTTGAAACCCTTGTCCCGAAGATATGGCAATATGCAAGCAATTTTGCTGGAACGTGAAACAGGAAGGGTTGAGGCAGCAAGCGATCCCCGTGGCGAAGGGCGTGCACAGTTCACACTACCGAAATCGGAAAGCGAACAAATGTAAAAAAGCCCGGTCCCATTCTGTAATGGATAGAGGAGGAAAGGGTTATGAAAACAACACTGCTTTTCGTCGGTTTGTGGTTTTGCCTCATTGCTTATGTCCAGGCAGAGCCTGTCAATTTCGAGAAGACCTTCAGTAGCCCGGAGACACGGGTCAGTATTGTAGAGTTGTACACTTCGGAAGGTTGTAGCAGCTGTCCTCCGGCGGAGAACTGGCTGAACATGTTCAAGGATGACAAGCGGTTATGGAAGGAATTTATCCCCCTTGCTTTTCATGTCGATTATTGGAACTACATCGGCTGGCCTGATCGTTTCGCTTCTCCGGATTTCAGCAACAGACAGAGAAGATACGCCACAGAGAACAATCTGAGCACAGTGTATACACCAGGCGTATTACTCAATGGTAGAGAGTGGCGCGCTTGGTATTACAAAAGGCCACTGGCACTGGATCGATCAAACAATGTCGGAAAGCTTAGCATCAAGGTAAAGGATGATCAGGTTTCTGCAGAATATGTTTCTGATCGGACAGAGGGCGATGCCTTTTTGAATGTGGCCATATTGGGTTTTGATCTGGAAACTGAGGTACAGGCAGGTGAGAATCGTGGAAAAAAACTGCAACACAACTTTGTTGTCATCGGGTATAAAAGAACGCCTATGATCAAGTCGACAGAGGGTTTCTCGCTTTCACTGAAATTGCCAAAAACTTCTGAAACGGCACCAAAAACCGGTATTGCAGCCTGGATAGACAATGGCAGTACTCTTACTCCACTACAGGCAACTGGAGGGTGGCTGGCCAGTAATTGAAGAAAGTCCCTGTTTCTAGGCCGTCTCTTTCAAAACAGCGTGTGTCACCAGCAGAGAAAGCAGGCAATAGGCTGCAAAGAAATAAACACCTAAATCCGTTTCTGCACGGGTAAAATTCTGTGTGTCTAGTGCAAAGATCGAGATCAGGATTGCAACCACAAAAACGTCTGCCATCGACCACTTTCCGAGCAGATGGATAAGTTCGTGCGCCTTTTTGTGCAAGGAGGGTGCAACCTTGAAAAGGTTCATCGCAACGACGGCCATTTTCAGTAAGGGTGTGAGAATACTGAACACTACAATAAGGCCGGCAATGATCAAACTGCCATGAGCAAAAAGACTTTTCACAGTTGAATAAATACTTTTTGCCTCATATTTAAAAACCACATCGCCAAGGACAGGGAGTTCCTTGTGTGCTGTCATCTGCATCATGGGGGCAACGAGACCGACCAGTAAACAGAGGGCAGATATGAGTAAGACATGACGCCAGAATCGATCGGGATCTTCCCGCTTTTTTGAAAGAAAATAGTGTGCAGTAAGCCACACAATTGAGATAGTAAAAAATAAGAGAGCGTACTGCCTTGAGGCTTTTTTTTCTTCCTTAGCCTTTGAAACAAGTAACCGATGAGTCTCACCTCGATCCGAAGCACCATTATAGAGTGAAAAGCTCAACTTTTGCATCAATTCAGCCAATGCAAGATCGATACTTCCTTCCATGTTCATGGCTGCAGCAATACGTGTATTCAGGGTAATACTTTTATAGCTGTGGGTATAAACCTTAAACGCGAGAATGGCCAGACAGGCATAGACAGTTAGGTACAGCAGGCCGAGAGAGAAAAGATTCTTTTGTCTGGACATTGGATGGAAAAACAGAGATTGCTTCATGGACGTGCACAAGCATAACAGAGTTCATAGGGAATTGAATGAAAAGAGTTATAGTACTGTTTTTTGCAACAGTCCATACTGGGTGATTTATTGTGACCAATTCCATTCAGACCATTCCATTGGCTAACCTGACTATAATTTTTATACCCACAATCATTACCTTGGTGATCCTGTTCAAGTGGTCTCTCAATTCAGGCAATGCACTCTATGCAGTTATACGAATGCTGATCCAGCTCCTGTTGATCGGATATTTGCTGTCATTTATTTTTGAGACAGAAAATGCAGGGCTCATACTGTTGGTTCTCTTGATCATGATCACCGCATCGGGATGGATCGCCCTTAGTAGCCTTGATGTTCAAAGAGGGGCACTGTTCAAATATTCATTCCTGTCGATCCTGACTGGTGGGGGGATGACGCTGTTTCTGGTTACGGAGGGAGTGTTGGATCTCGATCCGTGGTACAAACCACAGCTTCTGATCCCACTTGCAGGGATGGTCTTCGCCAACGCGATGAACAGTGTCAGCCTTGCTGCAGAAAGACTGAATGCAGAAATAAAGAATGGTGTACCCTATCTCGAAGCACGCAGAACGGCTCTGCATGCGGCATTGATCCCGTTGGTAAACTCCCTTTTTGCCGTGGGCCTGGTCTCTCTTCCTGGAATGATGACTGGCCAGATCCTGTCTGGCGTCTCACCACTGATTGCCGTGCGTTATCAGATCATGGTGATGTTGATGATCTTTGGATCAGCAGGCATCACTGCAGCGCTTTTCCTGGTGCTTTCAAGAAAGGAATTTCGGGCATGAGCAGCTGTGTCATCCCTGATTCTCATTGGAAGGCTGTTTCAGGAAACTTCTCTGTAATCAACATGATCGGTTTTTTTTGGGCAAAGACACGGTAGGTTCTTGAGACAAGGTTAGCATCTGCAGGTAACTTGAAATGAGAGCCCAGTTCTTCGGCCTTCTCCCTTTTGCAAGTTAGGATCTCACGGAAGGTTTCGGTTCTGGCTTCGATCATCAACCGCCCAAGAGGCTTGTCGGTCTTTATCAATTTCTCTTGCAGGTCGCTTCCGAGCTTACCGGGAACCAGGATCGATTCGGCATAGATATAGTTGGTTTTGGATTGTTGCCCCTGCAGCAGGATCTTTCGTATGAGGATCTCGGTACCCGCATCGATCTCAAGGAAAGGAATACGGGTGTTTATAACCTGTTTCTCCTGAAACAGCTTGATCAGATTAATAGCTTCCCAGAATTGTGCTTCGAGGATCTCGGTGACTGTACCATCAGTGGTAAGCAGGATACGCTGAAAGGAAGACAGGTTTTTCAGATCCAGATCGCTGTGGGATAATGATTCTTCGAGATCAATTCTTAACATGGCTTCGTATTTTAATTTTTAAGAGCTAATTATACGAGAATTGGTGTTTCTCATTTGGACGATTAATGATCGAAGTGAAGCTTCTTCTGCTACTGGTGATTGTCAATGGTGCGCCTATCTGTGCACGTTTTATTTTCGGCAATCGATCCAACTTCCCTGTGGATTTTGGAATCAGGTTACCGGATACTTATCCTCTCTTTGGTGAATCGAAAACCTGGCGCGGTGTTATTACAGCGATCATGGCAGGTATGATCATGGCGCCCCTGCTCGGCTTTTCCTTAGAAGTAGGGTTCATCGTGGGCAGTGTTTCCATGCTGGGTGATCTTTTCTCCAGTTTCCTCAAGCGGCGGTTGGGAATGGTACCAAGTAGCATGGCCCTGGGACTTGACCAGATTCCGGAATCACTTTTCCCTCTGCTTGCAGTTTCGCAAAAACTTCATTTGAGCTGGTTGCAGATCCTTTCCCTTGTTCTGCTTTTTTTTATCATTGAACTGAGTCTTTCGCGTCTTCTCTACCGGCTCAAGATAAGAAAACGTCCCTATTGATCCTGTGCAGCCGTATACAGTCGGTGCAGTGTAATTTCCGGAGGACAGTTGAGCCTGACATTGACGATACAGGTGCCGGTACCTGCGGAAGTGTAACCATTCAGGTTACGGTACTGCCAGCGACCAGCGCCTAGACGGCGTGGGCATTTGGAATCCAGGGTGATTGGTATCCCGCCGGGAAGACAGATCTGCCCACCGTGTGTGTGTCCACAGAACATGATGTCAAAGCCGGCATGGGCTGCCTGTTTGTAGATTTCGGGAGTATGGGAGAGCAAAATTGAAACGGCATCAGCCGGTATCTTGAAAGCTGTACGCTCAATATTATCTACCCTGAAGTAGTGTGCGTCATCGATGCCTGCTAACCAGATGCTCGCATCTCCCTGGGTGAGCTGGTGGGATTCATTGAGCAAGAAGTTAATCCCCAGCGTTTCAAGCCAAGGCACCATGCGGATACTGTCATGATTCCCGAGGACGGCGAAGACAGGTGCTTTCAGGTGTTTCACCACACGTTCCATTCCAGCCATTGCAGCATCAATGGGACCACTGGTTTGTGCGCGATAATCACCAGTCATGACACAGATGTCATATTCCAATGGTTTGATTTTTTCGATCAGGGCATCAACAGCCTCAGGATACATATCGACATGCAGGTCTGTCAGATGGAGCATGGTATAGCCATTGAATTCGTCTGGTAAATGGGGCAGATGAATAGTGTTTTCAACTATGCGGTACTTCAGGGTGTTGTTCCGGCCACGCCAGTAGAGCCCCGTTGCTTTCAATGTGTACCGGATCAGGGCGTGTATGGAATACCAATTTTCAGGATGAAAAAAATTGATACCTCCCCCGAAGATCCTGGGCTCATGATCCTCTTCTATTCCCAACCGCTGCCGTGCATGAATCCGGCCAAGACGGTCTTCAAGCGTTTGCAGAATGTTTTGGTCCATAGAGTAATCTTATCGCTAAAATCCTGCACAGAAAGTGATCTGAGAACGAAGTTATCAATTAATGACACTCAGTAATGAGGTGGCTTTTCATCCGGGTTTCTGTCTGCCAAGGCGAGATCAGACAAGACCTTGGTTTGTTTGCTCAGGCTTTTGCAGATCGTTTCCAGATGCTCAATTTTTTGTTGCTGTTCAAACACACACCGGTTGAGTTCTTGGATTAGATCTTCCTGATAGGCCAGCCGGGTCTCCAGTTCGATAATACGTTCATCTGACATATATTGATTATAGGCGCCTGATATACTAGATGCTATGACTTACGTTAGGAGAAGCTCGATATGCTACGGCTGAAAATCCCACCACCCGTCTATATGTTGTTCACGGGATCGGTGATGTGGCTGCTCGATCACTATTTCCCCTTGCTCACTATTATACCTTCTCCATGGAATCTGCTGGGGTTGGTATTGATCGTGGTGGCATTGCTGACTGATGGTGCCTCTCTGTTGCAGTTCATCAGGGCACATACAACAATCAATCCCCTGCATCCTGAAAAGACCAAGCACTTGGTAACGACAGGGCCGTACAGCTATACCCGCAACCCAATGTATCTCGGTTTGCTGATCCTGCTGGCGGGATGGGGAATCTGGCTTGGCAGCTTGACGCCATTTTTCATGTTGCCGGTGTTTGCCTGGTTGCTCACGAGTCAGCAAATTATCCCGGAAGAAAGGATACTGGAGCAGAAATTCGGGCAGGCGTATCGAGATTATAAAAGCAGGGTCAGGCGCTGGTTCTAATTCATGGCGAAACGAAAGCTTACCAACCAGCAGTCGCGTAGGGTAAAAAAAAGAAGAGTCCTGCAACAGAAAACGGAAATGCCTGGGGTGGCGGTTTCAGGTGAACAGCTGGATGGTTTGGTAATTACCAATTTTGGAAAAAAAGTACTGGTCGAAGGATCGGATGGTGAAAGATATACTTGTTTTGTCCGTCAACATCTCGGAAAGCTGGTGGCCGGTGATCATGTAATCTGGCAGAAGGATCTGGAACCCGGTACGGGCATTATCAATCAGGTTCTGGAACGGCAAACACTTTTGTCCCGTCCGGGTTTTCGTGGTGAAATACGGATGATCGCGGCAAATATCACTCAGATCGGTGTTGTCTCACCCATCATCCCCGGGATTCATCCGGATATGATTGATCGCTACCTGATTGCATCTGAACAGATCGGTATCGATGCGTTTATCATTCTCAACAAGGTTGACCTCGTAGAAGAAGAGGAGCACTGGGATGCCATTGGAGCTGTCATGTTGCCGTATCATAAGATGGGGATTCCCATTGTCCTGACATCTTGTGTTAAGGAACATGGGCTTGACGATCTGCAACGGCAATTGGGCGGCGAGACCAGCGTCCTGGTTGGGCCTTCAGGTGCCGGAAAGTCTTCATTGATCAAGACACTGATCCCTGATCTGGAGATCAGGATCGGTGAACTATCGGCAGCAACAGGGCTAGGTAGCCATACGACAAGTAACAGTATTCTCTACCATCTGCCTGCCGGTGGTGATCTTATCGATTCACCCGGGGTACGCCTTTTTTCTCCCCAGCCATGCTCACTGTCTGAACTCGAGAGATATTATCCTGACTTTGAACCCTTCCTTGGCCAATGCCGATTCAACAACTGTAGTCACACCCATGAACCAGGGTGTGCCATTGTCGAGGCAATTGAAAAAGGTAAAATTGCTGATCAAAGGCTCCATAGTTTTCATCGTTTACTACGAGAGTTTGATCAATCAAAACAAGATTAACCCTCAACAAATCCGAAAATCCTGTGAGCCAGAAGTGGATCACAGAAAGGATTTACCAGAGATTATTTTCTGACGCGTTTGATGGAGATCCTGACGACAGGATTTCTCCAATCGTAACTTGTGTCAAGATCACCAATCCCCTGAATTCCAGGATGAACATAAATATACCTTTTTCAGGGACCGACAAATGTGTACTCGGGTTTACGCAGGGAGGGCCTGAATATTAAACACAGGTTTTATCGTTGTCTTCTGCCCCCGCGTCGTAGGCAAGCGTATAATAATTATTATGCTTTTCCTTAACTTAAATGCCACTCAAACCGGTAAAGTCGTCATATATAGTGACGAGTATTGAAGCAAAGGACACATCACTCATTTCAAGGCCCAAAACATGATCAAGTTCGGAGGATTTTGACATCAGGATAAGAATAGAGGTGTAATAATATCTGTTCCTGATCTGTCGGCAGATTTCCATTCCGTCGATTCCGGGCAGCATGAGTTCAAGAAGGCCAATAATTCAGCCAGATCCTTGTGATCTTCGATGATCAGGATTTTTCAGACATATGATTTTTTATAGTTAAAGTCACATTAAATTATAATTAGCAATGCCCCATCACAAATGTATCACGATATATTCCTTAAGAGCCGGAAACCAACAGGATCGTTTGGAAGGGCATCGTCCAGTCTAACGAGTGTTTCCCAGTGAGCAATGTAGACCGTGACGAAAAAAGTGGAATTAGAATTGGGTTCTAGCACTCAGGAAAAGCCCCTTCCTTTCACCACTCCTCCAGAGCTCTCTCAAGACCTTTTTTAGAAAAATATGCATCCCTGGAGCTAAACCTGTACACTACCTGTTCCTCTGGTTTTGATTCATATTTTCCAACAGCAGGGCCAATCCAGATTTCCCGCCGGATTTCACCCTTCGATACAGGTACAACGAATGACAAATGAAACAGAAACAACGGCCCGGCGTTTTAGCCAGCTGGCTCTTGATAAATCATTGCTGAAGGCCCTGGATGAGGTCGGCTATGAAACTCCTTCGCCAATCCAGGCACAGACCATTCCTCTACTATTGCAGGGCAGGGATATCATTGGTCAGGCACAAACGGGAACCGGCAAGACAGCTGCATTTGCTCTGCCACTGTTGTCCCGTCTCGATCTGAAAGAGAAAGATCCGCAGGTGATGGTCCTTGCCCCAACTCGTGAACTTGCTATCCAAGTGGCAGAAGCCTTTCAGAAATATGCACGTTACCTTAAAGGGTTTCATGTGCTGCCCATCTATGGTGGACAGGAATACGGAGGACAAATCCGAGCACTTAAACGAGGGGTGCATGTCGTTGTCGGAACACCAGGACGGGTTATGGATCACATGCGCAAAGGTACATTGAAACTGGATAATCTCAAGGCCTTAGTACTGGATGAAGCTGATGAGATGTTGCGCATGGGCTTTATCGATGATGTGGAATGGGTTCTGGACCAAACCCCTCCAGGAAGGCAGATCGCTCTGTTTTCCGCAACCATGCCAGATCAGATTCGGCGTATTGGCAAAAAATATTTGCAAGATCCTGCCCAGATCACGGTCAGGGTAAAAACCACCACGGCAGAAACCATTCACCAACGATACTGCATCGTTCATGGCTTTCACGACAAGCTGGAAGCGCTGACCCGGATTCTTGAAGCAGAAACCTTTGACGCCATGATCATTTTCGTTCGTACCAAGACATCAACGGTGGAGCTGGCAGAAAAACTCGAAGCCCGTGGTTTTACTGCTGCGGCACTCAATGGTGATATTCCACAGAAGCAGCGGGAACGTACCATTAGTCAATTGAAAAAGGGGCAAATCGATTTGCTTGTCGCCACCGACGTGGCGGCGCGTGGCCTGGATGTCCAACGGGTCAGTCATGTCATTAACTTCGATATTCCCACAGACACCGAGGCTTATGTCCACCGTATAGGCCGCACCGGTCGTGCTGGACGTGAGGGTGATGCTATTCTTTTTGTTGCATCACGCGAACGAAGGATCCTTGCCGCGATCGAAAGAGCAACACGGAAAAAGATCGAAAGTATGGAGCTGCCCTCAACGAAACGGATCAATGAAAAGCGAATCAGTCAGTTTAAGCAACGCATCACAGAAACGCTGGAAGAGGAGGATCTGGAATTTTTTACAGAACTGATCGAAGCGTACCGGGATGAACATAAACTTCCACCGGAGCGGATTGCTGCGGCGCTTGCCCGTATCCTTCAGGGAGACACGCCATTTCTATTGGAGAGTAGCTCAGTAAAAAAAGGACGAAGGAATCGTAAAGAACCGAAACCGAGAAACGAGCACCGTATTGAAACAAAACGCCGAACAGAAACCAGACTTGAAGAGGGTATGGAGCGGTACCGGATTGAGGTGGGACACATCCATAATGTCCAGCCAGGTAATATCGTCGGTGCTATTGCCAATGAAGCCGGTATCGACAGTGAATACATTGGACGAATCAACATTCAGGAAAACTATAGTCTTGTCGATCTGCCCGAAGGGATGCCGAAACCCATCTATAAAAGCCTGAGAAAAGTCTGGGTCGCAGGTCAGCAGCTGAAAATCTCCCGCTTCGATCCATCTCAAAAATCGGGAGTGTCTAACAAACGGAAACAGCCAAGCCAAAACTCAATCAGGAAGTAATCCCTTTTCATGGGAGAGCTTGTCTCTCTTGATTTTTCATAAGATGTCTCCATTTAGTCCCTAAGGCGGGAAAAGAAAGATTTCTCTTTCTTTTACCCTCAACGGCTCTTTGGTCCATTCAGTGGAGCTGAAAAGATTCAATACGATGAACTCAGAGACCGCTTTTTTATCTTTGACGCGAAATAGATCTTTAGGAGAAAAACTATGGCGACATTAAATCAAATCCGGGAGGGGTTTTCAGAAGCCTGGGATTCCGTACTCGATGGATGGCAAAAACTCTATCGGCGGGCCGCAGGTGCATTAACCCGCTTCATCCCCGGAAAAAAACATTCAGATGAAGCACAAGAACTGGAAGTTCGCAGCAGTGGCTGGGGTGTCTTGGCCGCTGAGGTTTACGATGATGATGAGCAGGTTATCGTCCGGTTGGAAGTCCCCGGAATGGAAAAAGAGGACTTCGATCTCGAAGTCGTCAACGACTACCTCGTTGTCCGAGGAGAGAAAAGGCTTGAACGCGAGCGAAAAGAAGGCCAATACCATATCACTGAATGTGCTTATGGTAGTTTTGAACGGGTCATCCCCTTGCCGGAGGAAGTCCAGCCTGACAAGGCGAAGGCCAGCTATCGAAAAGGCATTTTACGTGTCGAATTACCCAAATCAGAAAACAGCCGCCGAAGAAAAATAGATGTTGCAGTGAAATAACCCAGAGGAAACCATAATGAAAAAAATCTTGATTCCAATTTTTCTTTTACTAATACAGTTAATGGTCTTGCCTGTCCATGCATTGGATGGTGGGGTCGAAAGCCTGAAGCAGACCAGTAAGGCATTTGCCTCGGTTGCACAAAAGGTTTCTCCTTCTGTCGTTTTGATCCAAATCGAGGGAAAACCACAGGTGCAACAAGTACCCTTTGGCGGACCTTTTGGGAGTCCGTTCCCTTTTCCTTTCCCTTTCCCAGGTCTGCCGGTTCCACCGACACAACCGCAGCCGAACGTGCCGCAGGATCAGAACCGAATCATTGGTCAAGGATCCGGTTTCGTTTTTGAAGTCAAAGATGGCCTGGTCAAGGACAAGACCTATATCCTGACCAATAACCATGTGGTTGAAAAGGCAGAGAAGATCCTGGTCACTTTCAATGATGGCAGCGAATATGAGGCAAAAGTCACCGGACGTGATCCACAATCCGATGTCGCAGTGATCGAGATCGAAGAAAAAGTCGATGCACCCCCACTGAAGCTTGCCGACTCATCCAAGATTGAAGTTGGCGAATGGGTGATCGCAATCGGCAACCCTTTCGGTTTGAGTCACACCCTTACTGTTGGTGTCGTCAGCGCTAAGGGTCGATCAGGTATTGGTATCAATGATTATGAAAACTTTATTCAAACCGATGCAGCGATCAATCCCGGAAACTCGGGTGGACCATTGGTCAACATTGATGGAGAAGTGATCGGTATCAATACTGCTATCTTTTCACGGACCGGTGGGTACATGGGGTTGGGCTTTGCCATCCCCAGCAACATGGCGAATGTGATTGCCAAACAGTTGATCAACGATGGCAAGGTCACGCGGGGTTATCTGGGCGTGATCATCCAACCGCTGACACGTGATCTGGCCGAGTCCTTTGGAATCGATCGCAAACGAGGCATACTCGTTTCACAGGTCTCCAAGAACTCACCTGCAGAAAAAGCAGGTCTGAAACAGGGCGATGTCATCGTCGCACTCAACGGAAAACCGGTCAAAAATATCGGTAGTTTCCGCAATCAGATCGCGTTGACACATCCTGGTACCAAAGTTGAATTGACCGTCTTGCGTAATGGCAAGGAACAGTCACTGGATGTCACGATTGGTAATCTCAACGAAGCGCAGGATTTTGCTGTTGGACCTACCGTCACAGCGGAAGAACTGGGCATGACGGTGCAGACATTGACACCGGAAATCGCGAAGCAATTAGGCGCTGAACCGGGTGAAGGTGTTGTTGTCTCTGCCGTACAACCGGGTTCGGTTGCCGCTTTGGCAGGTATTGTTCCCGGTACCATTATTTTGCAGGTCAATCAACAGCCGGTAAAAAATGCGGCCGACTTTAGTCGTGCACTGAAGGCACAGTCAGATAAACGCCGAGCGGTTCTTTTGATCCGTAAAGAGGGATTCCAGCAGTTTATCGTTTTGAGCTGGTGACCAAAAAAGGGCACTCGCAAAGAGTGCCCTTTCTCTTTAAAGACAGGGTTCTCGGCCTTCTGGTTTAAACCTTCATGAATGACATGATCAATACTTTATGTATATCTTTTTTTGAATTCATTCAAAACGTCAACCACCATGTCACGCCTCCTGGAAGGCGTTACGGTAATCAACCTTGAGGTATCGGTTTGTTCCAGATGTACCGAAAAACACGTTGCTGAGTTTGCCATCATTGAAAAATCAGTCAATTTTATCGCTGCTTAATTCAAGTTCAATGGTGGGACCTTGTGTTCGTCCAATGAAGGTCTCTCTTATCTGACCAACCCGCTGCCAAGGAACGACCAGCCATTCGGTATTCTTACTCAACGGACATTCGGAAGGAAAGGAAAGCCCTGGTCATCGACGAAAAAATATCGCCATGGCATCCAGTTTCTGGCCCTTGATCCAGCCAGCAGAAAAACGAAACCTGTCACTAGGCAAAGCCCTTTTAATGAATGAGGTGATTGATTTACTAGGTTTACCAATTGAAGATTTAAAAAAGAAAAAAGGCCCAAGATAAAAGACAGAACCAGAAGAAGAAAAAAACCACCCTGCTTGACGTTTTATAGAAAAACCTGTTCTCCATGGTTTATGCTTTGGGAATCTGCATGATTTGTAAAAAGGTCATTAAAAAAACAAATTAGTCGTGATCCATGATACTTGGATGTAAAGAAAATAGAGATGCTTTCTCAGTTTCCGGTGTGATGAATTTGGGCAGATACGCTCCTGTGACTATCAGACCGAGTCAACCATCCATCCAACACGGAATGTTAGGTTTCCAGTTTTAATTTATTTGCAGAAACCCTTTCTACATTGAAAATAAAATGTTCACTCGGCAGCATGGCGATCCTTCCATCACTGGGCTTTGTATTGATCCTTAAGGAAAGTTTTCCTTTAATCTACTCAATAGATACTGGATTCTCTGAATCAAGTGTAATTACCCTATCCGTCATTGTTTTTTACAATGATTCTATCCTTTCCATCCATCGGCAGAGATTGAGCAGAAATACCCTCTGTCTCGGTTAACGCAGGTGCCAACGCTATTAAAGCAGATGAAATAATCCCGGTCGGTAGAGTAACCGCAGCACGAGCCATCCACTTAATAACAGAACGGCGTGAAAGATGAGTCATGTTTATCGCCCCATTTGTTTACTGTATGATCCGAGTATAAAAGTCATTCGTGAAAAATAAAAATACAAAGGGATGCCCTTCTTTTGGTTGTGAAACCTTATTTCTGACAGTTCATACAATAATAACTCGATCGCTGTCCAATAATTATTCTTATAATAGGTTGTTGACATTGGAGACAGGGTTTGCCTGCTCGATCATAAACAGCAAGTGCCTGTTTAAAGTAGCCCGGTTTCCCGTCACCGTTAGTAAAGTCACGAAGAGTGGTTCCTCCTTGTTCGATGGCTCTTCCAAGAACAGTTCTGATCGAGCAGATCAATTTTTCATATCGTTTTTTTGAGATCTTGCCTGCCTGAGTCGTTGGTCGAATGCCACTCAGAAAAAGGGCTTCGCTTGCATAAATGTTACCAACACCAACGATAATTGTGCTGTCCATGATAAAATTTTTGATCGCAGTTTTACGTTTGCATGAGAGATGATGCAGGAGATCTGCGGTCAATTTATCGTCCCAGGGTTCTAACCCCATATTTTTCAACAAAGGGTGATGGGATGGATCCTCTCTTGTCCAGAGGCAAACACCAAAACGCCGCGGGTCGTGAAAACGTAAACAACGGTCAGCATTCAAGACAATATCGATGTGATCATGTTTTTTCGGTTCTGTTGCAGCGGGCAGGATCCGTAGATTGCCAGACATACCTAGATGCAGAATGATAGTGCCCCCGGTTGTTTTCAGCAGTAAGTATTTGCCCCTGCGTGTGACGGCTATGATTTTTTGTTGATGGGCTTCTTTTCTCAGTGTTTCTGGAACAGGCCAACGCAAACGATGATCACGGATGATAATCTCGGTGATAATCTGATCTTTCAAATAGGGTT
>JALSRM010000080.1 GCA_026984775.1 Gammaproteobacteria bacterium
ATTTGTTCAGTAACCCCAACCGGTTCTGAAAGATACACCGGTAAAAATGAACAGGATTGAGAGCAGTGTCACCGCTATGATATGCCTTGCCATGGGCTTCAGGTTGTCCTCGCAGAGATTAGGAAGGATACGGAGCCTTGCATCCATCGCCACGGCGATGGTCAGTAAAAGCAGGATGATTTTCAAAACCAGTATCTGGCCTACTGGGTTCGAAAAATCGAACCAATTAGTGAAATCAGGAACCATCCTATGGGCCAGCAGAAACCCGCTGATTATTTGAATGAACAAAGCGGGTATGCCGATTTTTTCATAGGCAGATTCAAAACATAACAATTGGTCCAGCGAGTTTTCCCGTAATACACGAGGCAGGATCACTAGCGAAAGAACAATATGTCCTCCCGTCCAGATCGTTGCGCCCACTACATGAAGGAATAATAAAACAAAGTTCATATATTATTGGACCTTGAGTTTGAAACCGGCATTTTTCAGGTATTCCGATTCCTGTTCCAGATCGGCGAAGGTCAGAGGGTGTTCATCCAACCAGCCCGATGGAAACTCCAGTTTGATTCTGTTCTGATTGGCGGTTAGTTTGATCTTTGGTAACGGTTCCTCAGACTGACTTCGGTGAAGCACTGCCGAAAGTCGGAGTAGGGTGCAGAGCTTTTCGGCTACGCTGCGGGATTTTTTGGGCAATAGCCCCATTTCAGAATGTGGAAATTTTCGTCGGTGGCCCCGGACAATGGTGGCTAACAGCTGTTGATCGCGGCGGGAAAAACCGGGCATGTCCAGATGTGACAGCAGATAATAGCCGTGCTTGTGATATTGACTGTACGAAATTGCGATCCCGATCTCATGGAGACGAGCAGCCCAGCGTAAAAGTCGAGCGTTTTCATCCAGATTCAGTTCCCAGTCTCTGTTAGCCTGCTTGAGAAAATACAAAGCAGTTTTTTCAACCCGATCAGCTTGCTCTTTGTTGATTCGGTAATGTTGCTCCAGTGTCTCTACGGTACGTTCACGCACATCTTCCTTTCTGATTCGGCCAAGCAGGTCGTAGATCACACCTTCGCGTAAAGCACCATCGGAAACTAGCATACGATCGATCTTCAGTGACTGGAACGAAGCCGCCAGAATGGCGACACCGCCGGGAAAGATAGAAGTCCGATCGGAGGTCAATCCGGTAAGCTGTATCTTGTCCACATGCCCTGTTTCGATCAGGTATTTTTTGAGCTTGCTGAGGCCTTCAGCTGTGATACCATCTTTGCTCCATCCCTGTTTGGTCAGGACCTCGTGGATCGCAAGTATGGTACCTGAGGCTCCGATGGCACTGTCCCAGCCCATCTTGCGGTAACGTTTTTCGATACTTTCCAGCTCCATCAGAGCCGCAAGTTCGGCTTTATACATGGAGCGAAGATCAATTTTACCATCGGCGAAAAATTTTTTACTGAAGACCACACAGCCCATGTGGAGGCTTTCAGCTCTTTGTGGTTTGAACTGTTGCCCAATGATGAATTCAGTACTTCCACCACCGATATCCATCACCAGCCGTCGCTTGCTGTCCACCTCCAGTGAGTGTGAGACACCGAGGTAGATAAGACGGGCTTCTTCGCGACCGGAAATAATATCGATGGGATGGCCGACAGCTTCTTCGGCCTTGGCCAAAAACTCTTCACTGTTTTTGGCCTTGCGCAATGTGTTGGTTCCGACGATACGAACGCTGCCCTTGGGCATATCACGCAATCGCTGGCCAAAGCGCCCGAGGCAGTCGATGGCCCGGTCCATAGCCTCCGCAGACAGGTGGTTCTTGCTATCAAGCCCTGCCGCCATGCGGATGCTCTCTTTTATCTTGTCCACTACCTGCAATCGGCCATCGGCTTGTTGCATGATGATCATGTGGAAACTGTTGGAACCCAGATCAACTGCGGCAACCCGGGTAAAATCAGGACTGGTCATGAGGCATTATTGTATACTATTAACAGGTTATGCTGCAGACAAGGTGTTATGGTTGTAAAAACGATTACCCCTCCACAAGCTTGGGAACGGTTACAGAAAGATGAAAATACTATCCTGCTGGATGTTCGCAGTACTATGGAGTATGAGTACATCGGCCATCCCATCGGTGCAATACATGTTGCGTTGATGGAAGCACCGGAGTGGAAAACCGAACCGGATTTTTGTGCCAAGGTCAGAGATGCTCTACACCGTTTTTCGGATGTCAACCCGGAAGATTTAACGATTCTTTCTATCTGCCGTAGTGGTAAGCGCTCACATACTGCAGCAGAATTACTGCAAGCCGACGGTTTCAAAGATGTCTATAATGTGCTCGAAGGGTTCGAGGGCGATAGGGATGAAAACCGGCATCGAAGTACGATCAACGGCTGGCGTTTTCATGGTCTGCCTTGGGAACAATCCTGATTACTAGAGAGGAGAAAAAATGGCGCGCATGGTGAAATGCATAAAATTGGGAAAAGAGGCCGAAGGTCTGAAACGAATCCCTTATCCAGGAGAGCTGGGTAAGCGTATTTACGAGAACGTCTCACAGGAAGCCTGGCAAATGTGGCTGGCGCACCAGACCATGCTGATCAATGAAAACCGATTAACGCCGATTGAACCCAAGGCGAGAGCCTTTCTTGAATCGGAAATGGAAAAGTTTTTCTTTGGAGAAGGTTCTGAAAAACCTGAGGGGTATGTTCCTCCAGAGTAAAAAATTCCACCGGGGGCTTGACTCAAACCGTCTCAAACGGTCTAATACCGCGCTCAGACAAATCCTCGCAGTGGCTTGGTAGCTCAGTTGGTAGAGCAGAGGACTGAAAATCCTTGTGTCGGCAGTTCGATTCTGCCCCGAGCCACCACATCTCATTCTGAAATGATTTTCCCTGTGATAAACCTGTAGTCACATAGTTTGGTATGTCGGACTGCCGGCTTGTTCAATGTCCCGGCAGGCTAGGAAAACCTTCCCGTTTTCACCCTGCGGGGTCAGTATCCAATCATTTTATCCAGTCAGCCCTCACTTTCTTCTGTCAATCTCTACGGAGTGCATCCGAAAAAGCGATAGGCGTTGGGTATTTCTTGACGATCAGCCAGGATGACATGGCCAGAGTGATCAAGGTTGACAGTTGTATCACATAGGATGCCTTGGAGTTGATAACTTCCAGATTTTGGGCCAAGACAGCGATCAAGAGGGAAAATTCGCTGAGTTGTCCAAGACGGGTTCCAATTTCTGCAGAGATGGTTGGTGTCTCGCCTGTTTTATTCAAGAGTAGTTTGAACAGAGCAGGTTTCAAGATCAGCATAGTAAATGCAAGTATGAGTGCCGGCAGTGCAACACCGCTGATCAGATCAAGATTGAAACTCGCTCCAAGAGAAAAAAAGAACAAGATCAGAAAAAAATCTCGCAAAGGACGCAAACTGTCTGCAATATAGACAGCAATAGGTGATGCAGCCAGGGTAATACCGGCAATAAACGCCCCGATCTCGGCGGAAAGTCCCATGTAGTCGGCTAGCTCTGCAATTCCCATGCACCAGCCGATTGTGATGAGAAAGATATATTCGTGGATCTGATCAAATTTGATAATGAGTCTGATGAGGATATATTTGTAGAAAAGCCAGGTAACAAGTATCAATGCTGGCAGGGCAACCATCATCAGCAGGAATTCCATCAGTGGTAATGTGCCTGCACCAATGCCTTTGATGATCAAGAGCAGGACGATTGCCATGATATCCTGCAAGAGCAGGATGCTGATGATGAGTTCACCCGTGTGCTGGTGGTGCAGGGTGGTTGTTGGTAACAGCTTCACTCCGATGATGGTACTGGAGAAGATCATGGCTGCACCAATCAAAAGACACTCGATTAAGGAATAGCCAAACAGCCAACTGACTCCAAAACCTACGATCAGGAAAACCAGAGAACTGAAAAGTGTGACCAGCATCGTCTTTTGGAACATCCCCAGTAGTTCTTGGGGATGAAGATTGAGGCCAAGGAGAAACAGAAGAAAGATTAACCCGATATGTGCAATTTCTTCGATAAGGGCCGGATCCGGGATGATGCCCATCCCCCACGGACCTGTGAGAACGCCCAGTAAAATATAAGCGAGCAAGATGGTTTGGCGAGTGTACAGAGCAAGGGTTGCAAGTACTGCAGCACCGCTAAAGATTATAAATATCGTAAAGACTATGGAGCTTTGCATTTCAGTTGCCCTGAAGTGGTGCTCTGTTTTGAAAAGGGAGAAAGCTGTATTTTGCTAATTTAACAGCGATGGATGCAAAAGTAGAGGATTATGGGAATTTTGAGTTATTATCGCACGTAAAATATAGCCAGACGAACCCTGACACTCCAGCAATTAACGAGCCCAGAATGATACCGGTTTTGGCCATCAGCAAATCCTGAGGGTAATCAGCAAAGCCCAGCTCGGCTATGAAAATGGACATAGTGAACCCAATCCCACCCATCAGGCCGGCACCGATAATATGCTTCATCGTCAGGTCTTCCGGTAACTGTGCAAAGCCTGATTTGACCACAAGCCATGAAAACCCGGTAATACCCAATAACTTTCCAACGACAAGACCACTTGTAACACCTATTGAAACCGGATGAACCAAAGTCTCTCCTATGGATGTCCAGTTGATACTCACTCCTGCATTTGCGAGAGCGAAAATTGGAATAACGATATAGGCAGAAGGCAGGTGTAACTTATGCTCAAGGATTTGCGCGGGTGCTTGTACCAGTTTTATACCATCACCGAGCGCTTTGACACGAGAGCGCAATTCCTGATTCTTGATAATGTTACTTTCCTTTAGGTACAAAAGTCGGATCTGTTCAGTCATTTGTTCTATTTCAGACAAAAGATGTTTGGGATCATATTTAGGACGGATAGGAATTGTGAAAGCTAAAAGGACTCCTGCCAAAGTGGCATGTACTCCGCTTTTCAACATGGCAATCCAGAGTATGACGCCCAGCAGAAGATACGGGGTTAAAGAACGGATTCCTCCTCGGTTCAAGATGATCAGGAGTAATAGAACGAGGGCCACAGTAAAGAGAGCGGACAGGTTCAATGTATCGGTATAAAAGAGCGCAATGATGATGACTGCGCCGAGATCATCCACGATGGCCAGAGCTACCAGAAAAGTTAACAGGCCTTTTGGAACTCTGTTCCCAAGCAAAGCCAGAGTGCCGAGTGCAAAAGCGATATCCGTTGCCATAGGGATGCCCCATCCATTGAGGGTGTGACCGGATGGATTGAAGGCGAGATAGATCAGTGAAGGGACAAGCATTCCCCCCAGTGCGGCAAAAATCGGTACCAGTGCCTGTTTGGGGTTGGAGAGCTCTCCGACCAGAAGCTCACGTTTGAGCTCAAGGCCCACCACCAAAAAAAATACAGCCATCAACCCGTCGTTGATCCAGTGGTGAATCGACTTGTCGATACGGAAGTTCTCAGAGCCAATGGTGAAATGCCTTTCGAGCAAATGATGGTATGCATCGCTCCATTGACTGTTGGCCAGAAAGAGGGAGAAAAGAGCAAACAACATCAAAAGGATACCACTCGTTGTCTGCCGGTGGATGAACTCTTCCAGCGGGGTCAGGACACGATCAAAGGCCTTCTCCCAAGGTGCGAGGTACTGTTTACCTTCAAGCTTCTTCAGGATCATCTGGCTCGTATCACAATGATTATGGCTTATTCAAGAATTATTCTAGCATTTTTTGGTTGAATAGGCCGGTTATTGGAATGCATGATTTTACGAAATGCCTTTAGTTGTTGTTCTGATGCTTCGATTGTATTCTTCATGACCAGCCATCGCACTCCTTCTGAACAAGGAGGCGTTGTAAGTGAGCCGTTATAGCGATAGTAATCTTTGGAGTCGGGAAGAAGATAAGTTAAATCCATTGACCCGATCGGTTTTGCCTTGCCGGGTTCCGATGGGATATTTTTCAAAATTGTATCCAGTGTTGGGTTGGTTTTGCCAGTAAGGAACAGGCTGCTGATGACAGCAAGATGACCATCCAGGCTTTTATGTACGAGATGAACCTCCATAGGAAACGATTTGTCATCAATCAAGTGCTCGGAAGGTGTATGGAAATGAAACTGCTTTAGTTCGAAGGATTGACCATCCAGAACAAGGCTGTTCCCCGAAGAAAAATTTACCTGGATGGTGTGGCCATTGTTCAAGATCTCGACGGAGTTTCCATTGTAATCGGAGTTGATTTCATCAAGTTCGGCATCCACCAGATCATCAATATTGATTGGAGACTGATTCATACCGGTTTTACAAACTTGGTAATCAAGACTGATTTTGCTCCACTGATCAGGTCCTTTGTCTCCATCATAGGTCCAGTGAGGGTTCTCTGCGAGAGCCGCAACCGAATACAGGACAGTCATCGCTACAAGGGCACGGATACTATTTCTCATACTTGATTACCCTTTATTGATTAATATGGATGTATATGAATTTATTAGAAAAAAGATGATCATGGGATCCAGCATTCTTAAAAAATATTCTTACAACAAACAAGAATGGCGAGGTCTTTCATTTATGATGAAACAGGTTCTCTATTACTTAAGGTCGCCACTAAGGTTATCACAAAGGGGCTGAGAAGCGAATTATAGGCTTTTGAAGTTTCCTCAATGAACAAACGGATTAGGCTATACTTTTGGATAAAGGATAAATCTTGATCCGAGAGGAGAACCAAATGAACGAACACACTTATAAAAAAGTTGAACTTACCGGGAGTTCAAAGGAAGGAACCGATCAGGCTATTCGTAATGCGATCACAAAGGCTGCAAAAACGATCCATCATATGGACTGGTTTGAAGTCGTGGATACACGTGGACAAATCGTCGAAGGAGAAATTGCTTACTGGCAAGTCACGATAAGGGTCGGTTTCCGACTAGATGACTAGGAATAGGTGGAGTTGAGCGAGCCTGTTCTTGCCGAGGTATTGGGAAGATGTTTGTTGCGGAAAGTTGTGGCACCCTGCACTGGATAAAAGGGGTGCCACTCAAGATCGATTCTTTACTTTGGAGGAACTGATCCAATTAAGCTGAAACACACGTCTGATTGGTGCTGCATTTTGCGGCATTGATTCATGAAACTTGATCAAGGTGTATGAGAGCACTGGAGCAGGATTAGCAAAGGTAACATTGCACAGAAAAACGATCATTCTTCCCTGAATTGACCGTAATTACTTTAGGTAAGTTTAAGATTTAGAATCTGCAATTTTTATCCTGGCCGAATCATTCTTTCCGGTCTTACGTAACGATCAAATTCTTCCGCCGTCACCAAATTTGTTTCGAGAGCTGCATCACGCAGCGTACAATTATTTTCCAGTGCGTAGCGGGCAATTTTTGCTGCATTATCATATCCAATATGAGGCACAAGTGCGGTGACAAACATGAGAGACTTGTCAAGAAATTCCTGGATACGATCCGTATTGGGATTGATGTCATCGACACAGTATTCAGTAAAGCTTTTGGTGGCTTCGGCAATCAGTTTTATGGACTGAAGCACATTGAAGGCGATGACGGGTTTGAAAACATTGAGTTCTAGATGTCCTTGGGCGCCAGCAACCGATACCGTGACGTGGTTGCCCATCACTTGTGCGCAGACCATGGTCAGGGCTTCCACCTGTGTAGGATTGACCTTCCCGGGCATGATCGA
The DNA here is from genome assembly GCA_026984775.1 of Gammaproteobacteria bacterium. GTDB lineage: Bacteria > Pseudomonadota > Gammaproteobacteria > CAJXQU01 > CAJXQU01 > CAJXQU01. Next base: position 7,651 of record JALSRM010000080.1, read on the forward strand.
GGAGCCAGGCTCATTCTCCGGGAGCCGAAGTTCGCCAAGGCCACAGCGGGGGCCGGAACTGAGAAGGCGGAGATCGTTTGCGATCTTGTTGAGGCTGATGGCTAGGGTATTAAGAATGCCCGAAATTTCTACCAGTGCATCTTGTGTGGCTAGGGCCTCGAATTTGTTTTTGGCACTTGTAAACGGAAGCTCTGTGTACCGGCCCACCTCACGGGCAAATTCTTCCGCAAAGCCGGGTTTGGTATTGAGTCCAGTGCCTACGGCTGTACCCCCTTGCGCAAGTGGGTAGATACGTTTAAGCCCATCTCTGAGCCGTTCGATGCCGAGCTTGATCTGGGTTGCGTATCCTGAAAACTCTTGTCCGAGAGAGAGTGGTGTGGCATCCTGCAGGTGGGTTCGTCCGGTCTTGATGATGGAATCCCAGGTGGTGGTTTTTTCAAGCAGTGATCGGTGCAGTTCTTGCAGTGAGGGGATCAGCTGGTGGTGGATCTGTTCAGCTGATGCAATGTGCATTGCGGTGGGAAACGTATCGTTTGTTGACTGACTTCGGTTGACGTGATCGTTGGGATGAATGGGCGTTCTCGAGCCCGGCTCACCACCGAGCTTTTCGATCGCCACATTGGCGATCACCTCATTGATGTTCATGTTTGACTGCGTGCCGGAGCCCGATTGCCAGACAACCAGGGGGAAATGATCATCCAGTTTGCCTGCGATCACCTCTTCTGCGGCAGCGATGATGGCCTGGCCTAGGGTTTCGTCGAGGTTGTCGAGCTTAATATTGGCCACTGCAGCGCAGCGTTTGACGATCCCGAGTGCCCTGATCAGGGGTTTTGGGAGGCGTTCGTTGCCGATATTGAAATGTCTCAGGGCACGCTGTGTCTGAGCACCCCAGTATTTGTCCATCGGAACCTTGATCGGACCGAATGTATCCCTTTCGATCCGATACACCTTTTTCTCTTTGCTGGTCACGGGTACCCCGGTTATTCTTCGAAAGGGGCAATCTCGCCAGGACGTCTAAGCATCTTATTAACTTCGTCGAGGTGCATCTCCTCTTCAACAATCATCTCTCTTGCATACTCCTCTAGCAAAATCGATTTTCCTTCGACCAGGGTGAGCAGCTCATAATAGGCCCGGATGGCCTCTTTTTCATGCTCGAGGCTTTCCCGCAGGATGTCTCCAATATCGTGATTGGCGGTTTCCAGCAGCGGGCCAATTTTCAGGGACGGGTGTCCGCCCAGCAGCGTGACCATTTCACCTGCCTTGTGTGCATGGACCAAGGCTTCATCTGCATTACTTTTTAGCCAGGAGACAATAGGGATGCGGTTATAGCCATAGACCATCAGCGAGTAATGCGTATATCGCACTACACCTGCAAGTTCAAGCTCCATAATCCGGTTAAGGATATCGATTGCTGATTGTGTTTCTTGTTCATTCATTTTCTTGCCCTCCTGCTTTGGCTAATTAGGGTTTCTTTACAAGATGGTGTGGGATTGGAAAAATTCAAACTTCTTTTAGAACCCTCGCTTCTTTTAAGTATAGAAGGTATATACACTGGGAGAACCCGGATATTCAAAATGAAGAGAACCTACTGTTATTTGTTGATCTCGATCCTCCTGGCTTCGTTGGCGATCTTCCTGCTGCCTGTACGTCCTTATGAGGATCAGTTGATCAGGCTCCAGGCAGAGAAGGAGCTCAGGGAGCGTTACGAGATCATTCGCGGCGAATCGACGGAAATTCAGGCAGTGATGCTTGATTACGCAGATAACAAGGAGCTTGTGCTGAAAGCAGAACTCGCATTGATGAAATATCCTTATCAGGTACGCAAGGTATTTGCGTTATTCGGGGATGATCCGGACTTTCAGTTGATCCTGAAGAAATACGGAGAAGAGGTCATTCCAGTGATCCATTATTTTCTGATCACCGATATCAAACAGACAATTCGCCTGCTGGACAAAACCGGTAAACTTTTGCATGAGATCAGAAACTGGCGTGAGGAAAAGAAAGAGGAGCAGAGAGCCAAAGAACTGGGTTCAGAACAACAAGCGTGGTATGCCATTCAGTTCATAAAAAATGAAGGTCATGATTTTCTCGGCCAGTTCGTGATCAATGATCAGGGAGATGTAGAGTGGATCCAGATAGAGCGTGTGACTGAAGGTTTGTCTGCATTTTTCACCAGCGGATTGCGGAGCCTGGAAACACGCTATCGAACCGAGCAACCGATCACTACCCGAGATTTATTCTGGGCCGGGGTTGATATGCTGTTGGCTGCTAGTACATTGAAACTGTTGCGTGCTGGCAAGCTAGCAGCACGCTCGGGTAAGCCACTTGGTATGGTACGGACAACCAGCCTGTATGGAATGCGCTTGCTGAAAAGCGGAGTCGCCGGTCGCCTGTTGAAAGTCAGTACGATCGCCGCAATGGCTTGGGTGCTGATCAACCACCCCAGTCTAATCCCCAGTGCCTTCTACCGGATCGGTGAGTTCATCGGGATTTCACCACGAGCAGCACAGTTCATTGGAATCTCCATGCTGGCCTGGTTGCTCCTGTACCCGCTTGTCTGGCTGTCCCGATGGATTATCTGCCCTTTGAGGATAGTGTTAAGATTTCTCATCATGCTCATGAATCAAGTGGAAAAACGTCTGACGTGATCTCTCCACAAGCCAAACAGGGTCTTGCTGTCTGCCTGTGCCTGTTGTCTGGGTGCCTGAAGGAAACGGCGATCGATCGGCAGGCGGTCATTGAAAGTGAAAACTGGCAGGCCGAGAGCAGTGTGATCAGCCTCGAGTCGCCTCAGCCGTGGCTGGAGGATCTGGAATCACCGCGACTGGAAGTGTTGGTGAAGCAGGCGCTGGCGGGAAACCCGGTACTGATGGCGGCAGAGTCACGATGGCGCATCGCGCAGGCTCAGCGTGATATCAGTGGTGCACCCCTCAAACCCCGTTTCGAGGCCGGTGCCGAAGTGGGGCGCCAGCGGCTCAATCAGTTCACCCGTGATCGTTTCGGTCTGAACATAACCGCCAGTTGGGAAGCCGATGTCTGGGGACGTCTATCCAATACAGCGCGTGCGGCCATTGAAGATGAGAAGGCCTTTGCTGCAGATTATCGTGCAGCCCGGCTCTCGCTTGCCGCGAATGTGGCGCGGACATGGTTCGCCATTATCGAAGTGGATCTGCAAGAGCGCCTGGCAGGCAAGACGGCAGAGATTTTTCGCAAGAGCGAGCAAGTGATCGAGGAGCGTTACCGTCGAGGTCTCAACAGTGCTCTGGATGTCCGTCTGGCAAGAACGGATGTGGCCACGGCAGAGAATGAGATCACCCGTCGACAACGGGAAAAGGATGGGCTGATCCGCAAGCTCGATGTTCTTCTTGGGCGATATCCTGTTGGCCACTTGAAGATTCCGGACTATTTGCCGCCGATCAAACAACGTGTTCCGGCAGGGTTGCCATCTCAACTCCTTGCCCGTCGTCCTGATCTTGTCGCTGCCGAACATCGTTTGACAGCAGCAGGAGAGCGGTTGCAAGCAGCACGCAAGAACCGACTGCCTTCTATCCGTTTGACGACAAGTGGCGGATTGGCCAGCTCTGAGCTCGGACAATTGCTGGACTGGGACAGTCTGGTGTGGTCGCTACTGGCCGGAATCACGCAACCGATCTTCGAAGGTGGGCGGCTTGATGCAGAGCAAGCGCTGGCCGAAGCCCGCCACGGTGAAGCCTGGGCCAATTATGCACAGGCGGTACTGGTGGCTTTCAAAGAGGTGGAAACAGCGCTCGCTGCCGAGGATCATTATACCCGGCAGGCTGAGCAATTGTACCAGGCAACCCAAGAGGCATCGCAGGCGGCAGAACTGGCGCTGGAACAGTACCAGAACGGATTGATCGATATCATCACCCTGCTGCAGGCACAACGTCGCGCCTTCGAGACCGAAAGAAACCTGATCCGTATCCGCAGGGAACGCCTCGACAATCGCATTGCCTTATACCTTGCACTGGGTGGCGATTTTTCCCCAATACAGGCAGAATCCACCGGGAAGGGCAAACAGAATCCATGATCAGAAGATTTATACACATTCTATTGACAGTGCTCGTGCTGGCAGCAGGGTTGTTTGTGGGTGGATATCTCATTGAGACAGCGCCGAAAGCTAAACGGATTCTGCCAGAGAAAGCCGTCCCGGTAGTCGAAGTCATTGGGGCACAACCACGTTCCTATACGGTAGTGCTTGAGAGCCGCGGTACCGTCAAACCACGTACAGAAAGCACCCTGCTCCCGCAGGTTGCAGGGCGAGTGCTCCGCATAAGCGAAAACTTCCGAGACGGTGCATTCTTCGAAGCCGGTGAAGAGTTGCTCCGTATCGATCCAGTCGATTATGAGCTGACGTTGACGACAGCGAAGGCTGATCTGGCAAAGGCGAGGTTGGCGTTGAAAGAGGAGCTAGCCCGAGCGAGGCAGGCGGAAAGTGACTGGAAAAGGCTGGGTATCCAGGGCAAGCCGGATGCGCTGGTCTTGCGCAAACCGCAACTGGCCAATGCACGGGCAGCTCTTGCCGCTGCCGAGGCCAAGGTGAAAAGGGCGGAGGTGGATCTGCAACGCACTCGTATCAAGGCACCCTATGCCGGCCGGGTTATGGAGCAGCTGGTGGATGTAGGGCAGACTGTCTCCCCAAGTACAGCATTGGGCAAAATCTATGCTGTGGATTATGTGGAAGTCCGCCTGCCATTGACCGATCGGCAGTTGGCTTTCATTGATTTACCGGAGAACTTTCGTGGAGAAACTCCGGAACAGAAAGGGCCTCCGGTTGAACTGATCGCGACGCTCGGCGGCAAGGAGACGGTTTGGCAGGGGCGTATCGTTCGTACTGAGGGTACCATTGATACACGCAGCCGGCAGTTATTCGTCATTGCCCAGGTAGTCAACCCTTACGCGCGTTATGCGAGGGGCCGCTCACCACTCAAGATCGGGCAATTTGTCCGTGCCCGTATTCAGGGACGGGAGTTGAAAAATGTCTATGTCTTGCCACGATCGATTTTAGTGGGCACGGATTCGGTTCTGATTGTCGATAAGGAAAACCGAATCCACTATCAGCAGGTGGAAGTCGTCTGGCAGGATCACAGAGATCTGGTTATTCAGTCTGGTCTCACACCCGGCGATCGGATCATTGCAACACCCATGCCCTTTGCCACGGAGGGTGCCGAAATCCGGATTGCCGGTTCAGACGATCCGGCTGCCTCGCAAGTCACTCAGGCCGAAGAGTGACATGCATCGTCTAATCGACTGGTTCGCCCGCAATGATGTCGCCGCCAACTTGTTGATGCTCGTGATCCTTGCCTTGGGCGGCTGGAGTCTCACCACCCGAATCCCGCTCGAGGTTTTTCCTGCCTTTGAACTGGATATTGTCAACGTTGCCATGACCTATCGTGGCGCGACCCCCGCCGAAGTGGAGGAAGCCGTCATTCTCCGGATTGAGGAAGCGATTGCGGATCTCGAAGGAATAAAACAGATCAAGTCCTTTGCCTATGAGGGGGCAGGTCGAGTCAGTGTCGAAGTGGACAAGGGATACGATCCGCGAGAGATGCTGGATGACATCAAAAATCGTGTCGATGCGATCATTGGTTTTCCCGTTGACGTGGAAAAACCCATCTACAGTATCCAATCACGGGTACGCGAAGTGATCCGGGTGGCGGTTTCTGGCGATTTACCGGAAAAAAAACTGCGTCAGCTTGGGGAGCAGGTGCGTGATGATCTGTTGGCATTGCCGGAGGTTTCGCTGGTGGAGATGCAGGGCGTCCGGAATTATGAGATAGCCATCGAAATCAGCGAGACCACACTGGACCGTTATGGCCTCACTTTCGATCAAGTGGTGCAGGCAGTACAGCGCAATTCCCTTGACATGCCTGCCGGTTCGATCAAGACAGCAGCCGGAGAGATCCTGCTCCGCACCAAGGCACAAGCCTACACGGGAGATGATTTTGCCCGAATCAGCGTCCTCACACGTGAGGATGGAACACGGGTTACATTGGGGGAGATCGCCACCATCCGGGACGGTTTCGAGGAGGAGCCGAAATTCACGCTTTTCAATGGCAAGCCTGCAGTGATGATCGATGTCTTTCGTACCGGCAAACAGAGCGCGATCGAACTTGCAGCCACCGTCCGTGACTATGTGGCGGAAAAAGCACATCGGCTGCCCCAGGGTGTCGCGATATCCTACTGGCGGGATCGTTCGAAAGTGGTCAAGGCCCGTTTGCAGACCCTGGTAAAAAGCGCCTGGCAAGGCGGGCTGCTGGTATTGTTATGTTTGACGCTGTTTTTGCGACTGTCTGTGGCCTTGTGGGTCTGTGTCGGGATCCCCATCAGTTTTATGGGTGCACTGGCGTTGATGCCGGAGATGGGCGCCACCCTGAATCTGATCAGTCTTTTTGCTTTTATTCTGGTACTTGGCATTGTCGTCGATGATGCCATTATTACCGGAGAGAACATCTATAGCCACATGAAACGAGGTGAAAAGGGTGTCGAGGCAGCCATCCAAGGTGCGCGAGAGGTTGCTGTGCCAGTCACCTTTGGATTACTCACAACACTGGCCGCTTTTCTTCCCTTATTCATGGTGGAGGGGGTGCGTGGCAAGATTTTTGCCCAGATCCCGATGATCGTGATGCCCGTCCTGATCTTTTCGTGGATCGAATCAAAACTGATTCTGCCTGCGCATCTAAAGCACATCAGAATCCGACCACCGGAACAGACAAGGGGGGTGACCCGCCTGCAGGAAGCTGTCGCCGACGGGCTGGAGCGGGTGATGGTGTTTTTCTACCGACCGCTGCTGCGGATCGCATTGAGATGGCGTTATTTGACACTGGCCGTTTTTGTCGCAGTTTCCGTCGTAGTGTTGAGCTTTGTGATCAGTGGTCGCTACGGCTATACCTATTTCCCGAAAATACCCAGCGAGATCGTGCGTGCCACGCTGCGGATGGAGACCGGTACCAATGAGGAGATAACCGCACGGTATGTTCGCAAGATGCAGGCAACCGCCGAGGCCCTGCAGAAAAAATACACAGACCCGGAAACGGGTCAGTCCATGATCAAAAACATCATGACCAGTTTTGGCTGGACCTCTTCTGGCACTTTCGGAGGAGGTGGTCCGGGCAAAGGCAGCTCGGAACTGGGTCAGGTCAGCCTGGAGCTCTTGTCTCCGGAGGAGCGGACCATTGAGCTCGTTACTTTTGATCTGGTGGACGAGTGGCGTCGAATGATTGGGCCGATCCCGGGCATGCGGGATCTCCATTTCCGTGCCGAGATCGGTCATGCCGGATCGCCCATCGATGTTCAACTGACCGGGGATGATTATCGAACTTTGAAAAAGGTAATTGCTGAGATCCGTCAACGGTTAAAGGAATATCCTGGTGTGTATGACATCCAGGATACGTTGGAAGATGGCAAACAGGAGATCGAACTCCATCTCCTGCCAGAAGGAGAACTGCTGGGGATTACTGCCTCCGATCTGGGACGACAGGTGAGGCAGGCGTTCTTTGGTGCAGAGGCCCAGCGGGTCCAACGTGGCCGGGATGATGTCCGGGTCATGATTAAGTATCCGCTGGAAGATCGCCGTTCCATCGATAACCTTGACAAGATGCGAATCCGAACCGTTGACGGGAGAGAAGTCCCTATCGGCAATGTCACGAAGATTGAGACCGGATTTGGTTATGCCACCATCACTCGGGTCGATCGGCATCGTGCTGTGGATGTGAGTGCCGATATGGACAAGGAGAAGGTCGATATCAACAAGATTACAGCCGATCTGCGCACCCTGTTGGAAGATGTGACACGCCGTTATCCTGACATTCGCTATAGTTTTGAAGGTGAACAACGTGATCAGCGTGAATCCTTCGGCAGCCTCATCTACGGCAGTTTTTTTGTGTTGTTTTACATCTATGCACTGCTGGCAATCCCATTGCGTTCCTATGTACAGCCGGTCGTGATCATGCTGGTGATCCCCTTCAGTCTGGTGGGTGCGGTTCTGGGCCACATGTTGCTGGGGATGAACCTGAGCATCATGAGTGTGATGGGGTGTCTGGCGCTTGCGGGAGTCGTAGTCAATGATTCACTGGTGTTGGTGGAGTGGATCAACCGGAGGCGTAGCGAAGGGCTTTCCTTGATCGAGGCCGTGACCACCGCAGGTAGTGCACGCTTCCGCCCCATCCTGCTGACATCACTGACCACCTTTGCCGGCCTGACCCCCTTGATCTGGGAGAAAAGCACCCAAGCACAATTCCTCATTCCCATGGCGGTCTCGCTCGGTTTCGGGATCCTTTATGCCACTTTGTTGAGTCTGATCCTGGTGCCCACGGGCTATCTTGTTCTTGAAGATATGAAAAAACTTTTTCGACGTCCGGAAAAACAGCCTGCTGCTGCGTCACATTGATTCATTGTCCACAACCTTGTGTTTGTATGCCTGCCGAATACCTTCGAAGGAAAATTCCAAATAGAGCACCTCTGAATGTGGGCCCAGTTTGGCCATGCCTTCAAGGCCATAGTCTGCGGGCTTGATCGAGGTCGTGCCGTAGAAGCCGCGGCGGTATCCACCCCAAGGATCCTTACCATGGCCCATGTGTGTCACCTCGATAGTGATGTTTTTGGTGATACCGTGCAGGGTGAAGTCACCCTTGAGGAGGGCTTTGCCACCACCCAACTCCTGGAATGAGGTGGAGACGAAAGTCGCTTTCGGATAATTTTTTACATCCAGGTATTCCTCTCCGCGCAGATGTTTGTCGCGTTTGGCGTGGCCGGTATCCAGACTGTCGACGTCGATCTCGACAGCGATCTTTGATTGGGAGGGATCGGCTTCGTCATAACTGAACTCGCCAGAAAAATTTTTGAACTCACCATAGAGCCAGCTGAAACCAAGATGTTGTATCTTGAACTGGATGAAGGCGTGCTTTCCTTCCGTGTCGATCGTGTAGTTTTCCATCTCCGCCATCGAGCGGGTTGTGATACCCAGCAAAAGGGCCAATAAAAACGCTTTCATGGTATTGTGCATTTGTTTTTGTCCTCCGGTTATTTTCCCAACATACGTTTGAGTGTTCTGTCACGGTCAATGAAATGGTGCTTGAGTGCCGCCAGCGCGTGCAACGATGCCAGCATGATCACCGTCCAGGCCAGCAGAAGATGGATCTCGCCCGCCATGTCTTCCTGATTCTGGATCTCGGTCACGGTGGCAGGCAGACTGAACCAGGCAAAGACGTGTAGTGGCTGCCCTTTGGCGGTCACGATGAGATAACCGCTGAGAGTGACTGCCACGAGCAACAGGTTGAGCAATCGATGAACGAGATGGGCGCTGTGGCGTTCCCATTTCGTCATCGATTCCAACGGTGGTGGAGGTGGGTTGAGCCCGCGCCAAAGGATGCGGAACAAGAGCAGAAAAAAGAGTAGGCTGCCTATGCTCTCATGCAGGTGGGGGGCCTTGTTGTACCAGGCATCGTAATAATCCAGCTCGGTCATCCATAGACCGAGACCGAACAGACCAAAGACCGACAGCGCGATTATCCAGTGGAGAAAAACCGCAATCAAGCCGTAGTACTGTTCGTCATTCTTCAGCTTCATTCATGCCAGTTGATAACGTTTGTCGAAGGGGATCACGATGCCTTCACGATCAAAGGCTTCCTTAATTAGCATTCTCAGTTCACGTTGAACCTCTTCGTGCGCGCCGGGTTTCACTTTCGTGACGGTACGGATCAAGAGTTCCGGGCCATTGAAGTCTTCGATGCCTTCTATCTTCATAGGTTCAATGACATTGGGGTTATTTTGTTTGAGCATGGCACCAACCTCATTGAGGACCTCATAGACCCTGTTCAGATCGGATTCATGATCCACGCCCACAGTCACTACGGCATGGGCGAATCCACGGGAATAGGTCACGACATCATTGAGTTCTCCATTGCGCAGGATGAAGAGCTGGCCGTCGCGTCCACGCACTTTCGTTGTCCTGAGACCAATGGATTCTACGGTGCCCACGGTTTCTCCCACCTCGATATAGTCACCTACCCGCAAGGTGTTCTCGAAGATGATGAAAAAGCCGGAAACCAAATCGTTGATCAGCGATTGGGCCCCAAGGCCGATGACCATGCCCAAGATACCGGCACCAGCCAGCAGTGGAATCGGGTCAAAACCAAAACCGCGCAGGATGAGAACAAAAACGATGAAATAGACAACCCAGGCCAGGATGCTTTTGAACAACGGGATCAGGGTTGCCTGGCGTTGGCGCGCCTCTTCTGAATCTGCCTCTCCTGCGGCCATGCGATCAATCAGAAGATTGATCACCTCGATGGCGACGCGGGCGATGAAGAACAGCCCGATGGCCTGAATAACCCCAGGGCCGTATTCGGCGAGATGGGAGATGAATTCCAGTTGTTTGAGGACCAGCGTGGCAGCAATGACGTAGATGATGTATTCGAGTGTGCGTCGGAACAACGGCACCAGATGTTTCAGGCGATCATAAAAATGCAGTTGGCCTGTGGCTTCGGCATACCGTTTGGAGATCCCGTCCAGCGTGTCCACGATCACCGACATGACGTTGACCAGCAACAGGCCAATAGCGATGATCAGATAGACCTTCAGTGCCACGATCAGGGCGTGCCCGATGATGGGCGGGAGTCCGAAAAGCAAACTGGCGGCATAGAAGACCAGCAGCCAGACGACAACCTTCTGAATACTATTCAGACGCTTGAAGAAGAAGGCGATGCTTTCATCGTTGCCCTTGATCTGATCGGCATCCATTGCCTTTTGTGCCACAACCTGAAGCGTCCGGTCGTTGAAACGGATGAAATAACGCGCAGCGATCATCAGACCGATGACCTTGGCCAGTGCAATCCCGAGACCCTTCCAGAAGCCCGGAGGGATTCGGTTCAGCCAGTCGAGTGTCCAGGTTTTCAGATCGTTGCCGAGGTACCACTGGTAGCCATTGATCCCGATCACAGCCAGCAGTGCGAGAAGGAACACCATCCGCACGATAAAACGAAACAGTGTGCAAAATCCGGTGATCCGGTTTTCGAAGCGCGCCAGTGAAGGTGCAGTTTGCGCTCGTTTCTGGATAAAACGGATCCCTAGACTGAGGATGAAATAGAGAATCGCCAGGGCAATGATTTCAATGCCGATGATGGCGATATTCTGTAGATGTGTACTGCCAAGGTCGAGGTTTTTCAGCCAGGCCATTATTTTTTTCCCTCTTTTTAGTCTTGAATTGTAGAGATGAACAATCCCTACAACAAGCCATGGTTCAGTTCTTGATCAATTCCCTTTATTATGGGTTGCATGAATATTCCTTATCCTCATCTGTTGGCGCCACTCGATCTCGGCTTCACACAACTGAAAAACCGGGTTCTGATGGGATCCATGCATACCAACCTGGAAGAGCAGCCGGGCGGGTTTGAGCGTCTTGCGGCCTATTTTGCCGAACGGGCAGAAGGCGGTGTCGGGCTAATAGTGACAGGCGGTATCGCACCCAACGAAGAAGGTGCGGTTTTTACCGGTGCGGCCAAACTCTGCACTGTGGAGGAGGCGAAACGGCACAGAATCATCACCAATGCCGTCCATGCTGCCGGGGGGAAAATCTGCATGCAAATCTTGCATGCAGGCCGCTACGCCTACAGCAAACAGGCGGTTGCACCTTCATCCATTCAGTCACCTATTTCGCCATTCCCCCCACACGAATTGACACCTGAGGAGATCGAAAAACAGATCAGCGACTTTGTGAACAGTGCCTTGCTGGCGCAACAGGCGGGTTATGATGGTGTCGAGATCATGGGTTCGGAGGGGTATTTCATCAATGAGTTCATCGTTACCCATACGAACAAACGTCAGGATGCTTGGGGTGGTACTTACGAGAACCGTATCCGTCTGCCGATAGAAATCCTGCGCCGGACACGGGAAGCCGTCGGTGATCGTTTCATTCTGATCTTCCGGCTCTCGATGCTGGATCTGATCGAGCAAGGCAGCACACTGGAGGAAATCATTACGCTGGGCAAACGGATCGAAGCTGCGGGCGTGACACTGATCAACACGGGTATCGGCTGGCACGAAGCGCGGGTCCCGACCATTGCCACCATGGTGCCGCGGGCAGCATTTACCTGGGTGACAGCAAAAGTGCGTGCAGCGTTATCAGTGCCCACCATCACGTCCAACCGCATCAATGATCCCGCCGTTGCGGAAGAGGTGCTGGCACGTGGTGATGCGGACATGGTTTCCATGGCGAGGCCCTTCCTCGCCGATCCCGAGTTTGTCAAAAAAGCGGCCGAAGGCCGTGCCGACGAAATCAATACGTGCATCGCCTGTAATCAGGCCTGCCTCGATCACACCTTTGTGATGAAGACAACCAGTTGTCTGGTCAATCCACGTGCATGCAACGAAACCAACCTCAATTATGAAAAAACTGCTCAGCCCAAAAGGGTTGCCGTTATCGGCGCAGGCCCAGCAGGGCTTGCCTGTGCAACCGTTGCTGCCAGTAGGGGGCATACAGTGACCCTGTTCGAAGCCAGTGATCGGATCGGTGGCCAGTTCAATATTGCCAAGACCGTGCCCGGCAAGGAGGAATTTCATGAAACCCTGCGCTACTTTCAGCGCATGATCGAACTCCATGGCGTGGAACTCCGGTTGAACACCCCGGTTTCGGCAGAGACCTTTAACGCCGATTCCTTTGATGAGATCGTGATCGCAACTGGTGTGACTCCGCGCAAACCGCAGATCGACGGCATCGATCACCCCAAGGTGTTGGGGTATCTGGATGTCTTCCATGGCGCTGCTGTGGGTAAGACGGTCGCCATCATTGGTGCTGGCGGCATCGGTTTCGATGTGGCTGAATTTCTCACCTATGAGGATACACCCACCAGCCTCGATATCCCCGCTTTTATGGCCGAATGGGGCATCGACATGACCTTGCAGAATCGGGGTGGTCTGGCAAAAGAACGGCACATCCCGCCCTCACCGCGTCAGGTGACGCTGTTGCAGAGGAAGACCACAAAAGTAGGAGAGGGTCTGGGCAAGACCACCGGCTGGATCCATCGTCTCTCTTTGATCAACAAGGGCGTGAAAATGATCAGCGGTGTAACCTATAAAAGAATCGACGATGCCGGTCTTCATATTGAAGTGAACGGTGAGGAAAGATGTCTACTGGTGGACAACGTGATCATTTGTGCCGGTCAGGAACCAGAACGATCATTGGCGGGAGCGCTGGGAAGGGATGATGTCCACCTCATCGGCGGCGCCGATGTGGCCGTGGAGCTGGACGCCAAGCGTGCGATCAAACAGGGCAGTGAGTTGGCGGCCAGGTTTTGAGCCGGTTCCCAAACAGGACGTTGTCCTCCTTAAGGAAATCAGCACCGATCAAGGCTCGAGGTTAGGATCCGAAAATACCGGTTTTCTTTTCTCCATGGCCGCCCTCACGGCTTCCATCTGATTCCTTCCACCGATGAGTTTTGCCTGCAGGGTTTCTTCCAGTTTGAGTCCTGTCTTGTGATAGCCGTGCCGCGTTTTTTCCAACAGATATTTTCCGTAACGGATAGCATCCGGATTCTGATTGGCGATGCGCGAAGCCAACGACAGGGCGGCCTTACGCGGCGTCTCGCTCAATGCGGTAACGAGTCCAATCGCTTGCGCTTCCTTACCCTCGACTTCCCGTCCGGTGAAGGTGAGTTCTTTGGCAATGTCCAGACGAACCAGATCACGCAGTGTTTGTGACAGGCCCATGTCCGGGATCAGACCCCAACGGATTTCCATCACAGAGAGCCGGCTTGCAGGGTGGGCGATACGAATGTCCGCCCCAAGAGCGATTTGCAGACCACCACCATAGACAGTGCCATGCAAGGCAGCGATAATCGGGACCGGTAGGGTTTTCCATACCCAGGCCGGACGCTGAAAAAAGTTTGGCCAGTGGCCACCCCGTCCATCACCAAATGGATCATTCGTGATGGACGGATCGGAAAAGACGGACAGATCGATCCCGGAACAGAAACAGTCGCCTTCGCCCGAGAGCACGACCGCACGTACAGATCCGTTCTTTGCCAGCTGGTCACCGGCCTCTGCGATTGCCTCGAACATCTCGAAATTGAGAGAATTCATCTTCTGCGGCCGGTTGAGACGGATATCGGCGACATGGTTTTGTATTTCAGTCGTTACCAGATCAGTCATCAGGCTGCTCCCTTATTTTGCAATAGCCATAGTGTACGCGTTCGGTGTAAAGTAAGAAATCAGGAAAAATAAATCCCAAGTGGAGGAGCACTATGCGTTGGCGAGACAGGAGACGCAGTTCAAATATCGAAGATCGGCGTGGACAAAGAATGGGACGTGGCGCCACTATTGGCGGTGGTGGAATCATACTGGCACTGGTGGCCATCTTTCTGTTGGGACAAGATCCGGCAGAAGTCTTGCAAGGAATTCAGCAATCGGGTGGGCCGTCGCAGCAACAACAGCCCTATCAACCCAGCCCTCAGGAGCAGAGGGTGGCGGAATTTGTTAGCGTGGTCTTGGCAGATACCGAGGATACCTGGTCAGATATTTTTCGTCGGGCAGGTTATTCGTATCGGCCACCCAAACTGGTCTTGTATTCTGAGATGACGCCTACGGCGTGTGGAACGGGCCAGGCAGCTTCAGGTCCGTTTTACTGCCCGGGTGATCAGAAAATCTACCTCGATCTGACCTTTCTCAATGAACTACAACGCATGGGAGCACAGGGTGACTTTGCTGTGGCTTATGTACTGGCACATGAAGTGGGGCATCATATTCAGACCGTGACCGGCATGGCACAAAAAGTCCGGCAGTTACAGGCACGAGCATCGAAAGCCCAGGCCAATGCCATTCAGGTGCGCATGGAATTGCAGGCTGATTGCTATGCCGGTGTCTGGGCCAATCATACCCAACAGCGTACCCGTTTTCTTGAGCGGGGTGACATCGAAGAAGGCCTGCAAGCGGCCGCGGCAGTCGGGGATGATGCCATCATGCGCAAGGCGGGCCGTGTACCTCGCCGTGAAGCCTTTACCCATGGATCATCCCGAGAGAGGATGGAATGGTTCAACCGTGGGTTGGAGTCAGGTGATCTGCAGGCCTGTGATACGGGGATTTGACCCAGTAAAACCGCCAGGAAAATGCAAACACACGCTTGGCGTTGGGTGATTTCCGGGAATGGCTAGTCCCGGAAATCACCCTATTTTCGATCAGGCCCTTTCAAAAATGGTTGCGATTCCCTGGCCATGGCCGATGCACATGGTGGCGAGGCCCAGCGTCGCATCCTTGTCTTTCATGATATTCAGCAGGGTAGTGGAGATGCGGGCACCGGAGCAGCCGAGGGGATGGCCCAGTGCGATCGCGCCACCGTTGAGGTTGACCTTCTCGTCCATCACATCCATTAATCCAAGGTCTTTGAGGACAGGCAAGGATTGCGCGGCAAACGCTTCGTTGAGTTCAAAGACATCAATGTCATCAACGGTAAGCCCAGCTTTCTTCATTGCTTTTTTCGAGGCCGGAACCGGGCCATAGCCCATGATCGCAGGATCGACGCCCGCGAGTCCCATGGAGAGGACTCTGGCCATGGGCTCTAGGCCCAGGGACTGTGCCATTTCTGCTGACATCACGATCATTGCCGATGCACCGTCAGAGAGGGCCGAAGAAGTACCCGCCGTCACCGTGCCTTTCGGGTTGAAGGCCGGTCGCAGTTCTGCCAAGGCTTCAACCGTGGTTTCCGGCCGGATCACTTCATCGATTTCGCATACCTGTGGGGCGCCATTTTCGTCGTGCCCGGGTGTCGGGGCGATCTCGTTCTTGAAACGACCTTCCACGGTTGCGGCATGAGCAAGCCGGTGTGATCGGGCGCCAAATTCGTCCTGTTGTTCGCGTGTGATACCGTGTTGCATGGCCAGCAACTCCGCGGTCAACCCCATGGAATTGGAGGCCATGGCGATGTGTTTGGTCAGTTTTGGATTGATATCGACACCATGAGTCATAGGGATATGGCCCATGTGTTCGACGCCACCGATCAGATAGAAATCCCCATTGTTGGACTGGATCGATTGGGTGGCGATGTGCAAGGCCTGCATGGAGGAGCCGCATAACCGGTTGATGGTTTGCCCCGGTACCTCATGGGGGATGCGCGTCATCAATGACATCACCCGGGCAATGTTGAAACCCTGTTCCAGGGTCTGATAGACGCAGCCCCAGATCACATCATCCACTTTTGCCGGATCCAGGCTTTCATTACGATCGAACAGGGCCTCGACGAGGTGTGCAGAGAGATCTTCGGCACGGGTGATGCGGAACATTCCGTTTTTGGAACGCCCCATCGGGGTACGGACACAATCGATAATTACAGCATCTCTTGGATTCAGTTTCATTTTTATAATCTCCTTTTAGCCGAAGAAACGGTCATTTGTTTGTGCCATATCACGCAACAGTTTTGGTGGATGGTATGCTGGGCCGATGTCCGCATATTTGTCTGCGATTTCACAGAAGGTTTTCGCACCAAAAGAATCGATATAACGCAAGGCACCACCGCGGAAGGGAGGAAACCCGATACCCCAGATCAGGCCCATATCGGCCGCAGCAGGCGAATCGACGATCGCTTCTTCGAGGCAGCGAACGGTTTCCAGACACAAGGGCACCATCATGCGCTCGATGATTTCCTGATCGGTGAAGTCGCGGGAACCGGCAACAATCGTGTTGATCAGTTTGATCGCTTCTTCATCGACCTTCTTCTTCGGCTTGCCGCGTCGATCGGGTTCGTATTTGTAGTAGCCGCTGCCCGATTTTTGGCCAAGCCGTCCTTTTTCAAAAAGTAGTCCGGTTGCCGTGCGGAACTCCATTTTCATACGATCGGGGAAGCCTTCCGCCAGAACGGATGAGGCATGACAAGCCACATCGAGGCCGACCACATCAAGCAGGTAGGCCGGGCCCATGGGCCAGCCGAAACCTTCCATGACGCTGTCGATCTTGAGGAAGTCAGCACCATCATGCAGCAACCGTTCGAATGCATTGAGGTATGGAAACAGAACCCGGTTGACGAGGAATCCGGGACAGTCATTGACCACGATTGGATTCTTACCAATTGCCAGGGCGTAGGCGACAGTAGTGGCGATGGTTTCTTCAGAAGTCTTTTCACCCCGGATGACTTCGACCAGCGGCATCACCGGGACGGGATTGAAGAAATGCATGCCACAGACCCTTTCCGGGTGTTGGGTCGCGGAGGCCAGTTCAGTGATGGAGATGGTGGAGGTATTGGAGGCAAGGATGGTTTTTTTATCCACGACATCTTCCAGCTCGGCCAACACCTTTTTTTTGACCTTGACATTTTCGACCACGGCTTCAACCACAATATCGGTATTGGCCACGTCACCGTAGGTTAGTGTCGCATTAATGCGGGTTAGGGTGTCGGCCATCTGTTCGGGGGTCATACGACCCCGACTAACACGTTTTGCGAGCAGTTTGCTCGCTTCCTTAAGGCCAAGTTCCAGTGCTTGATCATTGATATCCTTCATGACAATAGGAATGCCCTTGTATGCACTCTGATAGGCAATTCCACCCCCCATGACACCGGCACCGAGGACGGCGGCCTTCTTCACCTCAGCCGCGGTCTGCGTGATCTTGCGGGCCTTTTTCTTCAGTATCTGATCGTTCATGTAGAGACCGACCAGGTTGGCCGCAACATCGGTCTTTGCTGCCTTTACGAACCCGGCCACTTCGACTTTCATTGCCTCGTCGCGATAGAGGTTGGCATGTTCCTGCATGGCATCCAGAGCAATTTTGGGAGCTGGATAATGTGGACCTGCCTTGCTCAGGATCATGCCTCGGGCCGTTTCGAAGGACATGATCTGTTCAATCTTGGCCAGCTTGATCGGCTCACACTTTTCCTGCCGGCGGCTTGCATAGTCCAGCTTTCCGTCCATGGCTCGTTTCAGAACGTGCAATGCCTCGTCACGGAGCTTGTCCGGCTCCACAACGCCGTCAACGGCACCGGCCTTGAGTGCGGCATCCGGGCGTTGAGGTTTTCCGGTGGCGATCCATTCCAGTGCCGTATCCAGCCCGATCAAGCGTGGCAGACGAAAACTCCCTCCCCAGCCCGGGAAAATCCCCAGCGTGATCTCGGGCAGACCGACTTTCGATTGGGTGGTGATGATGCGAAAGTCTGTGCTCAGGGGCAGTTCGAAGCCACCTCCAAGAGAGACACCGTTGATCGCCGAAACGGTCGGAAAGGGAAAATCCTCGATGGTGGCGAAAATTTTATGCACATCGAGAAGCTTTGATTGAAATTCATCTTCTGGCAACGCGAACCAGTCAACAAATTCCGTGATATCTGCTCCGACGATAAAGTCTTTCTTGGAACTGGTTAACAACAGCCCCTTGACGGCCTCATCTTCCTTGATCAGCGCCGCCACGGCCTCTTTCAGTTCTGAAATCGTTTCGAGATTGAGTTTGTTGACGGAAGAATCGTGTAGATCGAAATTGAGTTCAACGATACCTTTGCTTAGAGGTTTCGCTGTCAAGCACCGCCCTTCAAAGATCATTATTATTCTCCTTTGTTTGAATGTGAGAAGTAAAGCTAGTTTAGCTTACTCCAATTTCAACTGCATTTTTTCTTGGGTTTTATGTCCGTCGGGGTGGTAAGAAATTTGCGTGAAATTGAACCGGAAACAAATGCCATACTGAAAATATGTTTATGAAAAACATAAATAAACTTAAAGAATATTGGGTGCTAACCGATAACTGAAGGGTGATTTTAAAATTAAGTAAGGGAAAAAGATGTTCAAACTGAAACTCCGACAAAAACTGATTTTGACTTCTGTACTGTTAGGTGTTATTCCGGCGGCCATCGTTGCAGCGTATATTGGCTGGGTCTCTATCAATTCGGGCCGTACCGCAATCAAGGAACAAGCAATCGAGAAGTTGGTTGCCTTACGCGAGGCCAAGAAATCGGAAATCGAAGCGTATTTCGAAACCCTGAAAGATCAGGTAGTGACCTTTTCCAACGACAAGATGATTATCGATGCCATGCTCGCGTTCAAGCAGGCTTTTCGTGATTATCGGGATGAGGCGGGTGTCTATGATACGGAGAATCTGGAAAATGAACTCAGATCCTATTACACAGATCAGTTTTTGGCCAAATATAAAACCAGAAACAAGGATGTCCATTTCGACGTGGAAAAAGTCCTGAATTCACTCGATGCGGATTCCATTGCATTGCAGCATGCGTATATTTCTAACAACCCCAACCCATTGGGTGAGAAAGATGCTTTGATGAGAGCGAATGATCAGTCGGAGTATTCTGCTTTGCATGCAAAATACCATCCGCATATCCGGGATTTTCTGAAGAAATTCGAATATTACGATATCTTTCTGGTGGATCCTGAGACAGGCGACGTCGTTTATACGGTATTCAAGGAGCTTGACTTCACCACATCGTTGATCAATGGGCCTTATGCCAATACCGGTCTTGGAGAGGCTTTCCGAAAGGCCAATGCCAGTAATGATCCTGATTTCGTGGCCCTGACAGACTTTGCGCCTTATACACCTTCTTATGAAGATCCGGCCGCATTTATTGCTTCACCCATTTTCGAAAATGGAGAAAAGGTGGGCATCCTGATTTTCCAGATGCCTATCGATCGTATCAACAACATCATGACTTATGATCATGATTGGAAAGCGCAGGGCATGGGTGAGTCTGGCGAAACCTATCTGGTGGGTTCGGATTTTACCATGCGCAGTCTCGGCCGGTTTATCGTAGAGGATAAAGAGGGGTATCTCGAGGCATTGAAGAAGGTCGGAGTGGACGATTCACTGGTGGATCGGATCGCCATGAAAGGGACCACGATTGGATTGCAGCCCGTCAAGACGCCAGGTTCGGAGAAAGCCCTTGTGGGAGAGTCCGGCACCGGAACCTTTCCGGACTATCGTGGTGTAGCCGTGGTTTCTGCCTATGCCCCACTGAATATTGCTGGGCTGGACTGGGCCATCCTCAGTGAAGTGGACGAAGCCGAGGCGTTTGCTCCGGTTGCCGCGCTTAGCCAGAAAATCATTTGGTGGAGCCTCGCGGGGCTGCTACTCATGGCTTTGCTCTCGGCGGTTGTCGGCAAGTTGTTCGCAAAATCCATTCTCGATCCCATCTATTATGTGGTGGGAGCGGTGGAATATATCGCCAAAGATATTGAGGCAGGTCAATGTGATCTGACGCGACCTCTGGATCCAGGCTCAAACCCTATCGGTGCACGATTGG
>JALSRM010000081.1 GCA_026984775.1 Gammaproteobacteria bacterium
CTCATCGGCTTGTACATTGCCCATGCCGCGATGGGAATAATGAGCGTAATACACACCAAGGCAAGAAATAGCTTTTTCATGTTTCTCTCAACGCATAACTATAAATATACCCCAAAAGTGGGGTATAACATTCTGTGAAAATACCCCATTTTCGGTGCATTTCTACGAAAAGTAGCTGTACAGTCTTGATTTAATACGACCATGTTGTAATTATACGTCAATAAATGGATGAGCAAATTACACCACATGGAGGGTGGTAATCATGTCTGAACAACCCCGCCTTTTGGATCAAGTACGTGACCGGATCCGTTACAAACACTATAGCATTCGCACTGAAAAAACGTATATAACCTGGATTAAGCGTTTCATTTTTTTTCACGATAAACGCCATCCAAAAGGAATGGGGAAGAATGAGATTGAGCAATTTCTAACCCACTTGGCAGTAAACAGGCAGGTTTCATCATCGACCCAGAATCAAGCTTTGAGCGCACTTTTGTTTTTATATAAAGAAGTCCTGGGGGTTGAGCTTGATTGGCTTGAAAATGTTGAACGTGCGAAAAAATCTGAAAGGTTGCCCGTTGTGTTTACAAAAAATGAGGTGCGTGCGGTGCTTGCTCGCCTCGATGGTCAATACGGGTTGATGGCTGGTCTATTGTATGGAAGTGGTCTGCGTCTGATGGAGTGTTTGCGATTACGTGTCAAAGATGTGGATTTTGAATACCGACAGATCACAGTCAGAAGTGGTAAGGGAAACAAAGATCGGACAACGATTCTACCAGAGGGCTTGGTCACATCCCTGAAGGAGCAAATCGAGCGTGTGAAGGTGGTTCATCAACAGGATCTGGAAGAAGGTTTTGGTGAAGTTTATCTGCCAAATGCACTGGAGCGAAAATATCCGAATGCGAACAAAGTACTGGCTTGGCAGTATATTTTCTTTTCTGAAAAACGATCACAAGATCCACGTTCGGAAATATTCAGGCGCCATCATATGGATCCGAAGTCTTTGCAGAGACAGGTTAAGAAAGCGGTGATCGCAACCGGAGTGAACAAACAGGCCAGTTGTCATACTTTCCGGCATTCTTTTGCCACGCATCTTTTGGAAAATGGCTACGATATCCGAACGGTTCAGGAGTTGATGGGGCACAAGGATGTACGCACGACACAGATCTACACGCATGTGATGAACAAGGGAGCTAATGCCGTTATGAGTCCTTTCGATTCCTAATCAGAAGTGTTTCTGTTTTGTGTGCGCACGAGAATCGCAAAAGCAAAGAGGAATAACTTCCAAGCATGAAGTTTAAGATGCTATGGCTTCTTAACGGCGTTAGGCTACCCAACAGAAAATCGAAGGCTAAACCGGCGCAGGTAGATCAGAGCTACCCATCAGGAACTCATCGATCCCTCTGGCAGCAGACCGGCCTTCAGCAATTGCCCAGACGATCAGGGATTGCCCACGGTGCATGTCGCCGGCAGAAAAAACCCCTTCAACACTGGTCATCCAGTTCTTGTCGGTCATGACGTTGCCCCGTCCATCCAATTCAACCCCGAGTTGATCGAGCATTCCATTTTTTTGTGGACCGAGGAAACCCATGGCCAGTAACACCAGTTGTGCGGGGAGGATCTGTTCGCTACCCGGGATCTCTTCAAAGCTGAGGCGTCCGTTGTCGTTGATCATCTCGACAGTTACCACTTCCAGCCCGCTGACGTGGCCATTACCGTCGTCGATAAAGCGTTTTGTGGAGACGGAGTAGAGCCGCTCAACCCCCTCTTCGTGAGCGGACGCCGTCCGAAAGATGCGTGGCCACTCTGGCCAGGGGTTGTCTTCTGGCCGGGTTTGTGGAGGCCGCGGCATGATCTCCAGTTGATGGACGGACCTTGCCCCTTGTCGGTTGGCGGTCCCAAGACAGTCGGCTCCGGTATCGCCACCCCCAATGATCACAACATCCTTGCCCTCGGCGCTGATGAAGTTTTCTGGTTCAGGGTCGCCCTGACACATGCGATTCTGCATTGGAAGATATTCCATCGCCTGATGGATGCCTTTCAGTTCTCGTCCGGGTACCGGCAGATCACGCGGCACTTCCGCCCCTCCGGTGAGCAGCAAGGCATCGAATTCCTTTTGCAATTCTTCGACAGAAACATTTTTACCGACATGTGCATTGGTCTTGAAGATAACGCCTTCGGCCTTCATCTGTGCCAGTCTCCGATCAAGCACCCACTTCTCCATTTTGAATTCCGGGATACCATAACGCATCAGGCCACCGATGCGATCGGCCTTTTCGAATACGGTAACATTATGACCCGCCCGTGCCAGTTGCTGAGCGGCCGCCAGCCCGGCAGGGCCGGAACCGATGATGGCGATTCGCTTGCCCGTTTTTACCTGGGCGACTTCGGGTGCGATCCAGCCTTTTTCCCAGGCCTTGTCGATGATGTTGAGTTCCACCGCTTTGATGGTGACTGGATCATCGTTAATGCCCAACACGCAGGAACCTTCACAAGGTGCAGGACAAAGCGTGCCGGTGAATTCCGGAAAGTTGTTGGTGGCATGAAGCCTATCGATAGCGTCTTTCCACAGATCGTTGTAGACCAGATCATTCCAGTCGGGGATCAGGTTGCCCAGAGGGCAACCCTGATGACAGAACGGAATTCCGCAATCCATGCAACGCGCTGCCTGATGGTTGAGCAGCTCTTCCGGCCATTCATCCATGACCTGCCGAAAATCCTTTACCCGCACCTCCACCGGACGATAGGGTTGTGGCAGACGCCTGTATTCCATGAATCCGGTGACCTTACCCATGAGCAGCCTCCATTACAGCTTCGTCAACAGGACGACCTTCCTTCTCCGCCTTTTCAATAGCCGTCAGGACACGTTTGTAGTCCTTCGGCATGACCTTGATGAATTTTGACCGAGCATTTTCCCAGTCGGCGAGAATACGGTTGGCCACAGAACTGTGCGTGTATTCCACATGCTTGTTGAGCAGACCGGTGATGGTTTCTTCGTCTTTCTCGTCGAGTTCTTCCAGCTCGACCATGCCCAGATTGCAATGGATGCGGAACTGATCCTTGTCCATCAATACATAGGCGATGCCGCCGGACATCCCCGCGGCAAAGTTTCTTCCTGTGGGCCCCAGAATGACGACGCGGCCACCGGTCATGTATTCACAACCATGATCGCCAACACCTTCTACCACCGCATGGACACCACTGTTCCTCACCGCAAAACGTTCACCGGCAATACCACGAATATAGACTTCACCCGAGGTTCCACCATACAGCAAAACATTGCCAACGATAATATTGTCTTCCGGCACGAAGGTGGAGTGGCGGGGCGGATAGACGATGATCTTACCTCCCGACAAGCCCTTGCCGAGATAATCATTGGCATCGCCTTCCAGTGTCAGCGTCATGCCCCTGGGAATAAAGGCACCGAAGCTCATTCCTGCCGATCCGTTGAAATGAATGTTAATGGTGTCTTCCGGCAGGCCCTTGCTGCCATAGCGTTTGGTCACGTTGTATCCGAGCAGGGTGCCGACGGTACGGTTGGTATTTTGTATGGGGACGATGATGTCCACTGGCTTTTTGCTTTCCAAAGCTTCCTTACACAGAGGCAGCAGCGTCTTCACATCCAGGGATTTTTCCAGCCCGTGGTCCTGCTCGTTGATACAATAGATCCCCACACCCGGTTCGGCTTCTGGTTTTTGAAGAATTGCAGAAAAGTCGAGGCCTTGGGCTTTCCAGTGATCGATCGCCTCTTTGGTTTCCAGCCGATCTACCTGGCCCACCATTTCGTCGATGGTATGGAAGCCGAGCTCTGCCATATATTCTCGAACCTCTTCGGCAACAAATCGGAAATAATTTTCCACAAACTCCGGTTTGCCACTGAACTTCTTGCGCAGTTCCGGATCTTGTGTTGCCACGCCAACGGGACAGGTATTGAGGTGACAGACCCGCATCATGATACACCCCATCACCACCAGCGGAGCGGTAGCAAAACCGTATTCCTCAGCACCGAGCAGTGCCGCGATCACCACATCACGGCCGGTCTTCAACTGGCCATCGGTTTGCACAACGATGCGATCCCGCAGCTTATTCTGTACCAATACCTGTTGCGTTTCAGCCAGCCCCAGTTCCCACGGCAGACCGGCATGCTTAAGAGAACTCATGGGTGACGCACCCGTACCACCATCGTAACCGGAGATCAGCACCACATCGGAGTGTGCCTTGGCGACGCCGGCAGCCACGGTACCAACGCCCACTTCGGCTACCAGTTTCACGTGAATGCGCGCCTCCGGGTTGGCATTTTTGAGATCATGAATCAGCTGTGCCAAATCCTCGATGGAATAGATATCATGGTGTGGTGGTGGCGAGATCAAACCTACACCCGGTGTTGAGTGACGCACTTTTGCGACCCAAGGATAAACCTTGCTGCCCGGTAGCTGGCCTCCTTCACCCGGCTTTGCCCCCTGTGCCATCTTGATCTGGATATCGTCAGCGTTGGCGAGGTATTCACTGGTAACTCCGAATCGCCCGGAGGCCACCTGTTTGATTGCACTGCGGCGCAGATCGCCATTCTCGTCCGGTTTGAAGCGAAGCGGATCTTCACCGCCTTCACCAGAGTTGGACTTGCCTCCCAGTCGATTCATGGCAATGGCCAGGGTTTCATGCGCCTCCTGGCTGATGGAGCCGAAAGACATGGCACCGGTGGAAAAACGCTTCATGATATTTTCTACCGACTCGACTTCCTCCAGCGGGATCGAAGGACGATCCTTTTTGAATTTCAAAAGGCCGCGTAAGGTGGCCAGGTTTTCACTCTGGCGATTCACCCGATCGGAATACTCCTTGAAGATTTTGTACTGTCCAGTACGGGTGGCGTGTTGCAACTTGAAAACGGTTTCCGGATTGAACAAGTGGTATTCACCATCCCGCCGCCATTTGTACTCACCACCGTTGTCGAGGTCGGGCTTTCTGGCCGGCCGATCCGGGAATGCACGATGATGTCGGAGACGGATCTCTGCAGCGACCTCCTTAAGTCCAATCCCACCAATACGGGACGCCGTCCAAGTGAAGTATTGATCGATAAAATGTTTATCAAGGCCGATCGCTTCGAAGATTTGGGCTCCGCAGTAGGACTGGACCGTCGAAATGCCCATCTTGGCCATAGTCTTGATCAGTCCCTTGTTAATGGCCTTGATATAGTTTTTGACCGCAGCTTCGTGTTCCATTTCAGGCAGGTAGCCGCGTGCGATCAGATCACCCAGTGACTCGAAAGCGAGATACGGATTGATTGCACCCACACCATAGCCAATGAGTACCGCGAAATGATGCACCTCACGTGGTTCAGCTGATTCCAGTATCAAACCGATGCGTGTCCGGTTGCCCGATCGGATCAGGTGGTGATGCACACCCGAAGACGCCAGCAATGCAGGGATGGCTGCCTTGTTTTTGTCGATACCACGATCGGAAAGAATGATATAGGTGCATCCTTCATCGATCGCTTCGTCCACATCAGCGCAGATTTGCTGCATGGCCTTGTGCAGGCCTTCTCCACCTTCCGCTACCGGGTAGAGGATGGAAACGGTTCGGGTTTTGAAACCTGGCAGGTTGATGTCACGGATCCGTGCAAGCTCTTCATTGGTCAGGATCGGTGAATGGATCTTGATACGGCGACAGCTCTCCGGTGTCGGCGCCAGCAGATTGCCTTCCGGCCCGATCGTGGTGGAAACCTGGGTCACCAACTCTTCACGAATACCATCCAGCGGTGGATTGGTGACTTGGGCGAAAAGCTGCTTGAAATAGTCATACAACAATCGTGATCGATCGGAAAGCACGGCAAGTGAAGCATCCATACCCATGGAACCCGTTGGTTCCAAACCGTTCGCCGCCATGGGAGCCATCAGGGTTTTCAGATCTTCATGAGTGTAACCGAAGGCCTGCTGGCGTTGTAACAAGGTCTCGGCATCCGACCCGTGGATCTGTTTTGGTGTCGGCAGTTTCTCGATCGGGATCAGATGCTCCTTCAGCCAATCGGCGTAGGGGTGTTCAGAACAGAACTGCTGCTTAAGCTCTTCATCGTCAATGATTCGACCCTGTTTGGTATCCACCATAAAAATGCGGCCGGGATGCAAGCGATCCTTGATCAGAACATTCTCCGGAGGGATATCGAGGACACCCACTTCTGAAGCCATCACGACCATGTCATCTTTGGTGACATAGTAACGCGAAGGTCTGAGGCCATTCCGATCGAGGACCGCACCGATCACTTCGCCATCGGTAAAAGCGACCGATGCCGGGCC
>JALSRM010000082.1 GCA_026984775.1 Gammaproteobacteria bacterium
GATCGGTACAATTTTTTCCTGCGCACCCTCAATTTTGCTTGCCATTTTGTGGTTCTTTTCCCTGGCCATTCTGCTCCCACTCAACCTGAATAGCGTGCGCAAGGAATATCTGACCAAGCCCGCGCTCAATCTCTTCAAAAAAGTCCTGCCGCCTCTTTCCGAAACGGAAAAAGAAGCTATGGAATCGGGCGACATCTGGTGGGACGGCGATCTCTTCAGCGGTAATCCGGACTGGAACAAACTGCTTAGTAATCCAAAACCGGTCCTTTCGCCCGAAGAACAATCTTTCATGGACAATCAAATTGAAACCCTCTGCAACATGATCGATGACTGGGAGCTTACACACCAGGACAAGATCATACCGAAGCCGATCTGGGAGTTCATGAAAAAAGAGAAATTCTTCGGCATGATCATCTCGAAGGAAAACGGTGGATTGGGGTTTTCTGCCCTCGCCCACTCTTCCGTCGTGATGAAGATCGCCTCCCGCAGTATTACCTGCGCCGTCACCGTCATGGTGCCGAACTCACTGGGCCCTGGGGCGCTACTGCAGATCTATGGAACACAGAAACAAAAGGATTACTTTCTGCCACGGCTGGCGGTAGGCAAAGAGATCCCCTGCTTTGCACTCACCAGTCCTGACGCTGGCAGTGATGCGGGGGCAATGCCGGATTATGGCATCGTTTGCCAACAAGACTTCAAGGGAGAAAAGGATGTGCTGGGTGTACGTCTTACCTGGGAAAAACGCTATATCACTCTGGGTCCTGTCGCCACTCTTCTTGGCCTAGCCTTCAAGATGTATGACCCGGATCATCTGCTCGGAGACAAGGAAGACATCGGTATCACCCTGGCGTTGATCCCGACCGATCATGAAGGTGTCAACATCGGTCGTCGACACATCCCGCTCAACGTACCTTTTCAGAACGGCCCCAACTGGGGTAAAGATGTTTTTATTCCCATGGACTGGTTGATCGGCGGTCCGAACTATGCCGGTAAGGGTTGGCGCATGCTGATGGAATGTCTTGCGGAAGGTCGTGGTGTCTCGCTGCCGGCTCTGAGCGCGGGTGCTGGCAAACTGGCCAGCCGTACTTCAGGCGCGTATTCGGTTGTCCGTAAACAATTTAATCTGTCGATTGGCCAGTTCGAAGGTGTCCAGGAAGCACTTGGGAGGATCGGTGGTTTGACCTACCTCATCGACGCAGCCCGCACCATGACGCTGGGAGCCCTCGATCAACACATCCATCCCTCCGTCATCACCGCTATCATCAAATACCATCTCACCGAAAGCATGCGCACACTGATCGACGATGCCATGGACGTCCATGGTGGCAAGGGCATTATGCTGGGGCCGAAAAACTACCTCGGAAGAATCTATCAATCGATCCCTGTCAGCATCACGGTAGAAGGCGCAAATATCTTGACCAGGAACATGATGATCTATGGCCAGGGAGCCACCCGCTGCCATCCCTTTGTGCTCAAGGAGATGCTTGCTGCAGCAGAGGAAGATGAATTTACCGCACTGGAACAGTTCGATCACCTGTTCTACAAACACATGGCCTTCACCATCAGCAACAAAGCCCGTTCATTCGTACTGGGACTTACCCACGGCTATCTGGCGAAAGCACCGAACAGTGGCGCTGGCAAACGCTATTACCAGCAGTTGGGCCGTATGAGTGCAGCGCTGGCATTCACGTCCGATGTTGCCATGGGGGTGCTCGGTGGTTCATTGAAACGGCGTGAATCCATCTCCGCCCGTCTCGGTGATGTACTCAGCTATCTCTATCTCGGATCTGCAATCCTTAAACGGTTTGAAGATCAAGGCCGGATGGCAGAAGACGAGCCCCTGATGCGCTGGGCGAGTGAGTATTGTCTCTATCATATTCAAGAAAGTTTCTATGGGCTGTTCAGGAACTTCCCGAACCGGATGATTGGCAGCAGCCTCAGAGTGATCATCTTTCCCTGGGGTCGGTGTTTCAGACCACCTTCCGATCGACTGACAAGCAAGGTCGCCAAACTGCTGATGGAACCCTCGGAAACCAGAGACCGCCTCACTGAAGGTGTATTCATACCCGAAGATGGAGATGAAACCGTCGCTCAGTTGGAAAAGGCGATGGAACTCATGCTTGCCCTCCAACCTATCGAGAAAAAACTCTACAAGGCGAGAAAATCCGGACAACTGAAGGAATGCCCCGGTGAACCTGTTTACAGTACAGCGCTGAAAGCCGGCATTATCACAGAAGAAGAGTCCAAACAGATGGAATCCGCACTGCAAGCACAACGCAACGTCATCATGGTCGATGACTTTAATCCAGAAGAAGTTTGAAGGAGAATAAATGGCAACTGTTACATTAACAGAGGAATAAAAAAACCATGAGCAAGATGTCCGGTCGAGCAGTTTATGTCGTTGATGGTAGCCGTTCACCCTATTTGAAAGCAAAAAGCCCAACCCAGGCCATGATAGCATCCGATCTGGCCGTCAAAGCGGGTTATCCCCTGCTGGCAAGGCAGCCTTTCTCTCCGGAGGAACTGGATGAAGTCATCCTTGGCTGTATGATCCCGGGACCCGATGAAGCCAATATCGCGCGCGTCGTCTCCCTGCGGCTGGGTTGCGGCAATGCAGTCACTGCATGGACCGTACAGCGTAACTGTGGTTCCGGCATGCAGGCTCTGGATTCCGCAGCCAGGAATATCGCCAGCGGCCGGGCTGATCTGATCCTGGCTGGCGGCGTAGAATCCATGAGTCACGCCCCTCTGCTCTTTCCCCCTCACATGGTGGACTGGTTCAGCAAAATGTCCAAGGCAAAAACACCCGCCGACAAGGCAAAACAGATGGCACGATTCAGGATCGCTCATCTGAAACCCATCATCGGTCTGCTGCGGGGACTCACCGATGCTACCGTGGGCCTGAACATGGGTCACACAGCCGAAATCCTGGCTCACAAATTCAACATCAGCCGTGAAGAGATGGATAAATATGCGGTTCGGAGCCATCAGCGTCTGCTCGCTGCACACAGTGAGGGGCGCCTGACCGAAGTTGAAACCATCTATGACTGGGATGGCAATGTTTTTGATCACGACGAGGGCGCGCGCCCTGACTCTTCCGTCGAAAAACTGGCAAAACTCAAACCGGCCTTCGACCGCAAGTATGGCAAGGTGACCCCGGGAAACAGCTCCCAGATCACCGACGGTGCCGCTTGGTTGATCCTCGCCAGTGAAAAGGCGATCAAGAAACATCAACTGCCGATCATGGGACGGATCGTCGATTGCCACTGGGCAGGGAACAGTCCCCGGGAAATGGGACTGGGACCGGTCTATGCCTGCACCCCCCTGCTGAAACGTAACCAGCTGAATCTACAAAAAGTAGACTATATCGAGCTCAACGAAGCCTTTGCGGCGCAAGTCATTGCCTGCTGCCGGGCATGGGCCGACACGGAGTTCTGTAAAAAGGAACTGGGACTACGTTCGGCCTTCGGAGAAGTGGATCCCAATCGACTGAATGTGGATGGGGGCGCCATCAGCATCGGACATCCTGTCGGATCCAGCGGTGCACGCATCGTACTGCATCTGCTGCATGTACTTGAACAGAAAAATGCAAAAAAAGGCCTCGCCTCCCAGTGTATCGGTGGAGGCCAGGGCGGTGGCATGCTGGTAGAGAGGAGCTAAAACATGATTGAGGAAAAGAATTCGCAAGACAACTTCAGAAACTGGCGACTGGAAATCGATGAGGGAGGTACTGCTTGTCTCACCATCGACAAAGTTGGCTCATCAACCAATGTTCTCTCTTCTGAGGTTATGGATGAGTTGGATACGATCCTGAATACAATCCGTGAAACTCGCCCCAAAGGTCTGCTGATCCGATCGGGTAAGGAAAACGGTTTCATCGCCGGGGCTGATATATCGGAATTCGGGAAAGTAGAAAGCCAAAGCCAAGCGCTGGAACATATCCGGAGAGCTCAATCCATCCTTGACAAGCTGGAAGCACTGCCGCTGCCTACCGCCTGTCTGATCGACGGTTTCTGTGTCGGAGGTGGCCTGGAACTGGCACTGGCCTGCCGTTACCGGATCGCAACCGATGATCCCCGCACCCG
The DNA here is from genome assembly GCA_026984775.1 of Gammaproteobacteria bacterium. Taxonomy (GTDB): domain Bacteria; phylum Pseudomonadota; class Gammaproteobacteria; order CAJXQU01; family CAJXQU01; genus CAJXQU01. The sequence goes on from JALSRM010000082.1 coordinate 4,086, forward strand.
AATGGGCCTGCCCGAGATCAAGCTGGGTATCCATCCGGGATTTGGTGGCAGTATGCGCCTCAACCGTCTGATCGGTGCTGTCTCGGCGATGGATCTGATGCTCACAGGTCGTACGGTAGATGCGCGTAAGGCAAAAAAACTGGGTATTGTTGATGATGTCGTTCCTGCACGTCATCTGCTGACCGCTGGCAAGGTCTTTATAACGGAACAGCCTGAACCCCACAAGGCTGGGATAACCAAATCACTGGTGAGCCATAACCGTTTGACCCGATCCTTACTCGCCAGTCAATTCAGAAAACAAGTCTCGAAACACGCCAAACCGGTGCATTATCCTGCTCCGTTTGCCCTGATCGATCTGTGGGAGAAGCATGCCGGTTCCGATCGGGAAATGCTGGAAGCTGAAGCCCGTTCGGTAGCAGATCTGGTAATGACCGATACCTCAAGGAATCTCGTTCATGTGTTTTTTCTTCAGGAGCGTATGAAATCTCTGGGTACAGAGAAAGATTACACACCGAAACACGTCCATGTCATCGGTGCCGGTGTCATGGGTGGGGATATTGCGGCTTGGTGTGCGGCACGGGGCTTCACCGTTTCTCTGCAGGATCAAAAACCGGAATACATTGCACCTGCATTGAAGCGGGCAAAAAAACTGTTCGAACGTCGATTCAAACAGAAACATCTGCTGATGAACGCCTTTGATCGCCTGCATCCCGATCACAATGGTGTCAGCATTGAGAAGGCGGACATCGTCATCGAAGCCATTATCGAAAATATCGATATCAAACAAACCCTCTATCGTGAAATCGAGCCACGTATGAAGCCGGAGGCCCTTCTGGCCACCAACACCTCCAGTATCGAACTGGAAACATTGAGCCAAGCCCTCGACAAACCGAGCCGTCTCGTTGGCATCCACTTCTTCAATCCGGTGCCGAAAATGCAACTGGTGGAAGTGGTCAAAGGGAACAATACCGACCCGAAGACCCTTGCCCGGGCCACCACCTTCGTGCGCCAGATCGATCGGCTACCCCTCCCGGTAAAAAGCTCGCCTGGATTCCTGGTCAATCGGATTTTGATGCCCTATTTGCTGGAAGCCGTGGAATTGCTGGAAGAAGACAATACGCCGGAAACCATCGATCGGGCAGCGACCGATTTCGGCATGCCAATGGGGCCGATCACGCTGGCTGATACAGTAGGGCTCGATATTTGTCTCTCTGTCGCCACGATTCTCGGTGAGAAAATGGGGCTTGAAGTACCAGAAAAACTCAAACAGATGGTGGATCAGGGACTTCTGGGTAAAAAAAGCGGCAAAGGATTCTATGATTATGATGAAAAAGGCAAGCCGATCAAGACACCAGAAAATTCAAAAGATCGCCCGACCACCCTTCTGGCTGACAGAATGGTACTCCGGATCCTGAATGAATCCGTTGCCTGCCTGCGTGAAGGTGTGGTAGAGGATGCCGATCTGCTGGATGCAGGCATGGTCTTTGGCACTGGCTTCGCACCCTTCACCGGTGGCCCCATGAAGTATCTCGAGAGTCGTGGCAAGGAAGCCACGTTGCAACGCTTAAAAGACTTCGAGGCCAGTTACGGGCCACGGTTCAAACCCGATCCTGGCTGGGATAGTCTATAATTAGTACAAGAAACTATGTGGTAATGTTAACAACAATAACTATTAAAAGGACAAGGCCATGAAGACAGACATCATCCCGGTTACCGATTCATCAACACTCCCTGGTCTGTTCAGAGAAAGGACAAACCGATCTTCCCAGGCGATCGCCTACCGGCAGTTCGACGAAGCCTCTCATCAATGGATCGATTATACCTGGGAACAAACAGCGAAAGACGTTGCCCGCTGGCAGGCGGCAATGGGCCGATATAATCTCGAGCCGGGTGACCGTATCGCAATCATGCTTCCCAATAGCAGAGAATGGGTTCTGGCCGAACAAGCCGCACTTGGGTTGGGGCTGGTGATCGTCCCCCTTTATATCAATGACAGTGCCGATAATGTCGCTTACATCCTGAACAATGCCGGTGCAAAACTGCTCTTTATCACCGGTGATGAACAATGGGAAGAGATCAGCAAAAGTGCTGACGAATTCGAAACTATCGAGGCTATCATCAGCATCAATCCAGTCACCGGGAAGAAAGACTCACGACTGCTGACCGTCGATGAATGGTTACCTGAAGGCGATTTTGAAATACAGGCAAAAGATGGCGAGCCCTTTGCACTAGCCACCATTGTCTATACCTCAGGGACCACAGGAAAACCCAAGGGGGTCATGCTAAGTCACCAGAATATCCTGACCAATGCACATGCATTACTGAAGTGTATCTCCATTGCTCCCGATGACCTGTTCCTCTCTTTTCTGCCCCTGTCACATATGTTTGAGAGAACGGTCGGTTATTACTTGCCAATGATGGCTGGCGCTACTATCGCCTTCTCCCGCGGCATTCCACAACTAGGCGAGGACTTGGTGACCGTCAAACCCACTTGCCTGATCTCCGTACCCCGGATCTACGAACGGGTTTACGGCAAGATCATGGAAGGACTGAAAGAGAAATCCCCCATTGCCAGAGAACTGTTCAACAAAGCCGTTGAAGTGGGCTGGCACCGTTTCGAATACCAGCAAGGCCGCGCCTCCTGGCACCCAAAACTGCTGCTCTGGCCAATCCTCAAAAAACTGGTGGCAGACAAGGTCCTCGAAAAACTGGGAGGCCGGCTCCAACTCGCCGCCACCGGTGGGGCCGCGATTACTCCCCAGGTTTCGAAACTGTTCATCGGCCTTGGCGTACCGCTCATTCAGGGTTATGGCCTGACAGAAACCAGCCCAGTCATCTCTCTGTGCCGGCTGGACAACAATGACCCGGCCAGCGTCGGCCTGCCCCTGCCCGGTGTGGACGTGCGTATCACCGACGACGGAGAACTGATCGCAAAAGGGCCTAACATCATGCTCGGGTATTGGAGGAACAAACAAGCAACTGACGAAGTGCTGGAACCGGATGGCTGGTTCCACACTGGTGACAAGGCGGAAATCCGTGAAGGCCGCATCTACATCGTCGGCCGAATCAAGGAAATCATCGTCCTCTCCAATGGCGAGAAAATGCCCCCCGCGGACATGGAAATGGCCGCTGCACTCCACCCCTGTTTTGAGCAGGTTATGGTCATCGGCGAAGCACGACCCTACCCCACCGCCCTGATCGTGCTGGAACCGGAACAGTGGGAAAAAACCGCAAAAAAAGAAGGCCTCGAGGGCCTCCCACTGGAACATGAAAAAGTAGAAAAATACTTGGTCGATCAGTTAGGTGAACTCCTCAAGGATTTCCCCGGCTACGCCAAGATACGGCGTGCCGCCTGCACACTCGAAGCCTGGACAGTCGAAAACGGCATGATCACCCCCACCCTCAAAACGAAACGCAACGTGATTCTGGATAGACACAACGCCACCGTGCAACGACTTTACGAAGGTCACTGACACCGATCGAAGGAAGCTTTTTCTCATTCGCAGTACTGTGCCCACAGTGCATGCACGTTATCAAGCCAAAGGCCAAGACCCAGTGATTTAGGGCTGATTCCGAAGCGGTCTTGATGGTTTCTCTCCAATTTACGGGAGGCTCTCGACGAATTCCGTATCCGTAGCCAGATCGATATCTTGAGGAAGACTGACATCCTCGACCACCTGAGCGAAAAGTCTTTCGGCCCAACTACCTATAAAACCCCCAATTGAATCCCGATAGGAGCCTGCCACCGAAATATCAAACAGGATCTCTCATCAATTTTCCAACCACACCACTTCTACCCGTGCGGTGAAAAAAACCAGCCAAATGGGCGATTTGTTATTGGCGAAGCAGGAGGGATGACTCAGCGCGTCCTGTACCTCGCCCTTCGGGTTCGGACCCCTCCCGGATACTCGCTGTGGAGAGGAAAAAGCCCGGGCAGTAGCACTGACCGGGCTATTCTATTGGCGGAGAAGGAGGGATTCGAACCCTCGATACGCGGTTAGCGTATACACACTTTCCAGGCGTGCTCCTTCAACCACTCGGACACTTCTCCGTAAACCTGTTTTTCACTGAATAAAAAGCCAGCGGTCTGTTTCAGGCTGGGCGTGAAGGGTAAACCAGTTTTTGTTTCAGCGCAACGCTGTATGACTGGCAGATTCTTCCAACTGCATGGCATTGATGCGAGCCATGAGTTCGGCCTCGCCTTTTGATAATCCGCAGGTGGTGATTAGTTCTTCTACGGTAGCCCCTTTGTCCATGAGCAGTGCGGCCTTTTCATAGATAGAGTCATTGGAGCTTTTGGCCTGTATATCATTTTGACGGATGGTCACACTGCGGATCAGTTTTTGCTGACGGGCGAAACGTTCACTGATCCCGCGCATACAGAGGATCAAGCCATGAAGATCCTGTTGCATCTGACGTGCTTTTTCCTCCTGTTGGTGCAATTTTACTTGCAGCCGATAGATCAACCATCCACAACCAATGCAGATCGCGACACATAGAATCAGTCCAATAAAAAGAAAGAACATCATGACTGAAGGATTCCGTACTCAGGCAAATTCATCGATATGTCCATCTTCATTGCCTTGTGGATTGATTTTCCGCTCCTCGTCCTCTTTCTCTTGCTTTTCCTTCTGCTGGTGTTTCCCTTGGTGTGGCTCCTTCTGCTGGACAGACCTGACCGGAAGAACCGGATAGGACTTGATTGTATTTATGGCCATCAGAAACCGAACGGTACATCAAAATGAACCGATATCGCTCCACTCTTCATCTGTCAGAAACTTGTTGAGATCCACGAGAATGAGGATATCGTTTTCACGACTGAAAACGCCCTGGATGTATTTCGAGCTTTCCTCATTTCCGACATTGGGTGCAGTATCGATTTGGGAGGCTCTCAGATTGACGACTTCTGCAACGCTGTCTACCAGAATTCCGACGATGTTATTGTCCGATTCGATGATCACGATTCGTGTCGCATCATCAGGTTCTTTCGGCATCAGACCAAATCGTTTGCGGGTATCGATTACAGTGACCACGTTGCCACGAAGGTTGATGATACCGACGACATAATCCGGTGCTCCAGGTACTGGTGCGATTTCGCTCATTCGCAAAACTTCCTGCACCTGCATTACGTTTATGCCATAAGTCTCTCCATCCAGATGAAATGTTACCCACTGGATGACTGGGTCAACGACGGGTTCATCGATTAATTCAACACTTGCATTCATTTTCTGTTCTTCCTTTCGTGAATGGATGTCAGACAAAACCAAGCATGCTTTATGCCAAGTTAACCGGAATCACCCGAAAGCGCCTCGAGTGTTTGAATGAATGCTTCTCCCTCCAGCACTATGCAGGGTTGATCGCGGAGCACTCCCAGCAACCAGGGACGGACTCTATCGCTTCCCTTCCAACGCACCTGATCAGGTTCAATCCGGATTGGACGAGTCACCTTTTGGCAGGCCAATCCCCAACGCCCATCACCAATCAGTATGATCAGTTCGGGTTTGTGTTGGTTTTCTTCATTATCGATCTCCCGCTGGTTGCTGATAAGCATATATTTCCGTGCATCGACGACCTGAATCTCTTGTTCTTCCTCAATGAAGATCCCCTTCATCCAAGGCTCCATACCCTCGAAACGGACGAGTTCTTCCGGAAATTCCTTGATGCCACGAATATATTTCATGGGAATGGCAACTGACATACCATCGATCTCGAGAATGACCGCCTTAAATTCCTTTTTCGTCCATTCTCTACTGTTCTGATTGGGAACCTGTACTTGTGATTCGAGTGTGGACTCTTCAATGACTGTCCGTTCATCCCCGGGGTTTGTTTCACCTGCTGGGGTCACTTCGGCAGGTGTAATATCCTCTTCGAGGATTTCATCGAATTCCGGTGTTTCAAACAGGGCGTCCAGATACAAACCTAACGCCTCTGTCTGCTCCACCATCTTGATTTCAGTTGGTGTGTTCATAATGTGACTCCATGGTTACCATATCCCGCTCGAGCAAATCGTCCAGCAAGGCCTTGTACGCCAGCGACCCGCGCGATTGGGGTTTGAACAGTGGAAGCGGTAAACCTGCCTTGCTCGCTTCCCTGAAATTGGTATCTACCGGGATGACCATCTCCCAGAGCGTTTCTGCGTAATTCTCACGGAGAAACTTGAGACTATCGTGAGAAGCACGGGTACGACGATCGAACATAGTGGGAATGATTAGCTCCTCAAACGGGAGCTTGTGGGCGTGCCGTACCCGTTCGAAAGTGTGCTTGATCCGTTCCAGCCCTTTTAGTGCTAGGAATTCGGTCTGTACCGGTACCAGCACCCGATCGCTGCATGCCAGTGCGTTGACAAGCAAAACACCCAGCATAGGTGGACAGTCAATGATGACATTATCGAAACGATCGCTCCATTGCCGGAGGGCATTGTGGATCACAAGCCCCATTCCACCCCGTGAACCAAATTGCCGATCAAGCGAGACCAGCGCCGTAGAGGCCGGCAGTAGACTGAGTCCGGATATCCTTGTTTGCAACATGACTGAAGCCGTAGGTACCTTAATCTGATTTACGGCAGCCTGAAACAGCGTATAGACACTCTTCTCGATAGTGTCTGGATCATGTCCAAAATAACTTGTCAGGGATCCATGCGGATCCAGATCGATCAACAATGTCTCATGCCCTTTTTCTGCCAGCAATCCGGCAAGTGATACGGCGGTGGTCGTCTTGCCGACCCCTCCTTTTTGATTAGCAACCGCCCAGATCCTCATTCTGCATATCCCTCCGCTTCTGGTTTGTTGATTGTGTGCAGGAGTACAGGCCCATCAGCATTACTCTCCTTCTCAGCATTCTTTTCCGCATCTGCTTTGAGTTGTTCTGGATCTGTTGAGATCAGAACTGTGATACGTCGGTTTTTGCGGCGGCCTTCTGCTGTCGAGTTGTCGGCAATCGGACGGTATTCACCATAACCAACAGCCGCCATGCGCTGCGGATCGATGTTTTTGCTTGCAAAATAACTGACAACACTGGCAGCACGGGCAGCTGACAACTCCCAGTTGGATGGAAAAACCGAAGTTCTGATCGGCTGATTATCAGTAAATCCTTCCACCCTCAGTGGATTTTTGAAATCATTCAAGACATCGATCAATTCATCAAGCACGGGCTTCGCCTTTTCTGAAAGTCTGGCCTTGCCACTCCCGAACAGGACTTGGCTGTTCATGGTCACTTCCACCCATTTTTCATCCAACTTTATCTCGAATCCGGCCTCTTCAAGCTTGTCCGCAACATTTTCCAATGCTTCAACGATCTCCGAACCCTCCTGATACCCTTCCGGGATCTCTTCTTGGCCTGCCCCAGTATTCTCGTCACCGGTTTCTGGCCTGAAATCAGGCAGGATGCCTTCCCCTGTCAACACCTTCTTTTCCGGATCGAGTGTTCTTAGAATTTCACCAATCTGAATCGGATCAACACCCCGTATGGGGTGCTCACGAAAAGCATCCTCCAGCGTCGAAGAAAGCACACGAAACTTTCCTTCATTGACTGACGAAACCGAATACATCACCACAAAAAAAGCAAACAACAGCGTGATGAAATCGGCATAGGAAACCAGCCAACGTTCATGGTTTTCATGTTCCCCTTCATGTCGTCGCGAACGCATAGCCGTGCCAATCGTCAATTAAGGAAAGATTCCAGGCGCAATGCAATCACCTGTGGATTCTCACCTTCTGCAATCGCCATCAACCCTTCGGTCATCATCTCCTGATAACGGGAACGTGCCTGCACCAGCGCTTTCAGCTTTGAGGCTGCGGGTAACAGGAACAGGTTAGCCAGAGCCACCCCATAAATGGTTGCGACGAAAGCAACTGCAATCCCACCTCCAAGTTTGCTGGGATCCGAGAGATTGCCCATCACATGGATGAGTCCCATAACGGCACCGATAATACCAATAGTCGGTGAATAGCCACCCATCCCTTCAAAAACCTTGGCAGCCTGCAGATCACGATCCTCTTGGGCGATAATCTCCATCTCCATGGTCTTGCGCAGCATCTCCGGTTCGCTGCCATCCACCAGGAGTTGCAAGCCCTTGCGCGAGAAAAGATCCGGTTCATTTTCGGAGATTTTTTCCAGTCCGAGAAGACCTTCACGTCGAGCTACACTACTCCAATTCAACAGTTTATCGAGTGCTTCCTGCATGGGCAGTGCGGGCGGTTTGAACAGCCATGGCATCATTTGCATCGATCGCAAAAAGATGTGTAGCGGCGTCTGAACCATAATCGCGCCTAGAGTTCCACCGAATACGATTAGAAAAGCGGGACCGTTGATCAGCGTTGTCAAATGCCCACCTTCCAGCGACTGGCCGAGAAGTATGGCACCGAATGCAACGAAAACTCCGACAAGGGTAAGAAAATCCATGACTATAACCCTCTCGCCAGGACATCGCTTATCTGATCAAGAGATAGAATCTGATCCGCAAGGCCGGCTTTGGCAACAGCCATAGGCATACCATAGACCACACTCGTTGCCTCATCTTGTGCCCAAACCGCTGATCCACTTTGCTTCAGTCGGCGTGCACCTTCGCATCCATCGGAACCCATGCCAGTGAGGATTAACGCAAGCACCTTGCCAGGAAAGATGTCTGCCAATGACTGATACGTCACATCCACAGACGGCCGATACTGTAATGTGGGATCACCAACCGTAATTTCCAGCACGGCCACATTTCCTTGCCGTTTTACCGTTGTCTGTTGTCCCCCAGGCGCAATATAGGCTTGGCCAGGTTGAAGAACGTCACCATTTTCCGCCTGCTTGACTGTGATCTTGCAGTTCTGATTGAGACGTTCAGAAAACATGGGTGTGAAGGTTCCTGGCATGTGCTGGATCACCAGAATAGGTAATGGAAAATTCTCCGGCAGGTTTTTCAAAACCTGCTGAACCGCAACCGGGCCTCCTGTAGAGGCACCAATGGCAAGGACACTATAGTTCGAAAATTTTGTTCGTTTCAGTATTGTCTGATCATGACCCGTGATTTCTCTATGTGTGATGCCTGATCGTTTTCCAGCACTGCTGTTGGCAACCGAGATCACCTTGCGACAGATTTCGCGTCCAGCCCGTTCTTGATCTTCAACGATTTTATGAAAATCCTTGGTTAGGAAATCGACAGCACCCGCATCCATGGCATCGAAGGTTGCCTTGGCACCCCGCGTAGTCGCCGAAGAGATCATCAGCACAGGTGTAGGTGTCTCTTGCATTATCTTTTTCAACGCGGTGATTCCATCCATCACCGGCATCTCGATATCCATCGTAACCACGTCAGGTTTGAGCAACCGGGTTTTCTTCAGAGCCTCCTGGCCATCAGCAGCCACACCGATCACTTCAATACCTGGATCGGTCTCCAGCAGTGCCTTCAACCGATGCTGATAGAAAACTGAATCATCAACAATGAGCACGCGGATTTTCATCGATGGTCAGTATCGGCTCGCATAGTGGTTGATCAGACTGGGCAGATCCAGAATCAGGGCAATGCGCCCGTCACCCGTAATCGTGGCTCCAGCCAGGCCCTTGGTTCCCTGAAGGTTCGAACCCAAAGGTTTGATTACCACTTCTTCCTGACCGATAAGATCATCGACCAGCAACCCTACCTGCTGTGTGCCCACATTGACGATGACAACCTGACGAGGAGAATTATCATCTTCCTGAAAGGCAGCGTTCTTGACCAGCCAGTGACTGAGATTAAAAATGGGCAATGCTTTACCACGAACGACCAGGACATCCTGGCCATCGACCACGTTGGTTTCCTCTGGATCGAAATCCATGATCTCTTTGACGTTGACCAGTGGCAAGGCAAATATCTGATCACCCAGAATCACCATGAGGGTTGGCATGATGGCCAGGGTCAGAGGTAACTTGATCGAAAGTGTAGTACCTTCTCCCAGCTTGGAGTCGATCTCGACCACCCCATTGAGTTGACTGATTCGAGTCTTGACCACATCCATACCAACACCGCGACCGGAGACATCAGAAATTTCCGTCTTAGTTGAAAATCCGGCGGAGAAAATCAGTTCGAAACATTCACGATCATCCAGCCTGGCTGCGGCATCTTCATCCATCATGCCTTTCTCGACCGCTTTACGGCGCAAAACGTCGGGGTCCATACCGGCACCATCGTCCTCGATGGTCAACAAAACGTGATCGCCTTCCTGCTTGGCACCAAGCCGCAATGTACCTTGTCGGGGTTTGCCTTTCGATTCACGCACATCAGGTGGCTCAATACCGTGATCGACAGCGTTACGAACCAGATGCACCAGCGGATCGGACAATGCCTCGACCAGGTTTTTATCCAGATCAGTGTCTTCACCGAACATCTCGAGGTTGATCTCACGCCCCAGACTACGTGCCAGGTCACGGACAACACGGGGAAAACGACCGAAAACTTTCTTGATCGGCTGCATCCGCGTTTTCAAGACCACGGATTGCAAGTCAGAGGTGATGACATCCAGCGATGCAGCAGTTTTTGTCATCTCCTCATCACCTATTGTCTCTTCAAGGTTGGACATGCGGTTTCTGATCAGCACCAGTTCCCCAACCAGATTCATGATACTGTCGAGGGTACTTGTCTCGACCCGGACCGTCGTTTCTGCTACCGGCGCCGGCGCCTTGGTCTTCGGTGCACTCTCTGCCTTTGGAGCAGGTGCAGGTTTCTTGGTCTCCGCCTTTTCGGTGGCCGGTTCTAGTGCCTTTTTCTTTTCAGCTTTTTCCTGTTTTTCTTCGGCGTTCTCTTTTGCAGGCACCTCTTGTGGTGGCGTCGATGTGACTGCGCCTTTGTGTTTACCTTTACCATGAATCTGGTCGAGCAAGGCCTCGAATTCTTCTTCGGTTATTTCGTCATTGTCCGGTTTCTTTTCTGAAGCAGTATCGGGCGTGTGACCTCCATTTTTTTCGGCTTCTGCTTTGTCCTTCCGTGAGGGAGCTGTAGGGGCACCACCTGCACCGTGCAGTTCATCAAGCAAGGCCTCGAATTCTTCTTCGGTTATTTCATCGCTGGCTGCCGATGTTTCGGCTTTTTCCGCTTCAGTCTCTTTTTTTCCGGAAAGGGCATCGACAATCTGATCGAACTCTTCTTCCGTTATTTCGTCAGTAGCGCCCCCTGCAACGGGCTCGGGTTCAGCTTGTTGTTCCGGTTCTGCTGTTTCCAAAACACCATCCTTGTCTGCCAAAATTGTCAGTTGGGACAGAAGATCGGAAGGTGCCGCAGAAGGGTCTTCTCCCGAGCGAATTTCATCGAACATCTCATTGAGTACATCAAGCACCCGGAGGACGATGTCCATTAAATCGGCATCAATTTTTCGCTCGCCCTGTCTCAGCAGATCAAAAATGTCTTCGCATTTATGAGCTACAGTTACAAGATTATCCATGCCAAGAAAGCCGGCACCACCCTTGATGGTATGGAATCCTCGGAAGACGGCATTTAGCAGGTCGGCATCATCTGGTGATGTTTCCAGATCGACAGCCTGTTCATTCAGTGTCTCAAGGATCTCACTTGCTTCGACAAGAAAGTCCTGGACAATTTCATCATTTAAATCGATAGCCATAATATTTCTCTACATGTTTTCAACAGAAATCCTGTCCGGTATTGATTCATTATTCAGAAACCGAGACTCGACAGCAGATCGTCTACATCATCCTGACCATTCATCACATTTTCCTTGTTCTCTGCATTCAACTGAGGGCCTTCGGCTTCCGTCTCTGAAACCTGTTTTTTCGGCGCCGCGGAAACACCCGTGGCACGGATCAGATTGACCAGTGAGCTCTCGACGTCCTGTACTACAGTGATCACCTTTCGGATGACCTGACCAGTAAGATCCTGAAAATCCTGCGCCATCAATATGTCGTTGAGACCTGTGTGGATCTTGTCTGAATTAACCGTGAGTTCATTGAGAAAATCGACGAGTTCATCACCCATTTTTCTGAACTCGGAGACATCCATCTCCCGGCGTTGGAAACGGGACCAGTCTTGCTGCAGCTGACCGGCACGAGTACGGATCGTTTCGGACAGTGGCAAGATTTCTTCAACCGCGTCCATGGTGCGGTTGGCAGCCTCTTCGGTTTTTTCTATGACGAAATTCAATCGTTCCTTGGCATCGGGGATCTCATGTTCTGCAATACCTGCCAGATCGGAATCGATACGTACACTTGACAGAGTATCGTGCAATTGTCGTGTCAGTTTGCCGATCTCTTCGAACAGTCGCGACTCCCGTTCTGCTGCGATCATGGCCAGAATTTCATCTGCCTTTTCATCATCACCTGCTTGTGTAGCTTCGAGAAAACCACTTGCAAGATCGAGTCGTGTTGCATTTTCCACAATCTTCTCCTTTTTTCTTTTACCGTTTATGCAGTAGTTTCAATTCGTTCGAAGATCTTGTCGATTTTTTCTTTCAATGTTGCCGCAGTAAACGGTTTGACGATGTAACCATTGACGCCCGCCTGGGCAGCCTCGATGATTTGTTCACGTTTTGACTCAGCAGTCACCATCAACACAGGCAGCTCCTTCAGATCAGGATGTGCCCTCACCGCTTTCAGCAGATCGATGCCCTGCATGCCCGGCATATTCCAGTCGGTAACCAGGAAATCGAAACCACCTGCCTCCAATTTAGGCAATGCGGTTTGTCCATCATCTGCTTCATCGGTATTGGTGAATCCCAGATCACGCAACAGGTTTTTAATAATTCTTCTCATTGTGGAAAAGTCATCCACGATCAGAATCTTCATGTCTTTATTCACAATAATTCTCCGTACTTAACTTATAAAAGGTTTACCCAGTCCTGCATTCTTGCCTTGAGCCTGACCAATGCCTGAGAGTGGATCTGGCAGACTCTCGATTCACTGACACCGAGAACCTCCCCGGTTTCACGCAAATTCAGTTCTTTTTCATAGTAAAGCGACATTACCAGCCGTTCCCTATCCGGCAGGGTAGAAATAGCTTCGGCCAGTGCTGTCCTGAACTTCTCCTTTTCCACCTGATCGGCAGGTACTTCACCATGATCGACCAAGCTCTCTGATATACCCTCTTCTCCCGTCACCAGATCTTCGAAACTAAACATCCGGTGACCACTGGCATGCTGGATAATCTGGTAATATTCATCCAGTGTGATCTCGAGGCGCTCGGCAACTTCTGCATCTTTCGCATCGCGCCCGGTCTCTGCCTCGATCTCGCTGATGGCCTTGGTCACTTCACGTACCTTGCGATGCAGTGATCGTGGAGCCCAGTCACCTTTCCGTATTTCATCCAACATCGAACCCCTGATACGGATACCGGCATAGGTCTCAAAACTGGCGCCTTGAGAGGCGTCATAATTTTTCGCAGCTTCAAGTAGCCCGATCATCCCGGACTGGATCAGATCTTCGACCTGAACTGTCGGGGGTAAACGGGTCATCAGATGATAAGCAATACGCTTGACCAGAAGACCATGTTGTTCAATGAGTTGGTCACTGGTCAGCGCTTCGTTCTTTTCGGCAGTTTTCTTGTAGGCCGCCACACTCATAATTGCACCCTTCTCGGTTTTGTTTCTGGTTGTACCAGTTGCTCGACAAAAAATTGCAAGTTGCCGTTGGCAGTGCCTGGCATCGTCCACTTGTCGGTTCTGTCCGCCAGTTTTCGATAGGCGCGTGCAGCACCCGATCCTGGTAGGACATCAAAAATCGCTCTTCTCTGCTGGACTACTTTGCGTGAATTCAGGTCATAAGGAATGGTCCCTACAAGGTCCAGTGAGACATTGAGAAACTGTTCTGTAACATCTACCAGTTTCTGAAAAATACGAGCACCTTCCATACTGCTCTGTGCCATATTTGCCAGTATTCTGAAACGATTGATACCATGATCCTGGCTCAACACCTTGATCGTGGCATAGGCATCGGTAATCGATGCTGGCTCATTGCATACCACGAGCAGAACTTCCTGTGCCGCTGCACAGAATTTCATCGTGCTGGAATTGATTCCTGCGGCCGTATCGATCAAAAGGACATCAGCCTGTTTCGAGAGGCTGCTGAATGCATGAATGAGACCCCCTTGTTCCCTTGCTGAAAGATCCACCATCTGTCTTACACCGGAAGCAGCGGGGAGGATCCGGATACCGCGAGGACCCGTAATAATAATGTCCTCCAGCTCACATTCACCTTTGAGCACATGGGAAAGATTTTGTGTCGGACGAAGACCCAGCATCACATCCACATTTGCCAACCCCATGTCAGCATCCATCAACATGACCTGTTTACCTTTTTCCGCCATAGCCAATGCCAGATTAATGGCGACAGTCGTCTTGCCGACACCACCCTTGCCACTGGTAATTGCGATTACCCGTGTAGTCTCCTTTCCGGTATAGGCCTGCACGGAGCTGGATAACGTTCGAGGAGAAATTTCTACCACGTTCATGACATTTCTCCTTTCAACATTTGTTCCATCATCACATCTTCTACCCTGTCAAAAGCATTCATGTCTTTGGCTATAGCAACTGCCTTGCCAATCAGATCCTCAACACGTGCAATCTTCAAATCGTCGGGAATTTTCTGTCCTTCACTGAAGTAGGATATGGCCAGCTTGTGTTCAACTACCGCAGATAGAACCGGCCCCAGGGAGGTGGATTCATCCACCTTTGTGATCATGCAGCCACAGGGGTTAACCGGCCTGAATGCCGAGATCGATTGTTCTAGGGCTTCTGCCTGTGTCGTGGCCGAGAGCACCATATAGGCCTTCAGCATCGGTGTGCTGCGCCTGATTCTGTTGAGTGTTTCATCCAGACGTTCATCACGATGGCTGAGACCTGCAGAATCGATCAGGACCAGCGGTTTTTCCAGAAAGGCATCGAGTGCCGCTTCCAGTTCTTCTTCACCTTCGACAGCTCGTACCGGGACTTTCAGCACGCTGCCGAGATTTCTGAGCTGATCAAAGGCGCCAAAACGTTGGGAATCCGTTGTGATCAAAGCGACGTTCTCCCGGCCATGGCGCGCTGCGTACTGGACGGCCAATTTTGCGATCAGCGTCGTTTTACCGACACCTGGTGGCCCCACCAAAGCCACAACGCCACCATTCGTCAGAATGGTGTCACCCCCGATCGGGATCTGTCGGGCAAACATGGCCAGTGCCCGGTACCATGCCTTGCGGTGTCCCAGCTCTTCTTGAATTCGAAATGCAATGTGACGGGCAACTGCAGGAGTCAGGCCCAGTGCCACCAGTTTACGCAAAACCCCGGCACGTACCGGTGTTTTACGGCTCATCTCGCCCCAGGCAAATCCAGAGATCTGGTTTTCAACCAGTGATTTGAGAGATTGCAGCTCTCTGCGCATATCGTCGAGCAGAGAATTCTGAGTCCAGACCACTTCCGGTCCCTGCTCTGGCGTTTCTGCAGGTGTGACTTTTTCAGTTGTCTTGGCCGTTTCATCCGGCAATTCTGTCAAAAGCTGTTCATAGTTCTGTTGCACCGCACTGGATAACTCGACCTTGAAATCAGGTCCCACAGAATGTTCTTCCAGCTGCTGCTCCTGTCGTGCTGATTTGTATTCGAATTTGGGTTTCCTGATCAGGTTTCTGCGATCTGTCTTTGCTTCCTCTCTTTCAGGTCCCGCAGTACGGTCGTGAGGGACAGAAGGATTGGCTGGCTCGTCATCAACACTCGGAAACGTGTATTTCTCTACCTCCGGAGTGGGATCTTCCAGCAATGATTCATCGTAATCTGTCGCAGCCGTGATCTCGATGCCTTCCGGTACTCTGCGGTTTGATAATATGACCGCATCCGGACCATGAATGTCACGGACCAGTGCCAGCGCTGAGCGCATATCCTTGGCTACATGGCGAGTTATATTCATCCGATTCTTCTCCTTTTCAAATTCGTCATGTCAATCTTTCCTGTTTACTCAATTGGCCTGGCCACCAACCGTTGCAATAATCGTAATCTGCTTGTTCTCCGGGATCTCGCCAAACGCCAGTACATGCATTGATGGCACACTGTGCTTGATGAAACGGGCCAGGAAATCACGGAGATTGTCCGGCACCAGCAGGATGGCAGGTTGTCCTGACTCCTCCTGTTGATCACTAATCTCTTTCAGAGACTGCAGCATCTGTGCCGCGAGCCCCGGTTCCAGCGCCATGCCTCCTTCACTCATGGCTTTCACTGACTGTTGCAATAACTGTTCCAGAGTGCTATCCAAGGTGATAACCGGGAGGTCTTCATTCATTCCATTGATTTGCTGGACGATCATGCGGCCCAGTGCCACACGCACCGCAGCCGTCAATGCGACAGGATCCTGACTGATCGGGGCATGCTCAGCGAGCACTTCGACAATGGTTCGCATATCGCGAATTGGGACGTGTTCACGCAACAGGTTTTGCAATACCTTGACTATGACGCCAAGCGGTAGCACATTCGGCACCAGATCCTCTACCAGCTTCGGTGAAGTTTCGGCCAACCTGTCGAGGAGTTGCTGTACTTCATCATGTCCGAGCAGTTCATGTGCATGATCCTGCAGGGTCTGGCTCAGGTGAGTAGCGATCACAGTACTTGCATCAACCACGGTATAACCCAGTGACTGGGCCTCATCCCGCTGTGATGGATCAATCCAGACCGCCTCAAGACCGAACACTGGATCGCGTCCGGCGATGCCTTCAATCTGACCATAAACCTGACCAGGATTAATGGCGAGCTCTTTGTCCACATGCACCGCATCCTCATTGATGGTTGCACCCATCAGGCTTATACGATAGGCCGAAGGGTTCAGATCGAGATTGTCGCGGATATGCACAGGCGGGATCAGAAAACCCAGTTCCTGGGAGAGTTTTCGTCGTACACCCTTGAGCCTGCCGAGTAGTTCACCCCCCTGGTTTTTGTCCACCAGGGGGATCAATCGGTAACCCACCTCCAAACCAATAGGGTCGATAGGTGCCACATCATCCCAACTGAGTTCTCGGGTTTCCGGTGGTGGGGGTGGAGGAGCTTCTTCAATGGCAGCCTCCGCCAGAGCCTGTTCCTTCTTCTGCTTGGCCAAATAAAAAGCCCCGGCGCCGGTAACCCCAGCGAGGCCGAGAAAGGCGACATTCGGCATGCCCGGGATCAGCCCCATCAGTCCGATCAGTCCTGCAGCTACGCCCAATGTTTTTGGATCAGCAAAGAGCTGACCAACGATCTCATCACCCATGTCCTGTTCCGTAGAGACTCGGGTGACCATGATCGCAGTCGCCGTCGAAAGCAGCAGTGATGGGATCTGGGCGACCAGGCCGTCACCAATGGTCAGTAATGTAAAGACACGGGCCGCTTCGGAAAGTGGCATATCATACTGGAGCGCACCGATGGCCAAACCGCCCAGAATATTGATGACCAGAATAATAATGCCCGCAATGGCGTCACCCTTGACAAATTTGCTGGCACCATCCATGGAACCGTAAAAGTCGGCTTCTTGTGCAACTTCCTGACGCCGTGCGCGTGCCTCGTCCTGATCGATAATCCCGGCGTTGAGATCGGCATCGATAGCCATCTGCTTGCCCGGCATGGCATCCAGTGTAAAGCGTGCAGTGACTTCAGAAATTCGACCGGCGCCTTTGGTAACAACGACAAAGTTGATGATTACCAGGATTGCAAAAACGACAAAACCCACCGTATAGTTGCCACCAACGACAAAATCACCAAAGGCTTCGATCACCTTACCAGCGGCAGCTGAGCCTTCTCTTCCGTTCAGCAGAATTACCCGGGTCGAAGCAATGTTCAGACTCAGACGCAACAGGGTTGAAACCAGCAAAATGGTGGGGAAAACGCCAAAATCCAGTGGCCGTTTGGCATAAATCACCGCCAGTAAAATGACCAGTGACAAGGAAATATTAAAGGTGAAGAGGACATCCAGCAGGAATGTCGGCAATGGCAACATCATCATCGCCAGTATGGCGAGCAACAGGATCGGTACACCGAAACCGTAACGGTTTAGATCCTTGAATCCACCCAGAATCAGAGGTTGTGCCATTTTATATTATAAAATCAGTTAGTTAGCGTTTAAATTCATCGGGTATCGGGAGATCTTCCGGAATCGACCTGATTTCGGTTGCACGTGGGTTGGTACGAAGCTGGAAGACATAGGCCAGAACCTGTGCAACCGCTTTATACAAACCAGCCGGAATTTCCTGATTCACCTTAGTGCTGTAATACAAAGCGCGTGCCAACGGTGGTGTTTCCAGGATCGGAACGTTGTTGGCACGAGCGACTTCACGAATCCTGAATGCGATCTCATCCGCCCCCTTGGCCACGACCTTCGGTGCACCCATATTTTCAGAGTCATATTTGAGGGCAACGGAGAAATGTGTCGGGTTGGTGACGATAACATCTGCCTTCGGCACTTCTTCCATCATTCTGCGTTGGGCCATTTCCTGCTGTTTCTGGCGCAATCTTGACTTAACCTCTGGCATACCCTCGGTATCCTTGTGCTCCTGCTTAACCTGTTCGCGGGTCATCTTCAATTTTTTACTGTATTGCCAGAGTTGCTGGGGAACATCGACAGCAACGATGAGGATGGTAGTTGCACTCACGAGCAAAAATGTCCAAGAGACAAGCTCCGCAGCATGCTTCAAACTGCTCATGATATCTCCTCGTCCGATGCTCAGAATTTCCGGAAGCTGGTGCCAGATCAGAAATACAGCAAAGACGGCAATCACCAAAAATTTGAGTACGGTCTTTACCATCTCGATGACACCGTTGACACCAAAAACCCGTTTGATCCCAGAGATTGGATTCAGTTTATCGCCTTTGAACTTGATCGCCTCGATACTGAAGTTCCAACCGCTCATCAGCATCGGGGACACAATTGCCACCAGGACCATGACGATCACAAAGGGCAACATCGAAAGTACAATGTGATCGATCGCCGTCAGAAAGATTGCCGGCAACTCCCGAGCGGCAATATGGGTATCGGCCGCACGGAGGAAAAAACTTTTCATCACTCCTGTAATGCCATTAACCATGCCCGGCCCTAGCGTCATTATGGAAACTGCAGCAGCCATGAGCATCATCATGGTGGTTAGATCTTTCGAGCGTGGTATGTCCCCCTTTTTGCGCGCATCCTGTTTGCGCTTGGGGGTTGCTTCTTCGGTCCGTTCCTGCCCGGTTTCTTCCGCCAAAGGCTGTTACCTCCCTGCCAGCTGATTCGCATGACGAAAGGCCTCTTCGAACAGAGCAACAATATGTTCCTGCATGTTCGAAAGCGTCATGGAAAGAATGAACATACCCATGATCATCATGATCGGGAAACCCACGGCAAAGATGTTCAGTTGTGGAGCTGCTCGGGTCATGACACCAAAAGAGAGATTCACGATCATCATCGCTGCGATCGCCGGCAGGGCCATCAAGACCGCACTGGACAGCAACCAGCCACCCCACTCGATCACCCCCCAGGCATCATTTCTGGTCAGCCCTTCAATTCCGACCGGAATTGTTTTGAAGCTGTCACTGACCACCTGGATTAGAATCAGATGACCATTAAGACTAAAAAACATTAGCGTCGCCAGGATGACGTAGAACTGGCTGATCACAGGAACCTGACGGCCACTGGCCGGATCCACCATGGCTGCAAAACCGAGCCCCATCTGCATGGCGATCACCTCACCGCCTACTTCCAGCACCAAAAATACCAGGCGTACCACCAATCCGAGACTGATCCCGATGAGAAGCTGCTGGATGGTGATCATCAGTCCAGTTGAAGAAATAGGTTCGACATAGTCAAAAGGAGGAACGGAAGGCACAATGGCAATGGAGATGCTGACCGCGAGGATAAGACGCAAAGTAACTGGTACTGTACGTGTCCCGATCATAGGCGCCGCCATCAACAAACCGGCAATGCGAAAAAATGGCCACAACCACGCTTCGATGAGGGCAATGATTTCCGTATCGGTGAAGCTCAAGCCTGGCCCCCTATCACCCGCCTATAATCGACGGGATGCTCTCGAAGATCTGATAGGTAAAATCCATGATCAGCCGCAACATCAACGGCCCGCCAATAGATAGAACCAGCAGGGTGATGAGCAGTTTGGGGATAAAACTCAGTGTCTGCTCATTGATCTGGGTGGCGGCCTGAAAAATACTGATCAGAAGGCCGACGACCAGTGCGGGAAGCAACATGATCATCATCAGGATGGTAGCAACTTCCAGGGCACGATGGCCAATTGTCATAGCAAATTCAGGGGTCATGTGTAAAAACTCGAGGCTAGTGAACCGACAATCAACACCCAACCATCTACCAGTACAAAAAGCATGATCTTGAAAGGTAATGAGATGATCATGGGTGACAGCATCATCATACCCATCGACATCAATACACTGGCAACCACCAGATCGATGATTAGAAAGGGGATAAAGATCAGGAAGCCAATCTGAAATGCCGTCTTCAATTCACTGGTGAGGAAAGAAGGAACCAGAATCGAGAGTGGCACGTCTTCTGGCCCAGTGAATTGTTTTCCACCCGCAATATCGGAAAACATTTTCAGATCGGTCTCCCGGGTCTGAGCGATCATGAATTTGCGCAAGGGCAAACTCGCCGCTTTCAGTGCTTCCTGCATGTTCATCTCTTCATTCATGTAGGGCGTAACGGCGTTTTCATAGATCTTGTCGAATACCGGAGCCATGATGAAAAAGGTCAGAAATAGTGCAATACCAATGAGGATCTGGCTGGATGGTGTCTGTGCAGTTCCCAACGCCTGCCGCAAAATGGCAAGGACGATGATGATGCGCGTAAAAGAAGTCATCATCAGGAAGATCGCCGGCAACAGCGTCAACACTGTCATCAGGATCAGAACCTGCAAAGTCAGGCTGTAGCTCTCTCCTCCGTCGGGACTGGTTGTCACGGTGATAGCTTCCAAACCTGGTACCGCAAACAAGGGAGCAGAGAAAAACATCAGTGCAAACGCGAATGCCAGTCGGGTCATGACGGTTCCCCCTTCTGTCCGGAAGACTTACGCTTTTCCAGCTGTTGCCGGAGGTGCCCGGCGAATCCCTTTTCGCCCTCTCGGGATGTGTCGATCACTGTTTCGTCGAAAACCTTGATCGGTGAAATACCGTTTGGAGAGACCCCAATCAACACTTGTTTGGAACCCACCTGCATCAGCAACACTCGATCACGCGTCGATATGGAGACACTTTCGATAATATGCATTCCTGCGCCTTGGCTGGTACGGAAACCACCCATGCGTCGGAGTAGAAAAACGATGCCACCGAACAGCAATAAGACGGCGATCAGCCCGGCAAAGACCTGGATGATGCTGCCAATAGAAAGTGGTTCCATGAGCACAGGAGCCTTATCTGCGGCCAGAGCAAGGGACGGAAAAAGCATGATAAAAAGGAAAAAGTTTTTCATGCAGACCCTTACCGCAGTTTCTTTACCCGTTCCTGTGCACTGATCACATCCGTCAGTCGTATACCGAATTTTTCATTCACGACAACGACTTCACCATGTGCCACCAGGGTGCCATTGACAAGAACATCAAGCGGCTCTCCTGCGAGCCGATCCAGCTCCACCACCGAACCCTGATTCAACTGTAATAAATTCCTGATCGCGATCTTGGTACTGCCAATTTCAACCGCCAGGGTTACTGGAATATCGAGGATCTGATCGAGCTTGCTTACGTCAGCATCACCTTCTGGTTCTCCATCCGGGGTCAGGGTTTCAAGCCCTGCCTTCTCTGCCTCGGCCTGCTCGGCCAAGGCATCCCCCCAGTCAGCCTCTGCATCACTTCCTCCTTCGGCGGCAGCCTGTTCAGCCAGGGCGTCCCCCCAGTCAGCCTCTGCGCCCCCCCCTCCTTCGGCGGCAGCCTGTTCAGCCAGAGCCTCTCCCCAGTCTGCCTCTGCAGATTCAGAACTTTCCTGATCTTCGATTACATCATCACTCATGGATAACTCCTGTTAATTTGCCCGGTTAGGTCACCGGTCCAATCATTTCTTCAACTTTCAGGGCACAATTTCCCCGTGACTCCCCAAATCTCGCCTTGAAAACGGGTACTTCTTCGACACATGCAACAACATGATCCGGAATATCCACGGGTATGATGTCGCCCTCTTTCATCGCCAGTACATCACGCAGTGTGATCTCTCGGCTCGTCAGCATACTGTTAATAACCACCGGAGCCGTCGTGAGCTCTTCACGCAACGACATGATCCAACGTTCATCTGTATCGGAAGCATCGCTCTGCATGCCCGCATCGAGCATTTCCCGGATCGGTTCAATGGTTGAGTACGGCATGGCGATCTGCAGAGAACCACCGCCGCCGTCGAGATCTACATGGAACTTGGATATGATCATGACTTCGCTCGGACTGACCACATTGGCAAACTGTGGATTAACTTCAGAATTCTGATATTGATATTCAATTTCCATCACCGGCTTCCAGGCCTTTTGCATGTCGGAAAAAATTTCCTCCAGTACATTCATGACGATACGCATCTCTGTGGGACTGAAATCACGTCCCTCGATCTTGGTATGGAAGCGGCCAGAACCACCAAAAAAATTATCCACTAGCGAGTAGACCAGCGTCGGGTTCAACACAAATAGAACCGTCCCACGCAATGGTTTCATCTTTACCATATTCATGTTCGAAGGCATAAACAGGGTGTGGATGTATTCACCGAACTTCATCATCTCGATTCCTTCAACCGAGATTTCAGGTGACTTTCTGAGAATGTTGAACAGACTAACGCGGAAGTTTCTGGCGAACCGCTCATTGATCATCTCGAGGGTGGGCAAGCGGCCTCGTACAATGCGATCCTGGGAGTTAAAATCGTAGGATTTCGCCTCTCCGTCATCGAGATCTTCTTCAGGCTCGATATCAACGTCACCCCCGTCGACACCGTTGAGAAGCGCATCGATCTCATCCTGTGAAAGAATGTCTGCACCAGCCATCGTTTCTTCCTATCCGACCTTCAGGTTTCCAGATCCGTCACTGAGCAACAAAGTTGGTATAGAGAACATCGTCAATGCCTACTTCACCAACCTCGTCTTTTAATGCATTGTTGATCTCTTCAAGTGCTTCCGCCCGCATCTTTTCCTTGCCTTCAGGAAGCAGAAGAGTCTCAAATTTCTGGCGGCTGAAAACCATGTTCACCACGTGTTCAATCTTGGGAAGATGTTTCTTGATCTCATCCTCTTTGTCTTTCTCCAGCATCAAGGAGACATCAGCCTTGAGAAAACGCGTCTTGCCATCCTCTGCCTGAAAATTCACCACCAGCGGTTTTTCAAAAGCAAGATAGGCATATTCTTTCAATTGTTCCTCTGGTTCGGCTCCACCTTCTACGGATGTCTGTTCTTCTCCTCCACCAACAAACATCAAAGTTCCACCTACTGCTCCCCCTACCAGGAGGAGGGCACCAACGATCATGATAATGAGTTTTTTCTTGCCGCCACCGGCATTTTCTTCAGTGACTTCTTCCTTCTCCTCTGCCATTTTCTGGGTCCTCTCGATTCAAATGAAAACTTACCCAAAAGTAGCAATCACCGTGCCACAAGTTATTCTCTCGTAATAACAAAGGGTTATGGAATGTCCCTGTTTTGTGATGACAGGCAATTGACTCTTGACGCGTCAAGCAGGATTTAATCCACAGGAACGGCGCATTACAATAAACGGAACAAAGCACGGAAACGAGAT
>JALSRM010000083.1 GCA_026984775.1 Gammaproteobacteria bacterium
TCCACACAGAAGAGTAAAAAGAAAACTGCAAATTAGACAAGGAATTTATATGGATCTCTCAGAACATAACCTGAATACACTTTTCGAACAACTAGGCCTGCCTTCCAGCGACGAAGCCATTGATGCCTTTATTGAGAAGCACAAAGGCCTCGATCGCTCTTTGCATTTGTGGGAAGCAGACTTCTGGACACCTTCACAGGCGGCGTTTATCCACGAAGCGCTGGAAGAGGATTCCGACTGGGCCGAAGCAGTTGATCATCTTGATGCGTTACTGCGTGGTTAAAGGACACCCTTGAGACCTTCAGTACTTCCCTGAAGATACAAAACGGGAAGCCTTTCCATTAAACTTGCACCTGTCATAAATCAGGTGCCAATTTCGTGTTTGAAAAAGAAGATCTTCTGAAACTGGCTAAAATGGAAATGCCGTTTGGGAAGTACAAAGGCAAACGACTGATCGATCTGCCCGAACCCTATCTGCTCTGGTTTGCAGAGCAGGGTTTCCCTGATGGCCAGCTCGGCAAGTTGATGCAACTGGCTCTGGAGATCAAAATCAATGGGCTCGAATACCTGATCGAACCCCTGAAAAAACTGCCCACCATTCATTGAGACATGAACATTGAAGAATTGATTTTACAAATTAAAAAAGATCCGGCTTCCATCGACTTCCAGAAAGTCATGGAAACGATTGACCAACACTATACTTACACCCCGGTCCGATTCACCAACGGTGATCTAGTCAATGAGGCCGGTACCAATGAAGGCTCCTGCAAGATCTTTACCTTTGGCAAATTGCATGGGCTCAGTAAAGAAGAGACGCTCGCCTGCTTCGGTGAGTATTACCGAAACGATGTTCTTGGCAATCCATCCGGGAGTGATCACGCCAATATCCGAAACTTCATGCAACACGGCTGGTCCGGTATTGAGTTCGACACACTGGCATTAACATTAAAATGAACAAAAGCCTGATCACCAACCTGCTTTCCTTGACGCTCGTCATTTTCGGAATCCTGTCGGGTTCGAATACCGTTCTGATGGTCGGTCTGTTCGCCCTCTCGGGTGCCATAACCAACTGGCTTGCCATCCACATGCTGTTTGAACGTGTCCCCTTCCTCTACGGTTCCGGTGTCATTCCTAACCGGTTTGAAGAATTCAAAAACGGGATCCGTAACATCATCATGGAGCAGTTTTTTACTCCGGAAAACATCCAGCGGTTTATCGAGACGGAAGAAGACTCTGCCAGGAAAATCCTGACATTGGCACCCGTCCTGGATGCCATCGATTACGACAAAATCTTTCAGTCCCTAATCAATGCCATTCAGGATTCGTCGCTCGGATCGCTGCTCTCAATGGTGGGTGGTGCAGAAGCACTGGAGCCTCTACGCGAACCCATGGCGACAAAATTACGCGCCGCCTTTGAAGAATTGATCACAAGTGAACGTTTCCAAAAGGCACTGCACAAGAGCCTGAATGTGCAAAGACTGCGCGATGACATTACCGACAACATAGGAACCATTGTCGATGCCCGTCTCAATGAACTGACCCCGGAAATGGTCAAGAAGATTATTCAGGATATGATCAAAAAACACCTTGGCTGGCTGGTGGTCTGGGGTGGCGTTTTTGGTGGCCTGATCGGACTGCTCGCGGGCTTGCTAGGTTGAACTTATCCAATCTGACTTCACTGCAAAAAAACGTTCTGATGATGGTGTTGATCAATGCCCTGACGACGCCACTGATGCTCTCCTCCGTCAATGTCGCGTTGCCTTCTATTGCCATGGATCTGAGGATAAATGCAGTTTTGTTGAGTTGGATCCCCATGGCCTACCTGATGGCCAGTGCCATGTTTGTGTTATTCTTCGGTCGCCTTGCTGATATGCTGGGGAGAAAAAAGATCTTCCTCATCGGTACATTTTCGGCAATCATTACTTCACTTGGCGCTGCTCTATCTCCAACCGGAGAAATCCTGGTGCTGTTCCGTTTCCTGCAAGGTGTAAGTGCAGCCATGCTCTATGCTACCCAGGTTGCCATTATCTCCTCGGTTTTTCCGCCTCCGAAACGTGGTGGAGCAATCGGTCTCATGGTTTCGGTGCTCTATTTCGGGCTGGCCGCAGGCCCCTTGATCGGCGGCATACTGATCGAAAAGTTCGGCTGGCAGGCCTGTTTCCTTTTCCAGATCCCGCTTGCTTTTTTTGTGATCGTTCTCGCCTTGACACGTGTGCCCGATGAATGGGCGGATCAGGATGCCGTGCACTCGATCATCGATCTCGATCTTAAGGGCGCCATGATTTACGGCCTGGCCATCGTTGCCCTTGCGATTGGCGTTTCCGCACTGCCCAGCCTGGGTAGCATGGTATCAATTCTGATCGGTATTCTGGGATTATGGCTTTTTGTCAGAATCGAGAACAATGCACCGCATCCGATTATCGATCTGAGCCTTTTCACAGAAAACAGGGTTTTCAGTCACTCCTGTCTGGCCTCTTTTCTGATGTATACAGCCACTTTTGCCAACGTCGTACTGGTCAGTCTTTATCTGCAATACCTTAAAGGCTATCCGGCCAGCACTGCCGGGGTGATCATGATGACACAACCACTGGTCATGGCGATCTTGTCACCCATCGCCGGCAGACTTTCTGATCGAATCGAACCTCGCCTGCTCGCATCCCTGGGGGTTTGCCTGACGGTCATCGGGCTGGTTTTACTTGCTTCTATGGATAGCAGAAGCTCCTATCCAACACTGATCGCCGCTCTCATTATCACAGGGACAGGCTTTGGGCTCTTCTCTTCTCCAAATACAAACGCCATCATGGGATCGGTAGAAAAATCACGCTATGGTCTTGCCGCTGGTGCCAATGCGGCCATGCGGGTTGTCGGTCAGTTGACCAGCATGATCATGGTGACACTGATCATGAGCCTGTTAATTGGACCAGTAGAAATCACACCCGATAGATACGATCAGTTAAGCAAGGCCATTCGACTGTCATTTCTTATCGCAGCCCTGATCAGCATCCCTGGAATATGGTTTTCCCTGAACCGGGGACGAATAAGGGAAGAATAAACCCGACGATGCGGTTGTGAATTAATTGTGACTGACGCCACCCTCACCGTGGACATGCCCATGTACAATTTCTTCTTCTGTTGCCTCCCGGATCCCCATAACTTCGAGTTCAAAGACCAGTGTCTTTCCGGCCAAAGGGTGATTGGGGTCGATATCTACGGTATAACGGCCGACTTTGACCAGTGTTGCGTCGCGGGGACCATTCTTGGTGCTAATCTGAACGGCCTGCCCCGGCTTTAGTTTGCCTTTGGTCAACAAGTATTTCTTTGGAATACGATGTGGTTCGACCTCTTGTCTCGGTCCATATGCCTCTTCAGGTGGAAGTGTTACGCTGACGGTTTCACCTGTAGCCTTACCTTCCAGCGCCTTTTCTAGTCCTGGCATCATTGTCTTGTGCCCATGCAGATAGACAACCGGCTCGGTATCACGTGAGTCCTCCAGCACAGGTTGATCCGGTTCATACAAACAGTAATGAAAAGTGACGACTTTATCTTTTTCAATGATCATTTATTTTCCCTGAAAAGACGACAATAATATCAGCATGACTATAACAGAAAATCTGAAACCGGAAGAATATCAGGCCATCATCGGACCTGCCCTTCATGCCGCAGCCGAGATTGCCGCGGCTCGGGGTGATCCCGATCTGTACAATGATCTGCCGTCGATGCTGGCCTTGATGGCGCTGACACGAGATCTCGCCGATCTCTATCAATATCACTGGGGGCCACTGGGTCAAATCTCTGCACCCGAAATTTTCGAAGCGGCACCTCTTGCCGCTTGCGTGATCGTTCTACAGGAAAATAAACTCCCTGATGAATCGATCGCAGATATGGCAGATGCCCTTGAAAAGGCCAACGAGCTGCTGCGCAAAGAGAATATCCTGGGTCGGGAGCGTGTGGAGGTTCAACGGGCATGGGAGGCTTGGCTGGACAATAATCCAAAATTGGCGCACAGTTATCTGAAGCAAGCTGCCAGAATCGTCACGAACATGATCGATACCTGGGAAGTTCATCGTCAATTACAGAATCATCATGAATAAAATACTCGCATTTGCCGGCAGTAGCCGTATCCACTCCTACAATAAAAAACTGGTCCGTATCGCGGCCCAGGGAGCAGAAGAAGCCGGTGCAGAAGTCACCCTGATCGACCTGCTCGATTATCCCATGCCCATCTACAACGGTGATCTGGAAGAAAAGGATGGCTTGCCCGAAACGGCAAAGGCCTTCAAGCAGCTTTTGACAGAACATGACGGGGTACTAATCGCCTCACCCGAATACAACAGCGCCTTCCCACCACTGTTGAAAAATGCGATCGACTGGGCATCCCGGGCTGAATCACCCGACGAACCCAGGTTGTCAGCCTACCGTAACAAGATCGGAGCAATCCTGTGCGCCACCCCAGGCGGTACGGGTGGCATGAAGGGCTTGCTGCTTCTGCGCTTACAACTCGAATACATCGGTGTGATGGTGATCCCGAACCAACAGTCAGTCTCCCATGCACACCAGGCCTTCGATGATGAGGGCAGATTAATCGACGGGCAGAAACACGAAGCAGTCAAAGGCGTAGGGGCCGATCTCGCCAGAACTCTGATGAAAATAAATCGTGACTGATCAGGGAACTAAATGAGAACTCTGTATGCCGAGATTTCCGATCCTGTCATTCACAACATCCGGGTTGGAAAAATTCATGAACTCTACGTAGAAGAGTGCGGCAATCCCTCTGGTATTCCCGTTGTGTTTCTGCACGGTGGACCCGGCTCGGGTTGTCAGCCATATCACCGGCAATTTTTTGATCCCGATAAATACCGCATTATTCTGTTCGATCAGCGCGGTGCAGGACGTTCCAGACCACATGGCTGTCTTGAGGAAAATACCACGCACGATCTCATCTCTGACATGGAGGTCATTCGCAGAAAACTGCACATCGACCGGTGGGTTCTATTTGGCGGTTCTTGGGGTGTGACACTGGCACTTCTCTATGCACAAACCCATCCTGACAGGGTTTTAGCCATGATTCTACGGGGCGCATTTCTCGCATCACAACGGGATCTGGAATGGTTTTTCAGTGATAAAGCAGGACGCATTTTTCCTGATGAATGGGAGCGATTCACTGGAATCCTCAATATCGATACAAACCATTACGAGAATATCCTCCATGAATACCATCGTATGATCACTTCTGATCATCATGCAGAAAGATTAAACGCCGCTAACGCCTGGTCCCGCTGGACAGGCAAGATCGTTACCTGGACATTACCACAGGATGAGGATGAGAAAGATGAAGACAGAGATCCTGAACAACTGATCAGGGAAACTGGCCTGGAACTTCACTATGCGATCAACCACTATTTTCTCGAACCTGATCAATTGATACGAAACATAGGCCGGCTGCCAAAGGTACCGGTCAAACTTATTCATGGACGAAGGGATATCACCTGTCCGGTTGAATCTTCATGGCGACTGTACAAGACCATACCTCATGCAACACTTACCATCCTGCATGAGGCTGGGCATCTTGCAGGAGAGCCCACCATGATCGACGCATTGGTTACGGCAACGGATGAACTCAAAACTCAATTTGCATGAAAAAATAAAGGAGTCCCACATGATTCTATCAACGACACCCCATCTCGAAGGCAAGGAAATCATCAATTACCATGGTGTGGTTACAGGAGAGGCCATTCTCGGGGCCAATATCTTCAAGGACCTTTTCGCCAGTATCCGGGATATCGTTGGCGGTCGATCTGCTGCCTATGAAAAAGAGCTGCAAAAAGCGCGCACGATCGCCTTTGAAGAGATCACGCAGCAGGCGGCAGAACTGGGTGCCAATGCAGTCGTCGGGATCGATATCGATTATGAAACCGTCGGCGCCCAGGCTGGTATGCTGATGGTCAGTGTCAGTGGGACAGCCGTGACGATCAAATAGGCTTCCACCTGCCTTGAAGGAAACAACAAGGATTGTCACTGTCTATGAATTAGAAAGACTAGATGCTCGATCGTCCGTACAATCCTGGAATGGAGAAAAATCATGCACCCAATATACCGACAGTTGTTGATCTACCTGTTTTGCCTGCTGCCACTGACGGCAAGGGCAGACACCGACTTTTCCTATTTGACCCTCCAGGGTATCCAGACCGTCGCTGTTGATGTGGAAGGAATCAATAAAGCGCTTTATCGCTATCACTTCGATCCTGCCACGATCAAAAAATCCGTTGAGAAAAAACTGGCAGATGCAGGTTTCAAGATCATTTCGGTCAGGGAGGCCTTGCATCATAATGCAGCATCCCTAATCAAATTGACCTTCAACGACATCCGATCCGAATACGGTTTTTATTCCTATGGAGTCGATCTTTCAGTCAAGGAAAAAATACCTCTCCCACGCAGAGAAAACGCATTTATCTCAGCGACAATCTGGCAGAAAGCCAAACACGGTATGATGATGGATTACGAAGTGGAGAAACTGCAAAAGGCTGTCGATGAGCTGATAGCGTCTTTCCTGGATGAGTACCGGGAACAGAATTCCACCAAGTCATAAACCGGCTGTATATCTCAGCTCACACTGACCCTTAAAGCAGCTCCGATCGCAAGTGGAGCAAGCGTCAACGCAAAAACGAGAATGGCAGCCATCAGATAGAGCTGGCCGGCCACCTCCAGACCCAAGGTCACAGCCTGCACTGCATTGGCACCGAAGATCAGCACCGGTGTGTAGAGCGGTAAGACCAATAAAGTCAGCAGCATTCCGCCCCGGCGCAAACCTATGGTGAGAGCCACCCCGATTGCGCCCACCAGACTCAAAACCGGTGTGCCTAACAAAAGGGTCAGCATCAACGTTCCCAGTGCTTCTGCAGGCAAGTGCATCAACAACGCCAGCAGCGGGCTCACAATGATCAAAGGCAATCCTGTCACCAGCCAGTGCGCGGTGACCTTGGCCAGCATCAGCAGAGGCAATGGGCGTGGGCTCAGGAGAATCTGTTCCAGCGTACCGTCATCGAAATCGGAGCGGAAGATACGCTCAATGGACAGCAGTGTCGCCAGCAGAGCGGCAACCCAGATCACACCTGCAGCCATTCCAGAGAGCCTGTCCGACTCAGGACTTACCGCCAAAGGAAACAGGCTAACCACAATCACAAAAAAAAGCATAGGATTCGCCAATTCACCTCGGTTCCGATAGGCCAGCAGCAGATCACGTTTTAACAGAGCGAAAAAAGCGTTCACAGATTTTGTCCTACAATAAGGGTTTTGAAATCGACCCCGGGCAGATTAATGGTATGGTGACTGGTAAGAATAACCATACCCCCGGATTTCGCATGGTCAGCGATCATCTGCTCCAGCTCGCCGATCCCCTTCTGATCGATTGCAGTGAATGGTTCATCGAGGATCCAAAGCCTTGTTGGACTGATCAGAAGCCTCGCCAGCGCGACACGTCGCCGCTGGCCTGCTGAAAGCGTCCGGCACAACTGATGATCGAACCCTTTCAAGCCAACTTTTTCCAGCGCGTCGTGCGGAGAAAGATTTTTCTCGGCAGCAGAAAGTGCCAGGGACAGAGCGAGGTTTTCCAGCGGTGTGCAGTCTCCCTTCAAGCCATCATGATGGCCGATATAGCTGGTGTTGATCGAATAATCGAAGCGATCTTCCTGGATGTCCTGCCCGCACCACAGGATCTGGCCTTTGTCTGCCTGGATCAAGCCACAAAGAATCCGTAACAGGGTCGTTTTGCCACTGCCGTTCCTACCTTCGATTTGCAGTACATCACCGGGACCAAGCTCGAAGTTGAGTCCGCTGAAAAGCTGAAGATCGTTACGTGCGTATTCCAGATCCTTCGCGACCAGCGTGGCTGTCATGTTCAGGCAAAGGGGTTCTCGAGTACGATGGTATCTGCCCGATCAGGACCTGTGGATACAATCGCGATCGGTATCTCTGTCAACTCGCTGAGCCGTTCCAGATAATTTCTCGCCTCCAGAGGCAAAGCGTCCCATGAACGGAGTCCCACGGTGGATTGGGACCAACCTGGCATTTCTTCATACACCGGCACACATTGGGCAATGGCATCGGCTCCTGCTGGCAGTGTATTGATCTCCCTGCCCTCGTACTGATAGGCAGTACAGATTTTCAATGTTTCGATGCCATCCAGGACATCCAGCTTGGTCATACAGAGTCCAGACAGGCTATTGATCTGACGAGAACGTCGTAGAGCAACCGCATCAAACCAGCCACAACGCCTTGCCCGGCCTGTAGTCGCACCGAACTCATGTCCCTTCTCGGCCATATGTCTACCGATTTCATCCTCAAGCTCCGTGGGGAATGGCCCTGACCCCACACGGGTGGTATAGGCCTTGGTAATGCCCAGGATGTAATCGATCCCGCACGGGCCGGCACCAGAACCAGTCGATGCCCCACCTGCTGTGGTATTGGACGAGGTGACAAATGGATAAGTACCGTGATCAATATCCAACAGCGTACCCTGAGCCCCTTCGAAAAGAATGTTTTCACCTGCCCTACGATATTGATCGATTAAATCTGTTACATCAGTGATCATCGGTACAATATCATCGGTATAGGCCATCATTTCGTCATAGACCTGGTTGAAATCCATTGCGCCGACCTTGTAATAGTGCTCCAGTGAGAAGTTATGGAACTCAAGCACTTCTTCAAGTTTTTCTGCAAACCTTTCCGGATATTTCAGATCACCAACACGCAACGCCCGCCTCGCCACCTTGTCTTCATAGGCAGGGCCAATACCTCGCCCTGTGGTACCAATGGCATTGCCGCCCCGCTTTTTCTCACGTGCCTGATCAAGTGCAATGTGATAGGGCAGGATCAAGTTTGTGGCTTCACTGATCTTCAAATTTCTTCTCACCGGAATCCCTTGGTTTTCCAGCATATTCAATTCTTTCATTAGTGCAGCGGGATAAAGCACGACACCATTACCGATCAGACATTGCACATTATCACGCAGGATCCCGGAAGGAATGAGATGGAGAATGGTCTTTTCACCGCCGACGACGACGGTATGGCCTGCATTGTGTCCCCCCTGGAAACGTACTACCGCTGTCACCTTGTCGGTCAACATATCGACGATCTTGCCCTTGCCTTCATCTCCCCATTGGGTACCAACGATTACAACATTCTTTCCCATGATTATTCTTTTACAATCCACTTTCCATTTTCATTGACCAGCCTTTTGATTTCACCCTCCTCTTCATGGCCAGGCAACTGGTTGATGACCCTTTTCCCTTCCTTTCGCAAGGACTCAACCACAGTAGCCAGTTCAGTATCGTCCGACCAGGGAGCAAAGATGGTTTCTATCTCTTCCACTTCAACCTTGCCTGAACGCACCAGTGATTTCAGATCGGTACTGAAACCCGTTGCGGGGCGTGCCCGTCCGAAAACCTTACCGATCTCATCGTAACGACCACCTCTAGCGATCGCCTGGCCGTGACCTGGCAAGTAAGCCGCAAACATAATACCGGTGTGATAGTGAAAGCCTCGTAGTTCCGCCAGATCGATATGCAGTTGCAGATCGGGTTTACGCGTGGATAACCATTCGGCGATCGTTATCAACTCGGTGAGCGCCTGTTTAATCGCTTTATTCGCACCAGAAAGTGAGGCTTCCGCTGTAGCAAGCACCTCCCTACCACCATTTAACTCGATCAGCGCCATCAACATGGTAGCAATATCATCGGGTAGTTCCCACTCTGCAAGTGTCGCTTTAAGTTCAGGCTTCGCCTTACGTTGCAGGATATCGAACAGTTTGTGTTCTTCGTCACTGTCAAGCCCGGCCTGAACCACCAATTGACGAAAGATTTCCACATGCCCGAGATCGACAAAAACCGAATCGATACCAGCCTTTTCGAAAACCGCCAGCATCAGACAGATAATCTCGAGATCGCTCTCCAGTCCATCATGGCCATAGATCTCTGCACCGATCTGTAGTGGATTTCTGGAAACGGAAAGTCCCTTTGGATTGGTCTGCAAAACAGGCCCCAAATAGCACAGGCGATTGGGTGAGTCATTTTTCAGGCAGTGGGCATCAATACGCGCAACCTGAGGCGTCATATCTGCCCGGACTCCCATTAACCGGCCAGTGTATTGATCGATGATCTTGAAGGTCTGCAGATCGAGATCATGCCCAGCCCCTGTAATCAGGGATTCCAGATACTCCATCAGTGGCGGGATCACCAGTTCATAGCCCCAAGAGTGGAACAGATCAATTATCCTGCGACGCAACTGTTCCAGCTGTCTCGCCTGTGGTGGCAGAACTTCTTCCACACCTTCCGGCAATA
Organism: Gammaproteobacteria bacterium; assembly: GCA_026984775.1. GTDB lineage: Bacteria > Pseudomonadota > Gammaproteobacteria > CAJXQU01 > CAJXQU01 > CAJXQU01. The sequence goes on from JALSRM010000083.1 coordinate 10,335, forward strand.
ACCAGCGTTCTGCATTCGTGTTACTCATCATTCAGCGAATCCAGTAAAGCATTAAAACGCCGATCAACATACTGATCAGACCGATGATTCTCAACGTTGAATCATCGGTCTGCGAGGCCCGTAACATGGCCTCTCTGAAAACACCTGGGTTCAGAAACGGCATAATTCCCTCAATCACCAAAAGCAGACCCAACGCTGTCAAAAATTCCTGCCACATCCGTGGGATTATCGGGGAACGGCCTTGGGAGCAGGATCCTTGAAAAACCTGAAGAAATCTGAATCAGGCTCAAGGAGCAGAACATCATTCTGATTGGAGAAACTGTTCTGATAGGCATTCAGGCGACGATAGAAAGAATAGAACTCCCTGTTCTTCCCGTAGGCGTTTGCATAAATTTCAGTGGCTTTTGCATCCGCTTCACCACGCGTGATCTCGGCCTTCTTGTAGGCCTCGGCAAGAATTGTAGTGGATTTACGATCAGACTTTGCCCGGATACGCTCAGCCTGTTCCTCACCCTCTGATCGTAGTTGCCTGGCAACCCGATCACGTTCTGCCCGCATTCGGTCATAGACGTTTTCACTGATCTCTTCCGGAAAATCGATTCGCTTGATACGAACATCCACGATTTCCACACCCAATTCCTTGGTTTGCTGGTTTGTTTGAGTCGTGACCAGTTCCATGACCTTCTGCCGTTCCCCTGCGATGAGATCATGTAAAGAGCGCTTGCCAAATTCTCCCCGCATGTTGTCATTGGCCTTTTGATAAATCAGAAGCCCAGCCTGAGCCACATCACCACTGGTTGCATTGTAGAATGCCACTGGGTCGACGATCCGCCATTTAATAAATGAATCGACAATCACGTAGTTCTGATCCTGGGTCAGGTAACGCTGCGGTTGCTCATCTTCTGTCAGTATCCGCTTGTCCAGTTTACGGATATTGTTCATTAAGGGAATTTTGAAATGCAGACCGGGTTCGAAATCTGCCCGTTTTATTTCCCCCCACTGGAACAATATAGCCCATTCCGGTTCTTTGACCGTGAAGGCACTAAGGGAGAATACAACCAGCGCGGCGAATAGAGCAATTATTAACTTCGACATGACTATCGTGCACTCCTTTTTCTCAGCTCATCGCGTTCACGCATGCCACGATCGACACTCTCCGATGAACTTTTTGAACCTTGGGGTGAAACTGATGAAGGTAATAACGGTTTTGGTGCCTTCTCGGATGAAACCTCTCCCACTGGAAGGTAGAGAATCTTGTCACCATCTCCCGCATCAAGAAAAATCTTCTTGTTTCGGGAAAGCACAGACTCCAGCGATTCCAGATAGAGCCGGTCACGTGTGACCTTGGGTGCTTTTTCATATTCGGTCAACAACTGTTCAAAGCGGCTGGCCTGACCCTCAGCCTGGGCGACGATGCGCGCCTTATAGGCGAGAGCATCTTCCACCAGACGGGCAGCTTTACCATGGGATTTCGGAATGATTTCATTCTGATATGCGAGAGCCTGGTTGATCAGTCGCTGCTTGTCCTCGCTCGCCTTTTTGACATCATCAAAGGCATCCTTGACCTGTTCGGGCGGTTTAGCTGGCAGCATATTCACACTGGTGACCAAAATACCGGCTTGATAGTTATCGAGCGTTTTCTGGATCAGTTTCTGTGTATCCGCTGCGATCGCGCCACGCCCCTTGGTCAGAATAAAATCCATATTGTTATGGCCGATGACATTACGAATTGCGCTTTCCGTTGCCTGCAGTAATGTCATGTCTGGCCCTTTGACATTGAACAAATAATTTTTCACATCTTTAATTTTGTATTGTACTGCCAGTTCTATATCAACAATGTTCTCATCATTGGTCAACATGGTGGCATGATGCTTTTCCGATCGGATTTTATTGACGTTGATTCGATAGACTTCCTCAATGGGTCTTGGAAAACAGAAATTAAGCCCTGGATTCAGTGTCCTGACGTATTTTCCGAAACGCAGTACCACACCCCTTTCCGGCTCATCAATAATATAGATAGAATTGAACAGGGCATAGATCAGCAACAAGACAGCCACTAAACCCAGGAAACCGGAATTACCACCGCTCCCGGCTGTACGCCCTCCCCCGGACGAACCACCAGACTTTTTGCCGCCGAAAACACCGGCCAGCTTGGCCTGCATATTCTTTATAACTTCATCCAGATCGGGGGGTGAATTGCCGTTGTGCCCTCCCCCCCAGGGATCGTTCGGGTCTTTATCATCTTTGCCGGGCTCATTCCAGGCCATATAAACAACTCCAGTCTTTATATTTCAGCAGGTTGTGGAAAATCAGGGAACTTCAGCGACAGGATTGTACGGGGCTACCCGTTTTGCTGCAAGCGACGTACCCCTTCTTCAAGACAAATATGGTCGAGATAGGGTTGGGGCAATTCAACTTTTATCTGCCAGGCAGCATCTTCTCCGAGTCGTTCTTCGACTACAGCACCCATTTCATATAGACGCGCACGAATCCGGGCAGCCGCCATTGCTACACTGAGCCAGCTACTCACTTTGTACTGCCGGAAAAAATCCCTAACTGCGCCAAAAAGTCCATTGATCCCTTCGCCAGTGACGGACGAGAGCCAAACCCGGCGGGGCAATCCCGCCTCATCATTGTCGATGGCAGGTTTGACATCCTCCAGCAAATCAATCTTATTCCAGACCTCAATGACGGGAACATCACCAGCTCCTATCTCTTCAATGACGTCCTTCACATTTTCAATGCGTTCAAGCCGGTCTTCGGCGCTGGCATCGATCACATGAAGCAGCAGATCAGCCTGCCGTGTCTCTTCCAGTGTTGCCCGGAAAGCTGCAACCAGATCATGCGGCAGATGACGGATGAAACCGACCGTATCACTGATTACCAGTGGCCCTGCACCAGGGATCTGGATCCGTCGCAGAGTAGGATCCAGGGTTGCAAATAACTGATCGGCAGCATAAACCCTCGCCCCTGTAAGCCGGTTAAACAATGTGGACTTGCCTGCATTGGTATAACCCACGAGGGAAATCGCGGAGACATCGGCATGACGGCGGGATTTACGGCTTTCATTGCGTTGTGCGCGGACTTTTTCCAGCCGTGTATTGATCTGTTTGATGCGACCACCAATCAGACGACGATCAGTCTCGAGCTGGGTCTCGCCGGGTCCTCTCAGACCAATACCACCCTTTTGTCTCTCCAGATGAGTCCATCCCCGGATTAGACGAGTGGAAAGGTGCCGAAGCTGGGCAAGTTCCACCTGTAACTTACCCTCAAACGTGCTGGCCCGTTGGGCAAAAATATCCAGGATCAGCCCGGTTCTGTCGAGTACTCGACATTTGAGTGCAGCTTCAAGATTCCTCTCCTGTGCCGGGGTCAGAGCGTGATCGAAAATAATGACTTCCGCTTCTGAAGCGTGGATGAGAGATTCGATCTCGCCAACCTTGCCCTTACCGACAAAATACTTCGGATCTGGCTGGTTCCGGCTACCGGTGATCATTCCCACCACCTCCGCACCTGCAGATTCTGTCAATTCAACCAATTCATCCAGATCATCGGGTGAATCGGCATGATGTATATCCAAATGAACGAGGATAGCCCGTTCACCGTGACGGGGTCTTTCAAACAATTAGCAGCGCTCCTGCCCGGCAGCAGGCGCAGAAAGTTCAGAGATAAGAAATCTATTCTCCTGAATCTTCAATTTCCTCATCTGATCTTGGCAATTTGACATTTCTGGCAGGTACAACTGTCGAAATGGCATGCTTATATACCATCTGGCTGACTGAGTTTTTCAGCAGAATCACAAATTGATCGAAAGATTCGATCTGTCCCTGTAACTTGATACCGTTAACCAGGAAGATTGAAACTGGAACACGTTCCTTTCGTAAAGCATTCAGATATGGTTCTTGGAGTGATTGGCCTTTGCCCATGTCAGATCCCCTCTCTTATTGTTATTTGTAGAATCCAGCCCGAAATTTCGCGGGAGAATCAATAAACAGGAAAAAAATGTATGCTGATTTTGCTGTGCCTTCCCCCATCAGTACACAGCGAACAGCGATTAGTATATACCCTATCATGACAAAAATAATTCACCTTTGTTCAGTATTTGTAAAATTTCATTAAACGGCGATGACTTATCGATTAAAATGCGATCCACTTCCGTCATAGAACGAAACCAGGTCAATTGCCTCTTGGCCAGTTGACGCGTGGCGATAACGGCCCTGTCACGCATAGTTTCATGGTCGATTTTTCCCGCCAGATATTGCCAGACCTGCCGATAGCCAACCAGCCTCATCGAAGGCATCGCTGCTGTCAGCTCATACTGCTGTTTCAGCCCTTCCACCTCTGCGACAAGCCCTGTTTTCAACATCTGATCAAACCGCCTTTGCAGGCGCTTATGCAACCAACTTCGATCTTCGGGTTCCAGAATGATTTTGATCATATGCCAGGGAAGCGTGACCTTGTTCTCTTGCTGGAAAAAGGAAGTCGGTGGCCTGCCAGTGATTTCATAAATTTCGAGTGCGCGTTCGATGCGCTGGGGATCGTTGGGGTGGATGCGTTCCGCCGATTCCGGATCGATGCTCGCCAGTCGAGCATGCATTGCCTTCCAGCCAATCTCCTCAGCTTCCTGTTCAAGCCTTTTTCGAACTTCTGGATTGGCCGAAGGCAGTTCAGAAAGCCCTTCCAGCAAGGCCCTGAAATAGAGACCGGTGCCTCCAACCAGCAAGGGTATCTTCCCAGATCTGGTCATCGCTTCCATCTCTCTCAGAGCATCCTTCCGGAAGCTTGCGGCAGAATAGACCTGATCCGGATTGATGATGTCGATCAAACGGTGGGGTATCCGCTCAAGAATCTCCGGTTCCGGTTTGGCTGTCCCGATATCCATGCCACGGTAGACCAGTGCTGAATCGACACTGATGATCCCAAAGGGAAACCGGGAAGCCAGTTCTACCGCCAGATCGGTTTTACCCGTCCCAGTAGGCCCCATGATGGAAACGGCAAAGGGTAATTCTTTTTTCATCTTTACCCCGCAATCAGGTTTTTCAAGTCTTCTGGGGAAAGCCTGAGCAGAATGCCCTTTGACTCATTTGCGGGTATCTGTTCCAGCAGCTGCTTTAGATCGGATTTGGAATCAACCTGCTCTGAAATCCATTCGATCAGTTCTGACTCCGAAGGTTCTTGTTGAAGAAGTACACACAGTTTCTCGATCAACACCACAGGATCCGCAGATGTGATCATTTCAGGCAGCTGTCTCAATTGCCATTTTCCCGATTCCGTTCGAGCTACAACAATCCCGAACCGCTCCAACAACGTCCGCTGTTTTTGTAGCAATTCCACAATGGCTTCTTCGAGATCAAGGATTCGAGGGAAAAGCAGAGGTTTTGCTTTGATCTTTCCATAGGTCTCCAGTTCATATCGAAGAAGTGCCGACATTGCCCTATAGAAATCTATCAGAATCAATTCATCTTCTTTCCTGATTAGATGAACATCACCAATTTGTTCAATTACGCGATCCCTGACAGACTCTTTCTGAGTTTGATCGTCTGTCCTGAATTTGGGCTCATAGGAACGAACACTGTATTCCCTGATCCTGTTCTGCCGTGCCGTATTTGCTTTAGGATAGAACATTGTTTTTGGCCGGGAACCCACTACCCGGTTGGAGGATTGATCCGGCTGAACGGTTTGACCTCCATTAAGAGCACTTCTCACCGCACTATAAATGAAATCATGCACTGTTCGTCCTTCTCTGAACCTGACTTCTGTTTTCGCGGGATGCACATTGACATCGACCAAGGACGGCTCGATCTCCAAATAGAGCACATAAGCCAAATGACGGCCTTCAGGTAACAATGCCTGGCAAGCCTGTGTGATTGCGTGGTTGACCCGTTTGTCACGAATGCAGCGTCTGTTGAGGCAAAAAAACTGGGTGTCACTGGTTGTTCTTGCTGCCTCCGGGTTCAGCAAAAAACCACTGAGTTTGATCGAGGGGATTTGATCTTCGATGTTCAAGGACTGTTGCAAAAAACGACTGCCACAGACATCACGTACCCTTTCACATATGCCGGCTGAGACAGGTTTCAGGTCCATCACCTGGCGACCATTATGGGTCAGTCGTATCGCAAGCTCTGGATGACCAAGCGCAAAGTGACGCACTAACTGCTGAATCTGGTAGAACTCCGTCCGTTCGGTACGAAGATATTTCCGTCGTGCCGGCAGATTGTAAAACAGATCCCGCACTTCAACTGTTGTTCCTACGGGATGAGAGACAGGCTCCGGCTCTTGATGGCCTGAACGCCCTTCATTTCGTATCATCCATGCGTGTGCCTGGCCCTCAATTGCAGACTGGATGGAGAACCGAGAAACGGAAGCGATGCTCGGCAATGCCTCACCACGAAAGCCCATGGTCATCAGATACTGCAAGTCACGGATGTGGTGAATCTTGCTAGTGGCGTGCCGGGTCAGGGCCAGAGTTAGATCATCCGGATAGATACCGCGACCATCATCCCTGACCCGGATCAGACTGGAACCACCATGTTCAATATCGATGACAATACGGCTAGCGCCCGCATCGACACTATTATCCAGCAGTTCCCGAACTACTGAGGCCGGGCGTTCGATGACCTCACCTGCTGCGATTTGATTGATCAGATGATCAGGAAGTAATTCTATACGCGAAGACGTTTTCTGCATGTCCCTTATAATATAGGTTCAGACGTTTAATGAGGAGTCGGTTAACTTCCGACGAGACTGTTCAGGATTGAGCAAAGAACAGGATATAATCCGCCTCTATTTGGTTAGCAATCGATTATCTATGCATTACAGATACCGTCAATCCGCAAGAGTGGCGGCCCTCAAGGCCCTGTTCTTGTGGCTATTGATTATACCTTTTGCACTGTTTTTTACTGTGGCCATGCCTTTTGTTCTGATCCCAGGGCTGATTCTGCTTGGATTCAAATCTTTTATCGGCCTGTGGATGATCTTTTTGGCGCTCCCCTTAATTGCCATTGCCATCTTCTTTTTCCTCAGTGGATTGATGCTGTTCCTCTATCTGCTAACTGAAGCAATCTTTATCTACCATGCACTGAAATATGGAGGGGAGTGGGAAATTGAGGTAACCGATACAGATCTGAACTGGAAATCCCCAGAGTTTTCAGAAGAGGGTTTCAGAAAAAAGTTGTCCGAGATCCAAAAGTGCATCAGAAAATACCATTCAACCGATTTTGATCACACCCGCTATTTTGTCGAAACAACCGATGGTGATCTGATCGACCTCTCTACCCGCTGCGGGGTCTCACACCACGACCTCATCGATGCCTTGAAAAAAGCAGGGATCCGTTATGAGGAGTTTAACCTGAAATAGCGGGATCATTTACTCCCCACCCTGGCTTTTGCATCTGCCTCAAGGGAAATCTTTTTCAGCATATAATGCACCAGTCCGAGCATTAGAATGACAAAGCCGAGTGCTGCAAGTTTCTCTGCCGAGACTGTCGTAAAATCAAGGATAATCAACTTTCTCGCCAATGCCAGCTGCGCGATGATAATCACCGCTCGGGCTTGTACGATATGAGACTGGCGATGTACGACCGTCAATATCGAATGCTTGAATTCCATCGCAATCAGTAAAGTCATGATCATGCCGAAGATGACCTGGAAAATTCGGTGATCCAGCGGGTTTAGTGCACCGTTGACAAGAAGCAGAACCACTTCACGGATCAACTGCCATAGTGCGAGAGCGACAATCACGCTGATCATGAAACTGAGGATGATGATAACAATCTGCTCAAAGCGTTCATAAAAGGTCATTACAGACCAATACTTTCTGAGATCGGACTGTGGTCTGGAGACTCGTTTATGGATAGATTCCAGCATCTCGTTCACTCTGCTCCTTCCTCACTTTTGATTTTTGGAATGTAATATAAAAAAGAGGCTGGCACTCAAATATGATGTGCCAACCCCACAGTGGACATTTTAGGATTTTTTCACGTCGTCCTGCTCGGACGTGTTGACCATTTTTCTGACCAGCATTCCAAGCAAGGTCAGGTACCAACCGTTCATGATCATCTCGATTGAAACAAACAGACCAATTACCCACAAGCCCGTCACAGGCCAACCGATAAAAATGATCGTGGCGAGGACAAGATCGATCAGACCAAATACGAGTGGCAGAACCCAACCCCATTTCTGTTTTCTGCATTTGAATGCATACGAGATCCTGACACCTCCAATGACAACCAGAAGAGCCGCAATCGCCAACGTGATTCCAAGGCTTGCACCTACGGGATCGTAGATGATGAGTCCTCCCATCAAAATATAGAGTAAGGCAATGAAAAAATGTGTCAGACGACCGGCCCAGCGCTCCTCCTTCATCTTGAGTCCCTGAATCAACTGCAGGACACCTCCGGCCAATACAAAGCCACCAAAAACCAGCACGGTTGCCAGTGTGACCCAAACGGACAGATAAATCCCCAATGTCCCCAGAAAAATCATCAGCAGGCCCAGCACGAAAAGCCAGCCCCATTTCCTGGGCAATTCCTCATATATCAAATTTTCAGTGATGTCATTCATAGTATCCTCTCTTTGGACGTTGAAATTTTGCCAGCAGAGTGTAACCCTGCCGGCAAATTGGTTTTTCTGTTATTTACTTTCCTTCTTATTGCTCTCTTTCTTGATCAGATCGGTAAAGGAAGAAGCCAGTTTTTCATAGAGCTTCTCAACAGCATTCTTGCCTTTGATCTCTTTTTCAAGATTTTCGATCTGGTTGTTGAGATCTGCATAGGCTTTGGATTCATTGTCTGTATAGCCAAGCAGTTTTGCGATTTCCAGCTGATGTTTGGCTGCAGTGATCAGTTTCTGGATTTTTTCCTTCTCATTCCCTTTGTCGAGTTTCGATGCCTGATCAATCAGGCTTGCAGCCCGAATCAGTCCAAGTGGGATCACTGCGTCTTCTGATACGAGTGTTCCCATGGCGGTAACAAGGGTTGATTTGGCATCTTCCACACGTCCATCAACCAGATATTTGGTAGCCAGTTTGATGGCCTCGGGATACGTTCCCATAGGGAGGTAGACAGTTGTAATTCGCATTTCATCCTGTAATGTGGAAAGGATTTCACGTGCATCCTGCACTTTGCCATCATCAAGGAGCTCATCCGCCTGTTTGATCTGTTCCTTTACCTTGTCAGGGGTTGTGACGAGATCATAGATGTTGACAAAACTGTCAACGGGCACCAGTGAAAGTTCCGGATTAGCCGCAATGGCAACATCGAACTTTCCTGTTGCTTCCTGCAAGGCCTTGAGTGCTTCCTTCTCTTTTCCTTCATCCAGTAACTGGATTGCTTTGACGACCTTATCCATCCCTTCACTGACATCCTTGTTAATGGTTTTCAGGAGTTCTGTTTGCCTTTTCTCTTCTTTCTTGATCGCTTCCTGCGTTGTTTTGGATTGGGACACATCCACTTCACTCTTTTGTTCCGCCCAACTGAGCGGAGCAGCAATCAATGAAGCTGTCAATAAAGCTGTAGTAAGAATTTTTTTCATGTTTTTTCTCCTTTTGATTTAATAAACTATCAGTAACCATAAATTAGCTAGAGACAGAAGAATCAATGGGGGAGGTTTCTTTTTTTTCAAGAGGATCAAAAGAGAAATTGAAGTTATCCCAGAAAATCGTTTTGGAAGTGGAACTTTTGTCTTTCTGGGTGTCTACTAGAAGGTTTTAATGGGTGAAGTTGGAGACAATGGGGGAGTTTTTATCCCTGCAACTCCTTCAGCATCCGCAGGAAACTTTTTTCGTTGAGCATTGAAACTCCTAATTTCTTAGCCTTTTCGGCCTTGGAACCGGGATCAGCACCAACAATGACATAATCCGTCTTCTTCGACACACTGCCACTGACCTTTGCCCCCAGTGCAAGAAGTTTTTCCTTGGCTTCATCCCGGGTCATGGATTCCAGGGCTCCGGTCAAAACGAAAGTCTTGCCTTTCAGTGGCTGTTTGTCTTCCGTTACCTCAATTGCAGGCCAGTGGATACCTGCCTTTACAAGCTTCTCGATAATATCTTTGTTCTGAGGCTGACGGAAAAAAGTATAGATATGTGCCGCAACAATGGGCCCCACGTCTTCGACTTCCTCGAGTGCTTCTTTCGAGGCATTTTCCAATTTTTCCAGCGTGCCGAAATGGTAGGCCAGTGAACGCGCCGTTGCTTCACCCACCTCCCTGATACCAAGGGCATAGATGAATCGACCGAGTGTGGTGGATTTGCTTTTCTCCAGCGCCTGAAGAAGGTTATCAGCCGATTTGGCTCCCATCCGTTCCAGTGACATCAACTGATGTTTGGATAGATAGTAGAGATCTGCAACATTTTTCACCATCCTTCTATCGACCAGCTGTTCCACCAGTTTCTCCCCCAACCCTTCGATATCCATTGCTCTACGTGAAGCAAAATGAAGGATGGTACCGATCAATTGAGCTTGACAGTACAACCCTCCGGTACATCTCGCGATAGCCTCACCCTCGGCACGCAGAACATCCGACCCACAGACCGGACATTTTTTGGGCATCACAAACTTGCGCGCATTCCTGGGGCGTTTTTCTGGAATGACACGGACGATTTCAGGAATAACATCTCCAGCCCTACGAACAATCACTGTATCTCCTATGCGAATATCCTTGCGCTCGATTTCATCCTGATTGTGTAAAGTCGCATTGGTGATGGTCACACCACCAACAAAGACAGGCTCAAGCCTGGCAACGGGCGTCAGTGCACCCGTACGACCGACCTGCACATCAATATCCTTGATCACAGTCGTCGCCTCTTCTGCCGGGAACTTGTGAGCGATCGCCCAACGAGGTGCACGGGAAACGTATCCCAATCTCTCCTGCTGTTCGATTGAATTAACCTTGTAGACGACACCATCAATATCATAGGGCAGTTGAGGGCGTTTGCCGGCCATTTTCCGATAGTACTCAAGACAGGCATCAATTCCCTGGATCACCTTAATTTCTCTAGAGACAGGGACTCCCCAACTTTTGATTTTCATCAGGATGTCATAATGCTTTCCTGGTAATTCTGATCCTTCGACCTTACCAATACCATAACAATAAAACGAGAGAGGTCTTGTTGCCGTAATCTTTGGGTCAAGCTGGCGCAGGCTACCAGCTGCAGCATTGCGAGGGTTAGCGAAGGTCTTCTCACCCTTTTCCAATTGGCGTCGATTGAGTTCTTCAAAGCCTTTTTTGTCCATATAAACTTCGCCTCTAATCTCGATCAACGGTGGATAATCCTTCTTTCTGAGTTGCAAAGGGATCGCACGAATGGTCTTGACATTGGCTGTAACTTCCTCACCCCGTGATCCATCACCGCGTGTCGCACCAGTAACAAGCTTTCCGTTTTCGTACATGAGACTAATGGCAAGGCCGTCGAGCTTTGGTTCGGCCACATATTCAACCATGTCAACCTTTAGCCTTTCCCGAACACGCCGGTCAAAGTCGATCACTTCCTCATCACTAAAAGCATTGGCCAATGACAGCATGGGTACTTCATGAACCACTTCCGGAAAGGCTGATGAAGGTTCGGCTCCGACCCGTTGGGTTGGAGAATCCGGTGTGATCAGTTCAGGATACTGTTTTTCCAGCTCCTCAAGTTCGCGCATAAGCCGATCGTATTCAGCATCAGAGATGATCGGATCATCAAGCACATAATAACGATAATTATGCTCATTGATCTCCTCCCTGAGTTTCTGGATACGTACGGCAATGTTCTCAGGCATGGAATCCTGCGACATAGGCTCTCAGTACCTCAATGGCCTCGGGAGTCAGATGCTGACGTTTTTCATCACGCACATGCCCCTTGAGTATCTCTGCAAGCCGTTGTGCGGTCCCGAGCATGAGTTCAAACCCGACAGCAGCATCCACTGGTGCCGGCAGTTGCATGAACAGCACCACTCCCTCGGTCTGCATCTCCTCCATGTTGTTGAGGTCGAATGTACCCGGCTCATGGATATTAGCGACAGAGAAGATGCTGTCTTTGGTTACCGACTTCCCAACACCGTGGTGATGAAAGATCTGCATGTCACCATAGGTCATGCCTGCGGCGTAGAGTGCATCCCGAAGGACGGCTCCATTGAAGGTGTAGCCGGAGGGAGCAGTCACATGCAAAACGATAATACCTGGGTGTGGTTTTTCTCGTTGCGCAGGCTCTTCGACAGGCAGTTCGGCATCCTCATCCCGAAGCAAACCACCTTCACGTTTGAATACATCCACGGCGTCAAAATCCTCATCCTTGGGTTTGATGACCGGAGTGTCCAGCATAGGTTCCTCCTGCTTCCTGCGTCGTCGGCTGCCCCCCTTACCGACAACCTTTCGATGATCGAAACCAATCCCCCAAAGATAGATCCCGGCGATGATAAAGATTCCCAGGATCATCAAAAGAACCCTCAGATTGTCCATTAACCAGTCGCCACCATTTCCATTGCTTCTTCCATATCGACCGAGACCAGCCTGGAAACCCCTGCCTCCTGCATGGTCACACCCACCAGCTGCTGGGCAATCTCCATGGTGATCTTGTTATGGGTGATAATCACGAATTGCACCTGCTCGGACATTTCCTTGAGCATGTCACACAGACGCACCACATTGGCATCGTCCAACGGTGCATCGACCTCATCGAGCAGGCAGAAGGGAGCAGGGTTCAGCTGGAAAATGGCAAATACGAGAGACACCGCAGTGAGCGCTTTTTCACCACCGGAAAGAAGATGGATCGAACTGTTCCTTTTGCCCGGCGGTTGTGCAATGACCGCAATTCCGGTTTCGAGCAGATCTTCGCCAGTCAGTTCCAGCCGGGCCTTGCCGCCACCAAACAGTCGCGGAAACATCGCCTGAAACCCCGTATTGACCTGATCATAGATTTCCTTGAAACGCCCCCGGGTCTCCCGATCGATTTTTCTGATCGCGCCTTCTAGGGTTTCCAGTGCCTCGATAAGATCTTCATGTTGCTTGTCAAGATAGACCTTCCTCTCCGACAGTTCCTTGCATTCGTCGATAGCAGCGAGATTGATGGGACCCAGGCGGGTTATTTTTCTTTCCAGGTTTTCCAGCTTCTCCTGCCAAAGTGATTCAGTCGCATCCTCCGGCATCTGATCGAGCAAACTTTGCGCTTCGAATCCACCCTCCCTCAACTGCTCCTCCAGGCCCTGCAATCGAACCTTGACTTCCTGTGCATCCATTTTAGTCTGTTCCAGCTTTGACCTTGCCGCCTCAAGCACCTGATCGATTTGTTGTCGTCTTCGATCACTTTCCTTGAGCCGGTTTTCCACCGCCTGCAACGCTTCCCTTGCTGCGGATAACTCGGCCTCGACGGTCAACCGTTTACTCAAAGTCTGCTCCAGTGCCTTCTGGAATTCGGCCACCGGCCCTTCACTTTTGGTCGTTTCGGTGGTTAGCTCTTGAAGACGTCTGTTCAACTGTTCCTGCTGCATACGATAGCGCTGCAGGGATTGCTCCAAAGCTTTATTCCGTGATCGCAGTGATTCACCGCGAAGTGCGTGGTCGTGCAGTGTATCCCTTAGTTTCTTCCAGGCCTGTCGAATCTCCGCGATTCGGTTATTGTGTTCTTCCCGTTGTCGGTTCAATAACTCCTGTTGCTGTCTGAGTTCTTCTCCCTCGCGTTGCAAACCAAGGACCTTCTTGCGTGCCAGTTCAAGTTCTTTGTTGTCCTTTTCCTGCAGTGTTGTCAGCTCTTCCAGTTCCTGTTCAATATGAAAAATACGTGACTGCGCCTGATCGATACGGGCCTTACTGGCCGCAAAATCAGAACTGAGCGCCGCACGCTTTTTCTGTGCCTCATCCATCTCACGGATCAAATTAGCAAGTTCCTTCTCCAGCGATCCTCGCCGTTCTCTATGTTTTTCCAGTTCCTCGGCCAGCTGCTCGATCCTCGTTTCCAGCGCATTGGTCTTCTTGATCAAATCACGTATTTCCCGCTCTCGCTCAAAAACACCGGTTTCCTTATCTTGTGCACGGTTGAGGCGTATCCATGCAGGACCAACGCGATCACCCTGCTTTGTGACGACGGATTCATGAGCCTTCAAACCGGATCGTAATGTCAAAGCCTGTTCCAGGTTCTCTGCGACATAGACGCCAGGCATCAAGGTAGCTAGCGGAAGATCTGAGTTAACCTTATCCAGCAATCTTTCGGTGATACCAGATTCTGACAGACCATCCACAGTGGCTGCCTGATGTTCGATACCACCAATAACGCCTTCTGTCAGAGAAGCCATCTGATCACCAAAACGCGCCAGATCATCAATACAGAGTGAGTCCAAATGTTCTCCAAGCACGATCTCGAGCGCTGTTTCCCAACCTGACTCGACGGTCACCTCTTGTGCCAGTTTCGTGTGTTGATCAAGCCCTTTCTGATGCAACAGTTCTTGGACCTGACGTTGGTCCTGCCCTAATGCCGACTGTTGCAAAGCCTCGAGGGATGCCAGACGCCCTTTCAGAGTCTGATATTCATGCCGTAGTTCATCCAGTTTTGTAGACGTTATCTGGACCTCTTCACGCGCCTGCTGAATCTGATCTTGCAACTGATTCCGTTTCACTGCCAATGCTTCATATCGAGATTCAGCATCACTCAAGCTGGTCTGAAGATCGTCCAGGTTGAAACCCAACTGCTCAGGAATAATTCCAGTCTTTTCCGATTTGAGTCGCTCAATACGCTGATTGATGTTGGCCAGTGTCTTCTCCAGATGGCTGATCCGGCTCTTCTCCGTCTGTTCATTACGCAGAAATTCGGCATTGCGTTGTTGAAAAGCATCCCATTCACTCTGCCACGATTGAATGAGCTTTTCCGACTGCTCAAGTTTCTCACTGGTTTCCCGTTCTTTTTCCTTCAGCACGCCTTGCTCAGGTTCAATCGCTTCGAGTTCCTGTGTGGTCTGTTCCAGTTCCTTTTGATCGTGCGCAATCTGCTGTTCGATTTCCCGTAACTCATCAGAAACACGTTGGGCGTCCTGCTCAAGTGCTTGCCTTCTTTCGGTAGCATGCTGAATTGCCTGTTCCAGACGTGTGATTTCGGCACCGATCCCATAAAAATTACCTTGGACTTCATTGAATCGGTCATTGGCCGCGATTTGAGATTGATGATCTTTTTCAATCTCCGCTTCAACTGCACGTACATCCGCGATTGCCGCTTCCACTTTTGTCTCACCTTCGGCAATCTGTCTGTCATAGTGTTCAGCCTTGTTATGTAATTCCTTCCATGACAAAGCCGTCAGTTCAGCTCTGACCCGCCGCTCTTCACTTTTGAGTTCCTTGTAACGTTCGGCCGCTTTTGCCTGCCTTTCCAGGCGATTGAGTTGTTTTCCAAGTTCTTCCCTAATATCAGTGAGACGTTCAAGGTTTTCCTTCGTGTGGCGAATACGGTTTTCGGTTTCACGCCGACGCTCCTTGTATTTGGAAATACCAGCGGCTTCTTCTAGAAAGACGCGTAATTCTTCCGGTTTGGATTCGATGACGCGGGAGATCATGCCCTGCTCGATCACCGAATAACTACGTGGTCCAATGCCTGTGCCTAGAAACAGATTGGTTATGTCCTTCCGCCGGCAACGATTGCCATTGAGGAAATAGAGAGAGACACCATCCCGCCCCAGCTGTCGCTTGATAGAGATTTCGTTATAGCGGGCATATTCTCCCCCGATCTTGCCATCGGAGTTGTCGAAAATGATCTCCACCGAGGCCTGTCCGACCGGTTTACGTGCATTGGAGCCACTGAAGATAACATCTGACATGGCATCACCACGCAAATGCTTGGCCGAGCTTTCTCCCAAGACCCAGAGTACTGCATCGATGACATTCGATTTACCACAGCCATTTGGACCGACGATTCCTGTCAGCTGGTAGGGCAGATTCAAGGTGGTGGGATCGACAAAGGATTTAAAACCGGCAAGTTTGATTTTGTTTATTCTCATAGGGCATAAGATACATGATCAAGTAGTTTATTCAAGACGTTTTTCTGATTTCACGAAACAGGCTCTCGGCCATCTATCCAATTGATTTTTATTTGTTTTTATAAGGTTGTAAAATTACAGACAATCCTCGCAGGACTACCTTGCCACCCAGGGTTTGTGATATGGTATACGGTCAATTTTCAAACCATTCTATAAAGAATATGTGCCAACCTAGCGAAGAATTAGAGCTTTTCGATAATCCGAATCCAGAAAAAGATTACACCATCCAGATCACCATTCCAGAGTTTACCTGCCTGTGCCCAAAGACGGGTCAGCCTGATTTTGCCACTTTGGAACTGGCTTATGTGCCCGATCAACATTGTATAGAACTGAAGGCGCTGAAGCTGTACATCTGGTCTTTCCGTAATAAGGGCGCATTCCATGAGGCCGTTACCAACAAAATCGTGAACGACCTTGTGGATGCCTGTCAGCCACGTTTTCTGCGACTGATCGCGAATTTCAAC